>NZ_JBFBIP010000006.1:97302-356580 GCF_040685655.1 Microbispora sp. NPDC088329
CGAGCCCGGTCCCCGCGAGCCCGGTCCCCGCGAGCCCGGTCCCCGCGAGCCCGGTCCCCGCGAGCCCGGTCCCCGCGAGCCCGGTCCCCGCGAGCCCGGTCCCCGCGAGCCGAGCCCCCGCGATCCGCGTCTCGCGTGGTCGAGAGCAGGGGAGCCACGTCCCGCCGAGCCTGGGTCGCCCGGGGTGAGACCGCCGGTCCCGGGGGCGCCGCGCCTGGAGACCGCGGGATTCGACGCCGGCGGGTTCGACAGCGTGGCTTTCGACGGCGCCGGTTTCGATGCCGGGGGGTTCAACGGCGGGGGGTTCGGCGGCGGGGGGTTCGACGCGGCGGGCCTGGATACGGCCGACCTGCGGCGGGTGGTTCGCGGGGCCCCGGAACGGGAGAGGGGGAGCGTCGAGGGCGCGGCCTCCGGGGCGGCGCGGCTCCCGCCCGTGACGCCCGGGGGCGGGGACGGCGGCGGGGGTCTCGCGCTTCTGCGGGACCTGCACGGGCTGTACCTCCTCGCCACCGAGTGCGACCTGTCCTGGAGCGTGGTCGCGCAGGCCGCCCGCGGGCTCAGGGACGACGATCTGCTCGGCCTCGCCCGCCATTGCGCCCCCGAGACGGCCCTGCAGCTGCTCTGGCTGCGTACCCGGATGCACCGGGCCGCGCCGCAGGTTCTGGTCGTCCCGTCCTGGTAGTTCCTCCGGTCGCGGACACGGCCCGGCCGCCTGCCGTTCATGGCATCCGCTGCGTGCGGAAAATGGCGACAAAGCCCGTCATTAAGAGGAAATCTAGACGTGCCCAGTATGATTTCGGACGAAATAGATTGTGTGGGCACGGGGGAAATTGGTAGAAGATTATCTCGGTGCTGGAGGCCGGTGGGGACCGGCCGCGCCGATCGTGATACCGGTGCTCATGGCGGGGGCGTGCCGGTGGCGGCGGGAACGCTTTGCCGGTGAGGCGGGCGCCGTGCCGCGATTTCTCCGGCGGCGCCGGTCGCAATGAGCGGCCGGCGCCGACGTGGAGGGCCAGGGCCTAATATCGAGATGAATCACGCCATGCCCGGTGGTATACCGAATGGTTGTCGGGCTCCGCGGTGACCGGGGCGCGACATCAGCGGATCAAACGGTGCGGTATGACCGCTCCCCCCGCCTTCGTCGAGCGGGCCACGCGGTCGCCCTCATCGGTGTTGGCGAGCCAGACATCCGTCAGTCCGAGCGTCCAGCCGCGTTTCTCGCATTCGCCGGTGATCCGCGCGAAAGCGTCTTCTGGCTCCAGGGCCCAGGCCTCGAATCCCGAGTCGCCGATGTTTCCGGCGACGGCCAGTCCTCGGGCGAGAAGCGTTCGCATGGCGGTCAGCGCCACTCTTCTCGATTCGGCCGCTGTCCCGCGGGACAGAACCGCTGAGCGATGAACGACGTGACCCAGGGTGACCCAGTCGTCCAGGCCCTCGTCCAGGATCTCCGTCAGCAGGGCGCGAACCGTCTCGTTCACGGACGCGCCGTCCTCCGGTGTGATCGACTCGGCGCCTGGGGCCGGCAGTGGAAATGCCGAAGGCCGGACCTCCTCGATCGGGAATCCGGCCTTCGAATCATGGTGGACGATACTGGGATTGAACCAGTGACCTCTTCCGTGTCAGGGAAGCGCTCTCCCGCTGAGCTAATCGTCCGTGCCCGGATGCCGTCCGGGCTCCGAGCGGAAGACGGGATTCGAACCCGCGACCCTCACCTTGGCAAGGTGATGCTCTACCACTGAGCCACTTCCGCAGCCATCGCTCGGGGTTTTCCCCGGCGACGCGTCACTTACTCTAGCGGATCCCGGGGGGTGCCGGTGCCAACTGCCGCCGATCCCGTGGCCCGACGCGCCGCGTGACCGAAGTGGGGCGGGACGTTGACCCGCGGCGGAGGCCGTGCGCAGGATGAGGCCGCGACGGGGCGAAGATCGGCGGGAGGGACACTACAGTCGTCCGGCATGACCGAAACCCCTCCCTATCTCACCGCGACGGCTGAGGCGTACGACGCCGTCGCCGTCCTCTACGCCGAGCTCTTCCGGGACGTGCTCGACCGCCTGCCGCTGGACCGCGCGCTGCTCGCCGCGTTCGCCGAGTCCGTACGGGCCGCCGGCTCCGGGCCCGTGGCCGAGCTGGGATGCGGCCCCGGCGCCGTGACGGCGCACCTGCGAGACCTGGGACTGGACGTCTTCGGCGTCGACCTGTCGCCCAAGATGATCGAGATCGCCCGCGAGGCCTATCCCGATCTGCGCTTCGAGCTCGGATCCATGGACGCGCTGGACCTCGGCGACGGCGAGCTGGGCGGCATCCTGTCCTGGTACTCGGTAATCCACACCCCGCCGCGGGAACTGCCGCCGTACTTCGCCGAGTTCCGCCGCGTCCTGGCCCCCGGCGGGCACCTCCTGCTCGGCTTCTACGAATCCGAGGGCGATCCGGTGTCGGAATTCGACCACAAGGCGGCGCCGGCGTACCGATGGCCGATCGACGACCTCGCCGGGCTGGCCCGCGAGGCGGGTTTCACCGAGATCGGACGGATGCTCCGTGAGCCTCTGGAGGGCGAGCGGTTCCGCCAGGGCCGCCTGCTGATGCGCAGACGATAGCGGCCGCCACCCACGCGCCCGAAGCGAGCAGCACTCCCGGCGAGAGCGACGTGGGGCGCTCCGGGCGTCCGTGCGGCGGGCGAATCGCCGGCGACCGGGAGACCGGGGAGGGGGCCAGGGGGCGTCTCCGGCTTGATCCTGCCCGAAAACGGGCAGGAAACTTGTTAGTCGGCATCTGCATTGCGTTAGGGTCCTGCTCTGTGTCCACGGCACGGCATCCCTTCGAGGACCTGATCGGCCACCTCACCCGGACCACGTCGCTGGGGCCGGGTGAGGCGGCCCGCGTGGTGGCCGACGTTCTGGCGTACTTCGGCGAGCCCGCGGAAGAGTACGTGCGGCGCCGCCACGGCGAACTCAAGTCGAGGGGGCTGACCAACGACCAGATCTTCCCCAGGATCTCCGCCGAGCTCGCGGGAAGGCGTGTCGCGGCACCGGAGCTGACCCTGCGCCAACTCCGGCGGATCGTTTACGGATAGGAGCGGTTATGTGCGGAATCGTCGCTTATGTCGGGCCGAAGGATGCGGCGCCCATCCTGCTCGAAGGTCTCCAGCGGCTGGAGTACCGCGGCTACGACTCGGCCGGCCTCGCCGTCGTGAACGCCAAGAGCCTCAGGACGCGCAAGGTCAAGGGCAGGGTCGCCGACCTGGCGGCGGCGGTACCCGCGAAGTTCAAGGGCACGATCGGCATCGGGCACACCCGGTGGGCCACGCACGGCGCGCCCAGTGACGTGAACGCGCACCCGCACCTCGACCAGGAGCAGCGGATCGCCGTCGTGCACAACGGCATCATCGAGAACGCCGACGAGCTGCGCCGCCGCCTCGAAGGCGAGGGCGTGAAGTTCGAAAGCGAGACCGACAGCGAGGTGCTCTCGCACCTCATCGGGCGCATGGTCAAGGACACCGACTCGCTGCGGGAGGCCGTCCTGCGGGCACTGAAGAGCGTGGTCGGCACGTACGGCATCGCCGTCGTCGACGCGCAGCGCCCCGGGGAGATCGTGGTGGCCCGCAACGGCAGCCCGATCGTGCTCGGCCTCGGCGAGAAGGAGATGTTCGCCGCCTCCGACGTCGCCGCGCTCATCCGCTACACCCGGCAGGTCGTCCACCTGGAGGACGGCGAGCTCGCGGTCATCAAGGCCGACGGGTTCACCACGTTCACCAGCGACGCGAGGGAGACGGCCAAGGAGCCGTTCACGGTCGACTGGGACGCCGGCCACTACGACAACGGCGGCTACGAGCACTACCTGCTCAAGGAGATCTCCGAACAGCCCGAAACGGTCGCCCGCACGTTGCGCGGCCGGATGGACGACCGGTTCCACATCGCCCACCTCGGCGGCCTCAACATGGACGCCCGCGAGACCCGCTCGTTCCGTCGCGTGAAGATCATCGGCTGCGGGTCCGCGTACTACTCCGGCCAGATGGGCGCGCAGCTCATCGAGGAGCTGGCCCGCATCCCCGCCGACGCCGAGCCGGCGTCGGAGTTCCGCTACCGCAGCCCCGTCGTCGAGCCCGACACCCTGTACGTCGCGATCAGCCAGTCGGGCGAGACGTACGACACCCTCGCCGCCGTGCAGGAGCTCAAGCGCAAGGGCGGCCGGGTGCTCGGCATCGTCAACACCGTCGGCAGCGCCATCGCCAGGGAGACCGACGGCGGCATCTACCTGCACGCCGGTCCCGAGGTCTCGGTGGCCTCCACCAAGGCGTTCACCTCGACGGCCGTGGCGTTCGCGCTGCTCGCCCTGCATCTCGGCCGCGTACGCGACCTGTCGCCGGCCGACGGCCGCAGGATCTGCGAGGGCCTGCGCCGGCTGCCCGAGCAGATCGAGGAGATCCTCACGCTGGAGGATCGGATCAAGGAGCTGGCCAAGAAGTACGCCGACGCGCCCGGCATGATGTTCGTCGGCCGGGTGCGCGGCTACCCGGTGGCCCGCGAGGGCGCCCAGAAGCTCAAGGAGATCTCCTACGTCCACGCCGAGGCGTATCCGGCGAGCGAGCTCAAGCACGGCCCGCTCGCGCTGATCAGCCCCGAGCTGCCGACCGTCGCGATCGTCCCCGACGACGAGCTGCTGGACAAGAACCTCACCACGCTGGGCGAGATCCGGGCCCGGCACGGGCGCATCCTCATGGTCGGCCACCGCACCTCCGAGGCGGCCGACGACTGCATCGTGGTGCCCAAGAACGAGGTCGAGCTCGACCCCATCCTGCTGACGATCCCGCTGCAGCTGTTCGCCTACCACGCCGCCGTCGCTTTGGACCGCGACGTCGACCGCCCGCGCAACCTCGCCAAGAGCGTGACGGTCGAGTAGAACCCCTTCCTCCCGTACTGCTCGCGCCGCGCGTCGGCGCGAGCAGTACGGTCCGGGGTTCGGCGCAATGCCGGGCGGCCCGGCGCCGATGTACGGGTATGCATGTGACCTACTTCGTGATGGCGCTGCCCGTCGTCGCCGTACTCGTGTTCACCCTGGTGCGGGCCGCACGCCGGAGCCGTGAGCAGTTCGGGCGCGTACGGCAGATCGCCCGGCAGCAGTAGCCCGAGTCGGCGCCGCAGCGGACCGAGCTGGAGGAGCTGGTGAACCTTCTCCAGGCGCGTCTCAACCGGACGCAGTGGGCCCAGTTGCTCCTTGGCGCGGTGATCGGATACGCCGTCCAACTCATAGGCGACGCCCTGCTCGGCAAGTGAGGGGAAGGGGAGGGCCGGCGGAGTCCGGCGCGGCGTGACGAGCCGGTGAAGGGGCGCCGCGGTCTTGTACGGGTGCCGGGTTGACGAACTCTTGGGGCCTCCCAAGTGGTGCCGCCCGCCGCGGCCTGCATCCCGCCGATTCCAATAGTGGCGGCGAGACGATCGCGTCCTGCGTGCCCGCGCCCCTGACAGCAAGCGGAACCCGCCCGAAAGCGGGACGACGCCCTCAGTCGAACCAGACGACCAGACGCACGCCTTCGGGCCCGAACCGCTGCGCCAGCGCCCGCATCACCGCGAAGACGTGCTCCCACCCGGTGCCCGGTCCCAGCACGTCCAGTCGCGTCACCGGGCCGTACTCGAGGGTCTGTCCCGAGATCTCCCAGCGGCCCGCGGGGGCCCCAACGGGCGAGATGCCCAAGGGCGGCATGCCGTACCGCTCGACGACCTCATCGGGCCACCGGTCGTCGATCCGATACCGCGTGATCGAGTAGCCGCCTTCCGAGTGCACATCGAGCACTCCTCGGGCGGCAGGGCGGACGGTCATGTCCAGATCACGAAGCTCCGCCCATGAGACCCACGTGCTGCCATGAATGGCGGCATCCAACCGCGCGCAGTTCTCATAGTGGGTACGGACGGGTCCCGAAACGTCCGTCGGCAGGCCACGGCCGGCAGCGACAGGGGCCCAGTCAAGCCGGTTGCGAATGCCGAAGAGGCAACCGAGCGACGCGTAGTCATTGACGCCATAGAGCGGGTAAAGAGGCAGGGAAACGCTCCACGCGTCTCCCTCGTACCAGTCCTCGTCGGCGTGCGGGTGACGCATCTCTATGAATCCGTAGATGTCGGTGCCCATCCGGACAGGGTAGGGGTGTGAGCGCGAGGCGCGGGCTTCTCCGTGGGCTGTTTCGTCCTCGCACAATCAACTGTGCCTTCAGCCCCGGAACCAGGCAATTCGGCGGCAGCATGTTGCCCGGTGATTGCAGCTTCCTGCTACCGCCCTCCCGCATGTCCACGTCCTCTGGCAGCAAGCGGCAGGGCCCTTGTGCTCCCGCAGGCCACCGCCGCGGCTCGCCTACCGATCGCCGCAGCCGTAACGTCCGTTATGTGGTGACATGGTGTAGTTACTCATAGTCTGTGCGTGTAAGGGGCTCTTCGAGTAGGAGGGTGCCGACATGCGACGCCGTACGGTCCTCGCGCTGGGAGCCCTGGCCCTCGCGGGCGCGTGCGGCGTCCAGGCGCCGCCGTACCGGAGGGAGCTCTCTCTCGCGGTCCCCGGGCCGCCCGGAGGATGCGGAGACGGCGTCGCCGCCGGGTTCAAGGCGCTCATCGAGGGGCGCCGCTGGGCCCGGGCCGTACGGATCAGGCGGGAGACCGGTGACGGCGGGCAGTTGCTCGCCCGGCCGGGCGGGCCGCGGACCGATCTGGTGATCGCCGACCCGGCGCTGCTCGCCGCCTGCGCGCTGACCCGTGACCCGCTCCTGGTCACGAGGGCCGTCCCGCTCGCTCGGCTGGCGGGGGAGTGGGAGGTGCTGGTCGCCTCTCCCGACTCGGGCTACCGCACCTTCGAGCATTTCGCCGCCGCTCTGCTGCGCGACCCCGGCGGGCCCGCAGTGGGCGGCGGCGCCGACCGAGGTCCGGAGCACCTGCTGCTCGGCCTGACCGCGCGGGGCCTGGGAGCCGACCCGCGCCTGCTCCACTACGTCGCGTTCGACACCAGGGCGCAGGCCGTCGCCGCGGTCCTCGACGGGCGGATCGCTCTCGGGTTCGGCGGCAGGCGCGAGGTCGCCCCCCACGTGCGCGCCGGACGGCTGCGGCCCCTCGCCGTCTCCTCCGCCGAGCGGCTGCCCGGAGTGGACGCGCCGACGCTGTCGGAGTCGGGCGTACGGATCGTGTACGCCGACTGGACCGGGCTGATCGCTCCGCCTGGCACGCCCGGGCGGGACGCCCTGCTCGATCTGTGCCGGGCCGTCGCCGGCACTCCGGGATGGCGGAGCCTGTGCGAGCGTAACGACTGGACGCCGATGTGGCTCGAGGGCGACGACTTCCGGCAATGGCTGACCGTCGAGGCGCGCCGTACGGCTCTGCTGCTCAATGATCTCGGATTGCACTGAAAAACACAACTTGTAGGGCCGGTTGCGAGCAGGGCCACAAGATGTAGGATCCATCGCGTTGCTGGTTCACCTAGGTGAGGCAAGAGGGAACCCGGTGCGAATCCGGGACTGCCCCGCAGCGGTGAGCGGGAACGACCGCCGTCACATGGCACTGTGCTGTGTATGAGCACTGGGCGTGGGTGCGCCCGGGAAGCGACGGCCAGTAGGACCGGTGGGGCGTGAGCCCGGCCGGACGCCCGCGAGTCCGAAGACCTGCCAGTGACGGCGCGCGCATGGGCGCGCGCCCCGCGCCGGGCCTCGCGGGAGGGTTCGCCGCACCGTCACGGCACGTCTGTTCCGTGCGCGTGCGCCGCGGCATGCCCCTTCTCCGATCCGGCCGGACACGGAACGACGAGGAGGGGGCATCTGATGACGATCACCGACCCGGCGCCCGGCCTGGCGCGGGCGGACGGCGCGCGCGACGTGGCGGCCGTGTGGCAGGCCATCGAGGAGGCGGCGGCCGGGGTCATCGCCGACCCGGAGAACTCCCGCCGGGCGGCCCGGCTGCTGAACGGGCTGATCGCGGAGGAGGCGGCGGCCGAGGGGGTGCGCACGTTCTCCGAGTCGGTCGCGGCCGCCCACGCCGCCGGGCTGCTGGGCGACGTCGTCGCCGCGTTCGTGGCCGACGAGGCCGAGTCGCTCGACGCGCTGATCGACCCGGCGGCCGACGACCGCTTCGAATACTTCGGGCTGCGCACGGTCTACGACCGCTACCTGCTGCGTCACCCGGTCACCCGGCGGGTGCTGGAACGCCCGCAGCACTTCCTGCTGCGGGTCGCCTGCGGCCTGTCGGCCTCGGTGGCGGAGGCGGCCGAGCTGTACGGCCTGATGTCCGCCCTGGCCTACCTGCCCAGTTCGCCGACGCTGTTCAATTCGGGCGCCCGCCGGCCGCAGCTGTCGTCGTGCTTCCTGCTCGACTCGCCGCGCGACGAGCTGGAGAGCATCTACGAGCGGTACGGCCAGGTGGCGCGGCTGTCGAAGTACTCCGGCGGCATCGGCGTCGCCTGGACGCGGGTGCGCTCGCGCGGCTCGCTCATCCGGGGCACCAACGGCCTGTCCAACGGCATCGTGCCGTGGCTGCGCACGCTCGACGCGTCGGTGGCGGCGGTCAACCAGGGCGGCAGGCGCAAGGGCGCGGCCTGCGTCTACCTGGAGACCTGGCACGCCGACATCGAGGAGTTCCTGGAGCTTCGCGACAACACGGGCGAGGAGTCGCGCCGCGCCCACAACCTCAACCTGGCCAACTGGGTGCCCGACGAGTTCATGCGCCGGGTCGAGGCGGATGGCACGTGGTCGCTGTTCGACCCCAAGGAGGTCCCCGAGCTGACCGACCTGTGGGGCGAGGCGTTCGACGCCCGCTACCGCGAACTGGAGTCCGCCGGGCGATATGTCCGGCAGGTGCCCGCCCGGGCCCTGTACGCCCGGATGATGCGCACCCTCGCCCAGACCGGCAACGGCTGGATGACGTTCAAGGACGCCGCCAACCGCGCCTCCAACCAGACCGCGCTGCCCGGCAACGTCATCCACCTGTCCAACCTGTGCACCGAGATCCTGGAGGTCACCAGCGACGGCGAGACCGCCGTGTGCAACCTCGGCTCGGTCAACCTGGCCGCCCACCTGACCCCCGAGGGTGACGCCGTCGACTTCGGCAGGCTGCGCGCCACCGTCCGCACCGCCGTGCGGTTCCTGGACCGGACGATCGACCTCGGCTTCTACCCGACGCCGGAGGCGGAGGCGGCCAACCGGAGGTGGCGGCCCGTGGGGCTCGGCGTCATGGGCCTCGCCGACGTGTTCTTCGCGCTGCGCCTGCCGTTCGACTCGCCCGAGGCGCTCACGCTGTCGACCCGCATCGCCGAGGAGATCGCGCTCGCGGCGTACGGCACCTCGGCCGACCTGGCCGTCGAACGCGGGCGCCACCCCGCCTACGAGGAGACCCGGGCGGCGGGCGGCGTGCTGCACCCCGACCACTTCCCGTGCGCCCCTGCGCATCCCGAGGAGTGGGCCGCGCTGCGGGCCAGGATCGCGGAGACCGGGCTGCGCAACTCCCTGCTGGTCGCGATCGCGCCGACGGCCACGATCGCCTCGATCGCCGGCTGCTACGAGTGCGTCGAGCCGCAGGTGTCCAACGTCTTCAAGCGCGAGACGCTGTCGGGAGAGTTCCTCCAGGTCAACCGGTATCTCGTGCGCGATCTCCAGGCCCTCGGCCTGTGGACCAGGCCGATGCGCGACGCGATCAAGCTCAACGACGGCTCGATCCAGGACATCACGACCATCCCCGACGAGATCAGGGCGCTCTACCGCACCGCCTGGGAGCTTCCGCAGAAGGCCCTCATCGACCTGGCCGCCGCGCGGCAGCCGTACGTCGACCAGTCGCAGTCGCTCAACCTCTTCATGGCCGCCCCCACCATCGGCAAGCTCTCCTCGATGTACGCCTACGCCTGGCGGTCGGGCCTGAAGACCACCTACTACCTGCGCTCCCGCCCGGCGACGAGGATCGCCCAGACGACCGTGCCCGCGGTCGCCCCGGCGGAAGCCGTCGCCTGCTCCCTGGAAAACCCCGAGATCTGCGAGGCCTGCCAATGAGAACGATGCTGCTCGACCCCGGTATGGACCTGACCCTGCGCCCGATGCGCTACCCCGGGTTCTACGAGAGATACCGCGCGGCGATCAGGAACACCTGGACGGTGGAGGAGGTCGACCTCGCCTCCGATCTCGCCGACCTCGCGACCCTGGACGAGGGGGAGCGGCACCTGATCAACCGGCTCGTGGCGTTCTTCGCGACCGGCGACTCGATCGTGGCCAACAACCTCGTGCTGAACCTCTACCAGCACGTGAACGCCCCCGAGGCGCGGTTGTACCTGAGCCGCCAGCTGTTCGAGGAGGCGGTGCACGTCCAGTTCTACCTGACCCTGCTGGACACCTACCTGCCCGACCTCGACGAGCGGGTCAAGGCGTTCGCCGCCGTCGAGCACATCCCGTCGATCCGCGACAAGGCCGAGTTCTGCTTCCGCTGGATCGACTCGATCAGCGAGCTGAGCCGGCTGGAGACCCGGGAGGACCGGCGGGCCTTCCTGCTCAACCTCATCTGCTTCGCCGCCTGCATCGAGGGACTGTTCTTCTACGGCGCCTTCGCGTACGTCTACTGGTTCCGCTCGCGCGGCCTGCTCGGCGGCCTCGCCACGGGCACCAACTGGGTGTTCCGCGACGAGTCGATGCACATGGAGTTCGCCTTCGAGGTGGTGGACACCGTGCGCCGCGAGGAGCCGGACCTGTTCGACGCCGAGCTGGCGGCCCAGGTGACGCGGATGATGGAGGAGGCGGTCGCCGCCGAGCTCGCCTTCGCCCGCGACCTGTGCGGCGACGGGCACGGCGTCATGAGCGCCGACAACATGCGGCGCTACCTGGAGTACGTCGCCGACCGCAGGCTCGCCCGGCTCGGCCTGCCCGTGCGGTACGGCACGGACAACCCCTTCCCCTTCATGGAGTTCCAGGACGTGCAGGAGCTGGCGAACTTCTTCGAGCGCCGGGTCTCGGCTTACCAGGTGGCCGTCGAAGGCGACGTCAGCTTCGACGAAGCCTTCTGATCTCGCTGTTTTCGGCGCTCCCATAAAGGGCAAAGGGAACCCCATGACGACGACAGGGGGCGCCGTCACAGCGGCAGCATGGAACTGGGCGACCTTGGCGATCGCGGTGGCCACGGCGATCGCCGCGGTGGAACTGGTCCGGCGGGTGCTCAAATCACGCCTGATAGGGGAGCGATGGGCGCTCGCCGGGCCGTTCGTGCGCCGGTGCACCTGGCCGGGCTTCGCCTCGGCGGTGGTCGGCACCGTCAAGGCGGCCTACGACCCCGACATGCCGGGGTCGGACTCCCACGGCTTCCAGCAGGTGCTGTCGCTGCTGCTGATCGCCTGCGTGACCTGGTTGATGATCCAGGCCGCGTACGCGGTGACCGACGTCGTCCTCGACCGGCTCACGCGGGTGGAGGGCGAGCGCAACCGCAGGGCCCGGCGCATCCGCACCCAGATCGCGCTGGTGCGCCGGGTGTCGGCGGCGGTCGTCGTGGTGCTCGCGCTCGGGGCGATGCTGTTCACCTTCCCGCAGGTGCGGGCGCTCGGCGCGGGGCTGCTCGCCTCCGCCGGGATCGCCGGTGTGGTGGGCGGCATCGCGGCCCAGTCCACGCTCGGCAACATGCTGGCCGGGCTGCAGCTGGCCTTCAGCGACGCGCTGCGGCTCGACGACGTGGTCGTGGTGGAGGACGAGTGGGGCCGGATCGAGGAGCTGACCCTCACCTACGTGGCGCTGCGCCTGTGGGACGAGCGGCGGCTCATCCTGCCGGTGTCCTACTTCACCACCAACCCGTTCGAGAACTGGACGCGCCACGAGAGCCGCATCCTCGGCAGCGTGTACCTGCGCGTGGACTGGTCGGTCCCGGTCGAGGAGGTGCGCGCCGAGCTCTACCGGGCGCTGCGCGACAACCCGCTGTGGGACCAGAAGGACTGGACGCTCCAGGTCACCGACATCACCCCGGGCGGGCTGGTCGAGCTGCGCGCCCTGATGAGCGCGGCCGACTCGGCCAGCGCCTTCGACCTGCGCTGCGACATGCGGGAGCATCTGGTGACGTTCATCCGGGAGAAGTACCCCGAGAGCCTTCCCCGCCTGCGCGTCGACACCCCCGCCCGCTGACCCCGCCGGATCACCTGCCTGATCATCGGGGCTTGGGGCCTTGGGAGCCGGGCGGCGGGTGTCAGGGGGCGTTGGACGGGCGCAGCAGCCTGCTCGCGCCGGCGATGAGCGCGGTGGCGAGGATCCAGCCCGCGGCGACCAGCCCGTTCGCCAGCCACTGGGTCCATCCGGCCGGCTCCCAGGCGCCCCGCTGCTCGAACACGCTCACCGGCACGAGCAGATCGAGCGTGTAGACGAACGCGTTGAAGTGGCGCGACTCGTCCAGCCCGATCTGATGCGGCGGCCACTGGGTGAAGATCACCGTGCCCGTGGCGAGAAGCAGGGCGGCCCACAGGCCGGCGAGCCAGGGCCGGTAGCCGTACCCCACGAGGCCGTCGAGCAGCCGGCCCCACAGCCGCCCGGGCAGCCGCAGCGTCCGCCGCCGGGCCCGCTGCCGGGCCAGCAGCACCCGCCGCGCGTCCGGCTCGTGCCCGATCCGCCGGTAATAGGCCGCCAGCTGCTCGTACGGCTGGGGCAGGTAGCCGCCGGGATCGCGCCGCAGCCAGGAGAGCCGGTCCGCCAGGGTCGCCGGCCCGCGCAGCGACTCGTACGTCAGTCCGTTGAGCCGCACGTCGCCCGGGTAGCCTTCCGGGCGATCGAACAGCACCCCCAGGCGGGAGTAGCCGAGGTTGACCTCGCCCTCGATCGACTCGGGCAGCAGAATGAGCTCGTCGGCCTGCATGTGGCTCAGGTGCAGCACCCGACCCGGTGCCCGCAGCACCGCGCCGTGGAACGACAGGACCCCGCCGATACGCGCGCCGCGCAGCCGTACGGTCCCGTCGGCGGTGAACCCCGCGCCGAGTTCGGCCGCGGCGGCCTGTAGGTGGTCGGCGTGCACGGCGGGAGTGCCGTCCGTCGTGATGACGGCGCCCTGGAGATAGAGCCCGCTGGAGAAGCGGGCGCCGATCAGCCGCAGCCCGCCCGTGGCCCGCATGTCGCGCAGGAAGGCGCTGCCGTCCACCACGAGCCCGCCGGCCCACAGTGCCACCGACTCCCAGGTCCGCGGCTCCTCCGATCCCTCCGGCCCGTTCCAGCCGTTCAGTCCCCGGGAACCCAGTCCCCGGGAACCCAGTCCCCGGGAACCCAGTCCCCAGGAACCCAGTCCCCAGGAGCCCGGTTCCGCCGGGTCCGCCCCCGGTTCACGGTACGGCGCCTCGCCGGGGGTGCCCACGCGCGTGCCGGAGAGCCGGAGCTGCCCGGTCACGTGGGCGTTGTCCAGGCGCACCCCCGCGTGGACGACCGATCCGTCGAGGTCGAGCAGCCCGTCGATCGTGGCCCTGCTGGCTCGGAAGCGCAGGATGTCACAGCGCCGCAGCCGTACGCCCCTGGTCCTGGCGTCGTTGAGCGAGACCGTTCCGGCGATGTGGCAGTCGAGCAGGTGCAGCTTCGCCTCGATCGTGGCGTCGGACAGGTTGAGGTCGCCGACGATCCGGGCTCCGGCGAGCCGGACGCCCGGCACCCAGGGCGATCCGCCGGCGCCCCGGTGGAGCACCAAGGCGGCGATCACCTCGGCGCGGACCACCCGTGAGCCGCCCCACAAGCCTTTCGAGCCCCACGCGCCGCCGGAGGAGGAGTCCACCGCCCGGCCATGGCGCAGGTCGACCCAGGCGCCGGTGGGATAGGCGTCCCACAGCCGTCGCTCGGCGGGGGTGAGCCGGCGGAAGGGGGGCCGCGATCTCCGCATGGGCACGACGATATCGCCGATCTTCCTAGGGGCCCGGCACTCCGGCCGGCCCGGTCGCCGATGCGCCGCGCAGGCGGGGTCCGGCGTCAGGAACCGCAGTCGCAGCAGCACCCATCACCGCAGCAACATCCGTCACCGCAGCCGCCGTCGCCCGAGCCGCCGTCGCCCGAGCTTCCGTCGGAGCAGGACGAGCAGCAGTCGCAGCAGTCGCAGCAGTCGCACTGGTCGCAGAAGCAGCGTTCGTGCCATGGCGCGTTCCGCTCGGTGCTCCACGGCGGGCGATAGAGCCCGCAGGTCAGGAAGACCGCCACCCCGGCCGCCGCCGTCAGTCCGAGCCCCGGGCGGTTGCCGGGACCCCGGGGGGAGCCGCCGGGCGGGGTGTCCGACGGCGCCGGGGAGGTGTCCCCGGCCGGCGCGCGGCGCGCCGCGCAGGCGGCGCCGTGGGCCCGTGTCCCGAACGCCCGGTCGACGGCGCGGCGGGTCTCGCCGCACAGCAACGCCTCGACCAGGTGCCGCTCCTCCAGGTCGAGGTCGCGCACGGCGAGGCGCAGCCCGTGCAGCGCGTCCTCGCACACCCGACGGGCCTCGGCGGGCGAGGTGCCGGTCGCGTCGAGCGGGTTGTAGGCCCCGCGGGCCCGGTCCTCGGCGAGGTCCTCGACCGCGTCGATCAGGTGGGCGATCCGGCCGAAGAAACGGCCGGCCTCGCGCAGGCTCTCGGCGTTGCCCGGCCGGCCCGCGAGCGTGGCCGTGTGCGCGAAGGCCGCGGCCACCGCGGTCTCGGTGGGTTCCGTGACGTCGAGCAGGGCGTGCCCGGGGGACGCCTCGAGCAGCGCCTGGCGGGCCGAGACCTCGGTCAGGACGGCCGTGTCGAATCCGATCGACTCCGCGCCGCGGCGGGCGGCCGAGGCCCAGGCGGCGGCCGTGGCGCGCATCGGGACGCCGGCCACGCGCCGGGCCGCGATCCCGTCGCCGTCGGACGCGTGGTCGCGGATCTTGCCCGCGGCGAGGGCCAGCGAGACCACGGCGGCCAGCCGGGCGCCCGCGTCGTCCGACGGCAGCACCTGCGCCGGCCGGAAGCCGCGCAGCGCGCAGGGCCCGGCGGACCGCCGGTTCGGCCCCGTCCCCGCTCGCGGCCCGGCCCCTGATCGGGCCCCTGAGTGAACCCGCGACTGCGCCTCGGTCAGGACGGACAGGATGAGGCCGTCGTAGTTGGTCGCCATGCGGGCCAGGTGCCCGTGCCGGTCCCGCAGTGTCAGGCACAGCCCGCACAGGTGCGCGCGCCAGGCCTCGTGGACGGACGGGCAGGAGTGGCGGGCACACGGCCGGAGGATCCCGAACACCCAGAGACTCCTAGGGGTCATGCGTACGGGATCATCCCGCTGCGCGGCGATTATGCCACCAGAAAGGGATTCTGAGGGAAGAGCCGGGATGCCGTCGGGCAGGCCGGTCGCGCGGCGTCACCCCGGTGCGCGGGCGATGCCGTCGCGGCCGGGCCCCTGGCGCGGGAGCCGGGCGGATGACCTGGACAATCGAGAGATGCGTTCTACCGACGGGTTCGAACTGACCCTCGACGAGCACGTCGCCACCCTGACCCTCGACCGGCCCGCCACGCGCATGAGCGGCGAGCCGAGGAGTGAGCGGAGCGGTGGGCCGAGGGACGAGGCCGCCCGCGGAGCCGAATGAGGAGGGGAGTACGACCATGAGCACGGGCCATGACCGCCGCGATGTGGCGGGCGCTGCCGGGCATCCTGGCGGACCTGGCCGCCGATATGAAGGTACGCGTCCTCATCCTTACCGGAGCCGGTGCGACTTTCTGTTCCGGTGCTGATATTTCGGAAATTCATGAGCTTGGCGATAACGACGATGACACCGGTCTCACCGTGGTCGCAGAGGACGCGCTCATGACCTTTCCCAAACCCGTGATCGCGATGATCGAGGGATACTGCGTCGGCGGCGGATGCCAGCTCGCGCTCGCCTGCGACCTGCGCCTCGCCGCCTCCGGCGCCCGCTTCGGCGTCACCCCGGCCAAGCTCGGCATCGTCTATCCGCTCAGCTCCACGCGGCGGCTCGCACAGATCGCCGGGCCCGCCACCGCGAAGCTGCTGCTCTTCTCGGCCGAGCTCATCGATGCAGATCAGGCGTTGCGTACGGGCCTCGTCGACGAGGTCTGCCCGCCGGAGAGCCTGCGCGAGCGCGTGTACGGCCTGGCCGCCACGATCGCCGGACGGTCCCGCCTGACGCTGACCGCGGCCAAGCAGATCATCGACGGCCGGGCCGGGGAGACCGAGGTGCGCGCCTGGCAGCGGGAGGCCAGGGAGAGCGGGGAAATGGACGAAGGTGTCCAGGCATATCGGGAGAGGCGTTCCCCTGGATTCTCTTGGGATGCAAAATAGGCATAAACGGGACTCGCAGTGGTAATGACCCTGTGAGGTGTGAGATGTCGCAGAAGCCATTCGCCAGGTTCGTCCGCTGGCTGGGACTTGATAGGAATCCGCTTCGGCGCCGGTGCGACCGGGTCGAAGCGCTGGTCCGGCTTGCCGCGGTGCTGGGAGTCGTGGTCGCGGTCGTGGCCGGCGTGATGCTCGGCATACGCGAGTACGGCAACGGCCTGAGAGCCGAGGTCCGGCAGGCGCACAACCGGCATCAGGTCGTCGCCACGCTGACCGGTGACGTGACGACGCCCCGGCTGTCGGTGGCCGGAGCGGCGGTCGGGCACGCCCAGGCCACCTGGGTGGCCCCCGACGGCACGGCGAGAGCCGGTGTCATCGAGGTCCCGCCGAGCAGGCAGGCGGGCGAGACGGTGCGCGTCTGGACCGACGGCAAAGGCGCGATCACGCCCCGGCCGCAGGACCGGGAGACCACGGTGGTCGCCGCGCTCACCGTCGGCACGGGCGTGCCGCTGGCCGCCGGCGCGATCCTCGCGCTGCTGGTGACCTGCACCCGCCTGGTCAACCAGCGCCGGGCCCGCCGGGTGTGGGAGGCCCAGTGGACCGTGGTCGAGCCGATGTGGCGGATCAACGGCCGTTGAACGCCCGCCGATCGCCGGGCGTCAGCGGTCGACGATCTCGTTCTTCCCGATCACGACCACACCGCTGCGGGTCACCGCGAAGCGCTGGCGGTCGTACTCCAGGTCGAAGCCGATCCGGGCGCCGTCGGGGATGACCACGTTCTTGTCGATGATGGCCTTGCGGACGATCGCGCCCCTGCCGACCTTCACGCTGCCCATCAGCACCGAGTCCTCGACGTGCGAGTGGGAGTGCAGCACCACGCCGGGGGACAGGATGGAGCGCAGCGCGGTGCCGCCCGAGACGATGACCCCGGGTGACACGAGCGATTCCATCGCGTGCCCCACCCGGTCGCCCTCGTTGTGCACGAACTTCGCCGGCGGCAGCGGATCGTTGCCGGTGTAGATCGGCCACCGGTCGTTGTAGAGATTGAAGACCGGCTGCACCGAGATGAGGTCCATGTTGGCCTCGTAGTAGGCGTCGAGCGTCCCCACGTCCCGCCAGTAGCCCCGGTCGCGCTCGGTGGAGCCGGGCACCACGTTGTGCGCGAAGTCGTACACCTCGGCGCCGCCGCTCTTGACGAACATCGGGATGATGTTGCCGCCGAGGTCGTGCTTGCTGCTTGGGTCGAGTGCGTCCTCGCGCAGGGCCTCGATCAGGGCCTGGGTCTTGAAGACGTAGTTGCCCATCGAGGCGAAGATCTGGTCGGGGGCGTCGGGCAGGCCCACCGCGTCCTTCGGCTTCTCGCGGAACGCGACGATCCGGCGGCCCGAGGGGTCCGCCTCGATGACCCCGAACTGGTCGGCCAGTTCGAGGGGCTGGCGGATCGCGGCGACGGTCACGTCCGCGCCCGAGTCGATGTGCTGGTCGACCATCTGGCGCGGATCCATCCGGTAGATGTGGTCCGCGCCGAAGACGATCACGTGATCGGGCATCTCGTCGTAGATGAGATTGAGATTCTGGAACAGCGCGTCGGCCGATCCGGCGAACCAGCGCGGCCCGAGCCGTTGCTGCGCCGGCACCGGGGTCACGTAGTTGCCGAGCATCGACGACAGCCGCCACGTCCGGGAGATGTGCCGGTCCAGGCTGTGGTTCTTGTACTGCGTCAGCACGACGATCTGCCAGTAGTGGGCGTTCGCCAGATTCGACAGGACGAAGTCGATGAGCCGGTAAATGCCGCCGAAGGGCACGGCGGGCTTGGCCCGATCCGCGGTCAGCGGCATCAGCCGCTTGCCCTCTCCACCCGCGAGCACGATCGCCAGGACCTTCATAGGCAGGACCTTAACCCCCGAAACGGCTAACAAACACCAGGGACACCGGCAATCGGTGCCAATCAGGGACTCTAAGCTCACTCGTATGCGTGTCGATCTGCTGAGCCGTGAGTATCCGCCCGAGGTGTACGGCGGTGCCGGAGTCCATGTCGAGTACCTCGCGCGGGAGCTTCGCCGGCTGGCCGACGTGCGGGTGCGCTGCTTCGGCGCCCCGCGCGAGGAGCCCGGAGTGCGGGCCTACGCGGTCCCCGGAGGGCTGTCGGGCGCGAACGCCGCCCTGCAGGTGCTCGGCGTCGACGTCGAGATGGCCGCCGGCTGCGAGGGCGCCGACGTCGTGCACAGCCACACCTGGTACGCGAACTTCGCCGGCCACGTCGCCAAGATGCTGTACGGCGTGCCGCACGTGGCCACCACGCACAGCCTGGAGCCGCTGCGGCCGTGGAAGGCCGAGCAGCTCGGCGGCGGCTACACGCTGTCGTCGTGGGCGGAGCGGACCGCGCTCCACGATGCCGACGCGATCATCGCGGTGTCCGAGGGTATGCGCCGCGACGTGCTCACGGCCTACCCCGAGATCCCCGCCGAGCGCGTGCGGGTGATCCACAACGGGATCGACACCGAGGAGTACGCGCCGTCGCGGGGCATCGAGGCCCTGGTGAAGCACGGCGTCGACCCGGCCGTGCCGTACGTCGTCTTCGTGGGGCGCATCACCCGGCAGAAGGGCCTGGTGCACCTGCTCCACGCGGCCCGGTCGTTCGACCCGGCGGCGCAGCTCGTGCTGTGCGCGGGCGCGCCCGACACGCCGGAGATCGCCGAGGAGGTCACGGCGCTCGTGCGCGAGCTGTCGGCCTCCCGCAAGGGCGTGGTGTGGATCTCCGAGATGCTGCCCAGGCCCGAGGTGATCCAGATCCTCACCCACGCCACCGTGTTCGTGTGCCCCTCGGTGTACGAGCCGATGGGCATCGTGAACCTGGAGGCGATGGCGTGCGAGACCGCCGTCGTGGCGACCGCGACCGGAGGCATCCCCGAGGTGGTCGCCGACGGCGAGACGGGCCTGCTCGTCCCGATCGACCAGGGCCCCGACGGCGAGCCGCACGACCCGGAGGCGTTCGCCGCGGCGCTGGCCGAGCGGGTGAACGGGGTGCTCGGCGACCCGCGCCTCGCGGCCGCGATGGGCGAGGCCGGGCGCGTGCGCGCGATCGACCACTTCTCCTGGCGGCGGATCGCCGAGCGGACTCACGAGCTCTACGCGTCGCTCACCGGCCAGGGATGATCATGGTGACGCCCGGATGCGCGCCCGGCTGGGTCAGCGCGTCCGGCGCGTCGTCCAGGCCGACGGTGCGGGTGACCAGCAGATCGGGACGGAGCACGCCCGCCGCGATCAGCTCCAGCATCGGCGGGTAGGCGTGGGCGGCCATGCCGTGGCTGCCCGCGATCTCCAGCTCGTGCGCGATCACCCGGCCCATCGGCAGGGAGGTCTCCCCGGGGAGCAGGCCCACCTGCACGTGACGGCCGCGCCTGCGCAGGCTGCCGATCGAGGCGGCGCAGGTCGCGCCGGCGCCCAGCGCGTCGAGCGAGACGTCGGCGCCGCCGCCCCCGGTCGCGGCCCTGACCCGGGCGGCCGATTCTTCGGGCGAGTCGCCCTCGCCGACCAGGACGCACTCGGCCGCGCCGAACCGCCGGGCCAGGTCGAGTGCGGCGGGGGACACGTCCACCGCGACGACCCGCGCGCCCACGGCGGCGCCGATCATCACGGCCGACAGCCCGACCCCGCCGCAGCCGTGCACGGCCAGCCACCGGCCCGCCCGCGCCCGCCCCTGGTCGACGACCGCGCGGAACGCCGTGGCGAAGCGGCAGCCCAGGCTCGCCGCCGTGGCGAACGCCATGCCGTCCGGCAGCCGCACGAGGTTCACGTCGGCGTGGTCGATCGCGACGAACTCGGCGAACGATCCCCAGTGGGTGAAGCCGGGCTGCGTCTGGCGTTCGCACACCTGCTGGTTGCCGGTCGTGCACTCGCGGCAGCTCCCGCAGGCGCAGACGAACGGCGTCATCACCCGGTCGCCCGGCCGCCAGCGGGTCACTTGCGGGCCCGCCGACTCCACCACCCCGGCCAGTTCGTGGCCGGGCACGTGCGGCAGGACGGTGATGTCCGCGTCGTGGCCCATCCACCCGTGCCAGTCGCTGCGGCACATCCCGGTCGCCTCGACCCTGATCACCACACCGTCCGGCGGCGCCACCGGGTCCGCCACCTCGCGCACCCCGGCCCGCCCGCCGAACTCCTCGTACACCACCGCACGCATGTCACGCTCCTTTCCTGGCCGTACGCTAATCGGGTGATTGCGATCGATCGGGTCCGCATGGCCTTCACCGACCGGAACGGCGGCGTGAGCGCCGGGCCGTACGGCACGCGCAACCTCGGTGGGGCGGTGGGGGACGACCCCGCGGCGGTCGCCGAGAACCGGGCGAAGACGGCCGCGGAGTTCGGGCTCGGCCAGGTGGTGTTCATGCGCCAGGTCCACGGCACCGACGTCGCCTACGCCGAGGGGCCGTTCGGGGACGACCCGCCCGCGCTGGACGCGGTGTTCACCGACCGTCCCGGGCTCGGCCTGGCGGTCCTGGTCGCCGACTGCGCGCCCGTGCTGGTGGCCGATCCGGAGGCCGGGCTGGTCGGCGGCGCGCACTCGGGACGGCCGGGCACGGAGGCGGGCGTGGTGCCCGCCCTGGTCGAGGCGATGGCGGCCAACGGCGCGCGGCCGGAGCGGATGACGGCCGTGATCGGGCCGTCGGCGTGCGGGCTCTGCTACGAGGTGCCGGAAGATCTGCGCGAGCGCGTCGCCGCCGGCGTGCCGGAGACCTGGTCGCGGACCCGGAACGGCACGCCCGCGCTCGACATCCGGGCCGGGATCGCGGCCCAGCTCGCCCGGGCCGGCGTGGCCGACGTCCGGCACGACGACCGCTGCACGATCGAGACGGCCGATCTCTACTCCTACCGCCGTGAGCAGCGCACCGGGCGCTTCGCCGGATACGTCTGGCTGACCACCGGCTGACCCGCCGACCCGGCTCAGGCGCGTGCCCGCGGCTCCAGACCGGCGTACGCCTTCCTGAGCAGCGCGTGCAGGGACGCCCGCTCGTCCTCGTCCAGTGCGGCCAGCAGGTCGTCGCGCACCTCCCCGGCCTCACGCAGCGCCGCCTCCAGCGTGGCCAGGCCCTCGGGGCTGACGGCGACGCGGTATCGCCGCCGGTCCTCCGGGTCGCGCTCGCGCTCCACCAGGCCAAGCGGCACGAGCGTGTCCATCACCGCCACCAGGTCGCTGGGGTCGATGCCCAGCCTGGCGCCGAGCTCGCGCTGGGACGCGGGGCCGAAGTCGCGGAGCGCGGCCAGCACCGCCATGTCCCACAGGCCGATGCCGTGTTCGCGCAGCCGGTCGCCCATGCGGCGTCGCCCGGCGATGCCCACCTTCGACAGCAGGAACGCGGTGATCCCGAGCAGGGACGGGGGCAGTTGCGGCACCTCGGTCATGAGGGCAGGATAGGGCACAACCAATAGTTGGTGCCTACCAAGGACTTCTCATGGACGCTCTCTACCCTCGCGTGCTCACCTCCAGGTTCGCCGAGTCCTTCCGCTTCTACGACGGCCTGCTCACCGGCGTCGCCGGAGCCCGGCTCATCAAGGGCGACCAGGACGGGCCGTACGCCAACTGGGACCGCGGCGGTGAGGCGGTGCTCGCGCTGCTCGACCGGTCGATGCTGGAGCGGGTAACGGGCATCGGCCTCGGCGGCCCGGGTGACACGACGATGCTGGTCCTGACCGTGGACGACGTCGAACGGGCGGTGGCCGCGGGGGCGGCGTGCGGAGGCCGGGTCGTGGTGCCGCCGGGCGACCGGCCCGAATGGGGACCGACCTGCCGCACCGCCCACCTGCGCGACCCCGACGGCAACCTCGTCGAACTCCAGTCCTACTGAGAAGAGCCGGGCACGGAGTCAGGGATCCCGGCGGGTGATGGCGACGGATGCGGCTGCGAGCGCGAGCGCGACGTAGCCGAGCAGCACCAGCACCGCCCCGGCCGGCGGCAGCCACGCGCCGGGGATCCGGCCCGGCAGCAGGTTGGAGGCCATCGGCAGGGTGAGCGAGCCGATCCGCCCGTCCCACGGGGCGGGCAGCAGCGAGATCAGCGCGGGAACCACGAACAGCAGAGCGAAGATCGCGATGAACGCGCCGGCCGACGAACGCAGCACTGTCCCCACTCCCAGCCCCACCAGCCCCATCACCATGCAACTGAACCCGGCACCGAGCACGGTGGCCAGGGCGTACGGCGACGCGAGCGTCACCCCGATGCCGCGGGTGCCGAACACGGCCTGGCTGACGAAGAAGACGGCGAACGAGCTGACCTGGCCGGCCGCGAGTGACACCACGCCGACCACCAGCGCCTTCGCCGTCAGCAGGCTGCGCCGCCGTGGCACGGCGGTGAGCGTCATGCGCAGCATGCCCGTGGTGCTCTCCGAGGTGATGACGAGGATGCCGAAGGCGGCCAGCACCAGGTAGGTCACCTGGAGCGCGGTCCCGCCCGCCGCCGACGGGTCGAACCCGGATCGGCCCTGTCCGGACAGACGCTCCCATGAGCCGGCGGCGCTCAGGGCCAGCCCGCCGCCGAGCACGATCGGCAGCGGCAGCACCGCCAGCAGATAGTACGTCGAGCGCAGCGAGCGGATCTTGAGCCACTCCGCCACGACCAGATCCCGCATCAGCCGCGCGCGCGAGGGTTCCAGCGTGCGGCCGTCGGACTCCACGAGGCTGCTCGCGATATAGGTGCCACCGGTTGTCATGCCTGCCGCCGTCCCGTCCTGTGATCGGTGCTGCTGTCGGTGAGCTCGATGAACGCCTCTTCCAGCGACGCGCTGCGTGGCGTGATCTCGTACAGCGGGATGCCGTGCGCGGCGGCCAGCTCGGAGATCCACACGTTGTCCGGCGCGGGAGGGCGGGCGGCGCCGCGACGGCCGCCGCCGACGGCCAGTCCGCCTCCCGGCTCGGGGCGCACCACGGCGCCGTGCGCGAGCAGCAACCGCTTCAGCTCGTCCTCCCGGGGGCCGCGCACCAGCACGTCCCGGTGAAATCGCGCGAGGAGCTCGCCGATGGTCGCCTCGGCGATGAGCCGGCCGCGCCCGATGATGACGACCCGGTCCGCGGTCAGCGCCGTCTCGCTCATCACGTGGCTGGAGATGAAGATTGTCCGGCCCTCGCCCGCCAGTGTGCGCAGCAGCTCGCGGATCCACCGGATGCCCTCGGGGTCGAGCCCGTTGATCGGCTCGTCGAGGATGAGCACGCCGGGGTCGCCGAGCAGCGCGGCGGCGATCCCCAGCCGCTGCCGCATGCCGAGCGAGAAACCGCCCACCCTCCGGTGCGCCACGTCCGTCAGGCCGACCTGGTCCAGCACCTCGGCCACCCGCCGGCGGCCGATGCCGCCGGCGCGGGCCAGCACGGACAGATGGTGGTACGCCGAGCGGCCGGTGTGGGCGGCGTCCGCGTCCAGCAGCGCGCCGACAGAGCAGAGCGGACGGACCAGCGATCGGAAGGGCCGGCCGCCGACGAGGGTCTCGCCCGAGTCGGGAGTGACCAGGCCGAGCACCGCGCGCATGGTGGTCGACTTCCCCGCCCCGTTGGGGCCGAGGAACCCTGTCACCAGACCCGGCCGCACGTGGATGGACAGGTCGTCGACGGCGGTCCTCGGTCCGTGGCGCTTGGTCAGATTCCGTACTTCGATCATGCCCCTCACGATGGCGAAACTCCGGGCCCGGAGTCATCGAGCCCAGGTCTGGACCTGTCCGCCCCGGGGCGGAGGCCGCCGCCTCCGACCCAGGGCGGATGCCCTCCGGCCGGGCGCTGCGTAAGGTGATCACATGGGTGGCCTCCGTCCGCTGACGGCTTCGCGCCTACGCCGCAGTCATCTGCTCGCCTTCGACGTGGTGCTGGCCGTCCCGATCGGCCTGGTGGCGCTCGAACGGGTGGCCGTGCCGCCGTACGGCTGGCTGTTCGGGGCCGGGCTGGGCCTGGCCGCCGCGCTGCGCAGGCTCCGGCCGCTGCCCACGCTCGCCCTGGTGCTGGCCGTCGCGGCCGCCGGGGTGTGGGCCGGCGCGCTGATCAATCCGTGGCCGGCGTGGGCGTTCGTGCTCTACACGGTCGGGCTGGCCACCTCGGGCCCGCCCGCCTACCTCGGCCTCGCGGCCGGCCTGGCCGGCGCCGCCGTCCTGGTGCCGATGTCGCACGAGCCCAGCCTCGTGGGCGGCTTCGGGCTGATCGGGCTGAGCTGGCTGGGCATGGCGGCCGCCTGGCTGCTCGGCCTCACCGTGCGGGAACGGCGGACCGGCGCGGCTCGGATCGCCGAACAGCGGCTTCGCCTCGCCGTGGCCGAGGAGCGGGTTCGCATCGCCCGGGAGCTGCACGATGTCGTCGCCCACAGCCTCAGCCTGATCGCCATGAAATCCGGGGTCGCGGTGCACGTGGCAGGGGAACGCCCCGGAGAGACCGTCGCGGCGCTGGAGGTGATCCAGGCGACCAGTCGTACCGCGCTCGACGAGATGCGCCGCATGGTGGGTGTGCTGCGCTCGACCGGCGCCGGCGATCCGGGGGACTCCCCGCCGGGTCCCGTGCCCGGACCGGCTGGTTTGGAGACGTTGGCCGGTCGGGCTCGCGAGGCGGGCCTGCAGGTGACCCTGAACGTCGACGGCTGGCAGGACCTGCCGCGCGGCGTCGAGAGCGCGGTCTTCCGCATCGTCCAGGAGTCGCTCACCAACGTGATCAAGCACGCCGCGGACGGCACGGGGGAGCGCGTGTCCTGCACGATCTCGGTGACAGTGACATCCCGGGAGGTTCTCGTCGAGGTGGTCGACAACGGGAAAGGGGGTAAGGTCACGACCGCCGGGGCGGGCGGGCACGGACTCATCGGCATGCGTGAACGGGCCTTGCTCCAGGACGGCGACTTCACCGCAGGCCCACGGGAACAGGGCGGATTCCGGGTGGCGGCCAGATTGCCGTACCGCTCGTTACGGAGGGCTGGAGGGTCATGACCGAGCGCATCCGGGTGCTTGTCGCCGACGATCAGGTGCTGCTCCGCGGCACCCTGCGTGTTCTGCTCGAATCGGTGCCCGGCATGGAGGTCGTGGGCGAGGCCGGGACCGGCCGCGAGGTGCTGACGCTGCTGCCGCTGCAGGATCCCGACGTGATCCTGATGGATGTGCAGATGCCGGACATGGACGGTATCGAGGCCACCCGCCAGGTCTGCGCCAGCCGCGAGAGCAGCGCGCGGGTGCTCGTCCTGACCACCTTCGACATGGACGAATACGTGTACGGCGCATTGCGGGCGGGCGCCAGCGGTTTCATCCTCAAGGACACGCCGCCCGTCGATCTGCTCGCCGCGATCCGGGTCGTCGCGCGCGGGGACGCGCTCATCTCGCCCGCGGTCACGCGACGGCTCATCGCCGAGTTCGCCCGGCGTCCGGGGCCCGCGACGCCCTCGGCCCGCGGCGGTGCCCTGCCCGGTGTCACCGAGCGGGAGCGGGAGGTGCTGCTGCACGTCGCCCGTGGCCTGTCCAACACCGAGATCGCCCGTCAGCTCCAGGTCAGCATGGCCACCGTGAAAACTCACGTCGGCAGCCTGCTGGCGAAACTCGGCGCAAGGGACAGAGCCCAGCTTGTCATCGCCGCCTACGAGGCCGGCCTGGTCGAAGTGAGCTCCCGCAAACTCGGCTGAATCGCCGGGCGCAGGCGTCGCAGAGGTGAGATCGGGCTTGCGGGGGGCTTGCAGCGGGTGATCGCAAGCGTGGATCAAGGGACGTGCAACCGGGCGCGCCTATCACTGGGGGCGTACGGACCACCCGGCGGCGACCGCCTGACCGGGACGCACTTTCCGCCCGCACTCACAGGAGACAGTAATGAAACGCCCCCTGCTCGCTCTGGCCACCGCCGCGATCTCCGGTCTGGCGGTGACGGCCCCGGTCACGCTCATGGCCGGGCCGGCCTCCGCGGGCGGCGACTACGGCCCGGACACCTGCCTGGAGGGTTACGTCTGGCGCGAGGCCCGCCCCAGTGACCACGTCTGTGTCAGCCCGCAGGAGCGTGCGCAGGTCCAGAAGGACAACGCCATCAAGGAGTCCCGCTGGGTCTCCGGGGCGAACGGCCCGCACACCTGCACGGAGGACTTCGAGTGGCGCAACGCGTTCCCCGGCGACGACGTGTGCGTCTTCGGCAAGGAGCGCATCGATGTCGAGGTGCAGAACCGCATCGCCGCCTCCCGTGTGGTCTCGGCCAAGCTGTGGGTCACCCGTTACACCGTCCCGCCGGTGGACAACGGCGACGGCACGGCGAGCAGCACCTCCGTCGACGACATCCCGCGCCTCAAGATCAACGGCGACCACTTCAACCTCGGCCAGGTCAGGCTCTACATCCGCTACACCAGCGGCAAGGTGTTCTGGAGCGGCACGGTGACCGCGAGCCGTCACACCGGGTACACCGCCGGGAGCTTCGGCAAGAAGACGGACGTGTTCGACTGCTCCGGCGGGGGCAAGCCGGCCAACGCCTACGCCCAGGCCCAGGACGTGATCTCCGGCCGCTGGTCCGCCAAGGTCCCGGTCACCGTCGGCTGCGCCGTCCTGTAGGGCCCGGCAGCCGCCGCGCCGAGAACCGCCGTGCGGCGGCCGGGGTTCCAATCAGCGTGATCGGGGTAGTCGGGGGGCCAGCGGGAACCCACCGGAGACCGGCCCGCGACCCGGCCTCCGGCGGGTTCCCACCCCCTGACGTGTGAGGGACTGACATGGGAACCGCGACCCCGGTGCCGGAGACCAGGAGCATGAGCGGCGACGAACTGTCGGCCGACGACGCCTATGCCGCCATGCGGCGGTACGGCGGCTGGCACCTCTTTCGGGACGCGTATGTCCGGTTCAGGTATGGCGACGGCACGAGCAACGCCCGCGCCCTCGCGTTCCAGACCTGCCTCGCGATCATCCCGGGAGCGATCGCCGTTGTCGGCCTGAGCTCGGTGCTGCACCAGGAACGCTTCGGCCGGCTCCTCGAGCTCACCCTTCGGCGCCTGACTCCCGGCGCGGGTTCGCAGGTCATCCAGGAGACGCTCAGCCAGAGCCACCACGCCTCGGGCGCGGGAGGGAAGCTGGCCCTGTGGCTCGGTCTGCTGACCGCGCTGGTGTCGCTGACCACCGCCATGGGCCAGTTCGAACGCGGGGCCAACCGCATCTACGGCATCGAGCGCGACCGCCCCTTCATCGCCAAATACGGCAGGGCGCTGCTGATGGCCGTCACAGCCGGCCTCCTCATGAGCGTCGGGTTCGTCATCCTGGTCGGCGGCGGCGCGGTCGGCGAGGCGGCGGCGGACGCCTACGGCTGGAGCGACACCACCGAGCGGTTGTGGGGCTGGCTGCGCTGGCCGGTCGGCTTCCTGCTCGCCGTCCTGTCGATCTCGGTGCTGTTCCGCTCCTCGCCCCGGCGCAAGCAGCCGGGCCACACCTGGCTCGCGGTCGGCGCGACGGTCGGTGTGCTGCTGTGGACGCTTTTCACCTGGCTGCTCGCGCTCTACACCGCCGGCAGCCACACGTTCGGCGCGACGTACGGCCCGCTCACGGCGGTCATGGCGCTGCTGCTGTGGTCGTTCCTCAGCTCGATGGCGCTCTTCCTCGGCCTGGCGTTCTCGGCACAGCTGGAGGCCTGTCGCGCGGGCCGCGGCGAGCCGGCCGAGCCCGACCCCGGCCCGGCGCCGGTCGTACGGCGGGAGCGGCAGGCGGCCGGGAGCGGCCGATGAGCTGGTGGCGCAGGCGGTTCGACCGCGAGCACCGGCTCGGCCTGCGGCTGACGGTGGCGACGGCGGCGCTGGCACTGATCGGGGTGCCGTTCACGGTGCTGCTGGTCTTCGTCAAGACCTCCTTCGGCCCGCTCACCGAGATCGACAAGGGAGCGGCGTGGGACCTGCACGCCTACGCGGTCGGCAATCCCGGGTTCGCCCGGCTGATGAGCCTGGTCAGCGATGTCTTCGCGCCGCTGACCTGGCGGATCGCGGTCGGCGCCGCGGTCGCCTGGCTGGTCTGGCGTCGCGCCTACCACCTGGCCCTGTGGGCGGTCACCACGATCACGGTCGGCGGCCTGCTCGGCCTCGCCCTGAAGGTCGTCGTCGCGCGGGCCCGGCCCAGCCTGCCGGACCCCGTCGCCATCGCCCCCGGCGCGTCGTTCCCCTCGGGACACACGGTCAACGCCGTGCTCGGCGCCGGGATCCTGCTGCTGCTCGTCCTGCCCCTCGTGCGGGAGCGTGGGCGGGTGCTCGCCTGGACGCTCGCCGTGCTGATCCCGCTGGCGGTGGGCTTCAGCCGGATCGCGCTCGGCGTGCACTGGTTCAGCGACGTGGTGGGCGGGCTGGTGTTCGGCGTGGCCGTGGTGGCCGCCACGGCGGCCGCCTTCGAGACCTGGCGCCGTCGTGACGTGGGCCGCCGGCCCGCCAAGCCGTTACGCGAGGGCGTCGGGCCCGAGGCCAAGAGGGCAATCACCCCCCAAGGAGGACGAATTGACCGCCGTGCATAAACCTGACACCCGGAGTGCCCGGTCGTCATCCGTCGCCGCGGAGGCGGCCCGGCGGGTCCTGCTCCCGCTCGTGCTCATGGCACTCGTCACCCTCGGGCTCGGCCTGCTGCTCACCAGGGTCCTGGAGCACTCGACGCTCATCGCGCAGGACGAGGCGGTCAGCCGTGAGATCGCCCAGGAGCGCACGCCGTTCTGGAACGAGGTGACCCACTACGCCTCGATGCTGTCCGACACCCCTGTGATCATCGTGGTGACGACGATCATGGCGATCCTCTTCCGGGTCGTCTACCGGCGCTGGCGGGAGTCGGTCTTCCTGGTGGCCGCCGTCTGCGCGCAGTCGGCGATCTTCCTGCTCGCGACCGTGTTCGCGCAGCGGGCCCGCCCGCACGTGCCGCACCTGGATCCCGCGCCGCCGACGTCCAGCTATCCGTCGGGGCACACCAGCGCCGCCGTCGCGTTCTACTGCGGCACCGCGCTCGTGCTGACCCTGCACACCCACCGCCACACGATCCTGAACGCGCTGTGGTGGCTGCTCGGCGCGGGAGCGGCCCTGGCGGTCGGCCTGGCCAGGCTCTACCGGGGCATGCACCATCTGACGGACGTGAGCTGGGGCTACGTGCTCGGGATCTTCTGCGTGGTCGTGCTCGCCCAGGCGCTGCTGCTGCGGCCGATCACGCGATCGCGGAGTGCGAGACCGAGGCGCGTCGTACGCGGCGCCGCGCTGACCTGACCGGTTCACGGAACGGCCGGGCGGGCGGTGGCGGGCGGTCAGGCCGACAGGCCGGTGAGGCGGCAGGCGTCCGCCCAGCGCGCGGGGTCGACCGCGGGCGGGGCGGGCTCGGTGGCGGGCGCGGCCGCGTCCCCGGCGCCGTTCCCGGCGGTGCTTCCGGCGGTGCTTCCGGTGGCGGGACGCAACAGGGCCCAGCAGTCGTCGATCGCGTCGGCCAGCAGATCGTGCAACAGCGGGTCGGGATCGGGCACGCATGCCTGGGCGATGCCCCGGACCGCCAACTGCACAGTGTTCGGCGCGGCGTACCTGCGGAAGCCCTTCGGTGATACCCGTACGCCACGGCCGAAGGTGTAGGCCCAGCGGGTGGCGTCAGGCACCTGGGCCAGCGCGTGCCTGCCGCGCTCGCTCAGGTCGCCGGCCGGGCGGCCCTCCAGCTCGGCGAGCACGTGCTCGGCCGACAGGATCGAGACCGCCATCGCGAGCTGGCGCTCGTGCGCCACGACCGGCAGCGCGGCGCAGGCCGAACACAGCGCGATCCGCGCGTCCAGGCGCGGATCGTCGCCCGTCAGACCGATCACCGACGGGATCAGCTCGGCCAGCCGGGGCCGGGCGGCGTCGGAGGTGTGGTCGTTGACGAGGCGGGCGAGACCGGCGAGCAGCGGGTGCGTGCACGACGGATGGTCGCTCCACCGCTCACCTGCGAGGTAGGACGCGAACTCCATGAAGCAGGCGCCCTTGCTGGGATTGCGATGCTTGCCACGAGACAGCATGGGCATCGCTGGGGGCATGTGACCGTGCACGAGCTACTCCACGCTAAATCGCCTATGGTGTCCCTTTCAGTGTGCGCCCGGCATGGGGCGTTGAGAAGGACCCTTACGCCGACTTGTCTCCCCGATGACAGAACGCACCAGTGTCGGGCGTACGGGCCGGCGCCGGTCGGTGGCACGGGCGTGGCGGGGATCGGGAACAGCCGGCGGTGTCCTCCACCGGGGCGGCTGGTGCGTGCGTCGCGTGACATGCGACGGCTCCCGGGAGCGTCGACGCCCGGGAGCCGGATCGGAAAAACAGAGGTGGAGACGGGATTTGAACCCGTGTACGCGGCTTTGCAGGCCGCTGCCTCGCCTCTCGGCCACTCCACCAGAGCGAGGCCCGTATGCGTGACCTCTCGGAGCGGAAGACGGGATTCGAACCCGCGACCCTCACCTTGGCAAGGTGATGCTCTACCACTGAGCCACTTCCGCGTCCGCCTTGCGGCGACGTGGCTACTGTACCGGGTTTTCGCCTGCGGTGTGTACTCGGCGACGCGTGCTCAGCGGTGGTCTGTTCAGAACGGGCGGGCGCTCGGTCTGCGGAACGCGCGGTCGGCTCCCCGCTCGATCGCGGGCAGGGTCAGGAAGATCTCCAGGATCCGGGTGAGCCGGTGCACCTCGTTGCGGTGGAAGTCCGGCCCCTCGGCCCTGGCCAGCATCAGCGCCAGCGCCAGCGGCGGCAGCGGTGCGACGATCACGTGCAGGCCGGACGGCAGCGTGAGGGCCGTCGGCCGGGACGGGGTCTCCTCCGGGAACGGAATGTCCTCGGGCGCCCGCCAGCTCGCGTACACGGTGACGCGTGGGTCCTTCTCGGTCGCCGCCGCGGCCCAGCCCGCGCTGAACAGCACCGGCATGGAGTCGATCAGCGTGCCGAGCGCGCGGTCGCCCGCCGTGGTGAGGAACTTCAGGATCTCCAGCTCGGGGTAGGTTCCGGGCGCCTCCCTGGTGCCCCAGACGCCCACGATCCGGACCCCGTCCATGTCCTCGAGAGCCCGTACGAGGTCTTCGCGGGGGGCGGCGTCGGGCCAGTAGACGGTGAAGTCGTCGAGGGCGCGGCCGTCGCCCCGGTCGAGCACCGTCAGCTGGGTGATGTCGGCGCCCGCGGATCCCAGGACCCCGGTCACCTGACTCAGCGAGCCAGGACGATCTGGCAAGGCGATTCTCAGCCGCAGCAGCATGACGACCTCCCCACCGCCGGTCCAGGTCAGATTAACCGGGGCGAAAGCCGTACGTCCACGATCTTGTACGGCTCACAGCCGGCAGCGGGGAAAATGAACGGGTGAGAATCGGCGCGCTCGAGGTCTGGCCCCCGGTGGTGCTCGCTCCCATGGCGGGCATCACGAACATCGGTTTCCGCACCCTGTGCAGGGAACAGGGCGGCGGCCTGTTCGTGTCCGAGATGATCACTTCGCGGGCGCTGGTCGAGCGGGTGCCGCTGACGTTCCAGATGATCCGGTTCGGCCCGCAGGAGTCGCCCCGGAGCATCCAGCTGTACGGGGTCGACCCCGCCGTCATCGGCAAGGCCGCACGGATGATCGCCGAGGAGGACCTGGCCGACCACATCGACCTCAACTTCGGCTGCCCGGTGCCCAAGGTCACCCGCAGGGGCGGCGGGTCGGCCCTGCCGTACAAGCGGAACCTGCTGCGCGCCATCCTGCGCGAGGCGGTCGCCGGGGCCGGGCCGCTGCCGGTCACGATGAAGATGCGCATGGGCATCGACGAGGACCACCTGACCTACGTCGAAGCGGGACGGATCGCGGTGGAGGAGGGCCTCGCCGCCGTCGCCCTGCACGCCCGCACGGCCCGCCAGCACTACGGCGGCACGGCGCACTGGGACGCGATCAAACGGTTGAAGGACGCGGTGCCGGAGATTCCGGTGCTGGGCAACGGCGACATCTGGAGCGCCGACGACGCCCTGCGCATGGTCGCCGAGACCGGCTGCGACGGGGTGGTGATCGGCCGGGGCTGTCTGGGACGGCCATGGCTGTTCCGCGACCTCGACCTGGCCTTCCGCGGCTCGGCCGAGCGCACCCGGCCCCGTCTGGGGGAGGTCGGCGCGATGATGCTGCGCCACGCCGAGCTGCTCTGCGAGGTCATCGGCAGCGAGCGGCACGGCCTGGCCGACTTCCGCAAGCATGTCGGCTGGTATCTCAAGGGCTTCGTCGTCGGAGCCGAGACCCGCCGCGCGCTCACCTCGGCCGACCGGCTGTCCGAGATGGCCGAGCGGGTCGCCGAGCTGGACGCGGACCAGCCCTGGCCGGACGAGGCCGACGGCCCCCGCGGCAAGAGCGGCGAGAGGTCGAAGGTGTCGCTGCCGCACGGCTGGCTGGACGACCCCGACGACATGACGATCCCCGGCGCGGGAGCGGAGGACCCCACCTCCGGCGGCTGATCTCTACCGGTGCGCCCGGGCGCCTGCGGACCGTTGGGGTCGTGCCGGAGGCGAGCTGTGAGGCCGGCCCCCGGTCGCGCCCGCGCGCCCCTCCGCGCGGACACGGTCACGCCCACGCGGCTGACGGACTGCGCGGCTGGGAGGCTGCGCGGCTGGGAGGCTGCGCGGCTGACGGACTGCGCGGGAAAAGGCTTTGCGCCGCGGAGCCGGCCGATGACAGGGTGCTCGGCGTGTCGCCGCAGTACCAGGTCCGGGCCGACTACGACGCCGAGACGATCGTGGTCTATCAGGCGTACCCGGCGGCCGTGGCCGACCCGGCCCTGAGGGCCAAGCGGTTCGTGGCGCCCTTCTCGTTCACCCGCATGACGTGGATCAAACCGTCGTTCCTGTGGCTCATGCACCGCAGCAACTGGGGGCGCAAGGCCGGGCAGGAACGTGTTCTTTCCGTACGGATGACACGGGAGGGATGGCACGAGGCACTCTCCCGGGCGGTGCTGACGACCGCGGATCCCCTGACAGTCGGCCGGGCGGCGGTGCACGTCCAGTGGGATCCCGAGCGCTCGTTGCGCGGGGCGCCGCTCAACCACTACAGCATCCAGGTCGGCATTGGTCGTGGGTTGATCCGTACGTTCGCGGACGAGTGGGTCGTCGACCTGACCGACCTCACCCCGCGGGTCCGCAGGATCGCGAGCCTGGCGCAGAGCGGGCAGGCGGCGAAGGCCCAGCGGCTGCTGCCTCCCGAGCGCGTCTACCCGATGCCCGAGGAGATCGCACGACGGCTGCTCATCGGCCGGTGACGAGGCGGTGCGCCCGCCGGCCGTCGGCGCGTCGGCCGGCCGGGCAGCGGTTCGAGGAGGCCCGAACGGACGGTCGCGATCGGTCCCATCGGCCCCACACGCCGCTCGAGGACGGGCGGCGTAGGCTCGGGCCATGGCGAACGCGATCATCACGGCCCGCGGAATCGGGCTGGATCTGGGCGGTGTGCCCGTGCTGCGCGGCGTCGATCTCACCGCGGCTCCGGGTGAGATCGTCGCCGTCATGGGCGAGAACGGCGTCGGGAAGTCCACGCTGCTGCGCTGCCTGGCCGGCCTGCACTCCTCGCCCCGCGGCGAGATCGACGTCCTCGGCGGGCCGCCCGCCGACCTTCCGGAGTTCTGGCGGCACGTCGTGCAGGCCGGCGACGAGCCCGCCTGGTATCCGGGCCTGAGCGTCCGCGAACACCTGGAGCTGATGAGTGCGGTCCAGCGGGACGCCCGCCTGACGGTCGACGAGGCGCTGGAGACCTTCGAACTGAGCGCCCGGTCGGATCTCGCCCCGTTGTCGCTGTCCACGGGCCAGCGGCAGCGGCTGTCGCTGGCGATGACACTGCTCCGGCCGAGCCGCCTGCTCCTGCTCGACGAGCCGGAGCGCGGCCTGGACACCGGCTTCAGACAGCGCTTGGCGGAGATCCTGCGCGGCTACGCCGCCGAGGGCGGCACGGTGGTGATGGCCACCCACGACGAGCGCCTGGCACAGGACGCGGGAGCCCGAGTGATCACGTTGCGGGCGGCGTCGTGATCCCGGCGACCGCGCGGGCGCACCCCGCCCTCGCCTACCTGCGCGCCCACCGTGGGCGGCCGGCGACCTGGTCGGACCGCTACACCAGGGTCTTCGGCCTGCTCGTCGCCGCCGCGGTGCTCGGCCGCCCCGTCGCCGACGCGCTCGCCGGGCTCGCCCGTCACGCCGACCCCGCGCGGCTCGGCGCCGGGCTCGCCCTGGTCGCGGCGGCCTACGCGGGACTGCTCGCCCTGGCGCGGGCGCTCGGCCCCGTCGTGCTGCCCGCCGCCGACGCCGCATGGCTGGTGACGTCGCCGCTGCCCCGCCGGGCCGTGCTCGGCCGTACGGTGCTGCTCCTGCTGTCGGCGGCGGCGCTCGCCGGGGCGGCGCTCGGCCTGGCCGCGCTGTCGGTGTTCGGAGCCCCCGATCAGCTCGGCGCGCGCCTCGCGGCGGCGCTGCTGCTCGGCGTCGCGGCGAGCGTGGGCGGCATGGCCACGGCGGTGCTCGGCCAGCAGTCCCCGGCGTCGGACGCCCGGCTGCAGTTCCTGATCGCCGGGGCCGTTTCCGTGGCCGTGCTCGCGGCCGTGCTCGGCGCGGGCCCCGGCCGCCGGATCCTCGCCGCCGTCGCCGAGGCGCCCGCGTCTCTCGGCGCGGCGGTCGCGGGCCTCGCCTCCGTCGTGGCCGCCTTCCTCGTACGGCGGGCCTGGGCGGCGCTCGACCGCATCCCCGCCCGCGAGATCCTGGCCTCCTCGACCCGGACGGCGCGGGTGACCTCGGCGGCGACCCTGCTGGATCCGGGGATGCTCACCTGGGTCGCGGAGGACGTCCACTGGCGCGGCCGGGCGTTGCGGTCCCGCCCCTGGCCCCGCCTGGTGTCGCGGCTCGGCCCGGCGCCCGCGCTGGCCTGGCAGGAGTGGCTGCGGGTGGCCAGGCGGCCGGGCCGCCTGGCGGCGCTGCTCGGCGCGGCGGCGCTGCCCGCCGTCTGCGCGGACGCCACCGGAGGCGCGATCGGGCCTGCCGCCGGCGTGCTGCTGTGCGGGGCGCTGACCGCGGCCGCGATGTGCACCGGAGGGGTCCGGCGCGACGGCGGCGACCCGGCCCTGGCCCGGATGCTGGCCGTGGACGGCAGGGCCGCGACGGCGGCCAGGTCGGTGCTGCCCGCGCTGCTGGCCGCGTCCTGGTCGGCGCTCGCCCTGGCGGGCCTGCAGGCCACGGGCGCGCTGCCGCCGGGGGCCTGGTGGGCGCTCGGGCCCGCCGCCGCCCCCGCGCTCGCCGCGGGGGCACTGCGAATGGCGCGGCGGCGGCCGGTCGACCACTCCATGCCGGTCATCGACACCGGGGGCGGCCCGGTGCCGACCGGGCCGCTCCTCTGGGCGGCGACCGGCGTGGACCTCGCGCTGCTCGGGTCGCTGCCCGCGCTCGCCGCGCTGGCGTCACGGCCCGCCCTGGTCGCGCCGTATGTCGCGGCGCAGGCCGTCGCCGGGGCCGTGGTGCTCGCCTCCTACATCCTGCGGTCGAGCCGCGGAAACCGCACGTGAAAGCGGGGTGCGGGGCCCTGGATCGGTCATGGCCCACGCGGTGCTGAATCCGGCGCGCGTCATCCTCGCGGCGGGCCGGTGACAGCGGAACTACGGTCTGTGACCGGACTGTGATCCGGATGATGACTCCGCGAAGTCAACTTCGGCGTACCTTGCGGTCAAGGGGTTGTCGCATCGCAGGGGAGACGCGTGACCGAGACCCGGCACGAGACGTCGGCGGAGGACCTCGTCGCCGAGTTCGACGCGGAGCGTCCCGCCCGGCGCCTGTCCGGCCGCCCGGCGGCACTCGTCACGATCGTCGCGCTGGCCCTGTCGCTCTACGCGCTGTACCAGACCTTCCGGCCGGGGCCGGTCCTGCCCTACCGGATGGCGTTCCTGGCCGCGGTGCTGCCGTCGGCCTTCGTCTGCTACAAGGCGCGGCGCGGGGGCCGGGACAGGCCCGGCGTGCTCGACTGGGTGCTCGCGGCGCTGTCCCTGGCGGTCTGCGCGTATCCGCTCGTCGTCTTCGACGACCTCATCCGCCGGGCGTTCGCGCCGACGCCGCTCGACGTGGCGGCGGGCGCGCTGCTCACGCTGCTGCTCCTGGAGGCGTGCCGCAGGACCGTCGGCTGGATCCTGCCCGTCGTGTGCCTGCTGTTCGTCGCCTACGCCTACTACGGCGGCTACCTGCCCGCCGACTGGGCGCTGGGCCACCGGGGCTACGACCTGGACCGGATCGTGGCGGCGTTCACGATGGGCACCGAGGGGGTGTACGGCGTGCCCCTCGACGTCGCGGCGACCTACATCATCCTGTTCACGATCTACGGAGCCGTGCTCGACGCCTCGGGGGCGGGCAGGTTCTTCGTCGACGTCTCCTTCGCCGCCTTCCGCCGTTCGCGCTCCGCGCCCGGGCGGACCGTCACGCTCGCGGGGTTCCTGCTCGGCACGGTGAGCGGTTCCGGCGTGGCGACGACGGTGAGCGTGGGCAGCGTGGCCTGGCCGATCCTGCGCCGGGCCGGTTATCCGCGCGAGCAGGCCGGGGGAGTGCTGGCGGCCGCGGGCATCGGCGCGATCCTGTCGCCCCCCACGCTGGGCGCGGCGGCGTTCATCATCGCGGAATACCTGCGGGTGAGCTACCTGACCGTGCTCGTCTACGCCACGATCCCGACCGTTCTGTATTACCTGGGCGTCTTCCTCGCGATCGAGATGGACGCGCGCAGGTACGGCACGCGGGCCGCTCCGGTGGACAGCGGTGGTCCCTGGCCGATGGTCAGGCGCTTCGGCTACCACTTCAGCTCGCTGTTCGTGATCATCGTCCTGATGGCCATCGGGCAGTCGCCGTTCCGCGCGGTCGTGTACGCCACGCTGCTGGCCTTCGCGCTGTCGTTCCTGGACCGCACTCCCGGCGGCGAGAATCGGCTGACCCCGCGCCGGGCCGTACGGGCCCTGGCGGCGGGCGCCACCGGGGTGGTGCCGGTCGCGGTCACCTGCGCGGCGGCGGGGACGATCGTCGGCGTGGTCACGCTCACCGGGCTCGGGCTGAAGGCCGGCTCGCTGATCGTCGGCCTGTCCGGCGGGAACCTCGCGGCCACCGCCGTGGCCTGCGCGCTGGCCGTGCTGCTGCTCGGGCTGGCCGTGCCGGTCACGGCGTCCTTCGTCATCGCCGCCGTGATCATCGGTCCCGCGCTGCTCGGCCTCGGCGTCACCCCGGCCGAGGCGTACATGTTCATCTTCTACTACGCCGTGCTGTCCGAGGTGAGCCCGCCGACGGCGCTGTCGGCCTTCGCCGCCTCGGCGATCACCGGCGGCAACGCGCACCGCACGATGTGGGCCACCTGGAAATACACGCTTCCGGCGTTCCTCGTGCCGTTCGCGTTCGTGCTCACGCCGTCCGGCGCGGCCCTGCTGGCGCAGGGCCCGATCGGCGAGGTCCTGCTCGCCGCGGCCGTGTCGGCGCTGGCCGTGGCCGTGCTCGCGGTGGCCACCGGCGGCTGGATCGCCGGCCCCGCGGGGCCGGTCGAGCGGGGCCTGTGCGCGGTGGCCGCGGTCCTGCTGCTCGTCCTGTCGCCGGTGCCCGTGCTGGCCGGGCTGGGCGTCGCGGCCCTGGCGCTGGCCGTCCATCTCGTCCGCAGACACAGGGAGGCGCACCCGTGAGGTTCAGGCTCGTGACGGCACTGGCCGTCACCGCGGCACTGCTGGCCGGTGGCTGCGGCGGTGACCGGTCGGCCACCAAGGGCGGCACGGGCGGCGGGGCCCGCCTGTCGATCGCCACCGGCAACACCACCGGCGTCTACTACGTGCTCGGCGGCGGGCTCGCCGAGTTGATCGACAAACACCTGCCGGGCCATCGGGCGACCGCGGAGGCCACCGGCGCTTCGGTGGAGAACATCCAGCGTGTGATCAGGGGACAGTCGGACATCGCCTTCACGCTCGCGGACACGGCCGCCGACGCGGTCGAGGGCACCGGCGCCTTCACCGCCCCGCAGCCGATCCGCGCGCTCGCCCGGCTGTACGGCAACTACACGCATGTGATCGCCCGGACCGACGCCGGGATCACGTCCGTCGCCGGCCTGCGCGGCAAGCGCGTCTCGACGGGCTCGCCGAACTCGGGAACGGAGGTGATCGCGCTGCGGCTTCTCGCCGCCGCCGGGCTCGACCCGGACAAGGACGTGAAACGTCAGGCGCTGTCGCTGCCCGAGACCGTGCAGGGGCTCAAGGACGGCACCCTCGACGCGCTGGTGTGGTCGGGCGGGCTGCCCACCTCGGGCATCACCGACCTCGTGACGAGCATGGGGGACGAAGTGACCTTCGTGCCGCTGAACGACGTGCTGCCCGCCGTGCGCGCCGCCCACGGCCCCGTCTACACCGAGGGCGTGATCCCCAAGGAGGCGTACGGCACGCCGTCCGACGTGCCGGCCATCGTCGTGCCGAACCTCCTCGTGGTGAACGCGGCGATGGACGCGAAGCTCGCGGAGGACCTCACCCGGCTGATCTTCGATCACAAGGCCGATCTGGAGAAGGTGCACGTGTCGGCCAGGGAGATCACCCTGGCCGACGCGCCGAAGACCGGCCCGGTACCGCTCCACGAGGGTGCCAGGAGGTTCTACGGCTGACGCCGCACGGCCTCGTGTTCGGTGCTGTCGTCGCCGGCCGCGGGACTCGCCGGGGTGGACGGTGCTCCACCGGGACCGGTTATGCGCAGGTCGGGCATGAGGACCACGGCGGCCAGGGCGAGCAGGCCGCTGACGGCGCCGATCGAGGCCAGCGTGGTGCCGATCCCCCCGGTGAGGGGTGTCTCGCCGCCGTGGGCGAGGTGGTGGGCGAGCAGGGACTGGCTGACAGCCAGGCTGACGGCGCCCCCGAGTTGCTTGGTGAGCATGGAGCCCGCCGTCGCCGTGCCGATGTCGGAGCGGGGGACGCTGTTCTGGGCGACGATGCTGGCGCCGCCCATGGCCGGCCCGGTTCCGAGACCGATGAGGAGCAGGCAGGCGGCGATCAGCGGCGTGGAGGTGCCGGCGCCGAGGGTGAGGAACGGCAGGCTTCCCGTGGTCAGCAGGGCCGCACCGAGAAGGAGCGCGGGCTTGGGGCGTGCGGTGCGCATGACGGCCGCGGCGGTCAGGCGGTTGCCGAGGACCATTCCCACGAGCATGGGCAGAAGGAGCAACCCGGACGCGGTGGCGGAGTAGCCGCGGACGTGCTGCAGATAGAGGGTCACGAAGATGCCGAAAGGCAGGCTGGCGGCGTGGAAGAAGAAGCCGGCGGCGACGATCGCCGCGTAGGCGCGGTGGCGGAACAGGTGCAGGGGCAGGATCGGCACCGGGGCGCGCCGTTCGAGGGCGATCAGCATCGCCAGGAGGACGGCTCCCGCCAGCAGGGGCCCGGCGACCGATAGGTCGAGCCAGGAACGGGACGAGCCGTTGCCCTTGAGGCTGAGCGCGAGCAGGACCAGCGACAGCCCCGCGGTGAGCAGCACGATCCCCGGCAGGTCGATCCGGCCCGTGCCGGTGGCCTCGGGACGGGAGCGGGGCAGCAGGACGACCAGGAGCGCGGCGGCGGCCAGGCCGATGGGAAGGTTGAGCAGGAACGCCCATCGCCAGCTCGCCAGGTCGGTCAGAACGCCGCCCAGGAGGGGACCGCCGATCATCCCGACGATGAACATGCCGGCGACGACCGACTGCATGCGGACCATCGCGGCCATCCGGGTGGGCGGGTACAGGTCGCGGACGACGGACATGCCGACGGTGAGCAGCGCTCCGGCGCCGATCCCCTGGACGGCGCGGGAGACGATCAGCATGGCGATCGAACCGGCGATGCCGCAGGCCAGCGACCCGCCCAGGAAAACGCCCAGACCGAGCAGCAGCGGGCGGCGCCGGCCGTACAGGTCGGAGAAGCGGCCGTACAGCGGGACGGTCACGGTGGAGGTGAGCAGGTAGGCGGTGACCACCCACACGTACCAGGCGTCGGTGCCGCCCAGTTGCGCCACGATCCGGGGCATCGCGGTGCCGGTGACGGTGCCGTCCAGCATGCTCAGGAAGACCGTTCCGAGCACCGCGCCAGTGATCAGCCTGCGGCACCGGTCGGACAGAGTGTCGTAACCATTCGTCGGCCGGTCACGGAGACCGGCGCGTTGTCGGATTGTCATGCGCTCAAGCTACGGAGTGAGTACTCACTCCGTCAATACCGAGTGAGCACTCACTCCGTTCGCATGAGCCGTCGTGGGGCGAAAGATGAGCGGGCAGGCGAGAGCCCCGCGCGCCGAGCGGCGCACGGGGCTCGTCTTCTGTTCGTCCGGTGATCGGGCGCACGGGCGGAGGGGACCGCCCGCGGCGCCGGCGTCAGAGGCGGGTGAGGCCGATGACGTGGAGGACGGCGTGGCCCTCCTCGTCGGAGGCGGCCAGGTCCACCTCCGCGCCGATGCCCCAGTCGTGGTTGCCGGCCGGGTCGTCGATGATCTGACGCACCCGCCACAGCTCCTTCTCCTCCTCGATGAGCAGGAGGGCGGGGCCGCGGGCGGCCGGGCCGGTGAGGACCTCGTCGTGCTCCTCGTAGTAGGCGTCCAGGCCCGCGCCCCAGTCGACGTCGGGGTAGAGCTCGACCAGCTCCTCCTCGCGGTCCAGCGCGGCGAGCTCCACCATCCGGAACATCGCGTTGCGGACCAGCACGCGGAAGGCGCGCGCGTTGGCGGTGACCGGACGCGTCCTGGTCTCCAGCTCCTCCCCGGCCGCCAGCGCCTCGGCGGGGTTGGCCAGCTTCTCCCACTCGTCGATGAGGCTGGAGTCCACCTGGCGCACCAGCTCGCCGAGCCATTCGATGAGGTCGACGAGGTCGTCGGTCTTCAGGTGCTCGGGCACCGTCTTCGACAGCGTCCGATAGGCGTCGGCCAGGTAGCGCAGCACCGTGCCCTCCGAGCGGGCCAGCTCGTAGAACTGGATGTACTCGGTGAAGGTCATGGCCCGCTCGTACATGTCGCGCACGATGGTCTTGGGGCTGACGACGTGGTCGCCGACCCACGGGTGACCGCGCCGGTAGGTCTCGTACGCGCCGAAGAGCAGATCGGCCAGCGGCATGGGGTGGGTGATCTCGGCGAGGCGCTCCATCCGCTCCTCGTACTCGATGCCGTCGGCCTTCATCTGGGCGACCGCCTCGGCCCTGGCCTTGTTGAGCTGGGCGTGCAGGATCTGCCGGGGGTCGTCCAGCGTCGACTCGACGATCGAGACCATGTCCAGCGCGTACGTCGGGGATTCGCGGTCGAGCAGCTCGAAGGACGCCAGCGCGAAGGTCGACAGCGCCTGGTTGAGCGCGAAGTCCTCCTGCAGGTCGACGGTGAGCCGGGCCATCCGGCCGTGCTCGTCGGGCTCGGCGAGCTTCTCCACGATGCCGCCGGCCAGCAGCGAACGGTAGATCGCGATGGCGTGGCTGATGTGGCGGCGCTGGGCCTTGCGGTCCTCGTGGTTGTCGGTGAGCAGCCGCTTCATCGCCTGGAAGCAGTCGCCGGGCCGGTTGATGATCGACAGCAGCATGGCGTTGCTGACCTTGAACCGGGAGGTCAGCGGCTCGGGCTCGGCCGTCTGGAGCTTTTCGAAGGTGTCCTCGCTCCAGCCGACGAAGCCCTCCGGCGGCTTCTTGCGGGCGTACCCGCGGCGCCGTTTGGGGTCGTCGCCGATCTTCGCCAGCGCCCGCTCGTTCTCGATGACGTGGTCGGGCGCCTGGCACACGACGTACCCGACCGTGTCGAAGCCGGCCCGGCCGGCCCGTCCGGCGATCTGGTGGAACTCCCGCGCCCGCAGCCGCCGCACCTTGGTGCCGTCGAACTTCGACAGCGCGGTGAACAGCACGGTGCGGATCGGGACGTTGACCCCCACGCCGAGCGTGTCGGTGCCGCAGATGACCTTCAGCAGGCCCGCCTGGGCGAGGCGTTCCACCAGGCGGCGATACTTCGGCAGCATGCCGGCGTGGTGCACGCCGATGCCGTGCCGTACGAGCCGGGACAGGGCCCGGCCGAAGCGGGTGGTGAAGCGGAAGTTGCCGATGAGGGCGGCGATGGCCTCCTTCTCGGCCTTGGTGCACATGTTGATGCTCATGAGCGCCTGGGCGCGCTCCATCGCCGCGGCCTGCGTGAAGTGCACGACGTACACCGGGGCCTGCTGCGTGGACAGCAGCTCCTCCAGCGTCTCGTGCAGGGGAGTGGTCCGGTAGGAGTAGATCAGCGGCACCGGACGCTCGGCGTGCTTGACGACGCTCGTGGGGCGGCCGGTGCGACGGGTGAGGTCGGTCTGGAAGCGCTCGACGTCTCCCAGTGTGGCCGACATCAGCACGAACTGCGCCTGCGGCAGCTCCAGCAGCGGCACCTGCCAGGCCCAGCCGCGGTCGGGCTCGGCGTAGAAGTGGAACTCGTCCATGATCACGGTGCCGACGTCGGCGTCCGCGCCGTCCCGCAGCGCGATCTGGGCGAGGATCTCGGCGGTGCAGCAGATGACGGGCGCGTCGGCGTTCACGGTGGCGTCGCCGGTCATCATGCCGACGTTCTCGGTGCCGAACAGCGCGCACAGGTCGAAGAACTTCTCCGACACCAGAGCCTTGATCGGCGCGGTGTAGAAGCTGATCTCGTCCCGGGCCAGCGCCGCGAAGTGCGCTCCGGCGGCGATCAGGCTCTTGCCCGAGCCCGTGGGCGTGGACACGATCACGTTGTTGCCGGAGACGACCTCGATCAGGGCCTCCTCCTGTGCGGGATAGAGCGTGAGCCCCCGATCCGCGTTCCAGGACACGAACGCGTCGAACAGCGCGTCCGGGTCGGAGACGGGTTCGGATCCGGACGGAAGACGGCGGAGGAGGCTCATGCTTTCGCTCACGCCTCTTATCCTGCCCAAGACGGGTGACTGTTTCGACCGCCCCGACCTACGGCAAGGTGTGGCACAGCTACGTCAAAGGGGTGTGGCGCTGCATGAAGCCGCAGGTCAAACCCACAAACTAGCGGTATGGGGGAGAAGTGGGCCGGGCTCGCCGCGCGCCGGGAGGCGGCGGCCGACGTGCTGCTCGCCGTCGCCGTCCTCGCCTTCGCGGTGCCTGCGGTGGTGTTCGGCCGCTCCTTCCCGGCCCTGCCGTTCCTCGCCGTGCCGTGGTGGGCGCAGATCGCCACGGCGGGCGCGACGGCCGCGACCATGCTGGTGCGGCGCAGCGCGGCCTGGCCGATGATCGCGGCCGCCGTCGCCTGCGCCGTGCTCGTGGGCCAGAGCATGCCGCTGATGCTGGCGGCGTACTCGATGACGGCGCAGAACACCGTGCGCCGATGGCCGTGGTCGGCCACGGTGCTGGCGGGGGTCTACGCGCTGACCGACTGGGCGAGCCCCTATACCGACAGACTGCCCGTCGCCGTCGCGATACGGGCGGTCACGCTGATCTTCCTGCCCGCGCTGGTGGGCACCTGGGTGTGCCGCTACCGTGCGATGATCCGCGAGCTGCGGGCGGGCGTGCGGGCGCGGGAGGAGCGCGCCGCCGCCCAGGAACGCCGCCGCATCGCGGGTGAGCTGCACGACACGGTGACACACGCGGTCACGGTGATGGTCCTCAACGCCGGTCTCATCCAGGACGCCGACGAGCTCGACGAGATCCGCAAGCTGGCCAGGAACATCGAGGACAAGGGGGTGCGGGCGCTGACCGAGCTGCGTGAGCTGCTCACGGCGCTGCGGCGCAAGGACCTGCCGCCCTCGGCGGAGAGCGTCGAGGGGATACCCCGCCTCGTCGAGGAGAGCAGGGCCACCGGCCTGCGCGTCGCCCTGCACTACGACGTGCCGGAGGAGGCGCTGTCGCGGCAGGCCGGCCACGCCTGCTACCGCGTCGTCCAGGAGGGCCTCAACAACGTGCGCAAACACGCGCCGGGGACCGATGTTCAGGTGGTCTGCGAGGCTCACGGAGACATGCTGAACGTGTCGGTGGTCAACAGCGGCAAGAGCCGGGCCGTGCCGGTCCGGGTGCCGGCCGACGCGGGCGGCGGCTACGGACTGCCCGGCCTGCGCGAGCGTGTCGCGCTGGTGGGCGGGCGGCTCACCAGCGGTCCGACCGCCGAGGGCGGGTTCGCGCTCACCGCGCACATTCCCTTCCACTCGCCCGACCAGGCCGAACTCTGACCCGGCGATCAGACGCCGGCAGGGCCTTGAGCTCGCGCGGGGCGCCGCGATAGCCGTACGGCCGGCACTGCTGAACGACGACGGGCCGGCGGGCGCCTTCCCGCGGGACGTCGGCGACCTCCCCGACAGCCCCGCGCGGGATCAGAGACCGAGGTCTTCGATCTCCTTGAGGAGCGCGGATCGGGAGTCGCCCGGGGCGCTTCCCCCGGCCTCTGTGCCGGTGCCCTTGCCGGAGACGGCGGCGCGGCGGTCGCGGAACAGGTAGCCGCCGAGGATGCCGCCCGCGAAACCGAAGACGTGGGCCTGCCAGCCGATGCCCTCGGCCGGCAGCAGCCCGGCGAACTGGTAGGCGAAGCACAGGCCCATGACCAGGCCGATGACGATGTCGATCAGGTGCCGGTCGAAGGCTCCACGCACGAGCACGTACCCGAAGTAGCCGAACACCAGCCCGCTCGCGCCCGCGCCGACGGTGGAGGAGTCGGCGGTGAACCACGAGCCGAGCCCGCTGGCGACGGCGATCAGCCCGGTCACGCCGAGGAAGCGCCGCACGCCCCGGTAGGCGGCGAGGAACCCGAAGATGAACAGCGGCCCGGAATTGCCCTCGATGTGCGCCCAGCTCCAGTGGAGGAGCGGCGCGGAGACGATCCCGGGCAGCCGCCCGACGTCCCATGGCCTGATTCCGTAGCTGTAGCTGAGCGAGTAGGCCGAGGCCCAGTTGGCCACCTGCACGACCCATATCAGCGCCAGGAAGCCGACCATGACCCAGAAGGCCTTCCGGGCCTCGGCGAGCATGATTTCGGCGGTGCGGCCGTCGCTCAAGGAACCTCCCCCGTCACTGAGGATCACGCGGAGAAGATACCGCCGACGGCCGCACGAGTCACTGGGCGGCGGTGCCGGGAGCCCGGCGCGCCCTCGTGCGCCTACGCGCGTTCGATGACGACGATCGGGATCTCCCGGTCGGTCTTGGTGGTGTACTCGTCGTAGGCGGGCCATGTGGCGGCCATCGTCCGCCACATGTCCGGTCGCTCCTCGGGCGTCGCCGTACGGGCGCGCGCCGTGAACCTGTCCCCCTTTATCTGGAACTCCACCTCGGGGTCGGCCTGGAGGTTGAGGTACCACAGCGGGTGCTCGTCGGCTCCGCCCTTGGAGGCGACCACCAGGTAGGCGTCGCCGTACGGCTGGTAGATCAGCGGGGTGCTGCGGGGCTGTCCCGACTTGCGGCCCTTGGTCGTCAGGATGGCCACGGTGGTGCCCTCCCAGTCGTGGCCTTCCTCGCCGTCGGTCTCGATATAGCGCTTGACGTGTTCCTGTCCGAAAAGCATGGTCGATCACCTTCCCCTCAGAGGGGGATCAACCGTCCGAGGCGTCGGCCAATTCCAGGGCGACCCGCAGTCCCGCCGCGATCCGCTCCTCCTCGGTGGCCGACTCGTCGCGGATGAAGAACCAGGCCGCGTGCATCGCGAACAACGCCATCGAGCGCCTGAGCCGGACCGGCAGCGGGTCGTCCGGCTCGCACAGCGTCTGCATCAGCTCGGCCATGCGCTCGCGCATCAGGTCGACCTTGGCATGGCCCTGCAGCGCCGTCTTGTTGCGGTCCATGAACTGCATGACCTCGTGGTGGCGTCCCTTGCTCATCTGGGCGGAGTAACGGCGGATCAGTTCCCCGCGGTTCTCCGGGGTGCGGGGACGCCCGTCCGCCCACGCGATCAGCTCGTCCAGCGCGGTGACGCGGTCCTCGATCAAGCTGGCGACGATGTCCTCCTTGGTGCGGAAGTGGTAGTAAAGTGCCGCCTTGGTCACGCCGAGGGCCTCGGCTATCTCCCGGAGCGACGTCGCCTCGTACCCCTGCTCGGTGAAGAGCCTGATCGCGACCTCCTGGATGCGGCTGCGCGTGTCGGTTTGAGCACCCATTCCCTGCTGTTCCTAATTAACTTGACGGCCGGCAAGTAAGGACAATACCGTGCCCTACGCACTAGCCTGTCGGCAAGTAAGTAAAATCCTTCAAAGGGGGCACCAATGACCACGGAGACCGCGGCCCCTCCCGGCCGGTCCCGGGAAGTGATGGTCGTCTTACCCGGCCTGATGCTCGCCATGATGCTGGCGATGCTCGACAACATGATCGTCGGCACCGCGATGCCGAGGATCGTCGGGGAGCTCAAGGGGCTGGACTACTTCACCTGGGTCACCACGGCGTACGTGCTGGGTACCACGGTCTCGACGCCGATCTGGGGCAAGCTCGGCGACCTCTACGGCCGCAAGAACGTCTTCCTGAGCTCGATCGTCATCTTCCTGGTCGGTTCGGCGCTGTGCGGCATGGCGGGCTCGTCGCTCTTCGGCGGCCCCGGCGACGGCATGATCGAGCTGATCGCCTTCCGCGCGCTGCAGGGCCTCGGCGCCGGCGGGCTCATCGTCGGCGTTATGGCGATCATCGGGGACCTGGTCCCGCCGCGTGAGCGCGGTCAGTACCAGGGCATCATGGCGGCGATCATGTCGCTCGCCATGATCGCGGGGCCTCTGGTCGGCGGTTTCATCACCGACAACCTCGACTGGCGCTGGGCGTTCTACGTGAACCTCCCGCTCGGCGGCGTGGCGCTGATCTGGTTGATCCTCAAGCTGCACCTGCCCAGGCACCGCACCGAGCACCGCATCGACTGGCTCGGCGCCGCCGTTCTCACCGTGGCCATCACCGCCATCGTGCTGATCACCTCGTGGGGCGGCCAGAAGCACGGATACCCGTGGGGCTCGTGGCAGATCCTCGGGCTGGCCGCACTGGCGGTCGTCGCGCTGGCCGTGTTCATCCCGATCGAGCGGCGCGCGGCGGAGCCGATCCTGCCGCTGCACGTGTTCGCCAGCCGCAACTTCACGCTGATCAACGTGCTCGGCTTCCTGCTCGGCTTCGCGATGTTCGGCGCGATCACCTTCCTGCCCATGTTCCAGCAGATCGTCCAGGGCTCCACGGCCACCAACTCCGGTCTGCTCCTGCTCCCGATGATGGCCTCGTCCATGGTCGTGTCGCTGTTCGTCGGCAGGGCGATCACCAAGACGGGGAAGTACAAGAGCTTCCCGGTGATCGGCGGCGTGGTCATGGCCATCGGCATGTGGCTGCTGTCGACGCAGGACGTCCACACCCCCGCCTGGCGGACCGGCGTCTACATCGCCGTCCTCGGCCTCGGCATGGGCTTCCTGATGCAGACGACCATGCTGATCGCGCAGAACAGCGTCGAGCAGAAGGACATCGGCGTGGCCAGCAGCGCCTCGACGTTCTTCCGCTCCATCGGCGGCTCGTTCGGCATCTCGCTGTTCGGGGCGATCTTCAACAACCGCCTCGCCGACGAGATCGCCGCCAAGCTCGGCCCGAAGGCGGCCTCCTTGGCGGCCTCCGGCGGCGGCCAGATCGACCGGAGGGTGCTCGAGCAGCTTCCGCCGCCGGTCAAAGCGGGGTTCCTGGACGCGCTCGCCAACACGATCGGGACGGTCTTCCTGTGGTCGGTCGTGTTCGCCGCGTTGGTTCCGGTGATCGCCGCCTTCATCAAGCACGTCCCGCTGCGCAGCGGCGCTCCCGGCGCCGCCGGCGGCGAGAAGGCGGAGCCGATGGCGGCCGCCGCCTTCGAGTGACCTGATTCGGCGCCGGTACGGCGCACGCCCCGCGCGGGCGTGCGCCGTACCGCGTTTCCGGCATGGTCAGGCGGGCCGCTCGGCCCGGTCCCCGGACCAGTCGGTGTGGAAGGAGCCCTCCCGGTCGACCCTGCGGTAGGTGTGCGCGCCGAAGAAGTCGCGCAGCCCCTGCAGCAGCGCCGCCGGCAGCCGGTCACGGCGCAGCCCGTCGTAGTAGGCGAGCGCCGAGGAGAAGCCCGGCGTGGGCACCCCGATCGTCGCCGCCGTCGCCACGACCCGCCGCCACGACTCCTGCGCGTCCTCCAGCGCCTGCGCGAAGGTGGGGTCGACCAGCAGCGTCGGCAGGTTCGGGTCCGCGTCGTAAGCGGCCCTGATCCGGTCGAGGAAGCGCGCCCTGATGATGCAGCCGCCGCGCCAGATCGTCGCCGCCGCGCCCAGGTTCAGGTCCCAGCCGTACTCCGCGCTCGCCGCGGCCATCTGGTCGAACCCCTGGGCGTACGCGACGATCTTGGAGGCGTACAGCGCGCGCCGCACGTCCTCGACGAGGCCGGAGTCGCCCGCCTTGCCGCCGGAGGGGCCGGCGAGTGAGCGGGCGGCGGCCCGCTGCTCCGGGTGGCCCGACAGCGCCCGGGCGAACACGGCCTCGGCGATGCCGGTGACCGGAACGCCGAGGTCGAGGGCGCTCTGCACGGTCCAGCGGCCGGTGCCCTTCTGCTCGGCCTGGTCCACCACCACGTCCACGAAGGGCTTGCCGGTGGCGGCGTCGACGTGACCGAGCACCTCGGCGGTGATCTCGATGAGGTACGACTCCAGGTCGCCGCGGTTCCACTCCTTGAAGACGTCCGCGAGCTCCTTGGGGCTCAGCCCGAGGGCCTGCCGGAGCAGGTCGTACGACTCCGCGATGAGCTGCATGTCGGCGTACTCGATGCCGTTGTGCACCATCTTCACGAAGTGGCCGGCGCCGTCGGGGCCGACGTGCACGCAGCACGGCACGCCGTCCACCTTCGCCGCGATGTCCTCGAGCAGGGGGCCGAGCGTCTCGTACGCCTCGGGGGCGCCACCGGGCATGATGCTCGGGCCGTTGAGCGCGCCCTCCTCCCCGCCCGAGATGCCGGTGCCGACGAAGTGGATGCCCCGCTCGCGCAGCGCGGCCTCCCTGCGGCGGGTGTCGGTGTAGAGGGCGTTGCCGCCGTCGATGATCATATCGCCCGGCTCCATGACGGCGGCGAGCTCCTCGATCACCGCGTCCGTGGGCGCGCCGGCCTTGACCATGATGATCGCCTTGCGGGGCCGTTCGAGAGAGGCGACGAACTCCTCGATCGTGCTCGCCGGGATGAAGGCGCCCTCGTCCCGGTGGTCCTCCATGAAGCGGGTGGTACGGCTTTCCGAGCGGTTGTGCACCGCGACCACGTGACCGTGGTGGGCGAAGTTCCGGGCGAGGTTGCGGCCCATGACCGCAAGGCCCGTCACTCCGATGTCTGCCTTGTTCATGCCTAAGTCATACCGCTTCCGGGGACGGGTGTCCGGTCGCGGGGTGGGTGTGCGCGACCCGGCGCTGATCAGTGGCCGTGGCCGCGGCCGGACGAGTGTGCCGGCGACGCGCGCGAGCAGGGGCGCGTCTGCCCTATCCTGACAAAACCCGCAAAGCTAGCGGGTTTTGTATAGAGATGGCCGTCCGGTGGCGAGGACGCTTGGCCTCCCGCCGGGCCGCTGGTAATTCACTACAGCCAAGAAGGGACGGCATCCAGCCGGCCCCGTCCACCGTCGTCGCGCACCTACGGAGAAGAGACGTGTTCGCACCGAAGCCGGAACGGTCAGTCGTCGCGGTCCCTCCGCCCGGAGACGGGCCCGGATTCTGGGCGGGCGCGCCCACCGCCGTGAGCCGGGACGGATGGATCTACCTGGCCTACCGGCTGCGCCGCCCGCTCGACGAGGGGCGCGGGTACGCCGTGGAGATCGCCCGCTCGGCCGACGGCGAGCGGTTCGAGCGGATCCTCACGATCACCAAGGAGGAGATGAAGACCGAGTCGCTGGAGCGCCCGACGCTCGTGGCGACGCCGGAGGGCGGGTGGCGCCTCTACCTGAGCTGCGCCACCTACGGCACCAAGCACTGGCGGGTCGAGATGATCGAGGCCGCCGGACCGGCCGAGTTCGACCCCGCCGACGCGCGGGTGGTGCTGCCCGGCGACCTCAAGACCGGGGTGAAGGATCCGGTGATCCTCCATCACGGCGGCATGTGGCACCTGTGGGCGTCCTGCCATCCCCTGGAGGACCCCGCCGAGGCCGACCAGATGGTGACCGAATACGCCACCAGCGCCGACGGCGTCGAGTGGGTCTGGCAGGGGACCGCGCTCGACCGGCGGCCGGGCGAGTGGGACTCGCGCGGCGTGCGGGTGAGCGCGGTCACGTTCAGCGGCGGGACCGTCATCGCCTATTACGACGGCCGCGCGTCGGCGGAGGAGAACTACGAGGAGCGCACGGGCGTGGCCATCGGCCCCGGCCCGTCCACGCTCACCGCCACCGGAACCGCCCCCGTCGCGCAGTCGGAGCACGGCGGGGGAGGGCTGCGCTATCTGTCGATCGTGCCGGTGCCCGGCGGCCACCGCCTGTACTACGAGCTGACCCGCGCGGACGGGGCCCACGAGCTGCGCACCGAGCTGCGCTGACGAGAGGGACGGCTCCGGCGGCACCGCGGGCAGAGCGGGCCGGGCGGGGGCCCGTGAGGGCTTGAACGGGGCCCGGGTGGGGGCCTGGGTGGGGGCTCGGACTCCGGCGGGATCACACCCCGGCGGGCGGGCCGTCCGCGTCCGGCGGCGGGGCGGCCAGCTCGGCGGCGCTCCTGAGCCTGCCGTTGCGGGCCTGCCGCTGGCCGGACGGCCGGGCTCCCACCAGGCCGCCCGAACGATCCCGGGGGCGCAGCCAGTCGCCGAAGTCCTCGCCGAAGGAGTCGCGGCCGAGCAGGTCGCGCAGCAGCGCGATGTCGGCGGCGAAGTAGGCCAGCAGCTCCTGGCGCTGCTCCCAGGTGAGAGGCCTGCGGGGCTGCCCGTCGCGCTGCAGCATCCGCTCCACCGGGGCGGTGAGCCGCTGTCCCAGCACCGGATCGCCGAGCCGGGCGAGGCGGGCCAGGATCCGGTGCGTGCGGCTGTGCCGGGGATGGGCCGTGACGTTCTCCCTGGGCACCTCGCCGACGAGGCCCTGCTCCACCCCGAGGAAGGCGCAGATGCGGTCGAGAGTGGCGGCGGGGCGGTCGACCAGGTCCCGGTAGCGGAAGATCAGCACCTGCTCGCGGGGGAACAGAGTGAACAGGTGCGACAGCTGCTCGCCGTAGCGGCCGAGGCCGACGTAGTGCCAGAACGGCGACCAGCCGTCGGCGATCCGCCGCTTCTCGGCCGCGCACGCCTCGATGACGTCGCCGATCGGCTCCAGTCCGGCCGACCACAGGTGGGTCCAGTTCGAGTGCGCGCGCTCGACGGGGTCACGCAGCGAGACGATGAGCCTCGCGCCCGGAATCGCCTTGCGGATCCGCCGCTGGGCCGCGCGATCGTACAGGTAGAAGGGGGTGGACTCGCCGCGCAGCGTCCCCGGCGGCGCGTCCGCGAACAGCGCCTCGTAGTCGGCGGGCCGCCACACGTGCTCGCGGTAGGTCTCCGCGTCTCCCGGCCCGCCCTTCGCGGGGGGCGGGCCGTCGGTCAGGAAGAACTTCGGCTCTTTGACGGGGGACATGAACAGCCGGGGATGGCGGGCGAGCGCCGCGTGCAGGGCCGTGGTGCCGGCCTTCGGCACCCCGATGACCAGGAAGTCGGGCAGGGCCATGGGAGTCCTCCTACTTTCCCGATTTATTAAGTTGGTTTTGCCCCTTCCTTGCCTGAAAAATCACCCGACGTCGGTGTAGTACCACCGGAAGGCCCGTCGATGCCGTATCCGGGTGATCGGCTGGCCCTGACCCACCCGCGATCAGCCGCGTGGCGCGTACATGATCACCAGCACACCCGCCAGGCAGACCAGCGCGCCGATGACGTCCCAGCGATCGGGCCGGAATCCGTCCACGACCATGCCCCAGGCCAGGGAACCGGCCACGAAGACACCGCCGTAGGCGGCCAGGATGCGCCCGAAGTTCGCATCCGGCTGCAGCGTGGCGACGAAGCCGTACAGGCCCAGTGCGATGACGCCGGCGCCGGCCCACAGCAGGCCGCGCTGCTCGCGTACGCCCTGCCAGATCAGCCAGGCCCCGCCGATCTCGGCGAGCGCGGCCAGGGCGAACAACAGCAGTGAACGGATGACGGTCATGTCCGGTAGTACAGCGGGTTCCGGAGGAGAAGGGCTGCGCGGGTCGCCACCGGGGGTGTGCCGGCTCGGCGGTCGTTCAGCATACGCAGCCGCTCCCGCCGCATCCACAGCCTCTCCCCGGGGAGGTCGCACGCGAGGCGCGGCGGCGGTGCAGCCACCACATGCCCGCGGCGGCGGCGATCAGCAGCCCGGCCGCGGCCGTCAGGGTCCGCCCGGCCAGCGCGGCGCCGGCACCGGTGAGCAGCCCGGTGCCGTCGTGGTCAGCTCTCCTCGGGGGCGCGGCCCTCGGCCAGGCCGGCGAACGGCAACGGGCAGCCGGGGCAGGTGCAGTGGGTCAGGCTGTCGCAGCCGGCGGTGACGACCTGGGTCAGCGCCCGGCGGATGGTGGTCAGATCGGCGATCTTCTCGTCCACCTCGGCGATCTTGGCCTGGGCGCGGGCGCGCAGGTCGGGGGTGGGGTGGCCGCGCCGGCCGGTGCCGATCAGCTCGGCCACCTCCTGGAGGGTGAAGCCCAGTCGCTGGGCTGCTTTGATCACCGTCAGCAGGGTGACGGTCTCGGGCGGGTAGGCGCGGTGTCCGCCGGGGCTGCGCGCGGGCTCGGCGATCAGCCCGCGCCGCTCGTAGTAGCGCAAGGTCTGGAGGTTGACCCCGGCCCGCTCGGCCACCTGCCCGCTGCGCAGGTACGGCCCCTCGACGTCCTGTCTCAATCCGGCCGTCCCGCCGCCACCGCCGCGTCCGCCCGGGCCTGGAGCGCGTCCAGCACCTCGGTCCGCTCCGGCGGCACCGCCACCTCCAGCGCCACACCGCCGCGGGCGATGCTGAGAGTGAAGGAGAAGAACGAGCAGCAGCCGGTTTCCCGTGCCGTCAGCCCGGCGGCGCGGGCGGCATTGTCCGGGCCGGAAACGAGCTCAAGGTGCAGACGCGTGCGTTCCGGCCGGGACAGGCCCCGCACCGCCTCGGCGAACAAGGCGTCGAACTCGGCCACCCGCAGCGGCCGCTCGGCGGTGGGCAGGGTGCACGCGGAGGGCGCCCATTCCCGGTCGAGGGAGATGTCGTGAGTCATGCCTCGACCGTAAGCCTGTACCTCGGTGCCGGATGCAAGCACCGCGACCGGCCTTTTCGGCGCGACGCCACCGCTTCCGGCGCTCAGAGTCCCCGGAGGGCGGCCCACGCGGCCGGGCGGCGGCGGGTGAGCGCGGCGGAGCGCCGGCCGCCGTCGGACCAGATCTCGAACCACACCTCGTTTCGGCCGCCCTCGCGGACCAGCCCCCACCGGTCGGCCAGCATGTCCAGCAGCGGCAGGCCGCGACCGCCCTGGCTCGATCCGTCCGGAAGCGGATGACCCGCGCACGGCGGTCCGGCCGAGCCGTCGTCCTCCACGCACACGCGCACGCGGTCGGGCAGGCACGAGACGGTGACGGTGAAGGTGCCGCCGTCCCCGGAACGGGAGTGGACGACCGCGTTCGTCGCGATCTCGCTGGTCAGCAGCACGCAGTCGTCGTGCCGGGGGTGGCCGCGGCCGAGTGCGGCCGACACGAGCCTGCGTGCCCGTCCCACCTGGTCCCGTCCACCAGCGAGCCGGGCCACGCGGTTTCCCGCGCCGTCCCCCGAAATCTCCATGAGCCCTCCCATCGCGTGGGCGACGTGGCCGCCGAAGGAGAGGACGCACGCCCGGGCGCCCGCGATGTCACGGGAAAGTAGGAGTGTGCTTGCCCCGCTATGCCGGGAAAGCGACTCCGCCACCCTCATCATCCGGGCGGCGACCGCTGTCTCAGCGGCTGTAGTCCAGGAACAACGTGCCGTTCTTTCCCCGTCCGACCTCGAGCAGCTTCCACGACTGGACGTCGTCACCCTCGAACACCCGCCTGCCGTGGCCGACCACCGACGGTGCGACGACCAGTCGCAGTTCGTCGACGAGCCCGGCCCGCAGCAGTGAGCGGGCCAGTTCGATGCTGCCGTGAACGCCGATGTCGCCGCCGGATCCCTGCTTCAGGGCGGTCACGTAGTCGTGCGCCGCGGTGGTGACCAGGGTGGAGTTCGCCCATTCCCGGGTGGGCGCGCTGGAGGTGACGACGTGCTTACGGGTGCCGTTGACCGGCGCGGGCCCGAACGTGTCGCCGGGCGGCCTGCTCGCCACCGCGACCTGTGTGAGCTCGTCTCATGGCTCTCGCACCTGCCCAGGCTGCCGGTCCTCGGCCTGTCCATGACCGTGGTGGCTCTCGGCCTGGCCCTGACCGGCGCGGCCGCCCGGCCCTGGCACTACGTGGCCACGGTGGTGGCGTGGTCGATGGGCGAGATCGGCATGGCGGGCTCCGAGGCGGCACTGATCGCCGACCTCACACCTGAGGGAGCCCACGGCTGCCGCAGGCTTCCGCTTCGAGGCGTAGGCCGGGTGGAATCAGCCGAACAGTATCGCCACGTCCAGGCCGCCCCCGGGGCGCGGGTGGGCCGTCAACTGCGCGCCGTGCGCTTCGGCGACGGCCTGCACGATGACCAGGCCCAGTCCGTGACCGTCGGCGGTGTGGGTTCGCTGGGTACCGAGTCGCTGGAACGGCTGGAAAAGCCGTCGTAGGTCCTGCGATCGTATGGTCGGGCCGGTGTTGCCGACCGATAGGCGGGCGCGACCGTTCGTGAGTTCGGTGGCGATGGTGACGTGTCCGCCGGGACCGTTGTGGTGGAGCGCGTTGTCGACCAGGTTGCCGATCATGCTGGTGATCAGGTCGGGGTCACCGCTGATCGGTGCCGGATCCAGCGATGCCCGAACCGTGATGGTTCGCCGGGTGGCCTCCCCACGGCGCGACAGCATCACCTTCTTGGTGACGTCAGCCAGGTCGACCACTTCCCGGTGATCGAGGCCCTTCTGTCCTTCCGCCAGTGTGAGCAGGGCGTCGATCAGACGTTCCTGCCGTTCTCCGAGACCGAGTGCCTCCTCGCACGCGGCTCGCAGGCTGGCCTCGCTCGCGTCGGGGTCGGCGAGCGCGACTTGGAGTACGGCGCGTTGACCGGCCAGCGGGGTGCGCAGCTCGTGTGAGGCGTTGGCCACGAAGTTGCGCTGCGCCGCGAACGAGGAGTCCAGCCGCTCGAACAGGTCGTCGAGGGTGCGTCCCAGCTTGGTCAGCTCGTCGTCCGGGCCGCGCAGGCCGAGCCGGCGGTTGAGGTTGGTGGCCGAAATCTCCTGGGCGGTCACGGTCATGGCCCGCAGCGGGCGGAGGAAGCGCCCGGCCAGCCACCACGCGATCAGCACGGTGAGGACCACGACGATGATCGCGGTGATCACGAGCGCGGCATCGGCCCGCTGGAGGGCCGTGTCGGGAGGAGGGGCGGTGTCCCCGGCCCGCAGGCGGATCCGGTCCCTCCCGAAGAGGAAGCCGGCGAACAGCAGCATCGGGACGACGACGGCCAGAACCAGGCCGGCGTACAGTGTCGTGAGCTGCGCGCGCAGGGACGGCCGGCGCAGGCGGTGCCGGGCGCGGTCGGCGCGGTCGGCGCGGCCGGTCACCGTCGGGTGCGATGCGGGACTCATCGCGGACCTCCGATCCGGTAGCCGCCCTCACGGATGGTTTCGATCACCGGCGGTTCGCCCAGTTTGGCCCGCAACCGGCGCACCGTCGTCTTGACGGCTGTGGTGAACGGGTCTGCGGCCTCGTCCCAGACCCGTTCCAGCAACTCCTCCGAGGACATGACCCGGTCACCTGCAGCGAGCAGGCATTCCAGCAGGGCGAACTCCTTCGGGGTGAGCTCCAAGCGCCGTCCGCCGCGAAAGGCCACCCGCCGGCTCGGGTCCAGGGTCAGATCCTCCGCCTGGAGGATCGGAGGCACGGCGGGCGCCGAGCGGCGCCCCAGCGCGCGCACGCGGGCCACGAGTTCGGTGAAGTCGAACGGTTTGGGCAGGTAGTCGTCGGCGCCCAAACCCAGGCCCTCGACTTTGTCTCGCACGGTGCCCGCGGCGGTGAGCATCAGCACCCGCGACCCGGCGCCGCCGGCGGCGATGTGCCGGCACACGTCGTCGCCGGATGTGCCGGGCAGGTCACGGTCCAGCACCACCACGTCGTATCGGGTGCCGGCCAGGTGGGCCAGAGCGTCGTCGCCGTCGAGAACGACGTCCACCGCCATGCCCTCGCGGCGCAAGCCGGTACCGATCGTCCTGGCCAGAACCTCGAAGTCTTCGACGACCAGAACTCGCACGACCGTCCTCCTTCTCGTTGGCGGTGCCGCGTCCGGCAGGCGCGACCGCACCGCTCACGATGCCAGGTATCCGGTGTCGGCCGGGTGTCAGCCGCTGACACCCGGGCGACACCGGCCGTGCCGTACAACCATCCCCGAGAGGCGTCCACGAGAGGCACGACCCGTGAGCACGGTGTCCGTCACACGAGCGAATCCCGTTCGGAAAGGATCAGACGTGAGAGATCCACGGTTGACGCGGCGTAGGTTTCTCGCCGTCACCGGTGCCGGTACGGCGGCCGGCGGACTGCTGACGACCAGCTCGGTGGGCAGCGGCGGCGGACTGCTGACGACCGGCTCGACGGGCAGGGCCGACACGGCCCCACGGGACCTCACCCAGGCGGTGCTCGCGGCCTTCGAGCGCCACCGGCTCGTCGCGATCGGTGAGACGCACGGCCGGCAGGAACACGGTGACGCGCAGCAGATGCTGCTTGCGGATCCGCGGTTGCCGCAGGTGGTCGACGACATCGTCGTCGAGTTCGGCAACGCGTTGTACCAGCCGATCGTTGACCGGTTCGTCGCCGGTGCGGCCGTCGACGACCACGTGTTGCGGCAGGTCTGGCGGAACACCACGCAGTCGCCCGTGGCCACCGGCGACCAGCCGATCCGTGAACAGTTCTTCCGGACCGTCCGCGCCGTCAACTGGACGCTGCCCGCGGAGCGAAGGATCCGGGTGCTGCTCGGGGATCCGCCGATCGACTGGTCCCACATCACCACCCAAGACCAAGTGGATGTCTTTCTCGCCCAGCGTGACGCCCACATGGCGTCAGTGGTGGAACGGGAAGTGCTCGCCAAGAGACGCCGGGCACTGATCTGCTACGGCAGCGGGCACGTGATGCACTCGCCGGAGCCAGGACAGAACGCCGATCACGGAGTCCCGCTGATCGAGGAACAGACCGGCCGGCACGTCTACGTGATCGTGGCCGGTAGCCATCCCCGCCTGGTGACCTGTCCACGGCGCACCGTGATCCCGTGCTCGGGCAGCTGGCTGGAATCCACCGACGCGGGACAGTTCATGGACGCGCCGCGGCTGTGCGGCGTCCCCTTGGGAAAGCTGGCCGACGCCGTGCTGTACCTGGGGCAACGGAAGGACCTGACGCAGTCGCTGTGGAACCCCGCGATCTTCCTCGACCCGGTGTACTGGGCGGAACTGCAGAGGCGCAACGCGATCAACGGGAACCTCGTCGACCTGGAAGAGTACCGGCGGCAGCAGCCGATCAGTGTGCCCGCGCCACCTCCGGTGAGCTGCGCCGCCGGCCGCGGTGACTGACAGCGGAAGCGTGGATCCACCCCAGGGTGCTGCCGTGTCCGGCAAGGTCACCGGTGACCGGATCCTGGTCGGCGCCGGCCGCACCATGGTGCCCGCCGCCGGCGCGCCGGCCATGCGCGCCCAGGTCCACGACGCGGAGAAGCGACAGGGCGGCGGAACCGGTCGGTCCGGTTCCGCCGCCCCGTTCCCGTAGGTGAAGCCGGGCGGGCTCCCCGTCAGGAGTCGTGCGCGGCCGCTCCCGAAGTGGAGCCGTTCACGACGAGCACGCGCTCGCGCTCGGGCACCTCGATGGCCGGGAACGTGCCGGTGTCGACGATCCCGTGCTCCCGGAACGCCGCCTCGATCAGCGCGTACGCCTGGGGTTCGAGCTTCCACAGTGCCCGCCACTCCTTCGCCGCGAGGAGCGGGATCCCCACCTCCTGGGCGATGTCGGCGGCCCGGGGGACGTACTTGCGCGCGATCTGCTGGTCCCAGTACTGCCGTGCGGCGCGCAGCTGGGCCGCCCGCTGCGCGGTGTCGACGACGGGCGCGGGTTCCGCCGCGACGTCCTCCTCCTCGTCGTCGATCAGCTCCGCGATGGTCGGGGCGGGCAGCGCCGGAGCCGCGGGCGGCTGCTCGGGCTCGGGCGCCCAGGGCACCGGCGGAGCGAGGTCGATCAGCGCGGAGGTGTTGTAGAGCGCGCCGATCTGGGACAGCAGGGCCTCCTGCCGCTTCTCGTCCACGGCCAGGCCGGTGTACTCCACGGCCTGGTCCATCGCCTTGTCGAGCCTGGCCATCGCGACGCGCAGCTTGCGGTCGGACGCCCCGGCCTCGCGCAGCGCGCGGACCCGCTTGGCGGCCAGCGCCACCCTGGTGAGCCTGCGGTGGGCGTCCACCTCGCTCGCCGTACGGTCGCTCGCCTCGGCCAGGCCGATCCGGACCAGCACCCGCTCGGGGGTGAGCCGCCAGTTGATGCGGCCCCTGCCGGTGATGCGGACCCGTTCGATGGCCATGCCCCGCTCCCACAGCCAGGCGGCCACGAGCGGGGCGGCGAGACGGAAGACGGCCTCGGCGACGCTGCGGGCGTCCATGCTCGACAGGACGGCCGACAGGGACGTCAGCACCCACACGGCCAGGCCGTCGATGCCGGCCGAGTAGTTCTCCCGCATGTTGCGGCGCGCGCGTACGGCGCTGGTGATGACGGCGACCTCGATGAAGGCGAACAGCAGAAGCCGCAGCGGCCCGTCGAACCCGAGGACGTCGCCGGAGAAGCGCCACATGCCCTGGGCGGAGACGCCCGTGGCGATGCTGGCGGCGACGATGGTGAGAACGTCCTCGGTGGGCCGGCCCGCCGCCCAGCGGCGGAACAGGCGGATCAGGGCGCGCAGGGCGAAGAAGGCCAGGACCAGCAAGACCAGGGCGATGACGCTGATGATGACTGTTCCGACCGGATGGGCCGACACGAAGGCGGTTGATTGATCAATGGGGGGCATCAGTCACGGTCTCTCGACGTCCGACGGATTTTTCATCGAGATCATCCCAGAAGGGCGTCGTGCTGTGTGCGAAACACGCCTGCCCGTGGGCACTCCGTCGCCGGAGGCCCCAACGGATGTGTGGCCGCGGCGGGACATTGACCGGCCGGGGACCGCTACGTACGTTCCAGGCAGCGTGGACCTGACGCGTCCCCACTGATCGTCAGGTACGAGGACGTCCGGGCCGTGCTCACGTCCCCGGCGAGCAGCCGCGCCCTGCGGGCGGCGGGACTGCCCAAGATGGTCAGCGGCACGGGCCTGGACGACGACCCGGCGGCGCTGATCAACCAGGATCCGCCCGAACACACCCGCTACCGCCGCATCGTGCAGAGCACCTTCACCCCCGGGACATCGAGCGCTGGCGGCCTCGCGCGGGCGCCATCGCCGGGGAGCTGCTCGACGCGGCCGGCGAGGAGTTCGACGTGGTCGCCGACTTCGCGCTGCCGCTGCCCGCCCGGGTGATCTGCGAGGTGCTCGGCGTGCCGATGGACCGGTTCGAGCAGTTCCGCGGCTGGACGGAGATGTTCCTGTCCTCGTCCGAGGCGAGCGCCGAGGCCAGGGCGGAGGGGTTCGCCGCGTTCATGGCGTACGCCAGGGACCTGGTCGTGGGGCACCGGACCAGGCCGGGCGACGACCTCATCGACCTGCTCGTCGCGGCGCGCGACGGGGAGGACGCGCTGAGCGAGGACGAGCTGACCCATATGGTGTTCACGCTGATCATGGCCGGGCACGAGACGACCGCGTCGGTGATCATCCGGGGCGCGTTCCGCCTGCTGTGCCACCCCGGGCAGCACGCGGAGCTGACGGCCCGGCCCGAGCTGCTGGAATCCGCGGTGGAGGAGATCCTGCGCTACGAGAGGGACCGGGCGGAAACAGCCTGCTCCGGTTGGTGACGGAGGACATCGAGCTGCCCGGCGGCGCCATCCCGGCGGGGACCGTCGTGCTGCCCAACCCCGCGGCCGCCAACAACGATCCCTCGGCGTTCGACGAGCCGTCGCGGTTCGGCATCCGGAGGTTCGCCGGGCCCGCGCCCAACCCGCATCTGGCGTTCGGTCACGGCCCCCACTACTGCCTGGGGGCGAACCGACGACGGCCTGATCCACCGGCGGCGGCGGCTCCTGGTCAAGGCCGGCTGAGCTCTCGGAAAGGCGCGGCGAGCCAGGCGTCCACCTCGCGGCGCAGGGCGTGCTTGGTCTCCTCGGGGGCGAACGACGCGTCGATGGAGGCTCGGGCGAGCCCGGCCAGCACCGCGTCGTCGTAGCCGAAGGCGTCCGCGACCCTCGCGTACTCCTCCGACAGGCTGGTCCCGATGTTCGACGGGATGTCGGTGTTGAGCGTGACGATCAGCCCCGCCTCGCGCAGCCGGGGGAGCGGGTGGGCGGCCATGCCGTTCACGACGCCGAGCGCGACGTTGGACGACGGGCACACCTCCAGCGCGATGCCACGATCGCGTACCTCCGCCGTCAGGTCCGGGTCCTCCAGCACGCGGATGCCGTGGCCCAGGCGCTCGGCGCGCCCCACCGTGATCGCCTCGCGGACGCTGTCCGGGCCCTCGCACTCGCCCGCGTGATGCACGACGTGGACCCCCGCGTCCGCCGCGGCGGCGAACACCTCTGCGAACGGCGCCAGCGGGTAGGACTCCTCCCCGGCCACGCCCACGCCGATCACGCCGTCTCCGGCGTACCGCGTGGCGAGCTGCACCGTGCGCCGGGCGCGCTCGGCCGAGCGCCGCCGCGAATGGTCGAGCAGCACCCGGCACTCGACGCCGTACGCCGCCCCGCCCTCGGCGAGACCGGCGAGCACGGCCTCCAGCGGCATCTCGAGGTCGCCGAGCCGCTCCCCGTGCGCGGCCGCGGTGAAGGTGACCTCCGCCCACCGGGTGCCCTGGGCCGCCTCGTCCGCGCAGAACTCCACGGCGATGCGGTGGAAGTCCTCCGGCCTGAGCAGGCACTCCCGCACGAGCGCGTTGTGGTCGGCGAACTGGCGGAAGCCGTCGAAGGGGGCGTTCGCGGCCAGTGCCGGCACGGGCCTGCCGTTGGCCGTGGCGATCTCCGCCAGGGTGTCCGGCCGCACCGCGCTCTCCAGGTGGACGTGCAGGTGGGCCTTGGGCAGCAGGGCGAGATCGCGCACGGCCGTAAGGGTAGACACCGCCGGCCGGTCGCCGCACGCCGATTTCGCCGGGGCCGGGGCCGGGGGTGGGGGTGCGGGGCCGCGCCGGCCGGGCACCCTGTGCACGGCCGGCGCGCCGGTCAGAGCCCCGGCGTGTGGTCGTTGACTCGGCCGGCGCGGCGGTCGATCGTCCGGCCCCGCGCCGCTCAGATGTCCAGGTTGAGGCGGGCGATGGGCTCCACGAGCTCCTCCTCCTCGTAGCGCAGGTGCGACAGCAGCACGTCCGACAGCAGGTCCACCTGGTCGCGTACGCCGTCGAGCCGGTCCGGGTCCTCGATCATGGCGACGAGGGCGGCGTCCAGCTCCGTCAGCACCCCGGCGATGACCTCGTGCTCCTGCTCCAGACGGGCCACGACCGGCGCCAGCGACTCCTGCGCCGCGGTCAGCATCGGGAACATGTGCTCGTCCTCGATGGTGTGATGGGTGGTCAGCAGACGGCAGTACGATGCGCAGAACGTGCCGAGGGTCCAGTAGTTCTGCCGCATGGTGAGCTGGTTGATCATCGAGCGGAGCGCCGCGGCGTCGGAGCGGCCCGCGGCGACCTGCCCCAGGGCGTCCCTGATCTGGGTCAGCTCCCGGCGCAGGTGATCGTGGATGAGCACGAGCCGCCGGCCGTTCGCCTGTTGCTGCGGCGTGAGCGCGGCGATGTCCCGCTTGGGCAGCCGCGGCCGGGTGGCATCGTCGAGTCCCGTGCCGGGCCCCGTGCCGGGCGCCGCCCCCGCCGGTGTCCCGCCCGCGATCTCGACCGGCCTTCCGGCGTCGGACCGCGTCGCCCGCCCGCGCTCCCGCGCCACCGCCTCGCGTACGGCGGGGGCCACCTCCTCGGCGAAGACCTTGAGGTCCCTGTCATCGTCGACGGCGAGAACGAACACACTCATGCCGTGACGGAGCGCGAGCTCGGTGAGCTGCCCGGCCCACACGACCGGCGGACCGTCGAGGAAGCCCTCCCCGGCGACGCCGGAGAACCGGCCCTCGATGTTGTAGGCGCGGCGGATCCCGGCGGGATCGCGCCCGGCCCGCTCGGCCGCGGCGTCCAGGATCTCGCTCATCGCGCCCAGCTCGCCCGGTGCGGCGTACCCGGACGAGGGCACCCAGCCGTCGCCGAGCCGCCCGGTCAGCTCCAGCATGCGCCGCTTGTAGGCGCCGAGCCACAGCCCGATCGGATGCGGAGGGAACGGCCCCGGCCGCGCGCCCTCGAGCCGGTAGTGCCTGCCGTCGAACCGTACGTCCTCGCCCGGCGTCCACAGCGCGCGCAGGACCGCGACGGCCTCCTCCAGCGCGTCCACGGCCTCGCCCGGGCTGTGGCGCGGGCCGCCCATGGCCGCGATGCCGTCCCAGAACGCCCCGGATCCGAGGCCCAGCTCGACCCGGCCCCCGCTCAGGATGTCGAGGGACGCGGCGGCCCTGGCGAGCACCGCCGGCGGACGCAGCGGCAGGTTCACCACGTCGGGGAACAGCCGCACCCGCTCGGTGCGCCCCGCGAGCGCCGACAGCAGCGTCCAGGTGTCCAGGAACGACGGCAGGTACGGGTGGTCCTGGATGCCGATGATGTCGAGCCCGATCTCGTCGGCGAGCACGGCCTGCCGGACGATCCGGTGGTGTCCCGCCGCGTCGGGCGTGAGAAACGCCCCGAACCACAGCTCATGTCCGAAGTCGGCCATTAATTCGCTACCTTTCCGCGTCCCGGACCGGGAGCCTACCTTTGTGACAAGATCCGGCGACATGACCCTGACGTCCCCCGGCGGCACCGTGCTGTCGGTCGTCATCGGCTCGCGCGCGTACGGGCTGGAGACCGAGGAGTCGGACGTCGACAGGCGGGGCGTGTTCGTGACGCCCACCCCGATGTTCTGGCGGCTCGACAAGCCGCCGGATCATGTGGAGGGGCCGCTGCCCGAGCAGTTCTCGTGGGAGGTCGAGCGGTTCTGCGTGCTCGCGCTGGAGGGCAACCCGGTCGTGCTGGAGTGCCTGTGGTCGCCGCTGGTGGATCTGGCGACACCGGTGGGCGAGCGGCTGCTGGCGATGCGCCGGGCGTTCCTGTCCGGGAGGGCCGAGCGGGCGTTCGCGGGATCGGCCGCACGGCAGTTCCGCCGTCTCGGGCCGGAGGACCCGCCCCGGGCGGGTGGCGACGTCAGGCGGTGGAAGATGGCGATGCACATGATCCGGCTGCTGCTGAGCGCCGTCCACCTGGCCCGGCACGGGGAGCCGCTGATCGACGTGCGCGCCCACCGCGACCGGCTGCTCGCCGTACGGCGGGGGGAGACGTCCTGGCCCAGCGTGCTGGAGTGGCGCGGACGGTTGCTGGCCGAGCTGGACGACCGGGCCGGTGGCGCGCTGCCCGCGCGGCCGGACCGGGCGGCCGTCGAGGAGTTCCTGATCGACGTGCGGAGGCGGGCCCTGTGACGGCGACGGAGGGGAAGGCGCCGTACACCCGGGAAGGCGCCGCGACCGCGGCGGAAGAGGAGGCGTCGTGACCGCGATGGGAGGGGAAACGCCGTGACCGTCGTCCTGCCGTCCTGGCTGCCCGAGGTCGCCGCGGGCGAGCGGCACCCGCTGGCGTTCGCCACAGTGAGCGGCGCGCACCTGTACGGGTTCCCTTCGGTGGATTCCGACGTCGACCTGCGCGGCGTGCACGTGCTGCCGGCCGAGGATGTCGTCGGCCTGCGCACCGGCGAGGAGACCGTGACCCGATCGTGGACGCGCGACGGCGTGGAGGTCGATCTCGTGACCCACGACCTCGCCAAGTTCTGCCGGCTGCTGCTCGGCCGCAACGGCTATGTGCTGGAGCAGCTTCTGTCGCCGCTGGTCGTGGCCACCTCCCCGGTGCACCAGGAGATGCGCGCCCTCGCGCGGGGCTGCCTGACCCGGCACCACGCCCACCACTACCTCGGTTTCGCGCGCACCCAGCGGCGGCTGTTCGACCGTACGGCGGAGCTGAAGCCGCTGCTCTACGCGTTCCGGGTGCTGCTGACGGGCATCCGTCTCATGCGCACGGGCGAGCTCGTCGCCGACCTCACCCTGCTCCTCGACGGGGGGCCGTCGTACCTGCCCGGCCTGGTGGAGGCCAAGCGGGCGGCCGAGCACGGCGGGCTGCCCGGCGGCGCACCCGGGCGGGAGCGGCTCGCGGCCGACCTCGACGCGCTCACCGCACGCCTGGAGGACGCCCGGGACGCGTCCGCGCTGCCGGACGCCCCGTCGGCCCACGAGGCCCTGCACGACCTGGTCGTACGGACCCGCCTCGTGAGACGCTGACCGGTGGAATTCGTGAGACGCTGACCGGTGAGACAGCAAGGGGGACACGCGAACTTCGCGGGGTGCCGCCCCACATCGCGGAGCCGTCGCGGATAATGGGCCAAGCCGCCATCATCCCAGGAGAACGCTTTGACCACCCAATTCGGCAAAGACAACCTCGACCTGGCCACGAGCGCGCAGGAAGTGGCCGACAGCGCGCCCACCGGATCGCTGCGCCACGCGGCCGCCAAGTCGGTCGCGATCACCTTCGCCACGACCCGTGACGCCGCTCAGGCACGCGACACCCTGAACGGCATCTCGCCCGACGACGTACGGCAGGCGGCGCTGGAGCTCTTCGACGAGCTGTCCGCCCGCGCCGACTGACCCTCTCAGCCCACGTCCGCCGCGGCGTCCGGCGCCGGCCCCGGAGGAACCGGGGTGGGCGCCGCGGCCGAGGCGGGCTCGGCGGGCCGGCCAGGAGGCCGGGTGTCGACCGTCTACGGGTCGGAGCCGCCGAGCCGTGCGTAGCTCGCCGAGATCCGGGCGAGCTCGTGCGGAGGGATGACGGAGTCGATCGAGTCGAAGCCGTCGGGGGCGCGTTCGTCGGCGATGTCGATGACGACCTCCGGCCCCATCCGGCGGCCGGCCTCCTGCAGGGCCGTCGTCCGGGGCCTGCGCTCGCTCTCGTACGCGGCCAGCGCGGCCGCGAGATCGTCGTGCCCGGCGAGCGCCGCCAGGACCGTGGCGTCGACGATGGACTGCGTGGCGCCGTTGGATCCCATGGGATACATGGCGTGCGCGGCGTCACCGACCGCCCAGTTCATCAGCACCCGGCCGGAGGGCCCTTTGTCGCTCGTTCGCATCGTCATGGCCGTCATGGGCTGATCGCCGACCTGGCGCAAGGCGCGGCCGCGGCGGCGGAGAGACCGGAATATGCCGAGGGAGAGAAGAGGATGAGCTTGGAATATTGACCGGGCATCGATTTCCGGACCGCCGGAAATCGGCGGCGCCCGGGTCCGCGCTTATCGCCCCGGACATATCGTCAGCATACGACGAGAGGCCAGGTCCCGACGCCGGGATCTGGCCTCTCGTGCCAATGCTTGGTGGTGGGCGATACTGGGATTGAACCAGTGACCTCTTCCGTGTCAGGGAAGCGCTCTCCCGCTGAGCTAATCGCCCTTGGACGTACCAAGAGGTGGAGACGGGATTTGAACCCGTGTACGCGGCTTTGCAGGCCGCTGCCTCGCCTCTCGGCCACTCCACCGTGTCAAGCCGCACAGTGTCAAGCTGCACAGTGTCAAGCTTCGAGCGGAAGACGGGATTCGAACCCGCGACCCTCACCTTGGCAAGGTGATGCTCTACCACTGAGCCACTTCCGCGTCCCCGGCTCTGTCCGGCCGGGCTCACGGGAAGACTTTATCCAATCTCCCGCCGACTCCCCAAATCAGCGGCGTTCCCCCTGCTCAAACCGCGAGTTCCTGCCGACGCTTCCAGCTCGGTCGAACCGTCCCCGCGTTAGCGTCGGAGTATGACCGTCACGCCTGACCGCACGTACGCCGCGATCCCCGGCGCCGCCCGGGAGCCCGGAACGACCGGGATCGCGGGAAGCGTCGAGATCGCCGGGAGCATCGAGACCCCGGGGAGCACCGAGACCCCGGCGAGCACCGGGGCCACGGGAGACGCCGAGATCGCGGGGGACGCCGACATCGCCCCGGTCGCGGCCCTGATCGCGGACGGCGCCCGCGCCGCCATGCTTACCGCACTGCTTGACGGCAGGGCGCTGGCGGCGGGGGAGCTGGCCAGGATCGCGGGCGTGAGCGCCCCCACCGCGAGCTCCCATCTGGCCCGGCTCCTCGACGGGGGTCTGGTCACCGTGGTGAAGCAGGGGCGGCATCGCTACTACCGCCTCGCCGGTCCCGACGTCGCCCGCACTCTGGAGGTGCTGGCCCGGATCAGCGGGCGCGTCGCCGTACGGTCCCTGCGGCAGTCGCGGCAGGCCCGTCTGCTGCGGGAGGCGCGCAGCTGCTACGACCACCTCGCCGGCCGGGTGGGGGTCGAACTGTACGACGCGCTGGTGCGCGACGGGCGCCTGGTCGAGGCCGACGGCGGGTGCCTGCTGACCGTGAGCGGGGCCGAGGCGCTGACGGAGCTCGGCGTGGACGTGGAGCGGGTGCGCCGCGCCCGCCGCAGGTTCGCCCCCGACTGCCTGGACTGGCTGGAGCGCCGGCCGCACCTTGGCGGGGCGCTCGGTGCCGCGGTCCTGGATCGGCTCCTGGCCAGGGAGTGGCTGGTGCGTGGCACGGTGCCCAGGGCTCTGCGGCTCACCGGTGCGGGACGGGAAGGGCTGGAGAGGCTTTTCGGGTGTAAGGACCTAAGCTGATATACGCTGGTTACCCGCCACGCGCGCACGCGCGAACGGGTACGACGTGATGGAGTGGGACGATGCACGACAACGAGGTCGTGGCCGTCGGTCCCGGACCGCTCGCCTTCGACGACGTGGTCCGGGTCGCGAGATACGGCGCGCGGGCCGGCCTGACGGACGACGCGATCGCCGAGATGGCCGCCTCGCGGGGGAGGGTCGAGGAGCTCGCGGAGGCCGACACCCCGGCCTACGGCGTCTCCACCGGGTTCGGCGCCCTCGCCACGCGGCACATCGATCCCTCGCTGCGCGGCCGGCTCCAGCGCAGCCTCATCCGCTCGCACGCGGCCGGTTCCGGGCCCGAGGTGGAGACCGAGGTCGTCCGGGCCATGATGCTGCTGCGCCTGCGCACGCTCGCCACCGGGCACACCGGCGTGCGCCCGGCCACCGCCCGGGTGCTGGAGTCCCTGCTGAACGCCCGGCTCACCCCGGTCGTCCACGAGTACGGCAGCCTCGGCTGTTCCGGAGACCTCGCCCCGCTCGCCCACGTCGCTCTGACGATCATGGGTGAGGGCGTCGTACGGGACGCGGAGGGACGCCTGCTGCCCGCCGCGGAGGCGCTCAAGGAACACGGCGTCGAGCCCGTCGAGCTGGCAGCCAAGGAGGGGCTCGCCCTGATCAACGGCACCGACGGCATGCTCGGCATGCTGGTGCTCGCGCTGCACGACCTGTCCCGTCTCCTCACGACCGCCGACGTCAGCGCCGCGATGAGCGTGGAGGCGCTGCTCGGCACCGACTACGTGTTCGCGGCCGACCTGCAGGCGCTGCGGCCCCACCCGGGCCAGGCCCTGGCGGCGGCCAACATGCGGGCGCTGCTCGCGGGCTCCGGCGTGATGGCCTCCCACCGCGACGGCTCCTGCACCCGCGTCCAGGACGCCTACTCCCTGCGCTGCGCCCCCCAGGTCGCCGGCGCCGCCAGGGACACCCTCGCCCACGCCTCCGCCGTCGCCGCCCGCGAGATCGCCAGCGCCATCGACAACCCCGTCGTGCTCGCCGACGGCCGGGTGGAGTCCAACGGCAACTTCCACGGCGCTCCCGTGGCGTACGTCCTGGATTTCCTGGCCATCGCCGTGGCCGACCTCGCCTCGATCGCCGAACGGCGCACCGACCGCATGCTGGACGTGGCGCGCAGCCACGGCCTTCCGGCGTTCCTGGCCGACGACCCGGGGGTCGACTCCGGGCACATGATCGCGCAGTACACCCAGGCGGCGATCGTGTCCGAGCTCAAGCGGCTGGCGGCGCCGGCGAGCGTGGATTCGATCCCGAGCTCCGCCATGCAGGAGGACCACGTCTCGATGGGCTGGTCGGCGGGCCGCAAGCTGCGGCGGGCCGTCGACGGGCTCACCCGCGTGCTCGCGATCGAACTGCTGACCGCCGCCCGGGCGCTCGACCTGCGCAGGCCGTACGCGCCCGCGCCGGGGACGGGCGCGGTCGTCGCGGCGCTGCGCGAGTCCGTTGCGGGGCCGGGGGCCGACCGCTTCCTCGCGCCGGAGATCGAGGCGGTCGTCCGGCTGGTCGAGAGCGGCGCCGTGGTCGCCGCCGCCGAGTCCGCCGTCGGCGCCCTGGCGTAGGGACTCAGAGGGCGGCGACCACCTCGATCTCGATCACCAGCCCGGGCCGGAACAGCCGTCCGACCTCCACGGTGGTGCTGGCGGGCGGCTCGCCGGTGATGAACCGGCCGCGGACCGCGGCGTACTCGGGCAGCCGGTCCATGTCGGTCAGGAACGTCCTGATGTGCAGGATCCGGTCGAACGACGAGCCCTGGTCGGCCAGGATCCGGCCCAGGTTCTCCATCACGACCTCGGACTGCCGGGTCATGTCGCCCTCGCCGATGACCTTCCCGTCCTCGTCCAGCGCCACCTGCCCGGACACGAACAGCAGGTCGCCGAGGCGTACGGCGTGGGAGTAGTAGCCGTTGGTCGCCGGGACGGAGGCCGGGTTGACCGCCCGCACCTCCTGCCGCCCGGGGGTCTGCGCCGCCCGGGACGCCGCGAACGGGACGACGGCGGTCAGGTCGTGCCCCGCCAGTCCGTCCGCGACCGCCCCCGCGAGCAGGTCACGGGCGGCGGCGGTCACCGTCTGGCGGCTCCCCGGCCCCTCCGTGGCCAGCCGCAGGTCCTTGGCGGCCAGGCCGAGGGCGTACCTGGTCTCGGACGGGCCCGACTCGACCACGGGCCGCAGCCGCTGCGCCAGCCCGGCCAGCGGCGTCGCCCCGAGGACGTCCAGGAGGGCGGTGCGGCCGACCCCGAGCGCGTCCGCGTAGGCCAGCGTCTCGGCCAGCCCCACCTGGGCGGTCACCAGCGCGCTCATCACGGCGAGCTTGGCCGCGGCGCCCGATCCCGGCCCGCCCGTCTCGCGGACCGTCCCGAAGACGCTCAGCACGTCCGACACGCGGTCGAGGTCCTCTCTACGGCCCCCCGCGAGCACGACCAGCGTGCCCTCGGCGGCCGGGCCCACGCTGCCCAGCACGGGCGCGTCGACCAGGCCCACGCCCGCGGGGAGCAGGCCGCGCAGCCGCCGCACCGCGTCGGGGCCGATCGTGGACATCTCCACCAGCACCGACCCCGGCCGCAGCCCCGGCAGCGCCGCCCGCACCACCTCGGACACCGCCTCGGGATCGCTCAGCATGGTGATCACCACGTCCGCTCCGGCGACGGCCGCGGCGGGGGAGGGGGCCGCCTCCGTGCCCGGCACCTCCCGTGGCGTACGGTTCCACACGGCCACCTTGTGACCGGCGGCGACGAGGCGTCCGGCCATCGGAACGCCCATGCGGCCAAGGCCGAGAAAAGCAATCATGTCCCTGGACGTTATGGGAGGAACAAACCATTCCACCAGCGACTAGATTGCATGGCACTCATTCCCCTCGCTCATGGATCGGAGCATGTTCGACACCGACGCGCTTGTGCTGCTCGACGTCGTGGCCCGTACGGGGTCGTTCACGGCCGCCGCGGTGCAGCTCAACTACACCCAGTCGGCGGTCTCCCGGCGCATCGCGTCCCTGGAGGCCCAGGCGGGCGGCCCGCTGTTCGCACGGCTGCCCCGGGGCGTACGGCTGACCCCCGCGGGCCGGACGCTGCACCGCTACGCCCGGGAGGTGCTGGAGCGGCTCGGCCGGGCGGGTGAGGAGCTCGCCGCCATCCACCAGGGCTCCGGCGGCCGGCTGCGGGTCGGCGCGTTCGCCACGGCCAACGCCGTGCTGGTCCCCGCCGCCCTGCGCGAGCTGCGGGCCTCCCGCCCGGAGGTGGCGGTCAGCATGGTGGAGGGCCTGAGTACCGCCCTGATGGACGGGCTCGGCCGCGCGGAGATCGACATCGCGGTGGTGAGCGACTACCCCTCCGGGCTGGGGGCGGGTCCCGAGGTCGAGGTCACCCGCCTGATGGAGGACGAGCTGCTCGTCGCCCTCCCCACCGGCCACCCCCTGGCGGCGTGCGAGAAGGTGGACCTGCGCGACCTGCGCGACGAGAGCTGGATCGAGGGCGCTCCTCCCGGCACCGTGACCATGCTCGGCGCCGCCTGCGCCCGGGCCGGTTTCGCGCCCAGGGTCGACCTGCGGATCGGGGAGTGGACCGGCAAGCTCGGCTACGTGGCCGCCGGGCTCGGGGTGACGCTGGTGCCCGCCATGGCCGCGCCCGCCGTACGGAAGGACGTGGCGCTGCGGTCGCTCGGCGAGTTCGCGCCGCGCCGCACCGTGTACGCCGCCCTGCCCCGCACCGCTCCGCTCCCCGCCGCCCGCGCGCTGCTGGGCCTGCTGACCAGCCGGGCCGCCTGATTCACGGCATCGGGAGCCGCGAATCGGCCCAGGGGCGGGAGAATGGACACGTGTACGACGCCTTCGCCCATATCGGGGGATGCCTGGCCACCGGCCTGCGGGAGGTGACCACCGACCTCGCTGCCCTCGACGGATCCGGCTGGTGGGCGGTGGTCGTGTCGTACGAGGGGAAGGTCGTCTGCGCGCGGTTCGACACGGTCCGGCCCGCTCCGCTGCCCCCACCGCGCGGCCCGTGGCGGGGCCCCGCCCGCGACGCCTGGACCACGTCGCTGGACCGGGAGGGGTACGAGCGGGGCGTCCAGCGGATCAGGGACCACATCGGGCGGGGAGAGGTCTACCAGGCCAACCTCTGCCGCGTCCTGTCCGCGCCGCTGCCCTTCCCGGACGTGGACCCCCTCGCCCTCGCCGCACGGCTGGCCGAGGGCAATCCCGCGCCGTACGCGGCCGTGGTCGCCGTGCCCGGGCTGACCGTCGTGTCGGCCTCGCCGGAGCTGTACCTGTCCAGGAGCGGCGAGGCGGTCGAGTCCCGGCCGATCAAGGGCACCGGCGTGACGGCGGACGACCTCCTCGACAAGGACTACGCCGAGAACCTGATGATCGTCGACCTGGTTCGCAACGACCTCGGCCGCGTGGCGCAGGTAGGCTCGGTGACCGTGCCCTCGCTGTTCGCGGTCGAGGAGCACCCCGGGCTCGTGCACCTGGTGTCGACGGTGCGGGCGCGGCTCGCGGGCGGCGTCGGCTGGCCGGAGCTGTTCGCCGCCACCTTCCCGCCCGGCTCGGTGACCGGGGCGCCGAAATCGTCGGCGCTCAGGATCATCAACGAGCTCGAACCAGAGCCCCGGGGGCCGTACTGTGGGGCCGTGGGCTGGGTCGACGCCGACCGGTGCGAGGGGGCGCTGGCGGTCGGCATCCGCACCTTCTGGATCGAGCACGACATGATCCGGTTCGGTACGGGAGCGGGCATCACCTGGGGGTCCGACCCCCGGAGGGAATGGCACGAGACCGAGCTCAAGGCCGCCCGGCTCATCGGGCTCGCGTCCGCGGACGGGCCGCGACATCGGTAACGAACGGAGCAGGAGATGTCTGTACCCATCTGGGTGAACGGGGAGCTGTACGAGCCCGACAAGGCCGTGGTCTCGGTGTACGACCACGGGCTGATGGTCGGCGACGGCGTGTTCGAGACGGTCAAGGCGGTGAACGGGGAGTCGTTCGCGCTGACCCGTCACCTCGACCGGCTGGCGCTGTCGGCCAAGCGGATGGACCTGCCCGAGCCCGATCTCACCGCGATCGCCGACGGCGTCCGCCGCTGCCTGGCGGCCGCGCCGAGATGGCCGCTGGCGCGCATCAGGATCACCTACACCAGCGGCCCGGGACCGCTCGGCTCCGACCGGGGGTCGACCGGCACGAACGCGATCGTCATCGTGGGCGAGCAGGCGCCGTTCCCCGCCACCGCCGACGTCGTCGTGGTGCCCTGGCCCCGCAACGAGCGCGGCGCGCTGGCCGGCGTCAAGAGCACCTCCTACGGCGACAACGCCAAGGCCCTGGCATACGCCAAGGAGCGCGGCGGCGCGGAGGCCATCTTCGAGAACCTGGCCGGGAACCTGTGTGAGGGCACCGGCAGCAACATCTTCATCGTCACGGGCGGGCGTCTGGTCACCCCGACGCTCTCCTCCGGCTGCCTGGCCGGCGTCACCCGCGCGCTCACCCTCGAATGGTGCGGCGGCGAGGAGACCGACGTGCCGATCTCGGCGCTGTACGAGGCCGAGGAGGCGTTCCTCACCTCCACCACGCGCGACATCCAGCCGATCAGGGCCGTCGACGGGAAGGCGCTGCCGCAGGCCCCCGGGCCGGTGACGCTGGAGGCCATGAAGGTCTTCGCCGAGCGTTCGGCGGCCGACGTCGACCCGTGATCCTCAGTAGGACCGCTGGCTCTGCGCGTTGAGCTCCTCCATGCGTACGGTCTTGGCCGGATCGGTGCGGGGGTCGTCCAGCCGCAGCACGTCGAGGCCCTTGGTGATGTCGCTGGAGTAGATGTAGCCGTTGTAGTAGTAGGCCGACCACGAGCCGCCGAGGTCGAGCTCGGGAGCCAGCGGCCCGCGCTCGAAGTAGGCGATCTCCCGCGGATGGGCGGAGTCGGTGAAGTCCCAGACCGAGACTCCGCCCATGTACCACCCCTGCACCATCACGTCGCGGCCCGGTACGGGCATCAGCGAGCCGTTGTGTGCCACGCAGTTCTCCTTGGCGCCCTGCACCCGGGGGATCTTGAAGTAGCCCTGCCGCACGAGTGTGCGCTGCGACGTCAGTGCGTAGATCGCGTCCGCGCCCTTGGTCGCGCCGACCGAGGGCAGGCAGGTGGCGGCCAGGCCGCCGCCCATCTCGTCGCTGAAGACGACCTTGGTGCCGTCGTTGTTGAACGTGGCCGAGTGCCAGATGGAGAAGTTCTCCTCGTCGCGTACGGTCTGCAGCAGCGTGGGCCGCACCGGGTCGGAGATGTCCAGCAGGACGCCGTCGCCGAAGCAGGCGCCCGCGGCCAGGTCCTTCTCCGGGTACACCGTGATGTCGTGGCAGCCGCCCGTGGCGTTCTCGCCCGCCGGTCGGCCCGCGAACAGCTCCGGCTTGGCCACGACCCGCGCCTTCCCCGGGTCGCCGACGGGCACCTCCACGATCGAGATGTTCTGGTGCGGGGGCGGGCAGTTCGGCGCGCCCGGCTCCGGGCCGGAGGCCGAGACGTACAGGTAGAGCGTGCCGGCGTCCTCGCCCGGGACGATCGCGTGGGTGTGGGAGCCGCACTCCGTGCGTACGGACTTCAGGTAGCGCGGGTGGGCCTTGTCCGAGATGTCGAAGACACGGATGCCCTCCCACACGCCGGCGGCGGCCGGGTCTCCGGCGTCGCTCGCGCAGGTGTCGTCCGTACGGGGCTCGTCCACGGACAGGAACAGCAGGTCGCCGGAGACCGAGATGTCGTTCTGCCCGCCCGGGCACTCGACCCGGGCGACGACTTGCGGGTGCTCCGGATCGCCGATGTCGTGCACCGTGAAGCCCTGGTAGTTGCCCACGAACGCGTAGCGGCCCTGGAAGGCCATGTCGGTGCCCCAGTCGTCCGGGCCGTCGAACGGCGCCGCCAGGGGGACGTTGGCGACCACCTTCATGTTGGGGCTGTGCCTGATCTCGTCCTGGACCGGGATGCCGGTCGGGGCGGAGGCCGGGGCGGAGGCCGGGGCGGCGGCCGGGGACGGCGCGGGCTCATCGGAGGCGCACGCCGGGGCCGCCAGGAGGACAACGGCCGCCACCAGCGTGGCCTTCAACCTACTGCTCACATCGCCCCCATGTCCGCGGATCATCGCCCACTATGGAAGTTATGTCGAGGCCGCGGCCGGTGCGGACCGGATTGGTAACGGTTGTGCTGGCAGTTGCGCCTGCGCTGGCCGCCTGCTCACCCGAAGCCGCCGCACCGGCGCACGCCGACGCCCCGGTGATCGTCCCCGGCGCCCCCGGGCAGGCCGGTTCCCCGCCGGGTCGTGCAACGGTGCGGACAGGGCCGGTGGCGGCGGACGTCCAGTTCGCCGAGGCGATGATCCCGCATCATCGGCAGGCGCTGGAGATGGCCGGGCTGGTCGCGGCGCGCACCGGGGATCCGCTGGTGACGGCGCTGGCGGAGCGCGTGCTGGACGGGCAGCGCCCGGAGATCGAGGTCATGGAGTCGTGGCTGCGGAGGCTGGGCCGCACGCCGCCGCCCGCGCACCAGCACGGCGCGAGCGGCTACGGCATGGCGAGCGAGGAGGAGCTCAACCGCCTGCGCACCGCGCGGGGGCCTGCCTTCGACAGGCTGTTCCTCACGCTGATGATCCGGCACCACGAGGGTGCGGTGAGCATGGCGGCGCAGGAACTGCGCCGGGGACGTGACCGGGCCATGCGGACGATGGCCCAGGACGTCGTTTCCGGTCAGCAGATCGAGATCGCGCGGATGAGGGCGATCCAGCGAAGGCCGGGCTAGTTCCTAGGAGCTCCAGAGCATGTTGGTGAGCTCCTCGTCCAGGTCCATGAAGTCGGTCTCACGGCCGGCTGGGACGAGCTCGTAGGTCCGGTGCAGGAACTCGGTGAGCGGGGCCAGGGGCACCTCGAACAGGGCCTGGCCGAAGGGCGAGGTGAGACTGATGTTGAGCGTGCGCTCGCCGTCCGAACGGGCCGGCCACACCTGGACGTCCCCGTCTCCCACACGCCGCACTATGCCCACGGTCAGCAGCTCGCGGGCGAATATCCACTCGACCGGCTCGTCATTCCCCACGTGGAAGGCCATCCGGATGGCGTACGGATCCTCAGCCGTGTAGCTCAGGCCGGCGAGCAGGGGGACGGTCGTACGGTCGGGGACCACAAGCCGAAGGCCTAGCTCGGCAGAGACGGTGGTGCTGTTCATCGTCAGCCAAACCTTTTCGTCGTCGGGTCCCCTGTCAGGGGCTTTCACTGCGTCTTCACTGTGCGGTCGGGCCTCGCCGGGCGCTCGTGCTACGAGACGAACGAAGAGACCCGTAGGAAAGATTCCGCCTCCAGGCCCTTCTGTAACGCACATCACAGCTTGACATTCGGTCATCTACCAGCTCAAACATCACCAACAGGCTTGTCCTTACCTCTGCTTTGCGTGTCGGCGGGGCCGCGCCGGCGATGCCATTGCGGGCGAATGATCTCAGGTCGTGCGTATGGGTCGAGCATGGAGCATCACGATGCTATGACACCACACCCCCACGCCGGGGATCGTCTGGCGAACCTTTCGAAGGTGTTGACGAAGGCGGGACGATCGAGCCGACCGGGCCGTGCTTTCGCCATCACCCCTCGAGTGCGGTATGGTTTTCCCCGTCGGCGCCGCGAGGCGCAGACGATCCCGGGCGATTAGCTCAGCGGGAGAGCGCTTCGTTCACACCGAAGAGGTCACTGGTTCGATCCCAGTATCGCCCACACAGCTCAGAGGCCATCCGCCACCACGCGGGTGGCCTCTTCTGATCTTTAGGGTGGCCCGAGGATGGCCGCGGTGCCGATCAAAGTGAGCGACTTGGGCGGACGCTCCTCCTTGCCCTTGGAGTTGACCGGCGGCCGCACCACGTGATCAAGGCTCATGCGTCCGCGACCGGCGAGACCCGGGTGTGTCTCCGGCCAACCAAATGCCAGGGGCTGTTAGTTGAGATCAGAGGGTGTCGATGGATGCACTCTTGACACCAAATTCAACCGAGTTGACCATCGTTGTGTCAACGCTTCGCGCAGATCCGGGCCGTCGGCTCGGTGGAGTATCGAGCCCGCCAATGCCCCCGGGAAACAGTGCCGGGGCGTCACTCGATCGACTCAAGGAAGTGGGAGCGACCATGATCACCCCGTTTGACGACGAGGATGGCACGTTTCTCGTCCTGATCCATGACGAGAGACAGCAGCCGCTCCGGCCCCAGACGTTCGGTTCCGTACCGGACGGATGGCGTTCCTCCAGCACGCCTTCGGCTCGGCGAACGATCCCAAGGGTGTGATGGTCGCCGACGGCGCCCTGACCGCGAACCTGTGGACGGTCATCACGACCCTCGGCCTCATGCCGCCGATGAACTTGCTGCGCGACCCGCTGCCGGGCCACCGGCACCGCCGCCCCGATTCCGGCTACGAGTCATGCCTGCGCCGCCTCGGCGACCGCGACCCGGCTACGGTCGGGATCCCAGGCGCCACCTGAGCGGCGAGACATTCGCCGCGTCCGCGGAGTACGCCCCCTCCAGCCGGCTCTTCTGAGAGCTCCGGCCGGTGGAATCACCCACCCGATCACTCCGGGAGAGACCAGTGGACATCGTGAGGGCCAACGACCTGCTCGTGCTGGGCGACGAAGAGCTGCAGTTGTACGCCCCGGTCGAGCACGAGGCGAACTTCCAGTACCAGGAAATCTTCAAGCACGAATGTTACGACCAGTTTTCCCTCTCAGAGAGACCCACGATCGTCGACGTCGGCGCGAACATCGGCCTGTTCACGGTCTTCGCCAAGCGGCAGTGGCCGGGCGCCTCGATCCTTGCCTTCGAGCCGGTGCCGCGAACCGCCGACTACCTGTGCCGCAACATCGAGCTGCACGGGCTGACGGGGGTCCGCGTTGTCCGGGAGGCCATCGGTGAGCGTGTCGAGGACACGTCCTTCGTGCACTACCCGAACATGCCAGGGAACTCCACGCGCTATCCGGAGGACAAGGAGTTGCAGGTCAACGTGGTCCGGCAGCGGCATCCCGACTGGGATGTGACCGCGCAGTACGAGCCCGAGTACCTCACCGTGCCTGTCCGCCGCCTTGAGGGCTACCTGTCCGGCCTGGCGCACATCGACCTGATGAAGATCGACGTGGAGGGCGCCGAGCTGGAGGTGCTGCGCGGCATCGCCGACGACCAGTGGGACCGCATCGACAACGTGGTGATGGAGGTCCAGGACCTGCATGGCCGGATGGCCGAAATCAGGGAGCTGCTGGAGGCGCGCGGCTTCCGCTGCGAGATCCAGCCGTCCCCGATGGTCTACCCGGAGATCTTGACCTACCTGCTGCTGGCGCGGCGCGGCGCCTGACCCCGGTGCGTCGCGGCTGCCCCTCCGGCCGGGACCCACCGGGCGGGCGCGGTAATCACGCCAGGCCCAGGCATACCAGCGGTCTTCGCTGGCGCCGTGCCCGGCGCTGTAGTCAGGGCAGACGGTGAGTCGACGCGCGTGCATCCGAGGAAGAAGCCTCTACGGCAGAGTGACCAACTGGGTGACAACGGCCGGGGACGCCCGTAGATCCGTACGGACGTGCGCCGGACTCGCGCACGTCCCGGACCCGGCGGCGGGGACGTCCCGCCGCATCCTCGGTTCAGGACTGGTTGAACAGTGACAGGGTCAGGGTGGAGTGGTATTCGCCGGCGGCGACGTCGACCGGGGTGCGCAGGGCGAGGTCGGCGTTGACCTGCGAGGTGCCGATCTCGTCGGTGGAGTTCGCGATCGACGCGAGCAACTCCTGGACCTCCAGACCCACCGTGGGCGCTCCCGTGCCGTCGGAGATGACGCTGGAGACGGGCTCACCGGCCGAGACGGCCCCGGTGGAGGAGCCGCTCAGCAGCCGCGGTTTCCATCCCAGGTATTCGGGGCCGATGGTCTTGGCGGAGTCATCGGTCGCGGTGAACTGGCTGGACTGGCCGACGACCGCCCAGAACCGGCCCGCGGGGATCTCCTCGGGAAGGCGGGTGTCGGTCACCGTGACCGTCGGCAGGGTGCCGGTGAACTGACGGGCGGCCGCGTCGGAGCCGTTCTCCGTGAGGGACACTCCGTTGTTGTCGGCCACGGTCATCGACAGCTGACCGGGCGTCCCGGTTCAGCGGGGCGGTGGCTCGGCGCGTGCGCCGTGGCCACCGCCGTTCGATCAGCCGCAGTCGATGCCGGTGTAGGTGGCGTCGTAGGACGTGGTGACCTGTCGGCCTCCTAGCGTCGCGGTACCCGTCACGGTCACCGTGCCGGCCGGCCTCTGCGGTCGTGGGCGTGCCCGCCCGTGGCGAGCGGTTCGCCTACATCTCGTGTGGAACCTGGTCCCTGGTGGGTGTCGAGCTCGATCGACCCGTGCTCACCAAAGACAGCCGCAAGGCCAACTTCACCAACGAGGCGGGTGTCGACGGCACGATTCGCTACCTGCGCAATGTCATGGGCCTGTGGCTGCTACAGGAGAGCCTGCGCCAGTGGAAGGCCGACGGTCTCGATGTCGATCTGGAGGATCTCCTGCTCGGGGCGGCTCGGGGGCCGGCGCTCCGGGCGGTGATCGATCCCGACGACCCCGCGTTCCTGCCATCGGGGGACATGCCCGAGAAGATCGCCGTCGCCTGCCGGCGGCTCGGGCAGCGACCGCCGGACGGTCCCGCCGAGACCGTGCGGTGCAACCTCGACAGCCTCGCCATCGCGCACCGCGCCGCCCTGGAGGATGCCCAGCGCCTCTCCGGCCGTCAGGCCGAGGTCGTGCACATTGTCGGTGGGGGCGCGCGCAACGACCTGCTGTGTCAACTCACGGCGGACGCGTGCGGGCTTCCTGTCGAGGCCGGTCCCCAGGAGGCTACCGCGCTGGGAAACGTCCTGGTCCAGGCCCGCTCGCTCGGGGGTGACCGGCCACCGGCTGGAGGACATGCGCGCCCTGGTCGCGCGACGCAGCCCGTCCGCCGCTACGAACCCGGCGCGGACAGCACCGCATGGGCCTCGGCGGCGGCCCGGATAGGCATGTGAAGCGAGGCGGAAGAAACGGCCCTTCCGGGAGGAACAGATGCTCCGCCCTGTGCACAAGGGCGACGAAGCCTGCCCGCTGAACGAGGAGGACATCACCCTGCTCAGCCTCCTCGCGGAGGGCCTTCCGACGGACTCCGTGGCGCGCAGGATGGACATGTCCGAGCGGACGGTACGGCGCAAGAGGCGCGCGATCTGCGACCGGCTCGGCGTGCCCGCCCCCATTCCCGCCGTGCGCTGGGCCGCCCAACGCGGCCTTCTCTGAACAAGCGTGCTCGGGCCGGTCGAAGCCGAGCAGTTCGGGGTGCGGGCGGGGGATGGACCGTGGAGGGGTGCGGGGGGAAGCGGGGGATCGCCTCAAGGGCTGCACTCCGGAGGAGCGTGCCGTCGCACCCCAGTAGCATGGGGAAGAGGTAGCGGTAAGGGGTCAGGGCGGGGTTGGTGCCGATGGGCGCGCCCAAGATCGTCGGAGATGGCCCCGGCAGCGGATCGGGGCGCCGGTTCCCGGGAGCGGACCCGGCCATCGCGGTGGTGGATATCCAGGGCAGCGTCTTCCTGTGGAGCCCGCAGGCGCGGGCCCTCCTCGGCTACCCGGCGCATGAGGTCTGCGGACGGCCGGCGGCGGACCTGCTGGCCGGCCAAGAGGACCGGCAGGCGGCGGTGGCCGCCCTTGAGCGGCACCCGGCTGAGGAGAGCTGGGACGGCGTGCTGGGCATGCGGCGCCGCGACGGGCACGTGGTGCGGGTGGCGCTGCAGGTGCGCCCGGTGATGTGCTCGAAGGGCGGGCGGGCCTGGATGGTCATCGCCGCCGACGCGCATCAGGCTCGCAGGGAGGCGATGGACCGGGCGATCCTGGAGGCGCTGTTCACCCAATCCCCGATCAGCGTGGTCGTCATGGATCCCGAGTTGCGCTACCTGTGTGTGAACGCCGAGGCGGAGCGCGATATCGCCGTGCCGGCCGAGCAGCTCCTCGGCCGGCACATCAGCGATGTCGTGCCAGACGTAGACGTCGTGGGGCTCGAGGCGGTCCTGCGCCGGGTGCGGGACACCGGCGAGCCGGTGCTCGGCTTTCATGTGCACGGCCGCACTCCGCGCGACCCGGACCACGAGCGCGTGTGGTCCGACTCTTGCTTCCGGCTGACCGACGCGGCCGGCCGCATCCTGGGGATGTGCCAGGCGTCCGTCGACGTCACCGACGGCTACCGGGCTCAGCAGCGGCTGGCTCTGCTGAACGAGGCCGGCACCCGCATCGGCACGACGCTGGACGTGTCGCATACCGCCCAGGAGTTGGCCGACGCGGCCGTTCCCGCGCTCGCCGACATCGTCAGCGTCGACCTGCTGGAGACGACCCTTCAGGGCGAAGAACCGCCCCCCGGCCCGGCAGGCGGGCAGGCCCTGGCCCGCCGGGCGGGAATCCGCACGCTGCAGGAGCACGCCCCGGAGGCCTTGTACCGGGTGGGCGAGACGGTGGCCTACTCTCCGGACACCCCCGAGGCCCGGTGCCTGGCCATTGGGCAGCCGGTCCTGGTGCCGGCCCTGAACACCGGCGAGTGGTTCGCCCCCGACGCGCGAAGGGCCGGGAAGATCCGTGAGTTCGGGATGCACTCGCTCATGATGGTGCCGCTGCGGGCCCGCGGGATCACCCTGGGCCTGGCCGGCTTCGTCCGCTACAGGAATCCCGAGCCCTTCGACGAGGGGGACCTCGCCCTGGCCGAGGAGCTCGCCTCCCGCGCCGCGGTGTGCGTCGACAACGCGCGCCGCTACACCCGCGAGCACACCACCGCCCTGGCCCTGCAGCGGAGCCTGCTACCACGCGAGCTGCCCCGGTATCCCGCCGTCGAGAGCGCCAGCCTCTACCTGCCCACCGCCGCCCACGCTCACGCCGGCGGAGACTGGTTCGACGTGCTGCCCATATCCGGCGCCCGCGTCGCCCTGGTCGTCGGTGGGGTCACCGGCCACGGCCTGCACGCCGCCGCCACCATGGGCCGGCTGCGCGCCGCCGTCCACACACTGGCCGAGCTCGACCTCGCCCCCGAGGAGGTCCTCACTCAGCTCGACGCCCTCGTCATCCGCTTCGCCCAAGAGGACTCCGACATCAAGGGGGCCACCTGCCTGTACTCCGTCTACGATCCCATCGCCCGCACCTGCACCCTGGCCCGGGCCGGGCACCCGCCCCCCGTCGTGGTTCACCCCGATGGCGCGGCGGAGTTCCTCGACCTGCCGCCGGGCCCGCCCCTGGGCCTGGGCGGGCTGCCCTTCGAAACCACCGAGCTCCAGCTCGCCGAGGGCACCCTGCTGGTGCTCCACACCGGCGGCCTCATCGAGGCTCAGGGGCGAGACGCCAAGGCCGGACTCGACCGGCTGGCCCGCGCCCTGTCCGTTCCCGGCCGGTCGCTGGACCAGCTCTGCGAGGCCGTGGTGGCCGCCTTGCTGCCCGAGCGCCGCGCCGAGGACGTCGCCCTGCTGCTGGCCCGCACCCGCGTCCTGGGCGCGGACCGGGTCGCCTCCTGGCTGCTGCCGGCCGACCCCGCCCTAGTCGCCGATGCTCGCGCCCTGGCCATCGGGCAGCTGGCCGACTGGGACCTGGAGCCGCTCGCCTTCACCACCGGGCTTATCGTCAGCGAGTTGGTCACCAACGCCATCCGCCACGCACACGGCCCCATCGAGCTGCGCCTGATCCACACCGACGTCCTCATCTGCGAGGTGTCCGACGGCAGCCTCAGCTCTCCGCACCTGCGCCGGGCCCGCCTCACCGACGAAGGCGGCCGCGGCCTGTTCCTGGTCGCCCAGCTCACCTCCCGCTGGGGCACCCGCTACCACGCCGACGGCAAGACCATCTGGGCCGAGCAGCCCCTCCTCCCCGGCCGGGAACCGACCATCCTTGATGCGGCGATCTGGGACACCGTGCTGGAGACCTAACGTGAGGCGGCATCGGGTCGTCTGTGTGTCACTGGAGTGCTGGTCGTAGCACGAACCGGAGGAACGGAGACGGCCTGTTCGGTCAGTTCATATCAAGCCGGGCACAGTGAAGCGGTCCGCATCCCTTCTCCCACCCGGGGATCGGTGTTCCGGAGACGGTTCCCGGCGATGGCATGGAGTGGTACCCGTGCCCGTCGGGGTGACGGGAGCGCTCGGCGGGAGACAGGATGCATGCGATCGGGGCGAGGCGGTTCGACGGCCTGATTGAAGCCTTTGACACACGGTGGCGCGCTGGCTAACGTGCCGTCCATGATCCCACTCGCCGGCACCGCCTGACCTCTGCAGAAACCGGCCCGGCGCTGCGCGCGCTGGCCGAGTGGACGCCAGCCGATGCCCCGGGCGGCGGCCTGCATCCCGGAGACGTGGGGTGGCATCTGCGGTTCGACGACGCGGCCGTTCTCCTTTGGACTGATGATGTGGCACCGGTGGCGGTCGGATTCCTCGACGGCCCCGTGCTGCGCGTGACCGCCGCGCCCGGCGCCGATCTCGGAGCGCTCGCGGCCGATGCCGGGGAACTGCTTACGCCCGGCACCGACAGGTCCGACGGTCTGCCTGTGCCCGGGTGGGAACTCGATCAGGAGGAGCCCTGGCTCGTCATGTCGTGGACCCCGCGCCCCGTGTCGAGCCGCGCCGAGCCGGTCGGTGAGGCCGGTGCGGCCGACCGGGTGCTGCTGCAGCGGTCCGCCTTCGTGGGATCCACGTTCACCGTCGAACGCTGGCGTGCGATGAAGCGGTCGCCGGCGGGCGGGCTGGCCGTGGAGGCGCTCGTACGCACGCCCGCGGGGGAGCCCGCGGCCGCCGCGACCGGATGGTTCGCGGGTGTGGGCAGGTGCGGGCTGCTCGAGCCGGTCGGCACCCATCCGGACCATCGCGGGCACGGCTATGGGCGCGATGCAGTGCTGGGCGCGTGCGCGGCTCTCGCCCATCGGGGTGCGGGCGCGGTCTCCGTCGTGACACCGTCCACGAACGACGCCGCGGTGGCGCTCTATCGATCGGCCGGGTTCACCGTCGTGCGCGAGAATCGCGATTGGGTTCGCGCTCGACGAGCTTGAACAGCGCACCCACCTCACCCGTGCCCCCAAGCACTGACGCGCGCGTAGCGGGTTGAGGTCCTTTCCTGCCTCCGGCGAGGATCTGCGATGACATCAGTTGATCGATGTGGCGGAACATACGGGGTGCCCCAGGCCGCGGCGGTGGCCTGGTGGAATGACAGGCGACCCGGTGCATCACGCCGAGGACGACCCGGAGATCTTGCGTGTGCTGCCGGAGAGCTGGCACGAGCAGTTCCTCAGCGAGTACCACAGCGCGTCGGACGCGGCCCACGAGGTATGGCGGTTCCAGCAAGCGCTACTTGAGGCAGTCGCTGATGAACGCGAGGGTGAGTTCTTCCAGCCTGCGGCGGTCGGAGCAGGGGACGTCGCGTAGTGGGCCTTTCTCTGTGAGGACGGCCATTCCGTGGACGGCGGACCAGATGGGGTATTCGATGCCGTCGCGGCGTCTCGGGTCGAGCACGCCGGCGTCGACCAGTTCGTCCAGTGCGGTGCGCAGTTGGCCGAGAGGGCTGCCGTCGGGCTCGCTGGTGTCGTTGCCGGTGGCGCTGTAGGCGTGTTGCCGCGGCAGGGCGAACGCGGTCGCGAACAGGCCTGGGTCATCGTGGGCGAATCGGAGGTAGGCCGCTCCGATCGCGCCGAGACGGTTGCGAGCCGCGGTGGGGTCGCCGTGCTCGCCGGGCACGCGGGCGACGTCGGCGGCTATGCGGTCGCCCAACTCGCTCATGGCCGCGGCGCAGACCGCGGCGAGGAGTTCGTCGCGATCTGCGAAGTGGCGGTAAGCGGTGTTGGGCACGACGCCGACTATCCGGGTCGCTTCGCGAAGCACCACGGCGTCGGGGCCACCGGTGCGGGCCAGTTCGAGCCCCGCGGCGATCAGACCGTCGCGGACGGCGCCCCGGGGTCGCCGTCGCCCTGCCGGGGGTTTTCGAACACCTTCTCGGCCAGGAAGGCGAGGTAGGCGATGTCGTCGATCACGGCCCCGGTGACGCGTCCGCCCGCGTTGCGGTGCGCAGGGAAGGTAGCCGCGGGCGAACCGCTCGTTACGATCAGGCAGCGAAGCCATCCTGGTCATGGTGATGTCCCGTTCGGGTTCAGGTGGTCATCTCATCGTCATATCGGTACGCCTCGATGGTGAGGCGTGTGAACAGCCCGGCCTGGATGCGGGGGGTCGCCTGACATGCCCGGCCGGCGTCGATGGCCACGGTCGCGAGAACGGCGCCGGCGTTGAGCGGCATCCCAAGGCTGTCAACGTCTCCCGAGGGGACCGTCGCCTCCGGACGACGGGGATCGGGAGCGGGAGGGCCGCCAAGGCCCGAGCGTGCCCCGACCCGCGTGGGCCGCGTATCGCCGCTTTCCTTCCGGGCTCTGAATCGTGGAAGACGACCGTTCACAGCCGGGCCTGCGCCTCCCGGATGTGGCGCAGTATGCCGTCAGCGCCCGCGGCCTCGGCGATCGAGCCGGCCTCGTCGAGAAGCCGCAGCGCCTCGTCGCGGCGGCCTTCTCCGGCGGTGACATAGGCCAGTCCGACCAGATTGGCGGCGACGCCGGGAAGGAACCCGGCCGCACGACGGAGCCGGGTCGACTCCTCCAGCCGTTCCCGCGCCGAGTCCAGGCGGCCCGCCCTGTGATCGGCGATGCCCAGGTGCCGGAGGGCGTAGGACGCGGTCAGGGCGTCGCCGGCGTGCACCGCTCGCCGGTGGGACTGTTCGAGCACGGGAACCGCGGCAGCGTCGTCATCGCGTACGACCTGGTGGAAACACCCGATCCAGAACAGCGCCTCCGCCTCGCCGCGTACGTCCGCGAGATCGCGGTAGAGCTCGGCCGCGCGCTCGAACAGGCGCAACTCGTGAGGGTCCTCCTGCCTGCTGTCCAGGAACCGCGCGTGCACGATGCGGCCCCGGGCGAGGGCGAGGTCCGCCTCCACCGCGTCCAGCTCCCGCTCGGCCGCCGTCACAGCGCCCGTATCACCCCCGAAGACTGCTCGTTCGTATAACAGCCCGGCCCGTTCGATGCGGTCGTCCGCGCTCATCGTGCTCCTCCACCGCTTTCCGCCGGCTCGGCGAATCCTGAAGATCCAGCGAACCCTAGAAGATCGGACCGGCGCTCGCCCGCGAATACTCTCTTTGGGCGATACATGTGCCGCTTGTGTGACGGAGTGCGACATCGAGTCCGGCTCGGACGGCGGGATCGGTAGCAGGCGAGGCTCTCGCCGGTCCCATGACCGCGAGTTCGTTCGCGAGCTCATCCGGCGGGCCGGGCGCGGGCGGCGCGGCTGACCGGCGGGCTGCCAAAGGTTGCCTTTTTCAATCCCTCTTATCGGTATTTATCGACACCGCGACCGCATTGATCGGATATGCGCGGTGAGGATCGGGATGCAGGGAGAAGGAGGGAAGCGCATGATCACGCAGGAGCAGATTCCCGCGGTCTTGGACCATGACCTCTTTGACGGCAACGGGAACAAGATCGGCGAGGTCAAGCACGTCTTCCTCGACGAGGTCACCGGCCGCCCCGAGTGGCTGTGCATCAACACCGGCCTGTTCGGCATCAAGGAATCCTTCGTCCCGATGCGGGACGCGGAACTGGTCGCCGATCACGTCGAGGTGCCGTACGACAAGGACCGCGTCAAGGACGCTCCGAACATCGACGTGGACGCCGGCGGATACCTGTCGGCCGAGGAGGAGCGCACCCTGTACCGCTACTACGGGATCAGCTGGGAGACCTCCTGGCAGGAGGCCAACCGGCCGGGCGAAGGCGGCTGGGCCCACGAGGGCGGCCTGCGCGAGCGCGAGCGCCTCGGGTACGGCGAAACCGGCACTACCGGGGCCACGGGCACCACCGGCACTACCGGGGCCACGGGCACCACCGGCACTACCGGGGCCACGGGCACCACCGGCACCCCCGGCGGCACGGGGGCCACCGGCGCCGGCACGGGCGGTCTCGAGGACGCGATGACGCGCTCGGAGGAGTCTCCGGACGTCGGCGCCGAGACCCACGAGCGGCCCCGGTTGCGCAGGTACGTCACCGGCGAGTAGCAGACCGGTGTTCCCATCGACCGCGAACAGGTACGGGTGAAGCGCCGCCGGTCTTTCGAAGCCGGCCGGCACGCGGCGCTCTATTCCCGGGCACGGCGGCGAACGTCGTGGGGGATACGCCCGGGGGCTTCGTCCGGAGAGACAGAAGGCGGTCCCATCGAACGCGAGACCGCCGGATCGGGGGATTCAATGCGCAAGTTGCTCACGAGCCTGGGGCTGGCCTTCCTGCTCACACTCGCCCCGGCCGCGGCCGCCACGGCGGACGCGCCCGCCGTCCCGGCCACGCACAGCCAGCCCAGTCCGTCACCGCAGCCCAATGAGAACAAGGGCGGCGGCGGCGGAGGCCTGTGGGGGCTGTTGGGCCTGCTCGGTCTGCTCGGCCTCGCCGGTGTGCGTAAGCAGAAGCACCGCGTCGGCACGGCCGAGCACATGTCCAACCGCCCGTACGGCTGACGCCTGGTACGGCTGACGCCTGGTGCGGCGGATTGTCCCCGCGACGGCCGGTCCGTCGCGGGGACGTCGCCGTCCCGGGGCGCCGCGGCACGTTTGGCTCTCCTACCTGCGGGTAATCCGGCGCGGACCTGCCCGTACCGCTCCAGGAAGGACCTCGCCGAATGGACGCCAGCAAGCCCGCCAAGGTGGTCAAGGACGTCGTGGAGAACGCCGCGGAGAAGGTGGCCGACTTCCTGACGCCGGACGTTCCCGGCTCGCCGGGCAGTGCCCCGGCGACTCTCGAGGAGCCGACGACGCCGCACGACCCCCTGCCGCCGAAAAAGGAGCAGGGCGCTCCCGCGACCGTCACACCCACCGGCGCGGAGACCGGCGCGCCCGCCACCGCGAAGGGGCAACAGGGCGCCTATCTCACGACCGCGCAGGGGGCGCGGCTGCGCGACACCGACCATTCCCTCAAGGCGGGGGAACGCGGCCCGACCCTGCTGCAGGACCACCACCTGCGTGAGAAGATCACGCATTTCGACCACGAGCGCATTCCCGAGCGCGTCGTCCACGCCCGCGGCGCCGGAGCCCACGGCGTGTTCGAGGCGTACGGCACCGCCTCGGCGGTGACCAAGGCCGGCTTCCTCAAGAAGGGGAGGAAGACCGACGTCTTCGTGCGGTTCTCCACCGTCCTCGGTTCGCGCGGATCGGCCGACACGGTGCGCGACACCCGCGGCTTCGCGACGAAGTTCTACACCGACGAGGGCACCTTCGACCTCGTCGCCAACAACATCCCGGTCTTCTTCATCCAGGACGGCATCAAGTTCCCCGACGTCATCCACGCGGGCAAGCCGCACCCGGACCGGGAGATCCCGCAGGCGCAGAGCGCGCACGACACGTTCTGGGACTTCGTCTCGCTGCACACCGAGGCGCAGCACCACACCATGTGGAACATGTCCGACCGCGGCATCCCGCGTTCCTTCCGGATGATGGAGGGCTTCGGCGTCCACACCTTCCGGCTCGTGAACGAGGCCGGGGAGACGGTGCTGGTCAAGTTCCACTGGAAGCCCAAACTCGGCGTGCACTCGCTGACCTGGGAGGAGGCGCAGCTGCTCGGCGGCGTGGACCCGGACTTCCACCGCCGCGACCTGTACGACGCGATCGAGGCCGGCGCCCACCCCGAGTGGGAGCTCGGCATCCAGGTGTTCCCGGACACTCCCGACCAGGCCTTCGAGGGCATCGACCTGCTCGACCCGACCAAGATCGTGCCCGAGGAGCTCGCGCCGGTGCAGCCCATCGGGAAGATGACGCTCGACCGGACGCCCACGAACTTCTTCGCCGAGGTCGAGCAGGTCGCCTTCCACGTCGGCCACCTGCCGCCGGGCATCGACGTCACCAACGACCCGCTGCTGCAGACGCGGCTGTTCTCCTATCTCGACACGCAGATCACCCGGCTGGGCGGCCCGAACTTCGCCCAGATCCCGATCAACCGGCCGCACTGCCCGGTCAACGACATGCTCCGGGACGGTTTTCACCAGCACGCCGTCCACGCCGGGGTCGCGCCGTATCGGCCGAACTCCCTCGACGGCGGCAACCCGTTCGTCGCCGGTGATGGCGACAACGCGTTCGTCGACGCACCGGTCGAGGTCGCCCGGGCGAGGAAGGTCCGCGCCAACCCCGTGTCCTTCGGCGACCACTACAGCCAGGCCCGCCTGTTCTGGCTGAGCATGTCGCCGGTGGAGAAGGAGCACATCATCCGCGCCTACACGTTCGAGCTGGGCAAGTGCTACGAGCAGGCGATCAAGGAGCGCCAGCTCCAGTGCCTGGCGAACATCGACCCGGTGCTCTGCCGGGAGGTCGCCACCGGGCTGGGCCTTCCCGCGCCGGAGCCGGCGCTGCCGCTCGCCGACCAGGCGCCCAGCCCCGCGCTCTCGCAGGTGGGCAAGGAGTGGCCGGTCGACGGCCGCGTGGTCGGCGTCGTCGTCGACGACGCCGCCGATCTCGACGGCGTACGCGAACTGCGCACGGCCGTGTTCGCCGCCGGCATGGTGCCGCTGCTGATCGCCCCGCACGGCGGCATGCTGGGGGACACGCCCGTGCAGCGGACCTTCGCCACCGCCCGGTCGGTCGAGTTCGACGCCCTGCTGGTGGCGGCCGCGCCGGCGCCGGCCCCGGACGCTCTGCCCGCGCGCGACGCCAAGGCGGGCGCAGGCGACTCCGCCGCGGTGGACCCGCGTGTGACGCTCCTGATCGACGAATGCTGGCGGCACGCCAAGGCGATCGGCGCCTGGGGCGCGGGCGCGAAGCTGCTCGCGCAGGCCGGGGTGTCCGCCACACCGGGCGTGGTCACGGGTGACTCCGCCACGGAGGTGTTCGGCGAGGTGCAGCGGCTGATGGCCGCCCACCGGGTGTGGGAGCGGTTCCCCGCCTCGGTCGCCTGAGGATCCGCACCCGACCGCAGGGACCGGCAGCGCTCCCGGGCCGCCCTCTCGGCCTCCTCCCTCGAACACCGGGGGAGGAGGCGGCCGGTCCGCTGGGCGTTCGTGCGCCACCGCCGGCGGCGAGCGGGCCATGTGTGAGGAGCCGGTAACGCCCCCGCAACAGAACCGGTGATGCCCTCGGAACAGGAAACACCTCGGTAACACTCCCGAATACGCCGTGAAACGGCCGGCGGTGAGTCTCATGGTGCGCCCGTGGCGGAACCCGCGGACGACCACCGTGAGGAGTGTGAGGCGATGACATGCCGGTGAAGGTAGACGGGGGCGCCACCGCCTGGCTCCTGGCCTGTACCGCGCTCGTCCTGCTGATGACGCCGGGCCTGGCCTTCTTCTACGGCGGGATGGTCAGGGCCAAGAGCGTGCTCAACATGATCATGATGAGCTTCGTCTCGATCGCCCTGGTCACCCTCGTCTGGCTGGCCGCCGGATACAGCCTGGCGTTCGGCCCCGACATCGGGGGAGTGATCGGCGGCCTGGCCCACGTGGGGCTGCACGACATCACCACCGGATCGGTCACCGGGCAGGTGCCGACGCTGCTGTTCGCGACGTTCCAGCTCACCTTCGCCGTCATCACCGCGGCGCTGATCAGCGGTGCCATCGCCGACCGGGCCCGCTTCTCGGCCTGGATGGTCTTCGTCCCCGTGTGGGCGCTCGTGGTCTACGCCCCCATCGCGCACTGGGTGTGGGGCCCCGGTGGCTGGATCCAATCCATGGGCACTCTCGACTACGCGGGCGGCCTGGTCGTGGAGATCACCTCGGGGGCCTCCGGGCTCGCCATGGCGCTGGTGCTCGGGCCGCGGATCGGGTTCAAGGCCGAGGCCATGCGGCCGCACAACCTGCCCCTGGTGCTGCTCGGCGCCGGGCTGCTGTGGTTCGGCTGGTTCGGATTCAACGCCGGCTCCGCGCTGGCCGCGGACGGCACCGCCGCCGCGGTCTTCCTCAACACCCTGGCCGCGGGGTGCACCGGCCTTCTGGGCTGGCTGCTGGTGGAGCAGCGCCGCGACGGCCGCCCCACCACGTTCGGGGTCGCTTCGGGCGTCGTGGCCGGGCTGGTCGCGATCACACCGTCGTGCGGATCGGTCGACGTGCTGGGTGCCCTGGTGATCGGCCTGGCCGCGGGCATGATCTGCTCGCAGGCGGTCGGCTGGAAGTTCCGGCACGGCTACGACGACTCCCTCGACGTGGTCGGCGTGCATCTGGTCGGGGGCATCGTCGGCACCCTGTTCATCGGGCTGCTCGCCACCCGCACGCTCACCGGCGCCGACGGTCCCCGTGGCCTGCTGTACGGGGGCGGTCTGACCCAGCTGGGCAAGCAGGCGATGGCGGTCCCGGTGGTCGCGCTGTACGCCTTCGCGGTCACCTACGGCATCGGCACACTGATCCACCGGCTGATGGGCTTCCGCGTGAGCGAGGAGGACGAGGTGTCCGGCGTCGACCTGGCGCTGCACGCGGAGACCGCGTACGACCACGGCGTGCTCGACCACGCCGTCCGGCTGCGCGCCAACCGCGTGGTCCCGGCGGCACAGCAGGATCCACGTCAGACGACGTGACCGTCCGGCGACGCGGACGCGACGCGGCGGCCGCAACCGCCGGGCGGCGTCCGGTCCGCCGCATCGTCGCGTGCCGCCAGGTCAGGTGCTCGACCGTCCTCGGGTGACCCAGGTCGCGATCTGAACCCGTGACGTGAAACCCAGTTTGGTCAAAATGTTCTGGACGTGCGTCTCCGCCGTACGCGACGAGATGACGAGCTTCCTCGCTATCTCCGGATTGCTCAGCCCCTGCGCGACGAGGCCCGCGATCTCCCTCTCCCGGGGAGTGAGAGAGCCGGCGGCGCCGCCGCTGGTCTCGCCTTCCGGGCATGTCACCCCTGACTCCGCCATCTCGAACACCGCCCGTTCGGGCAGCCGCTCGCCCTCGACGGTGCACATTTCGAAGCGGTCGGCGCCGAGGGCGGATCGGAGGCGGAGCACGCACCGGTCCTGGTAGGGGGCGAGATGCGCGTGATAGGGGAACGAGGTGCCGATCTCACCCCAGATCCGGCGCGTCGCCCCGAGGAGCCTGGCGGCGAACCTCGCGTCCCCGCACTGTGCGCTCATCCAGGCGATCGCTTGAAGACCGAGAGAGCCACCGAGCCGGTCGCCGTGGGAGCGACCGGCGCGTACCGCCGCCCGTTCGTGCTCGATGGCGAGCACCGTGTCGCCCATCTCCCACTCCGCGATGCCCAGGATCCAGAGCGCGTAGATCGTGACCCAGGTGGCGCCGGACGTCTCGCACCGCGCCAGGCACTCCGAGGCGACTGCCCGGGCGCGAGAGTGATCGCCGAGGGCGAGGGCGGCCTGGGCCAGCCGCAGAAGGGCCAGGGCGCCGCTGACGGCGTCCTTCCGCTCCCGGTAGCCGGCGAGTGCCGTGTCGACGAGTTCGAGCGTGCGCTCGAAGTCGCCGTGGAACAGGGCGACCAGGCCCCACATGTCCGTGACGTGGTGGGAGATACCGGCGTCGTCGAGCTGCCGGCTCAGCAGCTCACACTCGGTGAGCAGGGCGGTCACCCGGTCGAAGTCGCCCTGCAGCGCGGCGAGCCACGCGTTCGCCCACAGGGCGTTGGCCCGCGCGGCCGTCGCCCGGGTCTCCGCCTCCAGCAGCCGGTCGAACCAGCGGCGTCCCTCAGTGAGCAGATTCAGCGCGCGCCAGTGCAGCCACAGGGCGGCGGCCATCCGCAGGCCGGACTCCGCCTCTCCTTCGGTAGCGAGGCAGAACTCCAGGGCGGCCCGGAAGTTCGCCTGGTCACGCCGGGCGCGACTCTGCCAGCCGGCCTCCAGCGCTCGCGTGCATCCCAGCTCGGCGCTCTCGGCCAGCCGCAGGTAGTAGTCGCGGTGCCGGCGCCGCACGGCCGCGGCCGTCTCGCTGCCGAGGGCCAGGCGCTCCGCGCCGTACTGACGGATCGTCTCGAGGAGCCGGTAGCGCACACGTCCGTCGTACTCCTCGCGTATGAGGATCGACTTCTCCACGAGGGCGGCGACCGTGTCGAGGATCCTCACCCGGGGAAGATCCTCGCAGGAGCAGACCTCCTCCACCGCCTCCAGTTCGAAGCCGCCGGAGAAGACCGACAGCCTCGCCCACAACCGCTGCTCCTCCTGAGAGCAGAGGTCGTGACTCCAGTCCATGAGTCCCCGAAGCGTCTTCTGCCGCGGCCGGGCCGTGGTGCTGCCCTGGTTGAGCAACCGGTAGCGCTGGTCCAGCCGTTGAAGGATCTGACGTACGGACAGCGCCCGCAGCCGCACCGCCGCCAGTTCGATGGCGAGCGGAAGGCCGTCCAGCTGGGCGCACAACGCGGCCACGTCGTGGGCGTTGTCCGCGGTGAGCCGGAAGTCGGGCAGGACCGCGGTCGCCCGGTCCAGGAACAGCTTCACCGCGTCGTAGCCCTGGAGATCGTCCGGCCCGGTCACGGCTGCGGGGTCCGGCGCTCCCAGGGGTGGCAGCACCAGCGAGTGCTCGCCGGGCAGTCCGAGAGGCTGCCGGCTCGTGCTCAGAACGCGCAACCCCGGACAGGCCCGCAGCAGGCAGCCCACGATCTCCGCGCACGCGTCCCGAAGGTGCTCGCAGTTGTCGAGCAGCAGGAGCAGCCGCCGCCGGGCCAGCGCTGTCGCGAGGACGGTCATGGGCTCCTGCGCCGACCCGTCGGCGACGCCGAAGGCGGACATGATCGCGTGCGGCACGAGCGCGGGATCCCGCAGGGCCGAAAGGTCGACCATCCAGACGCCCGCGTCGAACTCCCCGCTCAGCTCCTTCGCCACATGCAGCGCCAGCCGGGTCTTCCCTACGCCGCCAGTGCCGGTCACGGTGACCAGGCGGGTGGTGGACAGCAGTTCCCTGATGCGGACGGCCGAGCGCCGCCTGCCGACGAACGTCGTGATCTCGGTGGAAAGAACCGCGCCGGAAAGGCGAACGGCCGCTCTCGCCATGATCACCTCGGGGCAGGTGAAGTGCCGGAAACTCCCGGTCAACGGTAGGTCCCCTGCGGGGATTCGGTCAAAGTCCGATCCCACCTACGTACGAAACCGTTCGCCCGCGCCTACGTACCCGGGATACGTGGAAACCCGGAGGCGGGCGGGGGCCGGGGGTGACTACGGTGACGCCACCACACCGGAAAACACGCGATCACCGGCCCGGCCAAGGCCGTCTCTCTCAAAGGCCGGCCCCCTACGGCATCGCCTGCGGGCAGCTCCACGCCGGGAACGCGGCGACCACCGTGCCGTTCGGCGGGCGGGGCCGATCCAGCCGTCGCCACTCCACTTCACGGCAGCACTTCACAGAAGGAGACATTCGACATGAGCTCCCACCCTGATACGGCGAGGACCGGTCCGTGAACGACCTGCACCTGGGAGAGGCCGCGATCAGCCGGGTGACCGAGCTGGAGCGATGGCCCTTCATTTCGAAAGAGCTGTTTCCCGCGATCACCGACGAGATCGCTGAGCGGGCCGCCCGGGACCTGGGACCGCGCTTCGTCGATGCGGTCACGGGCGAGCTGATCCTCAGCATCAACTGCTACGTCATCCGCGCGGCCGGTCGGATCATCGTCGTCGACAGCGGGAACGGCAACTTCAAGGAGCGCCCGGCGCTGCTCGCCCACCATCGGTTCGACACCCCCTACCTGGAGCGGCTCGCCGCGGCGGGAGTGCGCCCGGAGGAGGTGGACGTCGTGGTGTCCACCCACCTTCACCCCGACCACTGCGGATGGAACACCAGACTGGAGGCGGGCCGCTGGACGCCCACGTTTCCCAATGCCGTCTACCTCTTCGGCCGGAGCGAGTTCGAGTGGCTGGAGGCGCTGTTCCGCTCCGACCCGGACGACCCGGTGCTCGCCGATCTCGCCCACACGTTCGCCGACAGCGTCGAGCCGGTCGTACGCGCCGAGCAGGCCGTGCTGGTCGGCGAGGAGCACGTGGTCCTCGACGAGGGCGGCGTCCGGGTTTCGCTGCGCGGCATGCCCGGGCACACGGGCGGGCACCTGGCAGTGGACGTGTACGGCGGTGGCCGCCACGCCCTCTTCAGCGGTGACGTGATCCATCACCCGCTGCAGTTCGCCGTGCCGGAGCTCGCGCAGGGCGGCGACCAGGACCCGGAACAGGCGGCCCGCACCCGTCGCGCGCTGATGGAGGAGTGCGCCGCCGACCGGACCATCCTGCTGCCCGCCCACTTCCCCGGCCCGGCCGCCGGCCGGGTAATCCGGGAAGGCGGCCGCTTCTCCTTCGACTGGCTGCCGGACTGACCCCGGTCCCCGCGATCTTGGTGAGCGTGCCCCGGCCCAGACCCCGGCGGCCCCGGTCCGGATGACGTGGACCGGGGCCGCCGGGGCAGAAGCACGGGTCGTCTAGTCGAGGCGACGCCTGCCGTACAGGCTGGCGGTCAGGATGACTCCGACCGCGGCGAGAACCACCTGGAGGATCAGTTCGATCCAGTCGATGCCGCGGGTGTCGGCGACCCCCAGGGCTCCCGCGATCGCCGTACCGATGAGGGCGGCGACGATGCCGATCACGATGGTCAGCCAGATCGGGATGCTCTGACGTCCGGGTACGACGAGCCGGCCGAGCGCGCCGATGACAAGCCCGATGATTATGGCGGAAATGATGCCTGTTACGGCCATTACTTCACGCTCCCATGGTTGACTGTCCCAGCTTGTGCCCTTACGGGCAGGTTCGACACATAACAAATCGGTAGCCGGCAGCCCCATCGCCGTGTTCGTCCAGCTCATACAGGCCGTCATCGCATGCGCGACCTCTGCCTCGGCGGGACGTCGGTGAAGTGGCCGTCGGGCCGGGTGCTCGGCGGTGAGCGGGACGCCTACCAGGCGACCGGCATCGTGGTCAGGCCGTGTACGACGGTGAGGGAGCGGAACACGGGCTCGCCCGCCGGTCGCAGACCGGGAAACCTGCGCAGCAGGGCGGGGAACGCGATGCGCATCTCCATGCGGGCCAGGGGAGCGCCGAGACAATGATGGACGCCGTGTCCGAATGCGACGTGGCCGATGACATCCCGGCGGATGTCCAGGTCGTCCGGGTTCGGGACGAGCCCGGGGTCGCGGTTGGCGGCGGGAAGGGAGCAGACGACGGTCTCGCCGGGGCCGATGGTCCGATCGCCCAGCCGGACCTCGGTCGTGGTCATCTTGACCGTCCCGGAGTGCACGATGCTCAGCCACCGCAGCAGTTCCTCGACGGCGGCGTCCACGCGGTGCGGCTCGTCGCGCAGCAGCGTGAGCTGACCGGGGTGCCGCAGCAGGGCGAGTGTGCCCAAAGACAGCATGTTGGCCGTGGTCTCGTGCCCGGCGAGCAGCAGCAGGGTGCCGATGCCGGTGAGTTCGGCGTCGCTCAACTCGTCGCCGTGCTCGCGTACGAGCATCCCGAGCAGCTCCTCACCGGGATCGGCCCGGATCGCCTTGATCAGGCCGGCGATGTAGGCCCGAGCCTCCGCCGCCGCGGCCGCGCGTTCGTCCGGAGGCAGGGACACGTCCAGCATCCGCTTGGACGTCCCCTGGAAACCGGCACGGTCGGCGTACGGCACGCCCAGCAGTTCGCAGATCACCAGGGAGGGGACCGGGAGGGCGAAGTCCGTCACCAGATCGGCGGGCGGCCCGCCGCGCTCCATGGCGTCCAGATGGTCGTCGACGATCTGCTGGACTCTGGGCTCCAGACGGCGCATACGGCGGACGGTGAACTGGGCCGTGAGCATCCGGCGCAGCCGGGTGTGCTCCGGAGGGTCGGAGCCGAGCAGGTTGCCCGCGCGCATCGCGGCGGTCTCCTCCCGGCTGGGCGGTGGTGCGCCGGGCGGCCGGAGCGGAGGCACGAGCGCGTTGCTGTACAGCTCGGGATGGCTCAGAACGGTACGGACATCCTCGAACCTGGTGACCAGCCAGGCGTCGGTGCCGAACACGGTGCGGATCCGGGCCACCCCCTCGTCGTTCCGCAGTGCGGAGAGCTCCGGGGCGGGATGGAATCCGTCCCGTCGCATGTGCAGGGGCGTGGACGTGTCGCGCACGCGACCTCCTCGGGTCACCGGCAGATTGATGATCGCTTTGCCGCAATCCGACCATAACCGCCCGGTGTTCGCCGTGGACCGCCGTGACACGACTGTGGCGGCCGCGTCGCCGGGCCGCTCACGTGATCAGGCGAACCGCCCCAGGGCGGCGGTGTAGATCTCGACGGCCTCCTCGATCCGGTGGACCAGGCAGTATTCGTCGGTGACGTGCGCCTGTTCGGGCTCGCCAGGGCCGCAGATGACGGTGGGTCCCCCGCCACAGGCGGCGGCGAGGATCGAGGCGTCGGTGAAGTAGCTGGCCGCCGGCCGGTCGCCGGGAGCGCCCGCCCCCGCCTCGACCAGGGCCCGGACGAAGGGGTCGTCCGGCTCCGTCCAGATCGCGGGCAGGTCCACGAGCACGTCGAGGGTGGCGTCGTCACCGAGCGCGGCCCGCAACCGCTCGCGAAGCCGTCCGTGGTCCTGGCCGGCGACCGTGCGCAGGTCGATCGTCGCGGTGGCCAGGTCGGGCACCGAGTTGACGTTGATCCCGCCGCGCACCGTTCCCACGTTCACCGTGGACGGGCCGAGGAAGGGGTGGTCGGGCACTCCGGTGTCGAACGTCTCGACGGCGCCGATCACCCGGGCGATCTTGTAGATCGCGTTGTCGCCCAGATGCGGCATCGAGCCGTGCGCGGTCGTGCCCCGCGTCGTGGCCTCCAGCCAGAGCGCGCCCTTGTGCCCGAGCAGCACCCGGTTGGCGGTCGGCTCGGCCACCAGCAGCGCGCGCGACCTGCCCACCAGGCCCGCGGCCGCCATGCCGGCCGCGCCCTCGCACCCGGTCTCCTCGCCGACGGTGAAGACGATCTCCAGGGCGGCCTTCGACCCGGTGCGGCGCACATGCCGCTCGGCGGCGACCACCAGCGCGGCGACGCCGGCCTTCATGTCGCTCGAGCCGCGCCCGTACAGGCGGTCGCCGTCGATGTCCGCGCCGTGCGGCGCGTGCCGCCACGCCTGCCCGCCCAAGGGCACCGTGTCGAGGTGCCCGGTCAGTGTCACCGGCACGCCCGTTCCCCAGCGGGCGATCAGCCCCGTGCGGCCGGGGGCGTGCTCGTGCCGCCGCACCGCGAAACCGGCGTCGGACAGCCGTCCGGCCAGCGGCTCGGCCACCGCGGCCTCGCCCCCGCCCACCGAGTCGATCCTGATCAGCTCGCGTGCCAGCGCCACCGCCTCGTTCACGCGGACTCCCTTCCCTCGCTCACTGCGCGTCGGCCCGCACCGGCCGGCTGCTCTGCCGTACGACGAGTCGTGGCGCGATGGCGATGCGCTGCGCGGGCCGCGGATCGGCGGCTTTGACCTGGCCGAGCAGGCGCACCGCCTCCGCCGCCATCTCCTCCACGGGCTGCCGCACCGTGCTGAGCGGCGGGTCGCACATCGTCGCGTGCCCGACGTCGTCGAACCCGACCACCGACACGTCCTCGGGGACGCGCGCCCCGCCGAACCGCAGCGCCCGCACCAGGCCCACGGCGATCTCGTCGTTCGCGCAGACCACCGCGTCCGGCAGCGGGCCGGCGCCGAGCAGCCTGCGCCCGGCCTCGATACCCCATTCGAGGGTGAACTCGCCCAGCAGCGGCTCCCGGACCTCCACCCCGGCCCGCGCCGCCGCGCGTTCGAACCCGCTGAGCCGCAGCCGGGCGGAGGAGCTCACCAGCCGGCTGCCCGCGAAGACCACAGAGCGGGCCCCGCCCGCGATCACGTGTTCGACCGCCAGAACCAGCCCGGCCTCGTCGTCCACGCCCACCCAGTCGGCCGCGCCGCCCTCGATGTGGCGGTCGAGCTGCACGAGGGGCACCCGGCGGGCCGCGTCCAGCACGGCGGGGACGCTGGCCTCGATGTCGCACGGACTGATGATCAGCCCGTCCACGCGCCGGGCCAGCAGGGTCTCCAGTCTCCGCGCCTCGACCTGGGGATCGTACCTGGACGAGCACAGCAGCAGGTCCGTGCCGGAGTTCTGCAGCTCGCGCTCGACGGCCTCGACGATCGTGGTGAAGAACGGGTTGCCGATGCCCGGCACGACCATGCCGATGGTGCCGGTCGTCTGGTCGCGCAGCGCCTTGGCGACCGCGTTCGGCTGGTACCCGAGCTCGGCGGCGGCGCGCGCCACCCGCTCGGCGACCTCGGGCGTGACCTTACGCCGTCCGGAGAGCGCGCGGGAGGCCGAGGCCACGGAGACGCCGGCCGCGCGGGCCACGTCGTGAATCGTCACGCCCATCGTGTAATCGATTTCCCTTAATCTTTGCCAACGATCGACCTTGCCGCCCCTTGCGATGCTGGGATCACACGGAACGATAGAGGTTCTGTGAAAAAACTGCACCTTGACGGTGCTTTTTGGGTCGCACTAGCATGCCCGGCACTCGGGTAATCGATTACCCAATCGATCTCACTCCATCCCGGCCCCCTCCGAAAGGCACATCTCCTATGGCTCGATCCACGAGGCTCATCCGCCTGACGGCGGCGACGACGATCCTGGCCACCGGCCTGCTGGCGTCGGCCTGCGGCGGCTCGGACGACTCCGGCGCTTCCGGGGACTCCGGCGGAGACAGGCCGCGGATCGGACTGGTCCAGATCAACCAGCAGGCGATCTTCTTCAACGAGATGAACGCCGGCGCCCAGCAGGCGGCGAAGGAGGCGAACGTCGATCTCACGATCTTCAACGCCAACGACGACCCGGCCAAGCAGAACGAGGCCGTCGACAACTTCGTCCAGCAGCAGTTCGACGCGGTCATCGTGGTCGCCATCGACGTCGAGGGCATCAAGCCCGCGGTGAAGATCGCCAAGGACGCCGGGCTCAAGGTCGTCGCCGTCGACGCCATCGTCGACTCGCCCGCGGTGGACACGCAGGTGGGTGTGGACAACGCCGCGGCCGCCCAGCAGGCGGGCGACTTCGTCAACAAGTGGGCCCAGGCGCAGGGCCTGAAGGCGCCGAAGATCGGCGTGGTGGGCGCGCTGAACTCCTTCATCCAGAACATCCGCAAGGACGACTTCAACAAGACCGTCGAGGGCGCGGGCGCCTCGATCGTGCAGACCGTCGACGGACAGAACAAGCAGGAGACCGCGATGACGGCCGCGGAGAACCTGCTCACCTCGCGCTCCGACATGAACATCGTGTACGCCACCGGCGAGCCGGCCCTGCTCGGCACGGTCGCGGCGGTCAAGTCGCAGAACGCGGGCGACAAGGTCAAGGTCTTCGGCTGGGACCTGACCAAGGAGGCCATCAACGGCATCGACGAGGGATTCGTCGCCGGAGTGGTCCAGCAGGACCCGAAGACCGAGGGCTACGAGGCCGTCAAGGAGGCCAAGGCCCTGGTCGGCGGCGCCCAGGCCAAGAAGAAGATCGACGTGCCCGTGACGATCGTGACCAAGGACAACGTCGACCCGTACCGCGCCACCTTCAAGTGAGCGGCGAAGGGACTCGCATGACGGACCAAGAGACGGGTCGCGTTGACCGGGTGGTCATGCGCGACATCCGCAAGCGCTACGGAATGGTCGACGCGCTGCGCGGCCCGACGCTGCGCGTCGGCCCCGGAGAGGTGGTGGGGCTCGTCGGCGACAACGCGGCCGGCAAGTCCACCCTCATGAAGGTGCTGGCCGGCGCCGTCGTGCCGGACTCCGGCGAGATCGTCTTCGACGGCCGGCCGGTCTCCTTCGCCAGCCCGAAGGACGCCCGCGAGCTGGGCATCGAGATGGTCTACCAGGACCTCGCGCTCTGCGACGACATCGACGTGGCGGGGAACCTGTTCCTCGGCAGGGAGCCGCGCAAGGCCGGCGGGATGATGCTCGACCTGCGCAAGATGCACGCGGACGCCAGGCGCCACCTGGACGCCCTGAACATCAGGATTCCGCTGACCGACATCCCCGTCGGAGGGCTGTCGGGCGGCCAGCGGCAGGCGGTCGCCATCGCCCGGGCGGTGACGTTCGGGCCCAAGCTGCTCATCCTCGACGAGCCGACGGCGGCGCTCGCCGTCGCCGAGGTCGAGACCGTCCTCGAACTGATCAAGACGGTCTCGGCGCAGGGCGTCTCGGTGATCCTCATCACGCACCGCCTGCAGGACCTCTTCCGGGTCTGCGACCGGCTATGCGTCATGTACGAGGGCACGCTCAGGGCCGACCTGGACGCCCAGAACACGAGCCTCGAACGGCTCGTGTCCGAGATCGTCGCCCACGACGAGGGAGACAAGGAGGGGAGTCGACGGTGACCCCCACCAAGACCGGAACCAGCCACGGAACCAGCCAGCGGGTCGTCACCACCAGGTCGGCCCGGGCCAACGCCCACATCGGCCGGCACGCGCAGACGATCGCGATCGCGGTCGTGCTGGTGGTCCTGCTGATCTTCTTCGCGTTCTCCGCCGACCGGTTCGCCACGACGGGCAACATACTCAACCTGTTGCGGCAGATCGCCCCCACGCTGGTCGTCGCGACCGCGATGACCTTCGTGATCAGCACCTCGGGCATCGACCTGTCGGTCGGCTCCACGGTCGCGCTGTCCGGGTCGCTGCTCGCGATCGTGCTGCAGCACGGGTGGAACCCCACCCTCGCCCTGGTCGCGATCCTCGCGCTCGGCGCGCTGCTCGGTTTCGTGAACGGATGGTTCTCCTCCTACCAGAACATCCCGCCGTTCATCGTCACGCTCGCGATGTTGTCGATCATGCGGGGTACGGCGCTGCGCGCCACCGAGGGCTACTCGACCCCCATCGACGGAGATCTCTGGATCGTCCAGATCGGCCAGGGCCGCATCGCCGGGGTGCCCGTCCCGGCCATCCTCGCCGTGGTCGTCGCGCTCGTCGGCTGGTTCGTCCTCACGCGGACGCCGTTCGGCCGCTATGTCATCGGCCTCGGCTCCAACGGCGAGTCGCTGCGCCGCACCGGTGTGAACACGCGGAAGATCGGGCTGACCGTCTACGTGCTCACCGGCCTGGCGGCGGCGATCGCGGGCGTGCTGATCGCCACCCGCCTCAGCTCCGGCTCGTCCAACGCCGGCACCGGCTTCGAGCTGGAGGTCATCACCGCCGTCGTGCTCGGCGGCACCAGCCTCTTCGGCGGCCGGGCGAGCATGCTCGGCACGATCCTCGGCGCGCTCACGCTCGGCGTGATCGCCAACGGCCTGGTGCTGCTGCACGTCTCGCCGTTCTACGTGCAGATCGTCCAGGGCGCCATCCTGCTGCTGGCGATCTTCGCCAACAGCAAGGTGTGGGCGAAGTTCGGGGCGATACGGAAATGACCTCCGCAGCCCGGCCTCCGGCCGTGACGACGGTGCTCGGCCCGGTGTCCCCCGACGACCTCGGGATCACCCTCTGCCACGAGCACCTGCGCAACGACGGCGCCCGCGCCTGGCACCCCGCGCACGAGGGCGACGCCGAGGGCGAGCTGGTCGCCCGCGACCCCGTGCGGATCGAGTTCCTCGGCAGGCTCCGCAACGACCCGTACCTCTCCCGCGACAACGTGTCGCTGGACGACACGGGGACCGCGATCGAGGAGGTGCGCAGGTTCGCCGAGCGCGGCGGGCGCACCCTGCTCGAGGTGACCCCCGAGGGGATCGGGCGGGCGCCCGCCGAGCTGGTCGCGATCGCCCGCGCCACCGGGCTCAACATCGTCATGGGCTGCGGGTTCTACCTGCAGAAGACCCACCCAGCCCGGGTCCGCTCGATGAGCGCGGCGGACGTCGCCGACGAGATCGAGCGCGACCTGGTCGAGGGCGTCGACGGCGTACGCGCCGGAGTCATCGGCGAGATCGGCGTCTCGCCGGACTTCACCGCCGAGGAGGAGAAGGTGCTGCGCGGCGCCGCCCGGGCGCAGGCCCGCACCGGCGTGCCACTGTCGGTCCACCTCCCCGGCTGGGTGCGGTACGGCCACCGCGTGCTCGACGTCGTCGCCGAGGAGGGCGGTCTGCTCTCCGGCACCGTGCTCTCGCACCTGAACCCCAGCGGGGCCGACCGCGACTACCAGGTGTCCCTCGCCCTGCGCGGGGCCTACCTCGGCTACGACATGTGCGGCATGGACTACCTCTACCCGGGCGAGGGCCAGTCCCCGTGCGACGAGGAGAACGCCGCCGCGGTGGCGTGGCTGGTCCGCGCCGGGCTCGGAGGCCGGGTGCTGCTCTCCCAGGACGTGTTCCTGAAGACCATGCTCGTCCGCTACGGCGGCACCGGCTACGCCCACATCCTGACCCACTTCGTCCCGCGCCTGCACCGGCACGGGCTGACCGCCGGCGACACCACCCGGCTGCTCGCGGACAACCCGCGCGAGCTCTTCCTCGCCGCCGCGCGCGGCCACTGATCACACAGAGCCGCGCGGCTCCTGATAACACGGAGCCGCCGCGCGGCTTGAGAACACAGAACAGAAGGAGACGATTTCATGACCCGCGTGCTGGTCGCCGGCGAATCATGGGTGAGCCAGTCGACCCACTACAAGGGCTTCGACGCGTTCACCACGACCACCTACCACACCGGTATCGATCCGCTGCGGGACGTCCTGGTGGCCGACGGCATCGAGGTCGACCACCTGCCCGCGCACGACGTGCCCGCGTTGTTCCCCGGCACGCCCGAGGCGCTGGCCGCCTACGACGTGATCGTCCTGTCCGACATCGGGGCCAACAGCATCCTGCTGCACCCGGCCACCTGGCTGTCCAGCGAGAAGACCGTCAACCGGATCGACCTGCTGGCCGACTGGGTGGAGCGGGGCGGCGGCCTCGCCATGGCCGGCGGTTACCTGAGCTTCCAGGGCTTCGAGGCGAAGGCCGCCTTCGCCGGCACGGCGGTCGAGCGGGTGCTCCCCGCCCGGATCTCCCGTTACGACGACCGCGTCGAGACCCCGCAGGGCGTGCCCGGCCTGCTCGCCGACGACGCGCACCCCATCGTGGCCGGGCTCGCCGCCCAGTGGCCCGACCTGCTCGGCTACAACCGTTTCACGCTGCCCGAGGACGCGACGCTGCTCGCGACCGTCGGCGGCGACCCCCTGCTCGCCGTACGGCAGGCCGGGGAGGGCCGGACGCTCGCGTGGGCGTCCGACATCGCGCCGCACTGGTGCCCGGACGAGTTCGTCTCCTGGGACGGCTACCGCACCCTGTTCACCCGGGCGGTCCGCTGGCTCGCGAAGGAGCTCTGACATGCCGATTCCGGTGATCCTCGACTGCGACCCCGGGCACGACGACGCCATGGCCATCCTGCTCGCGGTGGCCAGCCCGGCGATCGACCTGCGCGCGGTCACGACGGTCGCGGGAAACCAGACGGTGGAGAAGACCGCCCTCAACGCGCGGCGGATGCTGAGCCTGGCCGGCGTCACCGGCGTGCCGGTCGCCGCCGGCTGCGACCGCCCGCTGACGGCGCCGCTGGAGATCGGCGACTACGTGCACGGGGAGAGCGGCCTGGACGGCCCGGCGTTCGGGGAGCCGAGCGTCCCGCTGGACGCCCGCCACGGCGTGGATCTGATCCACGACACGCTGGCGTCCGCCGCCGAACCGGTGACCGTGGTGGCCATCGGGCCGCTGACGAACATCGCCACGCTGCTGCGCCGTCACCCGGAGGACCGCGAGCGGATCAGGGAAATCGTGATCATGGGTGGCTCCACGGATCGCGGCAACCACACGCCGTACGCGGAGTTCAACATCTACGCCGACCCGGAGGCGGCGGCGGAGGTGCTGGACAGCGGCGTGCCGACGACGTGGGTCGGGCTCAACGTCAGCCACCAGGCGCTGGTGACCGCCGATGTGCTCGCCAGGATCGAGGCGCTCGGCACCCCGCTCGCCCGCGTCTGCGTGGAACTGCTCACGTTCTTCGGCTCCAGCTACCACGAGACCTGGGGGTTCCCCGCGCCGCCGCTGCACGACCCGATCACGGTGGCGTACCTGATCGATCCCACGGTCCTGACCTACGAGCGGGTGGGCCTGCGGATCGAGCTGGACGGCCCGCACACCCGTGGGGCGACCGTGGCCGACCTCCACCGCCGGATGGACTGGGAGCCCAACGCGAACGTCGGGATCGGCCTCGACCGGGACCGGTTCTGGGATCTCATGATCGGTGCGATCGAGGCCCTCGGCCGGGCCGCCTGAGCGTCGCCGGCGCCGGCACCGCCGCGAGCTCGGTGCAGCACCAACAGCCTGGAACAGGAGAAACCTCATGGAACCGAATGGTGTCGTCGTCGTCGGGAGCATCTCGGCGGATGTCACCGCCTTCGCCCGCCGGCTTCCCCGCCGGGGGGAGACCGTTCTCGGCGACGACGTCACCCTGGTGCTGGGCGGGAAGGGCGCGAACCAGGCGGTCGCCGCCGCCCGCGCCGGAGCGCCCACCTGGCTGGTGGGCTGCGTCGGCACGGACGCGTTCGGCGAGATCGTGTCGTCGGCGCTGCGCTCCCACGGGGTGGCGCTGACGGAGATCCGCTCCGTCGGCACCCGCACGGGCGTCGCGCACATCAGGGTGGACGCCTCGGGCGAGAACGACATCGTCATGACTCCTCTCGCCAACGCGGACCTCAACACGGTGATGGTGGACGAGAGCATCCGGGCCGTGCGCGGCAAGGCGAGCGTGCTCCTCCTCCAGCTCGAGATCCCCGTCGACGTGGCCTGCCACGCCGCCGAGGCGGGCGCGGAGGCCGGCCTGACCGTGGTGCTCGACCCCGCGCCCGCGCAGCCGCTCCCCGACGGCGTCTGGCGGCACGTTTCCGTCGTCACCCCCAACGAGAGCGAGGCCGCGGCGCTGACCGGAATGCGGGTGGCCGACGCCGAGTCCGCCGAGCGGGCCGCGGGCTGGTTCCTCGACCGGGGCGTGCGGCACGCGCTCATCACGCTCGGCGGGGGCGGCGCCCTGTCGGTCACCCGCGAGCGCACCCGGCATTTCCCCGCCTACCCCGTCACCCCGGTGGACACCACCGCCGCCGGTGACGCCTTCACCGGCTTCCTGGGTGCGGCCCTCGCGGCCGGCCTCGACACCGCCACCGCCGTCCGCCGGGGGATGGCCGCCGGAGCGCTGGCGACGACGCTGCCCGGTGCCAGCCCCTCGCTGCCCGGCCGCACGGCGGTGGACGAACTGCTCGCCGCCGTGGCTGAGGAAGCCGCTCGCTGAGGCGCCCCGGTCCCGGAGAGCCGGCGGCAGGTGTCCGCTGTCAGTGGGGGCCGCTACCGTCTCGCGACGTGTCCTGGAGATCGCGATGGTGGTGGGCCGCCGCACTGACGGCGGCGCTGGCCGGATCCGCGTACGTCCTGTCCTTGCGGGAGGGGGCCCTCTTCCTGGGTATCGACGCCGCCTACGCCTTCTGCCCGGGCTGGGAGGCAGCGATGGGGGCGGGTGTGGCACGGTGGACGGTCGTCGACTGGGTGCCCCTGCTCCGGTACGCCGGCCTGCCCGGCGTCGTCGTCGCGTTCCTCACCCACTGGATCTGCGTACGGGTCCGGCGCCCGCGCGCCGGCACGGTCGTCGCGCGGGTCCAGGCGGCGCTCATGCTGGTCGTCTACGGCACCGCTCCGCTCGCCTTCGCGGTGGACGTGAGCATCGACCGGGACTGTCTCGGGATGTGGAGCGCAACCGGTGATCCGACGTTCTTCCTGGACACCGACATCGCGCCAACGCTGGCCGCGCTGTGCGTGCTCGCGGCCGTCCGGACTCCCCGCCACCGGATCCGCCGGCTGGCCGCCTCCCGCCGCCTGCGAAGGGGTACGGCCGGTCTGGCGGCGCTGGGACTGCTGACTCTGCTGCCCGCGGCCGACCTGACGAAGGGGCCGATCGCTCCGCTGGAGGAGTGCCCGGTGAACGATTGGACGAAAGTCGCAATGGGGGAGCGCGCCTTCCTCTGCGGCGCCCGTGCCGGCGGGCAGTTCGCCGGCGTGTCGGACCACGACCTGCTCGCGTACGGGCGCGCGGGATGCCGCGCGTATCGGGGCCGCGTGTCGGACGCCTATCTCATCGCGCCCATCTGCCCCCGTGCCGCCGCCGACGTGCAGGCCAAGCTCGACGCCGAAGGCGCGGACTTCCGCGCCGAGGAGGTGAGGAACCAGCGGGTGTGCGACGCGTCACGGCACAGGCCGCGGATCACGCCCGTGCGGGTGGTCCGCGACCGCACCTGGACCGACTACGGCGTGCTGGAGTCCTACGAGTACGACGAGTCGACGGCGCGGCTTCCTGGGGAGGACGACCTGCTGGGGGCGGCACAGAAGAACGGCCTGGTGGCCGCGGGACCGGGACATTTGATCATCCTCAGCCACTCGGACTTCGACATCTGCCTCACGGTGGAGACGTACCGGCGGCGGCCACCGCTGGAGCTGAAGGGGTGGGACCACGTCGTGGAGGTCGGCTACGAGAGCACGACCGGGCAGGTCCGGCTCATGGACCCCATGGTCGGGCAGGACGACCTGCCCAATCTCGCGTTCCGGGGCAAGGGCCGCTACCGGATCCGGGTGCACTACCGCGGGCCCGATTACGAGGCCTGGACACCTCAGCACATCCTCGTGATGGTCTATCCCGGCAGAGCCCGGCCGCCGGTCGAATACCGCTCCCGCCCTGTGGATCTCAGAGATTAGTGTGAGCTGTGCGTACGGTGGACGATCTGCGGCGGCGGTGGCTGGACCAGGTGCGGCACGTCGTGCTGCTCTCGGGCATGTGGGCCTGCAACGGCCGTGAGATGGAGTCGGTGGCCCGGACGCTCCTGGAGAACCTCTGCTTCCTCGACGAGCGGGATCGGGAGTACGAAGAGGTCAGAGAAGAACTGGGCCGGTACGGTCAGGTTGGCGTGCCCGGTCCCTTCACCGCCCTCTTCGGGACCGAGCAGCGATGTATGGCCGAAGTCGCGTCCGTCTACGCCGAGCAGTTCCATCGGCTCGGCTATCTCGCCGTGGATCGAGAGCTCGGCCCGCAGGAGTGGGACGAGCTGACGCGCCTCGGCGCACCCGGCCGGGTGGGTGTTCTTCGACTGCTTCGCCGAGACCCGCACGGCGTACGTGCCTGGGGCCGGGCACTACGACCACTCGGCCGACGAGGACCCTCTGGTGCGTGATGTCCGGCTCCCGGCGGAGGACTTCGAGAGCGGTCTCGTCCTCACCCTGTACGGCAAGGTGCTCCGGTGGGGTCCGGGCTGGTGGATCCACCACCCGCCGGCCGACGCGTCGCCGGTCGATCAGGCGATCGCGGCGCAGCTACGGGACATCGAGGCCGCTGATCCGTCCCGGTCGCTTCGGCACCGTCCCGCTTGAGGGCGGTTCCGCAGGCCCCGGCCCGCGCATTACGGAGGCGGCCGATGCCGTCCGGCGGCGTCGCCCCCTGTGCGAGAGGGCGGAAAGGAGTCGTGCAAGAGCAGGCAAAGCCGCCTTCGGACCGAACTCGGCGGGCGTTAGCGTCTCGCCGACCCGCCGGGTGCGCCGCTCCCGCGCGTACGCGGCCGGTCGTCGTGATCGTACGGGGGCCGGCCGGGAACAGCCCGCCGCGACGAAGGGGCAGGCGTGAGACGAGCGCGTGGAACCGGTGCCGTGACCGTGGTGCTGGCGATCATCGGAGGATTCGCCCTCGCCGGTTGCGCGGCGGAGCCGCCCGCACCGCATGCCGAGCCACCGGGGGTCGTGCGGTCGCGGGTCGCGAGCGCCCCACCGGCGTCCGTTTCGCCGTCGCCGTCCACGTCGGTCGAGGCGAGGGGCCGGGATCAGGCCGACGTCTACGCGGCCGATCGGCCGGGAATGCTCAGCCCCGTCGTGAAGGGCTTCCGCTCCCTGGTGTACGTGCCGAACAGCGAGAGCGGCACGGTCGACGTCATCGACCCGGAGACCTACCGGATCGTGCGGCACTTCACGGTCGGGGCGCTGCCTCAGCACGTGGTGCCGTCGTGGGACCTCAAGACGCTGTGGGTGAACAACAACCGGGGCAACTCGCTGACCCCCATCGACCCCCGCACCGGCAGGCCCGGCCGCCCGGTGCCCGTGGAAGATCCGTACAACCTGTACTTCTCGCCCGACGGCAGGTACGCGCTGGTCATGGCGGAGCGGAACAACCAGCTCGACCTGCGCGACCCGCACAGCATGAAGCTGCTGCGGTCGCTGTCGCTGCCGTGCCGGGGCATCAACCACGGCGACTTCACCGCCGACGGCTCGGTCTTCCTCGCGAGCTGCGAGTTCAGCGGCGACCTGGTCGTGCTCGACTGGCGTACGCCGAGAGTGATCCGGCACATCCACCTGGGTCACATGAGCATGCCGCAGGACGTGAAGCTGTCGCCCGACGGCACCGTCTTCTACGTCGCCGACATGGAACGGCACGGGGTGTGGCTGGTGGACGCGGCGACGTACACGGTCATGGGGTTCCTGCCGACCGGCCGGGGCGCGCACGGCCTGTACGTCAGCCGCGACTCGCGCCACCTGTACGTGTCGAACCGGGGTGAGGGGTCGGTGTCGGTCGTGTCGTTCCCGAAGCGGAAGGTGGTGGACGTCTGGCGGATCCCCGGCGGCGGCTCGCCCGACATGGGCGGGGTGTCGGCGGACGGCACGAAGCTGTGGCTCAGCGGCCGCTACCACGGCGTCGTGTACGTCTTCGATACCAAGGAGGGCAGACTCGTCCGCACCATCCCCGTCGGGGCCGGCCCGCACGGGCTGTGCGTCTATCCCCAGCCGGGCCGCTACTCCCTCGGCCACACCGGCGTCTTCCGGTGACCTTCGCCGTCTCACGCGCGTGAAACGTTCAACGGGCACATCGGAATTTCGACCGGTTCCGCCGTCCTCTCTGTCCTGGTTGCCGGGGAACGGCGTTCCCAAGGTCCCCCGATCGCGTCGTTTAACGCCCGACCGGATCGGGCACCCTCGGTCGCCGTGCTGGATCGGTCCGCGAATGTCCCAATACCCTCCGGGCACTCGGCACTCCTGCAACGGATGAGGTGTGAATTGATCGCACGCTCGCGAGGACGTCGTTTGACGACGTCGATCGCCGCCGCCATCGTGGCGATGACCGCCGCGCTCCTGCCGCTCAGCCCCGCCCACGCGGCGTACGGCCCGGACCAGCCGGTCTACCTGCAGCTGGTGAGCAACGACGGCAACGCGACGCAGCTGGCTCTCCTCGAGGGCACGGTGGCGTTCGACGACGGCAACACGAAGTACCGCTACTCGCTGCGCCTGTGCTGGCAGCACGCCTATCCCTCGCCGTACTACTCGACCTACGTCAACGGTTCGTACTTCAGCGGGCCGGTCACCGGTTCGTCGTCCGCCTCCGGGTGCCAGTCCGTGAGCTACTCCAGTGGAGAGGTGAACTACGGCGGCATCGTCCGCAACATCCGCTTCGACGTGACCGGCGGATGGTTCGGCAGCAACGGTCAATACCAGATGCGCACCAAGAGCACCGCCACCTACGACAACCCCTACAACTGAGCGGTGCCGCGCGGTGAGGCGGGCCGAGCCCGCGTCGCCGACGGCGCCGACGGCTGATACGGCGAGGTCTCCGGCGGGCGGTTCCAAGAGGGACCGTCGCCGCCGGGGACCTCGTCCGCGCGTGAGCGGGCCGTACCTGCGGGCCGGCGTCCGGGGGCCGGTGATCGAGGGCCGCGCGTGCCCGGCGACCGGGGACGATAGCCTCGCGGGGTGAGCCGTACCTCTCGATCCCGCCGCACGCCGCGCTCCGGCGATCCCTGTCCCTGTGGTCTGCCGGTCGGCTACGGCGAGTGCTGCGGCCGGTTTCACGCGGGTCAGGCCGCGCCCACGGCCGAGGCGCTGATGCGCTCGCGGTTCTGCGCGTTCGCGGTCGAGGACGAGTCGTACCTGCTGCGGACCTGGCATCCCGCCACCCGCCCCCCGCGGGTCGAGTTCGAGCAGGGCATGCGGTGGACCGGGCTGGAGATCGAGGCGGTCACCGGCGGGAGCCCGATCCACACCGACGGCACCGTCACCTTCCGCGCCCGGTACGCCTATCGCGGACAGCCAGGCGAGATGCGCGAGCGGAGCCGATTCGTCCGCCACGAAGGCGCCTGGGTCTATCTCGACGCCATGCAGTCGTCGGAGTGACACGGATTCACGACGATAGGGGCATTCGGGGGTATATGAGCTGAATATCGGACCAGAAGGCATAGCGACAAAAAATGCGTCATGGTGCATGCCGTGCTCGGCATGGGCGGGGGGGAGACCACGGCGCGGGGTATGAGGTCGGCATTGCTCATGTCCGCGACGAAAGCCCATGCCGGATGGCCTTGGTAGGTAGGTGCGTTCCACGATGTCTCGCCGTTGTACGTTCCGCTCGCGACCATGTCAGGCTCTGACGGCCCGCCGCCTGACGCTTGCCGCCTTCGTGGCCGCGATCGCGTGGAGCACGGCGGTGCAGGAGGCGGAGGCCTGCGCGAGCGCGCATGCCCTGCCGCGTGGGGCGACGAACCTCGTGACCGGCCACGGCGGCGGCGGGGGCCAGGTCGCGGCGGGTGGAACGGCCGCGGCCCGGCAGCTCAACTCGGGTAACGGCAAGTTCAATCAGAACCTCAACGGCGTGTTCGCTCCGACCTTCATGATCGGCCAGCAGCAGACCGGTATCACGAACGGCGGGCGCATCAGCACGCAGGGCGCCTTCTGCGGCCCCGGCCCGAAGCACTGCAAGATCTGGCAGAACATGCCCCTCACCGTCAGCGGCTGGTGACCCGGACGCACGCGGGCCGTGAATCGCACGAAATGCGGGGGGCGCGCTGACTGATATGGCAATGATGCCGTAAGACGCCGCGCGCACCAGGCGCGGGGAACCGGCGGTTCACTAGCGTGGACGAGGCCTGGGCGAAAAGGGCCGCCCGGAGCGTTGCGACCGGTGGGAGCGCGGGATGAACTGTCAGCGGTACGACGGGACGGCCACGAGGAAGATCGGCCTCGGTCTCCTCGCCTGGGCGTCGGTCGTGGTGGCGCTGGCCGCCGCGGCCCCCGCCGCCGGGGCCGTGCACGCGCACGGGCGGGAGACGCCTCGCTCCCAGGAGTCCGTGCTCCGGCCCGCCCGGCTCGAGAGGGACGCGGCCGGCCCCGGGCTCACCGCCTCGAACGCCACGCGCAACCGCGGCACTCAGCAGGTCTCCATCAACGTCGCGAACGGGGGAACCGGTATCCAGAACGCGATGTGCAGGGGTAACCGGGGGTGCGACATCGTGCAGGCGCTCGGCATGCCGTACGCGGGCGATCCGCCCGTGCCGTCGCCGACGCCGCAGGCGCCGCCCGGGGCCGGAGCGGCCACCCGCTCGAGGGCGGCGGCCCATGGGGGAGGAGCCGCGCCCCGGGCGAAGGCCGTGGCGCGGCAGGCGGCGGACTCCGCGGGCGGGCGGGCGACCGGCACCCAGGCGGCCAAGCGCGGGCGCGCGGTTCCGCGACCGGCGCCCGCACCCCGTCCGGTGCCGCGGGTCCCGGTTTCGCGGGTCCCGGTTTCGCTGGTTCCGGTGCCGTCGCACCGCTGACGCGCTCGGGGGCGCGGTGAGCGGGCGCGGTGAGTGGGCACGGTGAGCGGGCGCGGCCGTGAACGCGGGCTCCGCCGCGGACGTCCGCATTGGTAATCTCAAGACGAGGGAGGGGTTCGGTCCCCGTCCTCCCGTCCACGGCCCGCCAACGAGAAGTTCCTCCGAGTCGTCAGGATGTGCGCACCATGTCGAAAGCCGGTCGGTCCCAAGAGGAGATGCGCCGGCGCAATCTCGGTGATCTGCTGCGGCACGTGCACCTGGCCGGCCCGCTCTCCCGCTCGGAGCTGGCCGACCGGATGGGCCTGAACCGCAGCACGATCATGGCGCTGACCGCCGAGCTGTCCGCGGCGGGCCTGGTCAGCGAGGAGCTCCCCGGAGACACCGGCAGGGCGGGCCGGCCGTCGCTGGTGGTCCGACCGGAACGCGATCGGGCGCACGTGCTGGCCTTCGACGTCCGCGTCGACCGCCTGGTCGCCGCCAGGGTGGGACTGGGCGGCGAGATCCTCGACCGCCGGGAGGCGGTCAGGCCCCGCGCGGGCGCCGACCTGGAGGACGTCGTCGGCGTGCTCGCGGGCTTCGGCCGCGAGCTGCGGCGCGGCGCGCGCCCGGGCTCGGTCTGCGTCGGGGTCGGCGCGGCCTACTGCGGCATGATCCGCCCCACCGACGGCACGGTCCGCTACGGCCCCTATATGGGGTGGGTGGACCAGGCGTTCGGCGTGGAGCTGGGCGGCCGGCTCGGGCTTCCGGTGCTGGTGGGCAACGAGGCACACCTCGGCGCGCTGGCCGAGCGTGAGCGGGGCGTGGGCCGCGGCTTCGACAACCTGATCTACCTGCACGGCGACGTCGGCGTGGGCGGCGGGATCATCGTCGGCGGCAAGCTGCTCGGCGGCGACGGCGGCTACGGGTGCGAGCTGGGGCACATGATGGTGAACCCGTACGACGGGCGGCCCTGCATGTGCGGCTCGCGAGGCTGCCTGGAGGCCGAGGTCGGCGAGCACGCCCTGATCGACGCGGCGGGCCGCTCGGGCGAGCTGAGCGGCCGCGAGGGCGTCCGCGCCGTGGTCGAGGCCGCGGAAGCCGGGGACGCGGCGGCGGCGGAGGCGCTGCACCGGATCGGCGACTGGCTGGGCATCGGCGTGGCGAACCTGATCAACCTCTTCAACCCGGGCATCGTGGTCTTCGGGGGCATGCTGCGGGACGTGTACCCGGGTTCGGCGGCGCAGGTCCGCCGCAGGGTGGAGGCGAACGCCATGCTGATCTCGCGGGAGCAGGTGCGGCTGCGGGTGTCGGCGCTCGGGGACGACACCACTCTGGTCGGCGCGGCGGAGCTGGCCTTCTCCAGGCTCCTGGCCAGTCCTTTGGAGGTGCTCGCGGAGATGCGGCGCCGTGGCGCCGCTCACCGGACGGCGCCGCGGAAGCGTGCCATGGCCCTCTGACAGCCGGGGAGCGCTGGAAGGCCACAGAAGATCTTGCGTTCATCGAACAAGATCGAGATACACCACTGACCGGGCACACTCTCGCTGCGAACGGTGCCGGAGCCGGATCTGTTCACGGCCCGGCACGGCTCGTCGCCGTCGCTCAGGCGCGCAGCCACTCCCGGGCCCCCGCGAGTATCTCAGGTGCCGTCGTACGGTTGACGTCGGCGATCAGGTCGGCAATGGTGACCCTCCGTAGCGACTCCCGCCAGACGCGGTCGGCGGAATCCATCGTGCGGGCGATCGGGCAGGGAGTGTCACACCGCTCCGCCGGCACGGCCATCGGGCCCCGCTGACGCACTTCCGTGCACCGGAACGCCGGCTGGGCGCCGTCGATCGCCTCGACCACGTCCAGCACCGTGATCTCATTCGCAGCCCGAGTCAGCACATAGCCGCCGGACTGGCCCAGCGTCGAGCGCACAAGGCCCGCGCGGGACAACAGTTGCAGCTGTTTGGCCAGATAGCTCTGCGAGACGTCGTGCAGCTCGGCGAGCTTGGCCGCCGTCACCGGCGCGCCCGCCCCACTGAGCACGACACAACAGTGCAAGGCCCACTCGACTCCGCCTGACATCTTCATTCGCCCAGCCTACTTGACTCGGACAGGTTTTGTCCGAATAGAATCTCGGACAACAGTTATCCGGATTCAGGAGTGGGACATGCGCATCGTCGTTGCCGGGGGAACCGGACTCATCGGGTCGAAAGTCGTCGAGTCGCTGCAGCGGCTCGGCCACGACGTCGTACCGGCCGCGCCGGGAACCGGCGTGGACACGATCAGTGGCCGCGGCGTCGCCGACGCGCTGAAGGGGGCGGACGTGGTCGTCGACGTGACCAACAAAGTGATCTTCGAACCCGAACCGATCCTCGGCTTCTTCACCACCTCCACCCGCACCCTGCTGAACGCCGGGCGGGAAGCCGGGGTGCGGCACCATGTGGTGCTGTCGATCGTCGGTGTGGACCGGCTCTCGCACCCGGGCTACCTGGACGCCAAGGCCGCGCAGGAACGGCTCGTCGCCGAGTCGGGCACCCCTTTCACCATCGTGCGGGCGACGCAGTTCTTCGAGAACCTGACGGCCATGGGCGCCGGCATGGCCAAGGACGACGTGATCGTGCCGCCCACCGCGGACCTTCAGCCGGTCGCTGCGGCCGACGTCGCCGCCGCGCTCGTGGACGTGGCCACCTCCGCCCCGCTCGACGGCGTGATCGAGGTCGCGGGGCCGGAACGCGCGGCGTTCGCCCGTTTCATCGGTCCGGCGCTCGCCGCGCGAGGTGATGAGCGCCCCCTCAAGCCGGACGCCGGCGCCGGTTACTTCGGCGTACCGATCGTGCGGGACTCGCTGGTTCCGCTGGGTGCCGCCCGGATCGGGCGCACCACCTTCGACGACTGGTCAGCCGCGCAGTCCTCGTGACCCCCGCCCGCGCACGCCTGGCTCGACAACGTATCCACGCCCGAAGGAGAAATCATGACCACGCACGTGCACACCGGTGAGCCCCGCCTCGACCTGCGGACGGCCGCCCCAAAGGCCGCCAAGGCGCTCTACGCCGCGGACCAGGCCATTCTCACCTCGCCACTCGATCCGACCATCCGCGAGCTGGTCAAGCTGCGTACTTCGCAGATCAACCACTGCGTGCACTGCATCGACCTGCACAGCCACGATGCTCTGGAGCAGGGCGAATCGCTGAACCGCATCATCCAGCTATCCGCGTGGCGCGAATCGGCGCTGTTCACCCCGGCGGAGCGGGCGGCGCTCGAGTACACCGAGGCCGCAACGACGCTGACCCCGCACGGCGTCAGCGACGAGATCTGGGCCGGCGTCCGCGACCTCATGACCGACGAGGAACTCGGCGCGCTGGTCGTCCAGGTGGCTCTGATGAACGCCTTCAACCGATTCGGTGTCCCGCTGCGGATGCCGGCGCGGCCTCGCGATTGACTCAAGCTGAGCCGTTGAGATGCTGCGCACGGCGGGCCGGCCACAGGGATCGAACCGCTGGAAGCCGTTCAGCTGAGCGATGTGATTTCGTGTGCCGGCCTGACGAAGCACTACCAGGGGCGGGCGAACGCCGCGGCCTGGCGGCGGAAGCCGTCCGCGTTGGTCAGGCGGGAGGCTCCGTCGCAGGACAGCCCGGAACACGGCCGCTCCGCGAGGGCGTTGTGGAGGGCCGCGAGACGCTCCTGGGCGTCCCAGCAGCCGGACGGTGAGCTCCGGGCTGATGAGCATGTCGCCGTTCATCGCGGCGCGGACGGCCTCGACGAGCAGGGTGGGGCCGGAGCGTTTGAGGACGAATCCGTCGGCCCCGTGTTCGAGCGCGGCGTGGACGTACTCGTCCAGCCCGAACGTGGTGACGATCACGACACGGACGCCGGTCCCGGCGAGGGCGCGGGTCACCTCGAGACCGTTGCGCCGGGCATGCGGATGTCGGCGAGCACGACGTCGGGCCGGACGGCCATGGCCGTGTCGATCGCGGTGCGGCCGTCGGCGGCCTCGGCCACGACGGTCATGTCGGGCTGGGCGTCGAGGATCATGCGGAAGGCGCCGCGGATGCCTTCCTGGTCGTCGGCGACGAGGATACGGGTGACCACCCGGGGGATTGTGCCAGCGGCAGGCGGGCGGTCAGCGACCACCCGTCCGGTACCGCCCGTGCGACGAGCTCGCCGCCCTGCTCCCGGACGAGGGCCGCGAGGCCGGCCCGGCCCCGCCCCGCCGGCGGCCGGGGGCCCGGCCCGGGGAGCGTGCCGCCGGACGTTGGTGAGTCCTTCGACCACGATCCGGTAGGCGAGGGCCGCGGTCTCCATGGGGACCGCCACCGGCGTGTTCATGCTCAACCGGACGCGCGCGGGGCCGGCGGCCGAGAACCGCGCGGCGGCCTCGCGGATGCTGTTCAGGTCGCCGGCGCGGACCCGGGGCCGGTCGTGCCGGAGCATGTCCAGGCTGCGGTCGAGCATCGACATGGCTCGCTGACCGGCGGCCTCGACGCGTTCGAGGGCCCGCAGCGGATCGCCCGCGACCCTGCCCGCCTGGGCGTGCGCGACCATCTCGCTGATGTCGTGGGCGACGAAGTCGTGCAGGTCCTGGGCCAGTCGCAGCCGCAGGGCGGTTCGGGTGTCGGCCACCGCGCGCTCCTGCCGTACGTCGAGGAGACGCAGGTAGGCGCCCACCCCGGCGGCGACAAGCGCGCCCGTTCCCCAGAACGCGCACACCCCCACTCCTTCCAACGATGAAGCGGGGGCGTAGACGCGGAGCACCCACACGGCCGCCGCCGCGATCGCCGCCGCGGCCGCCGGTGCGGCGGCTCTCGGCGGCGCGTACCGGATCACCAGGCCGGCCAGCACCATGAGGGCCACGCTCTCGGCCATTCCGGACACGTCGGCGATCCGCGTGTGCCCGGCTGCCCCTCCTGCGCGGGCGGAGGGTGCCGCCGCCGCTCGCGGTCGTCCCCGCCGGGTTCGTCTCGATCATCATCACCGTGGCCGGGCTGACCTACATCCGGTGGACCATCGCCGGCCGGTTCGCCCTCGACGAGTGGGGCGCCTGGCTGCCGGAATGCTTCTGGCCGATCTGGGGCGGCGCGCTCGCCGTCGCCACCGTCTCCTACCATCTGCGCCGAAAGCGGGAGGGGCACCCGGCGGAGGCCGGCCGCGACATCGGCCGGCGGCGCAGGCCGGGGGACGGCGAGCACGTTCGTGAGGCGGTCCTCACCGGTCTCCGGCGCCGGACGGGCGCGCACGGGGAGCGGGTCACGCGGCGGCTACCAGGCACCGAGTCTGCCTGATCAGACGACCCGGTAGCTCCCATCAGGCGGCGGCGCCGCCCGATCCGCCCAGCTCGACCAGCTCCCGCAGGGTCGCATGAGGGACGTCGATGCCGGCGAAGGTCAGGAATCGCCCCATCGGCATCGACGAGGCCATCCGCAGCCCGTCGGCGTCGTTCTCCGCGGGCCGCTCGCTCCTCCCGCCGCCGGTGAGGACCTTCAGGAGAGCCGGGCCGGCGAGCGGGTGGGAGAGCCACTCGCCGAGCGTGGAGTCGAGCGACACCACGGGGACGGCGGCGTCGCCGTCGAGGCCGATCGTCGTCTCGGCCGTGACGGACGAGGCGTTCTCGCAGATCTGGATCGTGTAGTCGCCCGGCGCGACGACCCACCGGCCGAGCGGGACGTCGTAGTAGGCGAACGCCCGCCGGTCGAGGGGGAGGGTGACCGTACGCGACTCGCCGGGAGCGAGTGCGACCTTCGTGAAGGCCCGCAGCTCCCGGGCGGGGCGGCGTACGGGACCCGCGGAGGTGGCCACGTAGACCTGAACGACGTGCTTGCCGGGCCGCGCACCGGTGTTGGTCACCGTCACGGTGACGGTCGCCGTGTCGTCGCCCGTACGGACGACCTTGAGGCCGCGGATCGCGAACGTCGTGTAGCTCAGGCCGTGGCCGAAAGGATAGCGCACCGGCAGCTCGACCGTCTCGTAGTAGCGGTAGCCGACCATGACGCCCTCGCCGTAGCGGACGTGCCCGGCCTCGCCGGGGAAGTTGAGGTAGCTCGGCGTGTCCTGCAGCCGGACCGGGATGCTCTCGGCGAGGCGCCCGGAGGGGTTCACGACGCCGAAGAGCAGATCGGCGACGGCGGAGCCGCCCGCCTGACCGAGCAGCCAGCCTTCCAGGACGGCGTCCACGTCGTCGTGCCAGCCCTCCAGCGAGACGACGCCGCCGTTGGACAGGACGACCACGGTACGGCGGGCCGCGGCGGCGACGGCGCGGATCAGCTCGACCTGGACGGCGGGCAGGCCGATCGTCTCCCGGTCGAACCCCTCGGACTCCTCCCGCTCGCTCAGACCGGTGAAGACGACCGCGACGTCGGCGGCCGCGGCGGCCTCGGCCGCCGCCTCGCGCAGCTCGCGGGCGTCGCCCGATCCGTCCAGCGAGAACCCCTGCGCGTAGGCGGCCTCCGGGGCGAGGGCGCGGATCGCGTCGAGCGCCGCGTCGACCCGGGTGGCGTTGACGTGGGAGCTGCCGCCGCCCTGGAAGCGGGGCCTGACCGCGAACTCGCCGATCACGGCGATGCGGGCGCCCGCGGAGAGGGGGAGCGTGCCGTCCTCGTTCTTGAGCAGCACGGCGCATTCCGCGGCGAGCTCGCGCGCGAGCGCGTGGTGGGCGTCGGCGTCGAACGCGCCGGACACCCCGCCGCGGCGCCGGGTGAGTGCGACGACGCGGCGGACGCTCGCGTTCACCACGGCCTCGTCGAGGTCGCCCGCGCGGACGGCCTCCACGATGCGCCGGTCGCCCGCGCCGCCGGTTCCCGGCATCTCCAGGTCCAGCCCGGCGGCCAGCGCGGCGGCCCGGTCCTGGACGGCGCCCCAGTCGGAGACGACGGCGCCGGTGAAGCCCCACTCACGGCGCAGGACGTCGGTGAGCAGCCACCTGTTCTGAGAGGCGTGGACGCCGTTGACGCGGTTGTAGGAGCACATCACGGTGGCGGGCCTGGCCCGGGTGACCACCCGCTCGAACGCGGGGAGGTAGATCTCGCGCAGGGTGCGCTCGTCCACGTCCGCGCTGACCCGCATGCGCTCGGTCTCCTGGTTGTTGGCGGCGAAGTGCTTGACCGAGGCGCCCGGCCCCTCGGCCTGCAGCGCGGCGACGTGCGCCGCCCCCAGGACGCCCGACAGCAGGGGGTCTTCGGAGTAGTACTCGAAGTTGCGCCCGCACAGCGGCGAACGCTTGATGTTCACGCCGGGGCCGAGCACGACCGCCACGCCGAGGGCCCGGCCCTCCCGGCCGACCGCCGCGCCGATCCGGGCGGCGACTTCGGCGTCCCAGCTCGATCCCACCGCGACCGCCGGCGGGAAGCAGGTGGCGGGCAGGCTCTCGTTGATGCCGAGATGGTCGGAGCCGCCGGCCTCCCGGCGGATCCCGTGCGGCCCGTCGCACAGCGCCACGGAGGGGATCCCGGCCTCCTCCAGCGGTTTGGTCGTCCAGAAGTCCCGGCCCGACAGCAGTGAGGCCTTCTGCTCCAGCGTCAGCGCGTCCAGCCTGAGCGCGTCGAGGTGGGTCCGGGCCATCGGGGACGCTCTCCTTCCGTGGGGAGGATTCATATCGTTCTTCTGTCGTGAAAGGAGCAGCGCGGGTGCTGCGGCGGGGGACGGGCGGCTGTCGCCGGGTGTGGCGCCGTGACGCGGTCCGGCGGGCGGCGCGTCGCCGCCCGCCGGAAGCGGGTCACGGTCAGGAGGCCGGTTCCGGCACCCGCGCGCGGGTGGTGAGCCGCCGGTCCCGGCCGAGCGCGACGGTGTCGCCGGTCAGCAGGATCTCGGCGCGCAGCGGGCGGTCGGCGGCCGACGGGCCCGCGGTGAGCGCGATCACCCCCGGCTCGACGATCCGGCGCAGGTCGGGCCCGGTGTAGGAGAAGGCGTCGGCCGGCACCTCGAAGACCACCTCGCGGGTCTCGCCGGGCGCGAGCGGCACCCGGGCGAAGCCCACGAGTTGCGCGACGGGACGGGCCACCAGGGCCACCGGGTCGGAGGCGTAGAGCTGCACAACCTCCTCGGCCGCCCTGGCGCCGGTGTTGGTGACGGTCACCCGCGCCTCGACCGTGCCGTCCGTGGGGCACCGCTCCGCGGAGGTGGCCAGCGCGTCGTAGCGGACCGTCGTGTACGACAGGCCGTGGCCGAAGGGGAACGCCGGCGTCGGGTCGGACACGGAGATCCCGTCCGTCCGCAGCCCCAGGGGCGGCTGCAGGTAGGTGGAGGGGGTGACGAACGGGGAGCCGGGGATCTGGACGGGCAGGCGGCCCGAGGGCTCGACCCGGCCGCTGAGCACTCCCGCGATCGCCGCGCCGCCCTCCACGCCCGGCAGGAACGCCTGGAGCGCGGCCGCGGCCCGGCCGGCGTGGGCGCCCACCGCGTACGGCCGGCCGGAGACCACGACCAGCACGACCGGCGTGCCGGTCGCCAGGACCGCCTCGACCAGCTCGTCCTGCACTCCGGGCAGGCCGAGGTGCGCGGCGTCGCAGCCCTCGCCGGAGGTGCCGTTGCCGAACAGTCCGGCCCGGTCGCCGGCGAACAGCAGCACGAGGTCGGAGTCCGCGGCCAGGGCGGCGGCCTCGGCGATGCCCGAGGCGTCGTCGCCGGACACGTCCGCGCCCCGCGCGAACCGCAGGTCGGCGGTGGGGAACTCGGCCCGCAGGCAGCCGAGGACGGGGGCGACGGGCAGGCCCATCCCGTGATCGGGGAAGCGGTCGAGCACGTGGTTGGGGAAGGCGTAGCAGCCGAGCAGGGTCCGCGGGTCGTCCGCGCAGGGTCCGATGACGGCGATCCGCGCGGACGTCTCCGCGGCCAGCGGCAGCACGCCGGCGGGGTTGCTCAGCAGCACCACCGAGCGTTCGGCCACCTCGCGGGCCAGGTCGCGGTTGCGGGGGCTGTCCAGATCGACATCGCCGGCGCCGTCGGGCACGAGGGGCCCGTCGTCCAGCAGGCCCAGCGCGATCTTCTGCCGCAGCACCCGGCGGACCGCATCGTCGACCAGCGACTCCTCCACGCGGCCGGCCCGCACCTGCTCCACCATCCGGGAGCCGTAGCCGACCGTCTCGGGGAGCTCCACGTCGATGCCCGCGCGCAGCGCGATGACGCCCGCGTGCGCCTCGTCCTCGGCGACGTTGTGGTTCATGGCGAGGAACGGCACCGCCCAGTAGTCGGCGACGACCGTGCCGTCGAAGCCCCACTGGTCGCGCAGCACGCGCCGCAGCAGGTCGGCGTTGGCGGCGACCGGCACGCCGTCGATGTCGGTGTAGGAGTTCATGACCGACCGCGCGCCGCCCTCGCGGATCGCCGTCTCGAACGGCGGGAGGATCACGTCGGCCATCTCCCGGGGACCGATGCTGACCGGGGCGTGGTTGCGGCCCGCCCGGGAGGCGGCGTACCCGGCGAAGTGCTTGAGCGTCGCGATGACGCCGGTCTCCTCCAGCCCGCGCACGTACGCCGCGCCGATCTGGCCGACGAGGTAGGGGTCTTCGCCGAGCGTCTCCTCGACCCGGCCCCACCGGTAGTCGCGCACCACGTCGAGGACCGGCGACAGGCCCTGGTGAACGCCGACCGCCCGCAGGTCGTCGGCGATGGCCCGGGCCATGCGCCGCACCAGCGCGGGGTCGAAGGTCGCGGCCCAGGCCAGCGGGGTGGGATAGGCGGTCGCGCCGTAGGTGGCGAACCCGGTCAGACACTCCTCGTGGGCGATCGCCGGGATGCCGAACCGGTTGGCGGCGATTACCTGCTCCTGCAGCCGGCGCAGCCCGGCCGCCCCCTCCGCCGGGCTCACCGGCGCCGTGCCGTACACGCGGGTGAGGTGGCCGACGCCGTCGCGCATCCGGCCGGCGAGGTCGGCGCCGTCCTTCATGAACAGGTCCTGCAACGGGGCGACGTTGCCGGCGGCGGCTTCCGATCCGGCCGTCGAGATGTCGGTCCAGACCGATCCGAGCTGGGCGACCTTCTCCTCCAGCGTCATCTCGGCCAGCAGCGCCTCGACGCGCTCGTCGAGGGGCCGGCCGCCGTCCCGCCAGGGCGCGATGCCCGGCGCGTCTACGAATGTCATGACATCCCTTGCTTGTCGATCCATCGCGTCGGGCTCGGCCCCGCAAGACGCCGTACGGAGGTCCGGTGGCGATCGGCCCGGTGGTACCCGTGCCGCGGCGGCGGCAGACGGCGGTACACGAGCAACCGCATCGAGCGCCCCCTGTTCATCCGCACTGTTCATCCGGACTGTCGCCTGGACCGTCGTCGTCCGAAAGTTTCTAAATCAGGACCGATAGTTTATGTGGACTCTAGGTCGCTGCGCTGGAGTGCGTCAAGGAACCGGCGGTGTGACATCCGAAACATTCGGGTGAATGTCCGAAAGTTGGCGCTAAACTGCGGCGTATGACGACGACCAGGGAGCCGACACCTCCGGACCGCGCGCCCTCCCGGCCGCTGACCATCGCCCAGATCGCCGAGCTGGCGGGGGTGTCCCCCGCGACCGTCTCCAAGGTCGTCAACGGAAGATCCGAGGTCGCCCCCGAGACCCGCGCCCTGGTCGAGGACCTGATCCGCGAGCACGGGTACCGCCGGCAGAAGAAGCGCCCGGCCGCGACCCCTCTCATCGAACTGGTCTTCCACGAGCTGGAGGGCGCGTACGCGATGGAGGTCATCAAGGGGGTCGAGCAGGTGGCGCGCGAGCACGACCTGGCGGTGGTCGTCTCGGAGCTGCAGGAGCGCCACCCTCCCGCCAAGGGCTGGATCGAGGGCGTGATCGGCCGCCGTCCCTGCGGCGTGATCGTGGTCTTCTCCGGCCTCACCCGGGCCCAGCGCGAGCAGCTCAAGACACGGGACATCCCCCTCGTGCTGGTCGATCCCACCGGCGATCCCGGGCACGAGCTGCCCTCGGTGGGAGCCGGCAACTGGAGCGGTGGCCTGTCGGCCGCACGGCACCTGCTGGAACTGGGGCACCGGCGCATCGGCCTAATCACCGGGCCCGCCCACGCCCTGTCCAGCCGGGCGCGGCTCGACGGTTTCCGCGCCGCCATGGACACCGCCGGCGTGCCGACGGACCCGGAGCTCGTGCGGCAGGGCGATTTCAGCGCCCAGGACGGCATGGCGCACGCCCGCTTCCTGCTCGCGCTGCCCCGGCGCCCGACCGCTGTGTTCGCCTTCAACGACGCGCAGGCCATGGGCGTGTACCAGGCGGCCCACGAGATGGGGCTGCGCATTCCGGACGAGCTGAGCGTGGTCGGCTTCGACGACGTGCCGATGGCGCAGTGGCTCATCCCCGCGCTGACCACGGTCCGCCAGCCGCTCACCGAGATGGCCGCCGCCGCCGCGGACATGGTGGTCGCGCTCGCTCGCGGCGAGAGCCCGCCGCAGAACCGCCTGGAGCTCACCACCAACCTGGTCGTCCGCGCCAGCACCGCCCCGCTCGTCGCCTGAAGTTTCGGAACACCGACAGAAATTCTGTGTCCCCGCCGTCCGGGGCGCGTGAGACGCGCGGCGTTGTTACGGAAAGATTCGGAATTTCTCCGAAACGTTCGGCTCGCGGTCGGCCCCGGTGGGAGTGGCCCGGAGGAGAGCCGCACGTGCGCGCCGCGAACGGTTCATCCTGATCCCCGCCGGATACTCCGACGGTGAGCCTTCAAATGTGGCCGGGGTAAAGTGCGTCAAATGTTCTATATGACCAGTTCGGTGAGGTAGAGGTGGCGGGGGTACAGGCCGTTCTGAAGCGCGTCGCCCTCGACACCAGGCCTCTGAGCATTCCCGCGTACCGGCGGCTGCTGGTGGGGCAGGGGGTCTCGTTCATCGGCTTCCAGCTCACCTCGGTGGCCGTGAGCGGTCAGGTGTACACCATCACCGGGTCGTCCCTGTGGGTGGGCCTGCTCGGGCCGGTGAGCCTCGTCCCGCTGGTCGTCTTCGGCCTGTGGGGTGGCGCGGTCGCCGACGCGATGGACCGCCGCCGGCTCCTGCTGGCGGGTTCCGTGGTGGCCTGGCTGTCGACCGTCGCCCTGCTGCTGCACGCCTGGTCGGGGCTCGGCAGCGTCCACCTCATCCTCGCCGTCATCGCCCTGCAGTCGATCGGCTTCGCCGTCACCTCGGCCACGCGCGGGGCGATCATCCCCCGCATCGTGCCCACCGAGCGGGTCCCCGCCGCCAACACTCTCAACTTCCTCGTCAGCAGCATCGGCACGGTGGTCGGGCCGCTGCTGGCCGGCGTGGTGCTCGCCAAGGGCGGATACGCCATGGCGTACCTCATCGACGCCGTGCTGTTCGGGGCCGGCTTCTACGCGGCCGTGCGGCTGCCGCCGCTCGCGCCCGTCGGCGAGGTCTCCCGGCCGGGCCTGCGCTCGGTGATCGACGGGCTCGGTTACGTGGTGAGCAGGCCGGTCGTGCTCATGTCGTTCGTGGTGGACATCATCGCGATGGCGTTCGCGATGCCGAGGGCGCTGTTCCCCGAGCTGGCGGCCGAGCGTTTCGGCGGGTCGGCGGTGGCGTTCGGCTGGCTGTCGGCGAGCATCGCCATCGGGGCGGTCGTCGCCGGCGTCTTCTCCGGCTGGGTCGGCCGGGTGCGCCGCCAGGGTGTGGCGCTCACGCTCGTGATCGCCCTGTGGGGCGTGACAGTGGCCGCTGCGGCGCTGGCGCAGCCGTTGTGGCTGGTCGTGGCGCTGCTGGCGATCGGGGGCGCGATCGACCTCGCCTCCGCCGTGTGGCGGCAGACGATCCTGCAGACGTACGCGCCCGACGAGATGCGCGGACGCCTGCAGGGGGTGTTCATGGTCGTCGTGGCGGGCGGTCCCCGCCTTGGCGACCTGCGGGCGGGGGCCACCGCGGACGCCTTCGGGCTCGTGCCCTCCTGGGCGGGCGGCGGCCTGGTGTGCGCCGTCCTCGTGCTGGTGGCCGGCTTCGGCGTGTCCGCCTTCCGCAGGTACGACGCGCTGGCGAGCCGCCCGGACCCCGGCTGATCCCTTCCGGACGGGTCAGGGCCGGGCCTCGCCGCGTACGCAGAAGGAGATGGGGCTGCGGACGCGGCCGGGAAAGACGAAGCGCTCCAGCGACTCGACGGTGAAGCCGGCCGCCTCGACGGCCGCCACACTGTCGCGGCCCGTGTGGCAGCCGCCGGTCAGGGACGGCCACACGGTCGCGTCCAGCAGATCCTGCGCCCTGGCCCAGCCCGCGGGGCCGGCGCGGACGTGTTCGAGGAAGCGCAGCCGCCCGCCGGGGGCCAGCACGCGGCGGATCTCCCGCAGCCCGGCGGCGGGGTCGGGCAGCGAGCACAGCACGAACGACACCACCGCCGCGTCGAACTCGCCGTCCGCGGCCGGAAGCCGGTCGGCCAGGCCGCCGACGACCTCCACCGGCACCCGCGCCGCACGTGCGGCGCGGCGGCCGGTCGCCCGCAGCCGTGGTTCGGGCTCTACGGCCAGCACGCCGCTGACGGACGGCGGATAGTGGGCGAAGTTCAGCCCGTTGCCCGCGCCGATCTCGATCACCCGGCCCGACAGCCCGGCCACCAGCGCCTCCCGCTGCCCGGACAGGCCGTTCCTGTCGATCACCTGGCTGAACCAGGTGTAGAAGCGGGCGAAGAGCGGATGACTGACCTCGGTCGTCGGCATGGCGTCTCCTTCCGTCTGTCGTTCATTCCCGCGGCGCGCGGAGCGGTATTACCGAATCTGGGCGAAACGGCTCGTAGTCGCCACCGGTTCCGGCGGGTACGGCCCCGATGGACGACGCGGCGACGCCGCGGCGGGAGAGCGGAGATCACCTCGGCATCCGCGACGGCACCCGCGGGCCGGCCCGGGGAAAGGAATCGACCATGACCTCTGCCATGACCTCTGCCGTGACCCCCGCGACGCCCGGCGCCGCGACCGGCGCGGCCGAACCCGCCACCCGGCTGCCGCTCATCGGCGACAAGGCGCCGGACTTCGAGGCCGACAGCACCCACGGGCCGGTCCGGCTCGCCGACTACGCCGGGCGGTGGCTGGTGCTGTTCAGCCATCCGGCCGACTTCACCCCGGTGTGCACCACCGAGTTCGTCGCGTTCGCCGAGCTGGCGGAGGAGTTCGCCGCCAGGGACGTCGCCCTGCTCGGCAATTCGGTCGACTCCGTGCACAGCCACCTGGCCTGGACACGGGCGATCGAGGACAGGCTCGGAGTGCGGATCCCCTTTCCGATCATCGCCGACCTCGACACGCGGGTGTCCCGCGCGTACGGCATGCTGCACCCGAACGCGTCCGCGACGGCGGCGGTCCGCGCGGTGTTCGTGATCGACCCGCAGTCGGTCGTCCGCGCCATCCTCTACTACCCGATGAACGCGGGACGGATGGTCCCGGAGATCCTCAGGCTCGTGGACGCGCTGCGGACGGCCGACCGCGACGGCGTCTCCTGCCCCGCGAACTGGCGGCCCGGCGACGACGTGCTGCTGGGCGCGCCGAAGACCCAGGCCGAGGTGGAGGCCAGACTGGCCGACGAGAGGCTCAAGATCGTCGACTGGTATCTCGCGAGCCTGCCCGGCCGCGGCGCCTGACCGTACCGGCGATCGCGATCGAACCCCTGCCCGGCGACGCCACCGCGAACGAGGATTCGACCGGCGCACGTGCGTGCCGTGTTCCGGTAGAACTCATCTGTGACTCAAATGGTGACAAACTGGGCCGGTAACATCGCCTTCCGGGCCGCGGCGGTCGAGCGGCCCTCCTCCTTGGAGGAGGTGCGCGCCCTGGTGGCGCGGAGCGAGAAGGCCCGCGTGCTGGGCAGCGGCCACTCCTTCAACCGTATCGCCGACTCCCCGGGCGCGCTGATCTCCCTGGACGCGCTGCCGCCGGAGATCGACGTCGACGGCGGGTCGTCCACGGTCAGGGTGGCCGCGAGCGTCCGGTACGGCGAACTGGGCCGCCGTCTGCACGACAAGGGCTACGCCCTGCCCAACCTCGCGTCCCTGCCGCACATCTCGGTCGCGGGCTCCTGTGCGACCGGCACCCATGGCTCGGGCGACGCCAACGGCGGTCTCGCCACCTCCGTACGCGCGATCGAGATGGTGACCGCCGACGGCGACCTGGTCACGCTGAGCCGCGACGCGGACGGCGACCGGTTCGCGGGATCCGTGGTCGCCCTCGGCGCCCTCGGCGCCGTGGTCGCCATGACGCTGGACGTCGTGCCGTCGTTCGAGGTCCGGCAGCGCGTGTACGAGGGGCTGCCCGCCGAGGTGCTGGACGACCAGTTCGACGCCGTCATGTCCGCCGCCTACAGCGTCAGCCTGTTCACCGACTGGCGGACCTCCCGCGTCAACCAGGTCTGGGTGAAGGAGCGGGTGGACTCCGCCCCCGGCGCACTCCCCGGCGGCCCCACTGAGGCGGCGGCCGTGAGCGGGCTCGCGGGGGACGCCGCCGCGGGCGGCCTGGAGGGGGCCACGGCCGCCGGAGGGCTCTACGGCGCCGAGTCGGGCGGCGGCTTCTTCGGCGCGGCGCCGGCCGACGGCCCGCGGCATCCCGTGCCGGGCATGTCCGCGGTGCACTGCACGGCGCAGATGGGCGTCCCCGGCCCCTGGTTCGAGCGCCTGCCCCACTTCCGGCCCGACTTCACCCCGAGCAGCGGCGAGGAGCTCCAGTCGGAGTACATGGTGCCCCGGCGGCACGCGGCCGCGGCGTTCCGCGCCCTCGACGGGATCCGCGACCGCATCGCCCCGGTGCTGCAGATCTCCGAGATCCGCACGATCGCCGCGGACGACCTGTGGCTGAGCCCGAGCCAGGGCCGCGACACCGTGGCCTTCCACTTCACCTGGATCAAGGACACCGCCGCCGTGACGCCCGTGCTCACCGCGATCGAGGAGTGCCTGGCGCCGTTCGACGCGCGGCCCCACTGGGGAAAGCTGTTCACGCTGCCGCAGGACATGCTCCCCTCCCGCTACGAACGCCTGGACGACTTCCGGGCGCTGGCGCGGCACTACGACCCACGGGGCGTCTTCGCCAACGAGTTCGTCGAGCGGTACGTCCTCGGCCCGGCCTGAACGGCCCGCCGGATTCGCCCCCCGGTGACCGGGTAGGGATGCGCGGAATCCGGAACGCACGCCGCGATCTCCCGTCCGTACGGGATCACGAGGCAGAACGATGCGCATCGAGGACTACGCGCTCATCGGGGACATGCACACGGCCGCCCTGGTCGGCAGGGACGGCTCGGTGGACTGGTTGTGCCTGCCGCGGTTCGACTCCGGGGCCTGCTTCGCGGCGCTCCTGGGCGGACGCCCGGCGGGACGCTGGCTGCTGGCCCCCGCCGCGGGCGGCGTGTGCACCGGGCGCCGCTACCGGGACGGCACGCTGGTCCTGGAGACGACCTGGGACCTGCCCGGCGGGTCCGTGCGGGTCCTCGACTTCATGCCGCCGCGCGGCGAGGCGCCCGACCTCGTGCGGATCGTGGAGGGCGTGCGGGGCCGGGTGGAGATGCGCACGGAACTGCTGCTGCGCTTCGAATACGGCGCCGTGATTCCCTGGGTACGGCACCGCGAGGGGGAGCTCGCGGTGATCGCCGGTCCCAACGCCGCCTGGCTCCAGTCGCCCGTCGAACTCACCCACGACTCCCGCCTCCGCGGCACGACCGCGTCGTTCTCGGTCGGGGCGGGAGACCGGGTGTCGTTCGTGCTCACCTGGCAGCAGTCGTGGCAGGGCCGGCCGCGGCGGCTGGAGGCGGCCGAGGAACTGGCCGCCACCGACCGGCTGTGGAGGCAGTGGCTCGGCCGGTGCAGGTACCGGGGGGAGTACGGCGAGGCCGTGGGCAGCAGCCTCCTCGCGCTCAAGGCCCTCACGTACGCCCCCACGGGCGGCCTCGTCGCGGCGCCCACGACCTCGCTGCCCGAGCGGTTCGGCGGCCCGCGCAACTGGGACTACCGCTACAGCTGGCTGCGGGACGCGTCGTTCACCCTCCGGGCGCTGATGGGCGCGGGGTACGCGGAAGAGGCGACGGCCTGGCGCGACTGGCTGCTGCGTGCGGTCGCCGGAGACCCCGCCGACCTGCAGATCATGTACACGGTCGACGGCAGCAGGCACATGCCCGAGTGGACCGTCGACTGGCTGCCGGGTTACGAGGGATCACGGCCGGTGCGGATCGGCAACGCCGCCTCGCGGCAGTTCCAGCTCGACGTGTACGGCGAGGTGATCGACTGCCTCTACCAGGCCAGGGAGGCGGGCCTGCGGCCGGACGAGGAGGCGTGGGACCTGCAGTGCGCGCTCATGGAGTATCTGGAGGGGGCGTGGCGGGAGCCCGACAACGGGCTGTGGGAGGTGCGCGGCCCGCGCCGCGACTTCGTCCACTCCAAGGTCTTCGCGTGGGTGGCGGCGGACCGCATGGTCCGCTCGGTCGAGACGCAGGGCCAGGACGGCCCCGCCCGCCGCTGGCGTGCCCTGCGCGAGGAGATCCACCGCGACGTGTGCGCGCACGGCTACGACCCCGGCCGGAACACCTTCACCCAGTTCTACGGCTCGAAGGGCCTCGACGCCGCGCTGCTGCTCATTCCCCGGCTCGGTTTCCTGCCCCTGGACGACCCTCGCGTGGCGGGCACCGTCGACGCCGTGTGCCGCGAACTGACCGAGGACGGCCTCGTCCTGCGCTACCGGCCGGAGGCCGACGACGTGGACGAACTGCCGGGCGGGGAGGGCGTCTTCGTCGCCTGCTCCTTCTGGCTCGCCCACGCGCTCGCCCTGATCGGCCGCCGCGAACGGGCGCGGCGCCTGTTCGAGCGCCTGCTGTCCCTCCGCAACGACGTCGGCCTGCTGTCGGAGGAGTACGACGTCCGCAACCGGCGTCAGGCGGGCAACTTCCCCCAGGCCTACAGCCACGTCTCCATCGTGAACGCGGCCCAGGCTCTGCGGTCGTCTCCGTCGTGAGGCACTGCCCGGTCGCGCCGGTACATCTGAAGGACAGATGTCGTCCATCTGTTTCCCGCGCATCCGCAGACCTCCCCTCCATCCTGCGGGGCGTTGGATGATGCAAGTGCGGGGTTCCGCGTCATTGGCCCCGCTCACCTGGGAAAAGAGGTGACGCGACATGGTGCGACCAGGTCTGGCACGCCGCCCGGACGCGACGGAACTGCGCCAGACGTACGACCGCGCGGGATCGACCGTTCCCGCGCAGGTCATGGACGGAGTGACGTTCCTCGCCGGGCTCTACCTCGCCATCTCGCCGTGGATCGTCGGCTTCAGCGGCTTCGGCAGTCTGGCGATCAACAACCTGATCGTCGGGCTGACGGTCGCCGCGCTCGCGATGAGCTGCGCGTCGGCCTTCGGCCGCACGTACGGCATGAGCTGGGTGCTGCCGGTGCTCGGTGTCTGGACGATCATCGCGCCGTGGGTGATCCGCGGCGGCCGGTCGGCGACCACCGCGACCATCTGGGACAACGTGGTCACCGGGGCGATCATCTTCCTGTTCGGCCTCGGCGCGCTGGCGTTCGCCGCCACCTACCGGCAGCACGAGCACGGAGGCACGCGCCGGGGGGTCGGCTCACCGGGCGGCGAGTGGTAGCCGTCGGGCGCGCCGCCGCCCCTGTGCGGGCGTGCCGCGGGCGCCGTACGGCGGTCGGCCGGCGGGGGACACATCCCTCCGCCGGCTTCACCGGTTCTTCGTTCACTACCGGAGGAGTTCGCAGAAGCGGTCGAGGGCGCGGTCGGTGCGGTGGCGGTCGCCGGTGGTCGTCAGATCGAACAGGAGGCCCCGGATGACGGCCATGACCAACGTGGGCGTGACGGTGTCATCAGGGGTGGTGGCGATGTCGCGGAACGTGGCGCCGAGGGTGTCGAACCAATTCGTGATCGCCTCGGCTCGGTCCGGGTAGTTCTCGGGGCGAGCCAGGCCGTCGGCGTGCACCTCGAAGATCAGCCGGACGTACGGGGCACGCTCGGGCGCGCTGATCCAGGCCCAGATGCCGCGCAGGCGTTCCTCCGGAGAGCCCGCCTCCGGCGGGAGGTTCTCAGCCAACCGTGTCGCACCGCGGCGGCGGGCCTCGGCAAGGACGGCGGATACCAACTCCTGCTTACTGCCGAAGTCGTAGAGCAGCATCCGCGGGCTGGTACCGAGAGCCGCGGCCAGCGGCCGCAAACTCAACCCGGCCAGGCCGTGCGCCAGTACGTAGTCGGTCGCCCGCGCCAGCGTGGCCTCCCGCCGGGCGGGATCTGGGGGTCGCCCCACGGTGGATCATCCTCTCGCCGGCGCCGATCTCCGTCTACGTCAATATATGGTACGACTGTTTCAATAATAGGAGGAGACAGTCGTGCACTCACTCGACCGGGCACTCGTACTGGGCGCCGGAGGTCTCGTCGGCATGGCCTGGACGGCTGGGCTTGCCTGCGGACTGCGCCGCGCCGGGGTGGATCTCGGCGAAGCCGATCTGATCGTCGGCACCTCGGCCGGCGCGATCACCGCCGCACTGCTGGCCACCGGTCAGGACCCCGACCGGCTCGCCACCCCAGTGCGCCCTGCCGACTCCGGCAGCACTCCTCCCCAGGTGGACGGGCGCCGGCTGGGCGAGGCGTTCGCGGTGCTCGCCGGTGCCGCCTCGAATCCGGACGAGGCGCGGCGCCGAGTGGGCCAGATCGCCCTCGCCGCCGAGACCGGCCCCGAGCAGGCACATATCGCCCGGATGCGCGCCATGGCCGGCGCGGACCAATGGCCGGACCGGGAGCTGCTCATCGCCGCGCTGGACGCCGAGACCGGCGAGCAGGAGGTTTTCGACCGTGCCAGTGGCGCACCGCTGCCCTCCGCCGTGGCGGCGAGCACCGCCTTCCCGGGCATCTACCCACCGATCACCATCAACGGCCGCCGATACATGGACGGCTCCCTGCGATCGGCGACCAACGCCGGACTCGCGGCCGGAGCCCGCACGCTTGTCGTGATCGACCCGCAGGCGCACCTGTTCCCCCGCGAGTTGCTCCACCAGGAGCTGGCGGTCGCAGGGGCGCACACAGTGGTGACCATCGAGCCCGATCCGGAATCGATACGCGCATTCGGCTCGGACCTGAATGACCGGACGGCCTGGGAACCGGCCTACCAGGCGGGTCTTCGCCAAGCCACCGATGCCGAAGAGCAGCTCCGTCTCGCGTGGAAGACCGGATCACACACGGACTGAGCGCCGCCCGATCTCCGGGGTGGTGCCTTGCGTGGCCGGGTCTCGTTCTCGCCGCCGGATGTCGGCGGTGGGCGGTAGCGTGGCGGCTCGTGCCGAGAAGATCGCGATGGTGGTGGACCGCCGCACTGGTCGTGTCCACGGCGGGGCTGGCCTACGACCTGACCCTGACAGGTGCCGGCTTCGGCTGGTTCTCGTTCGGGTACTGCCCGGCGCGCGACCTCTACGACTCGGCGACGCGCCTGTGGTGGCCGGCCCGCGCGTACCTCCCTCTGGCCTGGTACGCCGGGCTTCCAGGGATCGTCCTCGCGTTCCTCGCGAACTGGGCCGCCACCTGGAGAGGCAGCCCTCGTGCCGGCCGCGTGCTGGCCCGCGTCGCGGTGGCGCCGCTGCTCGTCCTGTACGGCCTCGCCCCGCTGGCGTTCGCCGCGGACATCGCACGCGACACGGGCTGCCTCGAGAGGTGGGGCGGCCTTCTGGGAGTCAGGCTTTTCGTCGTCCCCGACGCCGTCGCCGCCGCGGCCGCCCTGTGCGTGCTGGCCGCGGTGCGCGTCCCCGGGCACCGGGTCCGGCGGGTGCTGCGGTCCGTGACGCGCCACCGGTGGCCGCGCCGCGCCGCCGTGCCGTTGGCCGCGCTGGCACTCGTGGCGTTCCTGCCGGTCGCCGATCTGGCCGCGGGGGACATCGCCCGTCGTCCTTGCGAGATGCACTCGGTGGAGGGGTCGGCGTCCGGCGCGCTCGACGTGCTGCCGTTCGGCGCGGGCGAGCGGGCGTTCCTCTGCGCCGCGCGCACGAGCGGGGGTTTCCGGAACGTCTCCGACCGGGACCTGCTCGCCTACGGGCACGCCGCGTGCGACGCCTATCGCCCGGGCGGCGCGGACATGTACCTGGTCGCCGCCATCTGCCCATCGGCGGAGGCGGACCTGCGGAAACGGAAAGCAGCGGAGGAGGCCGAGTTCGGGGCGTGGAAGGCGGCCAATCAGCGGGCGTGCGACAGGGCGCGCCACCGGCCGCTCGTCCGGCCGCTCCGGGTCGTCAGGGCGCTGATGGGCACCGACTACGGGATCATCGAGTCCGCCGAGACGGACGACGCGTTCGACGACGGGCTGCCGGACAGGCTCCGGGCCGGCGGGCTCGTCGCCGCCCTCCCGGGGCATCTGATGATCCTCACTCACTCCGACTTCGACAACTGCCTGACGGCGGAGCTGTACCGGCGGCGGCCTCCGGTCGAGGTGAAGGGCTGGGACCACGTGGTGGAGGTCGGCTATGAGAGCCCGACCGGCCACATCGAGCTGATGGATCCCATCGCGGGAATGAGCGACCTGCCGAACCTCGCGTTCAGAGGGAAGGGGCACTACCGGGTCAGGGTCCACTACCGCAAGCCGGCCGGCGACCCCGGAACCACTCAGGACCTCCTCATCATGATCTATCCCGGCGGCGGCCGCCGGACCGTCGAGTACCGCCCAGGGTCCTGAGACGGGACGGCACGGCACGGCACGGGCGTGTGCCGCTGCGGGACACCCGCGACCGCGGCTGGTGGCCCCCGACCTTCTCGTCCCCGCCGGCGAGCGGCAAGCCGCCGTCCTGGGCCCCGAGGGCCCCGGCCGCTCGCCGCGCACCTCCCGCCGGGAACGGCCCCTCGCCACCGTCGCCGACGGGGTGGTCGCGCTGGAGTCCGACCTGCTCCAACTGGGGCACGTGCCGAGGACGCCGCCGCCTTCGCCGCGCGGCTGGGCGTCCGGCGGCCCGGTGACGCGCCCGCGACGCGCTGACTCGGCAGGCGAATAACGGCTTGCGCGCTCACGGACCCTCTTGGGAGAGTGAGCGCGCTTCACACACGAACAATGCAGCGAAGGAACGAAGCCTATGTTCTCGGCGTCCCGCGGCGGCCGCCGTCGGCACTGACCGCCACGCCTCCCGCGACAGCGGCTCACTGCCTCACCGTCTCACGGTGGCCCCACGCGACCGGTGCCCCGCGCACCGTCTCCAATCCCCGTCCGGGATGGCTTTCCCATGCGAGTTCACCCCTCCGCTCCGCGCTGCGGGCGAACCGCTTCACCCTGTCATTCGTGAGGTCGATATCACCGTGGGCATCGATGTCCAGAGTTTCGCCGTGGCCAACCTGCGCCGCCGTCCCGAAGTCGTCGAGACCGGGGACTTCGTCGTGGGCGTGGATCCCGGCACCACCAGTCCGTACGTCAACTACGCGACACCCCTGCCCGGCGCCAGGCCGGGCGGGCGGGAGGTCGCGGCGCTGATCGGGGCGTTTCGCGAGCGCGGGCTCAAGCCCCGTCTCGAGTTCGCCCCGGACGCCGCGCCCGAGGTGGAGCCCGCGCTTCGTGAGGCGGGGTTCACCGTCGAGGCGGTGCACGACTACCTCGTCTGCACCCCGGCCACGCTGACGAGGCCGCAGGCCGCTCTCCCGGTGGAGACGCCGTCCACCGACGAGGACTACGCGGCGATCGACGCCGCACTGTCCGAGGCCTTCGGCGGTGAGTTCGCCGCCTCGCCGGAGGGCGCGGCCCGGCTGCGCCGCACACAGGAGGGCGGCGGCGCGGTCCGGTTCGTCCGGGCCCCCGGCGGCGGCTGCGCCGGAGCGGCCATGTGCTCCGCCCCGGCCGTGGGAACGTCGGAGCTCGCCGGGGTCGGCACCCGTCCCGGCCTTCGTGGACGGGGCATCGCCGCCGCGGTCACCGCCACGCTCGCCGAAACGATGTTCGCCGGGGGAGCCCGGTCGGTGTGGCTGGAGTACGGAGGCGAAGGCTCGCGCCGGGTCTACGAACGCGTGGGCTTCCGGCCGGGCGGCACCCGCCTGTACATGTCGCTCGACGTCTGACGCACCCGCCGGCCGCGCTATCCCCGCCGTTCACCCCGCTCGCTCAGCCCTGCTCGCTCAGCCCTGCTCACTTACTTCGGGCGGGCAGGGCGAGCGGCCCGACCAGACGCGGCCCGAGCGGACGCGGCAGGGGCGGGCGGACGAGACCGCGTCGGGAGAGCCGGATCAGGCGGAGGCGGGACGAGGAGCGGCCGACGCGAGGCCGGGCGGCGCCGCGGCCAGTGCCTTGTGGATCGCCTCGACCAGCGCGAGCGCCGCCTCCTCGGTGAGCTCGATGGCGACCCGGGCCGACGGGCCCTCCGAGGGGTTGGTCAGGTCGATGTTCACCGTGTGCTCATGGCACGCGTGGTAGGGATGATCGACGTAGACCATGCCGTCGGTGACGGTGAACCAGCCCGAGGCCCCCTTGGCGGCGCCGTCGAGACGGAGCTTCTCGGTGAGATAGGTGCACATCCTGGTCTCCTCAGGCGGCGAGGCGGCGGCCGAAGAAGCCGAAGACCTTCTTCCAGCCCTCCACCGCGGCGGCGGGGCGGTAGGCCGGCCGGTCCACGGCGAAGAACGCGTGGCCGGCGTCGGGGAAGACGTGGAACTCGTGTTCCTTGCCCAGTTTCTCCAGCTCCGCGGAGAGCACTCCCACCTCTTCCGGCGAGGGGAACCTGTCGTCCGCGCCGAAGAGCCCGAGCAGCGGGCAGGACAGATCGGCGGCCCGGGAGATCAGCGGCTCGGCCTTGAGCGGATATTCGGCGGGCGGCGCGGTGACGACGAAGGCGCCGTAGCAGTCCACCGCGGCGTCGATGTCCAGCGAGCACGCGGAAAGGAAGGCCTGCCGTCCGCCGGAGCAGTAGCCGATCACACCGATCCTGCCGTTGGCGTGCTCCAGGGCCTTGAGATAGGCCGCGGCGCCGGCGACGTCGCCGACGAGCTGTTCGTCCGGGATGCCGCCCTTGGCCCGGGCCGCCGCGGCCTGGTCGTCCGGGCTGACGCCGGCGCCCTCCCGGGAGTACAGATTCGGGCAGATCGCGGCGTAGCCGTTCGCCGCGAACCTGCGGACGATCTCCTTGGTGGCCTCGTCGTAGCCGGGCATGTGATGAATCACCACGACCCCGCCGTGCGGGGCGGAGCCGAGCGGCCGGGCCGCGTACGCTTCGAGGCCGGCGCCTTCGTGCCCGGTCACGGCGACCGTGCCGGCCCACATCGCGTCGGTCATAGTCCCTCCACCTGTGATCACGCTCCCGCACGAGCCGGTCGCCTCCGGCGGCGGGTCCAGGAGGGCCACGATAATGCTTGCTTTGACTAACTAAGCAATCGGCCCCGGGCCGGTCAGAGCGCGTGCGCCGCACCCGTCCCGAACAGGCGCCGCACGCCCGCCGCCACCCAGATGGAGGCCACCCCGGCGTACGCCGTGAGCAGCGCGACGGTGGGGAGGGACGCGATCGCCGACAGGACGGCGGCCAGCCCCAAAAGGCCCGACCAGCCGTACAGCACGAGGCGGCCGCGGGGCGCGCTCGTGTGCGCCGCCTCCTGCACGGGGGTGACCAGGGCCATGACGGCGGCGCCCGCCACCGCGGGCGCCGCCCCGCCGGTCGCCACGCCGGCCACGAGCAGCGCCGCACCCGCGGCGGGAAGGCAGCAGCACAGCGCCGCCACTCTCGCCTCCCTGGTGTCGAAGAGCAGCCTGGTGGCCCTGGCCCGGGCCAGGCGCAGGGTGGTGACCGCCTCGGCGACCCAGGCCGCCCAGTGCAGCAGCGCGATGAGGACGAAGACGGCGATGAGCGGCGGCACGGCCGGCAGCAGGAACACCATCCGCCATCCGCCGGAGAACGTGCCGCGAAGGCGCGCGAGCACGCGGTAGACGGGGTTACGCCGCTTCAACGCCGCCACCAGCAGGTCCCTGGCCTGGTCGAACCCGGGATCGAGGCGGAGCACCTCGCGGAACGCGCGGGCCGCCTCGGCCGGCGCGCCGAAGGCGAGCTGCGCCCGCCCGTACGCCAGATGGGCCGTCGCGCTCTCGGGATCCAGCCCGACGGCGCGCGCGGCCGCCTCCTTCGCCCGGAGGGCGTCGCCGAGCACGGTGAGGGCCACCGCGAGGATGCCGGCCAGGTCGGCGTCCTCGGGGTCGGCGGCGAGCCCGTGCTCCGCCGCGTCGGCCGCCTGCGGCCACTGCTCGAGGGAGACGTGCGCCCGAGCGAGCAGCTCCCACGCCGGCGCGTGCTCGGGGGACAGCGCCAGGCACGCCCGCGCGGCGGCGACGGCCTCGTGCGGGCGCCCCGCCCGGTGGTACGCGTGCCCGGCGACGTAGTGGGGAAACCAGTGGTCGGGCGCGAGCCGCACGGCCTCGGTGGCCTCGCCGATCCCCTCGGACGCCCTGTGCTGCTGCGTCAGCGCCACGGAGAGGAAGGCGTGCCCGGCGACGTTCTCGGGCTCCCGGGCGAGCAGGCCGCGCAGTTCCCGTTCGGCCTCCGCCGGGCGGTTCAGCGTCAGCAGCGTGCGTGCCCTTTCGAGTGGCGCCGCGGCCGTCACCACCTGCCCTTGCCGCCCTTCTTGCCGCCGAACGCACCGTTGGATGTGCCGTTGATCCAGGGCATCAGCTCGTCCCAGGCGCCGGAGTCGTTGGCGTGCAGGACGTAGTTGCGCGCGGTGGTCAGCCACTCGCGTACGGCCGTGGGCCGCACCGTCTGGGCCGCGGCCAGCAGGTCGGGTGTGGACAGGGGGATGGGCCGGCCCGCGCTGATCGACTGATGCAGCTTGGTCTCCACCGCGCGGTCGACGACACCCTTGAGGTCCGCGCCCACGAACCCGTCCGTCACCCGGGCCACGGCGTCGTAGTCCATCTCGGCCAGCGGCTTGTCTCGGCAGAGGATGCGCAGGATGGCGGCGCGGGCCGCGGCGTCGGGCGGCGGCACGAACACCAGCTGGTCGAAGCGGCCGGGCCGCCGGAACGCGACGTCGATGTACCAGGGCGCGTTGGTGGCCGCCAGCACCAGGACGCCGTCGTTGGCGTTCTCGTCCACGCCGTCGAGCTCGGCGAGGAACTGGTTGACCAGCTGGCGGGTGTGCGCCTGGCGCATGTCCGAGCGGCGCGCGGCCAGCGCGTCGACCTCGTCGAAGAAGAGCACGCACGGCCGGTTGCGCCGGGCCATCTCGAACGTGGCGTGCAGGTTGCGCTCGCTGGACCCGATGTACATGTCCAGGATGTCGGCCAGGCCGACGTCGATGAACGACGCGCCGAGCTCTCCCGCCGCCGCCCTGGCCAGGTGGGTCTTGCCCGCGCCGGGAGGGCCGTACAGCAGCACTCCGCCGCCCGCCCGCTTGCCGAACGCGGCGAACAGCTCGGGCTGCTGGACGGGGAGCAGGAGCTTCATCCGCAGCGCATCCTTGACCGCCTCCATTCCCGCCACGTCGGCGAAGGTGACACCGGAGCGCTGGACCTCCACGTCGCCGTCGTGCGCCGGTGCGGGGTACGCAGGTGGGGGGTACGCCGGGCCGGGTGGCGGCCCCGGCGCGTACGGCGTGCCGGGCTGCGTCTGTGGCTGCTGCGCCTGGCTCTGCTGTGTCTGGCTCTGCTGTGTCTGGGTCTGGTACGGCGTGGCCGGCTGCGGCTCCAGCCGGGCGGCCAGGCCGGGGTCGGACAGCGACGGATCGCGGGAGACCGCGTCGTGGTAGCGGCGCGCCGCGCCGGGCACGTCACCCTCGCCCAGCAGCGCCCTGGCGGCGAGCAGCCCGATCCGCGGCGGGAAACCGGGCTCGGCCAGGAGTGGCTGGAGCGCCGACAGCGCGGCGCCGTAAGAGCTCTGCCGGACGAAGGCCTCCGCCAGACCGGCGACGACGTCCGGGTCCCTGGGCGACAGCAGGAGGGCGGCCCGGTACTCGGCCTCGGCGTCGGCGAGATATCCCTTGGCCAGGAGCTGCCCGGCGAGGTGCCGCCGTAGGGGGAGGTTGTCCGGAGACAGCCGCGCCGCCTCCCGGAGGGCTTGGAGTCCGGCGTCGTCCAGCACTGCCCGGGTCCCTTCTGTCGGTCGATCCGAAATGACCGTAAGGCTACCCACGTGGTCGGACAGCGGTGATCTCTACAGGCTCCGCCCGGCCGTCGGCGCCCCCTGTGGCGCATCTCACGGTTGGTTGCCCGCAACCGTGGGGACCTGCGGGAAACTTCGGCCGACCGCAGCAGGAATCGGGCTGTTTGCCGGGTTTTTGGCCGTGTCTTACTTGTTATCTACTAAGCTTCCCGTGTGTCACGCCGGTGAGCGGTCCTCAACCCGAGGACGACCGGCGACCGCCGAATCCCGGATGTCATCGATCCCGGGAACCGGGGACCCACCTTTTCTGGGGTGAATCCGGACCATCCGGTAGGGCTACTCCTGGCCCGAACCCGTCAGCTAACCCGGTAGGCGGCCAAGGAGAGGAGAGCGCGTGGAGTGTCCGCTCCACCTGCCCACCCGGTCCGGGGTCCGTCGCCCGGACCACATGCCCGCCCTGGAACGTCTCCAGGCTTCCGGGGTGATGGCGCGCCCGTGACGGGCTGCCACGTCTCCCGTTTCTGATCCCGCCCCGCCGCGGCCGTGTCTTCCGGCCGCCGTGCCGTCACGCGGTGATGCCGCCCTGCCGTCACGCCCGCGGGCCGGTTCGTCATGTCTCGAAGCGCGCCATGAGGAGCCCGCGATTTCCACCGATCCGATAGCACGACAGCTGCTCGACGCCGTCCGCCCGGAACTGGGCTACCGCGAACGAGCCGGGAAACACACGAAGTTCGGCGAATGGTACGCCGACACCATCGCCAAGGACCCCGACTTCAGGACCGCCCCCTGGTGCGACATGTTCGTCTCCTGGGCGGCGAACCAGGCGGGCGTACAGGACCGCGTCGGCGAGTTCGCGCTGACCACACGGCACGCCAAGTGGTTCAAGGAGCACGACGCGTGGAGCGGCACGCCCGAGCCGGGCGCCGTGGTCTTCTTCGACTGGTCGGGGTCCAAGAAGATCCGAGACATCGACCACGTCGGCGTGGTCGAGAAGGTCGTCCACGGGAAGGTCCACACGATCGAGGGCAACGTCGACGGCGTGTGGCTGAAGCGCAAGGTACGCGACAAAAGCAAGATCGTCGGGTACGGCCTGCCGCGCAAGGTCAAGGTCACGCCGAAGGCGCCGGTGACGATCCAGCCCGTGGCGGCGGTGCACGCGAGCGTCCCGGGTGCGGTGGGGCTCACCATCAGGAACTTGGCGGCCACGCAGGGGCAGTCCCCCGGCGTCGTGTGGTCGCCCGGCGACGCCGTCCTGCCGGCCGGCCTGCTGTTCGCGGTCGTCTCCACCGCCGTCACCGGGCTCCGGGTCAAGGCCGCGGCGGCGACCTCCGGCGGACGGCACCGCAAACGCGGCCCCGGACGGGTCACTGCGCGTGCCACGGTGGGGGCCACGGTGGGGGCCACGACGCGGGCCGCTCGCCCGTCCGCGCGGGCGTCCGCGAATCCGGCGCCCGTCAATGTTGTGTCCGGCGGTCCGGCGCCCGTGTCCGGCGGTCCGGCGCCCGTCAAGCCGGCGCCCGTCAATCCAGCGCCCGTCAATGTGGCGTCCGTCAATGCGGCGGCGTCCGGCGGTCCGGCATCCGGCGGGGAAGACGGCGCCCCTCGCCCGAGCATCGTCTGACACCGTCGGCGGCCGCCCGCGTCGTCCGCTTCATCCCCGCAGGCGTTTCATCTCCGTGATCTCGGCCGACTGGCTGGACACGACGGACGCCGCCAGCCGCCGGGCCGGCTCGTAGACCCCGCCGCGCAGTTCGTCCCGCCCCATGGTGACCGCGCCCTCGTGGTGCCGGATCATCATCGAGAGGAACTCCCGGTCGAAGGCCCGGCCGGACAGCCCTTCGAGACGGCGCATCTCCTCGGGGGACATCATGCCGGGCATGGCGTGACGGTGCGCCGGCGCGGGGCTCTCGCCGGACACCGGCTCGCCCCAGGCCGTGAGCCAGCCGCTCATCGTCCGTATTTCGGGAGACTGGGCGGCTTCGATCCGCTCGGCGAGCCGCACGACCCGGGGGTCCGACGCCCGTCCCTCGGCCAGTTTCGCCATCTCCACCGCCTGACGATGGTGCGGGATCATCATCCGGGCGAACATGACGTCCTGCTCGTTGTGATCGGAGGCGAGAGTCGTGCCGACCGGTGCCGCCGGCGTCGGTGCCGGCGTCTGAGCCGGGATCTGAGCCGGGATCTGAGCCGGGGTTTGAGCCGGGGCCGTCGCGGCGAGAGCGGCGCCCCGCGCGCCGCCGGTCAGCAGACCGGCCGCCAGCAGGGCCGCCGGCAGAACGCGTCCCCTCATGGCCGGCACCTCCACTCTCGCGCTCTCGGCGTGAATCGGTTGCGTCCCCGCCTTGCCGGGCGAACCGGGCCCCCGCCCGCGGCGGCGCCCGCCGAACCTGCGTCAAGGCGGACCTGCCCGCCTCTTCCCCGTCGTACCCCGCCCGGCGGGAGCTCTCCGCCTGTGCTCGATCCGTACGAGCATGTCGCTTCCAGGCGCAGCGCGGCGACGTGCACACGGTCCTCGTGAACGGTCGCGTGTGGTGAAGCACGAGCACCGCCTTGCCGGCGTGGACCTCGCCGCGGCCCGCCGCGAGGTGGAGCGGACCGTCGAGTATCTGCGTGCGACGCTGGGCGAGGAGGCGTGGCAGAAGGGGATGAACCCCGACATCCCCGAAACGAGGATTCTCGGCAACCCCTACACGTACACCGACTACCACAGCGCCGCGACGCACAGCCGCTGAGCTGGTGCGCGGCGTGCCCGGACCAGAGGAAACCCTGGGGAATTCATGATTGTTTAGTGCTCTTTGTGAGATTTGGTCACCAGTGGGGCTAAGGTGGGCAGCCACCCGCGGAAGCCGTGGAGCTTTCCCCCGAAACGACCGCTGGGAGTTGTCTCACATGCACGGGCACGTCCCCTCGCAGACGAGCCAGGATGATCGGTTCCGGCAGGAAGTCCTCTCCAGTCAGGAGGAGCCGGCGACCAGGCCGAAGAACAGAAAACCCCTCATCATCGCCGCCGCGGCCCTGGTCGCCGTGCTGGCCGCCGGGGGAGCGGGTTACGCGCTCGCCGGCCGCTCGGACCCGTCGGGTCCGCCCGCCGCGGGCGGCACGCAGCAGTCGGCGGCCCCCGCACAGGACGGCGATACCGCCGGTTCCTCCGGTTCCTCCGGGGACGACGCCGGTGCGGGGGACGGACAGGAATCGCAGGGCTCGTCGGACCAGGGCGCGTCGGACCAGGGCGCGATCGGGTCCGGCGGAGACGGCTCCGGTGGAGCGCAGGCACCCGCCGGAGGAGGCGCGGACACCGCTTCCGGCTCCTCGGGCGGGGGCTCGTCCGGTCAGAAGAGCGCCGGAGCGGGCCGGGCCGGGACCGGCTCGTCGGGCAAGACGGGCGGTGCCTCGAAGGGCGGGGCCGGCCAGGACCGGGGTGAGGTGCCGTCGGGCGCCGACGGAGCCCCCGGGCTCATCCCCGGGGCCTGCGCCGCCTCCGGCTGCTGACCCGCTGCCGACCCGCTGCCGGGCCGCCCGCGAGGGTTCGCGAACGCCCGCCGCTGGGCCGCCTGACACGGCGATCAGGAGGACGGGCCGGGCCACCCGAGCGGGAAGGCGATGCGGGCGGGCGGTTCGCCCGCCGCGTCGTTGAACTCCCGCATAGCGACGATGAGGGCCCGCCGCTGGGCCGCCGGCATCCGCGTGAGGATCGCGGTGATCTCCTTCTTGCGCCGGGCCGTGACCTCGTCCACGATCCGCCGTCCGTTGTCGGTCAGCCGCAGCAGCGTCTCCCGCCGGTTGTGCGGATTGACCTCGCGCTTCATCAGACCGGCGACGGCGAGGCGGTCGGCCATGCGCATGGCGGTCGACGGATTCACACCGAGCCTGTCGGCCAGCGTCACCAGCTTGGTCTCGCCCTGTCCCACAACCAGCAACATGCGGAACTGGGGCAGGGTGACCCTATCCTCAGCGGCGGCGAGAGACCGCGCGGAGATCGCGACGAGCACACGCGAGGCGGTGAGCACGGCGGCGGTGACGGCCTCGAGGTCGTCGCCGGTCGGCTCGTCGTCCCCTTCTTCTGCCATAGGAACCGTTTTTACACGGTCTCTCTCACCGGTACGTCATCGCATCGGGCAAACGCTCAGCCGAGCGCGGCCAGCAGCTCGTTGCACGCCTGGGCGCAGCGCCGGCACGCCTCGGCGCACACCCGGCAGTGTTCGTGTACGTGGGCGTGCATACCGCACTCGTCGCCGCAGCTGCGGCAGGCCTGCGCGCACGCCTCCAACTGGGCCCGCGTCAGGTTCGCGTCGTAGCCCGTGTGCCTGGACAGCACCCGGCCCGTCGTCGCGCAGATGTCGGCGCAGTCGAGGTTGGTGCGGATGCAGCGCACGAGCTCCGCCACCGCGTGCTCGCTCAGGCAGGCGTCCGCGCAGGCCGTACAGGTCTGCGCGCAGTCGAAGCAGGCCTCGATGCAGTTGGCCAGCACCTGCCTGTCCACACCGCCGAGATCGGCGGGATAGGTCTCCAGCATCACTCCGGCGTGTCCCATGGCGTCACTCCTTCCGGTTTCGGGCGGGCATCTTCGCGGGCAGGCGCGGAACCCGCGGACGCGGCGGGGACCGTGAACCTTCGCGCCCGTTCGGGATTCCCGGCACGTTCCTGGTGGCCCGAAAGCTCGGGCATGCCCAGCCCATACCCATCGGCACGGTCGTAAACGGAGCCGATCCGGTGTGCTGATCGTCTTTGCGGGTAGTCGCGGAGGCACGGACAACCTTGGAGAAGTCATGGGCTGGAGCTACCGAAAATCGATCAAGATGGGACCGTTCAGGCTCAACCTCTCGCGCGGCGGCGTCGGGCACAGCTTCGGCGGACGCGCTTTCCGCGTCACGAAGACGGCGGACGGGCGGCGTACCCTCACCGTGAACCTGCCCGGCGGCTTCCACTGGAAGAAGACGCTCAACTGAGCCGGGGACGGCCGGGGCGGCGGGCGCGACCCCCGGTGCGCGCCCGTGGACCCGCCCGGCCGATTTCCCGTCCGGCTGATCTCCCACTCGGCCGATCTTTAGCTTGACCGATCTCCTCCGACCGCTTCTCGCGCGGTCATCGACCCGCTGCGGCCACGGACACGTCGACCGCCCGGCCGGACTCGGCCGCGGTCCGTCCCCCGCCGGCGGTCACGTCACTCCTTATCCTTCGGATGCAGGGCCGACGGCTTGTGCACCGCCGTCCCGCCGCTCTTCTCGCTGCGCACGAGGAACTGCGGGTCCTCGGGTGAGGCGGCCACGGTGCGGCCCGCCTCCTCCGTGCGCTCGGTGATCTTCTTTTCGACCTTGCCGGCCGCCTCGCCGCCGTGGCTCTTCCAGGTGACCTCGTCGCCCACCGACGGCTCTTCCTTCTTGTCCTTCTCGCCCATGTGCCCCGCCCTACCCGGGGAAACGCGCCATCCTCTCGGCGGGACACCGGCATGCCTCCCTATCAGGCAAAATCCCGGCACGAAGCGGGGGTGAGCCGGAACCGGCCGGGCGCGTATCTCCGTACTGTTGCCCGTGCGCCGGGATTATCCGGGTCCGCTGTCGCGCACGGTGGAAGCATGGGACGGACCGTGCGGCTGACCGCGACCGTCACGCCCGAGGACGGTGGCCTGTACTGCGCACGGTGCGTTCAGGTCGAGGTGGCCTGCGAGGGGCACACGGTCGACGAGGCGCTCGGCCGCCTGCGGCGCGCCCTGGAGCACTACTTCCGGCATCGGCCGCTGCCGAACCCGCCGTCGCATCCGCCCATCGTGGTGCCGATCGAGGTCAGGCTGCCGGACTGAGTTCGCCTCGGCCGCTCGCCTCGTTCCTCTCCCGAAGGCCCGCGGGGGCCGGTTGCGGGTGCGATGGGATCTTTGCGGGTGATGCGCCCGATCATCATGCTTGACCGGACATTGGTCGTCGGATGCGTGATCACTCCCCGGTGCGGCGCTTACCGTCGTGCTCGTACCATCCATGACCTCGGGGGAGTCTCATGCCTCTCTGTACAGCCGCCGTACTGGCCGCCGCCCTGCTGTCCGGGCCGGCCGCCGTGCCGCCGGACCCGGCTCCGTCCGGGACGAGGGCCACCACGGACAAGAACAACGCCACGCCGCCGTCCACGGCCCGGCCGCAACTCGCATCGCTGCCCGGCATGGCGCCGCAGGCCGGGGAGTTTCCTTTCCCCTTCCCCCAGGCGCCGCCATGGATGGCTCCCAACGGGACGGACAGCGGGCGGAACGCGTCCGGCCCCGCCTCCGGATCACCGGCCGGGTCGCAGACCGGTTCGCAGACAGGGGCGAGCGCCCCCGGAGCGTCCGGCGCGAACGGCAAGCCGGTCGCGGGCGCGGGACGGCCCTCCGCGACCGCGGGCGGCACGGGGGACGGCACAGCGGGCGACACGGAGAGCGACAGGGCGGATGACGGGGCGGCGACCGCGAACACACTCGTTCCGGTGATCGATCCCAAGACGCGCGACGTGTTCATCCAGCCCGTCATCGCTTCCGGCAAGCCCGGCGAGGCACCCCGGCCGTTCACCTTCCGCCCGGTGTACGGGGTCCAGACGACCAAGTCCTATCCGGCGCCCCAGAGGGAGCCGAAGACGGCGCGTCAGAAGACGGCCACCCGGCCCCACCGGCATCTGTGGCCGCGCGGCCGGTGAGCCCGGCCCGGACGGCCTGACGGAAGAGGCCCGTGTGACCGGCCCATCCGATCGGCCCGCCACACCGGTCCTGAGCCGGTGTGGCGGGCTCTTCCGGTGTCGCCGTCCACCGGGGTTCGCACGGCGCGGACGGACGTGCGGGTGGCACGCCGGGCACCGCGTCCGGTCGAAGGACCGATCGGTGCGTTCACTCCGTGTCTCATCACGCACCCGACCCGCCACCCAGCAACGACCTTTCCACGACTAAGGAAGCACGATCATGAATACCCGTGTGCTCGCCCTTGCCGCCCTGACCGCGGCGCTTTCGATGTCCGCGGCGTGCGGCAGTCAGGGCGGCGGCAATCCCGCGGCCCCGGTCGCGGCCAACGAGACCGCCACGGACATGGCCAGTGAGACCCCCAGCGCCGAGGCGAGCGAGGCCGCGTCCGCGACCCCGTCACCGTCGGTCTCCGGGTCGCCCGTCGGGGCGGGCTGCTCCTCGCTCCCGGCCTCGGGCAAGGGCAGCCCCGCCGAGCTGGCGAAGGTGCCGGTCGGCACCGCGCTCGCCGACATCCCGTCGCTGTCCACACTGGCGCGGGTGGTGAAGAAGGCAGGGCTGGCCCAGACGCTCAACTCCGCCCAGGACATCACGGTGTTCGCGCCCACCAACGAGGCGTTCAACAAGATCCCGAAGAGTCAGCTCGATCAGCTGCTGACGAACCGCAAGTCGCTCAGGGGGCTGCTGGCCTACCACGTGGTGAAGGGACGCAAGGGGCCGGCGGACATGCACGGCCAGCTGACCTCTCTCGAGGGCCGCAAGCTCACGGTCTCCGGGTCCGACTCCAGCCTCAAGGTCAACGACGCCGCGGTCACCTGCGGGAACATCGCGACGAGCAACGCCACCATTTATCAGGTCGACAAGGTCCTCATGCCGAGGTGACCCGCCGTCGCCCTGCGACAGCCTTACGGGGGTGAGCCGCTCGCGGCTCGCCCCCGTTCCGTTTTCCGCCTCTTCTGCCTCGGGCACGTCCCGGATTCGCCCGGCTCGCGCGAGCCCTGGGGCCTATGTCCTGAACCGGACGGTTCTCTTATTTGACCGGACACTGGGTGTCGGCTCCGTGATCGCCCGGCATCGTGCGCTTACCTTCGTTCTTGTTCCGTCCACCAGATTTCGGGGGAAATTCTCATGCCTATATGCAGTGCCATACTCGCCGCGGCTCTCCTGTCGGGTCCTGCGGGCACGCCCGCCGACCCGGCTCCGCTGTCCGCCAAGGAGCCGATGTCGCCCGGCAAGAAGATCGCCGCGCTGGCGATGAACCACCCGGAGGAGCCCGACGTCGTCGCTTCCAAGACCCTGGACATCCTGGACAAGGGCGCGAAGGTCGCTCCGTTCATGTCCGGCGACGAGGCCGGCAACCGGGCGAACGGCCCGGCGGCGAACGGCCAGAGCGCCAACGGCCCGATGGCCGGCCCGCAGGCGCCCGGCGGCGAGGCATCCGGCGGTCGGCAGGCGGGCACCCAGCCGGCCGGCCCGGCCACCGGCAACCAGGCGAACGGTAACCAGGCGAACGGCTCGCAGCCGGGCTTCATGTTCACGATGCCCGCCACCGGCAAGAACAACAGCCAGCGCTCGCCGCAGGACATCTTCCTTCACCCCACGTCCAACCAGCCGACGTACACCAAGATGTCGGGCAACGACTTCGCGCACACGCCGTCGAAGCCCAAGACCGACGACGAGGACGCCGGTGCCTGGGCACGGCCGCTGCAGGGCTGGAGCATGCAGAAGCCGGGCAAGGCGAAGGCGGCCAAGCCCAAGGCCGCCAAGCCCAAGGCCGGGCCCAGGACGCCGGTCTCCGACGACTTCTGGAACATGCCTGGCTGGGACTGAGCGCACGCGCCGCGGTGAGGTGACGCGGTGGCGCGACAGAGGGGTGAGCCGTCCGGCTCACCCCTCATTCTTGTTCACGGAGCCTTGCGGCCTGGCACAGGTCGACGACCTCCACCAGGTCGGCGAGCTCGACGTGGCCCGCCACCTCCGCGACCGACGCGCAGTAGCCGACGTGATAGCCCAGGTGGCGTACGCGCAGCAACTGGCGGCCCTCGATGACGATGGGGTCCACCTCGTGCCCCTGCGAGCTCACCCACCTGCGCATGCGGGAAGAGTAGGAAACAGCGGGTCACGGGGGATTAGATCCCGCGTGCGGCCCGGGCCCGCCGGGCTCTCGCGGCGGGCCGACGCGTACGGCGGCGACGTGCCGGAGGCGCGGCAGCGTGGTGGCGCAGTGCCCCGGCAGCAGACTGCGAACGAGGCGAAAATCGGCTCGATGTCCGGGTAAGGGGCAACTGTCGGGACCGACGGACCAGGGCCGAGGTGATCGGCATGACGAGCGGGTGGACGTTCGAGGGACAGCCCAGCGCCATCGGCGGGGGCGCCATGACGCTCGTGGCCGGGGGATCGTTCTGCGTGTCGGCCCGAAACGGCGACATACTGCCCGGGTCGGCGCAGGGGATCTACTACGCCGACACCCGGCTGCTGTCCCAGTGGGAACTGCGCGTCGACGACGGCTCGATCGAGGAGCTCCAGGTCCTGGCACGCGAGCCGTACCACGCGATCTTCGTCGGCCGGGCGGCGCCGCGGCCGGGGCAGGCGGAGAGCACGCTGCTGGTCGTGCGGGACCGGTACGTCGGCGGCGGGCTGTCGGAGGACCTCACCATCCGCAACATGTCGCACGAGCCGGCCGGCTGCGTGGTGACCCTGCACATCGGCTCCGATGTCTGCGACCTGTTCGAGGTGAAGACCCACCGGGTGCACTGGGTGGCCGACGTGGCGACCACGGCGGAGGAGCGGTCGCTGCGTATGTTCTCGGTCAGCAAGGCCCGGGGGGTGCGGGTGGCGGCCAGGGCCGACGGCACTTCGGTGCTGCCGGTGGTCAACCCGCGCCTGCTCGTCTTCCGTGTGGTGGTGCCGCCGCGCGGCGAGTGGACGGCCTGCGTGCAGGCCAATCCGATCATCGACGGCGTCGAGACCGAGCCGTGGTACTCGGAGAAGCGGCTGTCGCCGGCGCTGGCGCGGCGGGCGGGGCGTCTGTTCGAGTGGGACGAGCGCCTGCCCGACGTGACGACGGACAACGCCTCCCTGGCGGCGATCCTGCGCCAGTCCCGCGACGACCTCGGCGCACTGCGGCTGTTCGACCCCGAGCACCCCGAGCTGCCGCCGACCGTCGCGGCCGGGGCGCCCTGGTTCATGACGCTGTTCGGCCGCGACTCGCTGCTCACCTCGTGGCTGGCCCTGCCGCTCGACCCCGACCTGGCGCACGGCACGCTGTGCCGGCTGGCCGACCTGCAGGGCACCAAGATCGACCCGATGAGCGAGGAGGAGCCCGGGAAGATCATGCACGAGCTGAGGTACGGCGCCCGGCAGGACGACACGTCGGCCGGCGGGCACGCCTACTACGGCTCGGTCGACGCCAGCCCGCTGTTCGTCATCCTCCTCGGCGAGCTGCGCCGCTGGGGTCTGCACCGGGACGCGGTGGAGCGACTGCTCCCGCACGCCGACGCCGCGCTGGAGTGGATCGAGCGGTACGGCATGCGTGACGGGTTCCTGTGGTATCAGCGCAAGACCGACCAGGGCCTGCTCAACCAGGGCTGGAAGGACTCCTTCGACGGCATCAACTTCGCCGACGGCACGATCGCCCGGCCGCCCATCGCCCTGGCCGAGGTGCAGGGATACGTCTACGCCGCCTACATTGCCCGCCACTACTTCGCCAAGGAGGCGGGCGACACCGAGACCGAGCGGCGCTACCGGGAGCGGGCCGCCGAGCTGCGCGCCCGGTTCAACGAGTGGTTCTGGCTGCCCCACCGCGGCTACTTCGCGGTCGGGCTCGACCATGACGGCCGCCCGATCGACGCGCTCGCCTCCAACATGGGCCACTGCCTGTGGTCGGGGATCGTCGCCCGCGACAAGGCGGCGGCCGTGGCCGAGCACCTGCTGTCGCCCCGGATGTTCACCGGCTTCGGCGTTCGCACCCTCGCCTCCGACATGGGCGCCTACAACCCGATGAGCTATCACAACGGGTCCGTCTGGCCGCACGACAGCGCGCTCGTGGCGTCCGGGCTCATGCGCTACGGCTTCGTGCGGGAGGCGCAGCGCATCGCCGTCGGGCTGCTCGACGCCGCCCGCGCCTTCGGCGACCGGCTGCCGGAGCTGTTCTGCGGGTTCGACCGGGGGGAGTTCCCGGCACCGGTGCCGTACCCGACCTCGTGCTCGCCGCAGGCGTGGGCCTCGGCCACCCCGGTCCAGCTCCTACGGCTCCTGCTGCGCATCGACCCGTGGGTGCCGCACCACAAGGTGTGGATCGCCCCGGTGCTGCCCGAGGGGTTCGGAGACCTGCGGATCTCCGGGCTGCCGCTCGCGGGCGTACGGGTCGAGCTGGAGACCAGGGAGGGCAGCGGCGCGGTGCACGTGAGCGGCCTGCCCGAGGGGGTGCGTCTCATCCCGGAGCCGCGCCCCCCGGCGAGCTCCGGCGCCCGCGGCTGATCCTCGGAGGCGCGTCGTGGAAGCGCCGACCCGCCGGGCGAACCGGGCATAGTGGAGCCATGGCCGAGGATCTCAACTACTACTCGACGCTCATCGCGGTCGCCGACGACTGTCCGGTGACCGCCGCGGAGGTGCCCAGGGCCCGGGGCGGCAAGCCCACCGTCGCCGTCCTGCAGTATGAGCTGCTCTCCGGCGCGCCGTACGGCCTGACGCAGGAGGACGTGCTGTTCGAGACCTGGCTGCGGCGGCAGGACCTGCCCGCGGACCTGTCCGGCGCGCGCCGCGCGGAGCTCAGGAAGGAGTTCTTCTCCCGTCCTCAGGCGTGCCTGCGGTCGTCGCCCCTGGCCAAGAGGTACGGCTGGGGGCTGCTGTTCGACCGGGACGGCCGGATCGCGTTGTGCCCCATGGAGTCGGAGGAGTACCGGCGCCTGGTGGGCGACGCCGTGGAAGACGCCGTGGAAGACGCCGTGGAAGGCGCCGTGGAAGGCGCCGTGGGCGGCGCGGGGAACGGCAGGGCGGAGGGCGGGAAGCACGGCGTGAGTGTGCTCAAGGCGCTGCGCTCGCGCCGCTCCTGACCCCGTTGTCTCACGCGGACCGCCGGCTCCGCGCCCATGCCGCCGCTGACCCGGCGCGCTCGCGCCGCTACCGGCGCCGCCTGCTGTTTTCCTGGCACGGAGGGCACGCCGTCCCCGGTTTGCCGCCACCGGCCGGGGGTAGGCCCGGTGGTTCAGCGGGGAGCACGGGGACCAGCCGGGGACAGACCGGGGATCAGCCGGGGCGGCCGGGAAGGGCGGGCCTCATGAGCGAAGCCGAACTCAGCGTGCGGATCCCCATCGGCGAGGTCGTGCTCGACGCGGACGTGGCGGTCCCACGGGAGGCCCGGGGAGCGGTGCTGTTCGCCCACGGCAGCGGCAGCGGCCGGCACAGCCCGCGCAACCGCTACGTCGCCGGGGAACTGCAGCGGGCCGGACTGGCCACCGTCCTGGCCGACCTGCTCACAGTGGAGGAGGAGCGCGCCGACGCCGTCACCGGTCACCTGCGCTTCGACATCGGCCTGCTCGCCGGGCGGGTGGGCGCGCTGGCCGACCGGCTGCCCGGGGACGAGGTCGTCGGGGGCCTGCCCATCGGCCTGTTCGGCGCGAGCACGGGCGCCGCCGCCGCGCTCGTCGCCGCGGCGGCGCGGCCCGGCGGTGTCAGGGCGGTGGTGTCCAGGGGCGGCAGGCCCGACCTCGCGGAGGGCGCGCTCGGCTCGGTGCGTCAGCCGACGCTGCTGATCGTGGGGGAGCGCGACTCCGTCGTCCTCGGTCTCAACCGGGAGGCGATGCGCATGATCACCGCCCCGGTCCGCCTGGAGATCGTGCCCCGCGCCACGCACCTGTTCGAGGAGCCGGGCGCCCTGGAGACGGTCGCGGGGCTCGCTCGCGACTGGTTCCTGCGTCACCTGGCGGGTGGAGCGCCCCCCGCCTGAGCTGCCCCGCTACGATCTGACCTCATGGAACAGCGCGTGTTGGGCAGGACGGGCAAGCAGGTGGGCGTCGTCGGGCTGGGGGCCTGGCAGCTCGGGGCCGACTGGGGAGAGGTGAGCGAGGCCGACGCCCTGGCCACGCTCAACGCCGCGGTCGACGCCGGGACCACCTTCATCGACACGGCCGACGTGTACGGCGACGGCCGCAGCGAGAAGATCATCGGGAAGTTGCTGAAGGAGCGGTCCGGCCTGACCGTGGCCACCAAGATGGGCCGCAGGGTGCAGCAGACGCCCGAGGTCTACACCCTCGACAACTTCCGCGCCTGGACCGACCGCTCCCGCGCCAACCTGGGCGTCGACACGCTCGACCTGGTGCAGCTCCACTGCCCGCCCAGCGCCGTCTTCGACACCGACGAGGTCTTCGACGCACTCGACACGCTGGTCGCCGAGGGCCGCATCGCGGCGTACGGCGTGAGCGTGGAGACGGTGGCCGAGGCGCTGACCGCGATCGCGCGCCCCGGCGTGGCCACCGTGCAGATCATCCTCAACGCCTTCCGGCTGAAGCCGCTGGACGAGGTCCTGCCCGCCGCCGAGAAGGCCGGAGTCGGGATCATCGCCCGGGTCCCGCTGGCGAGCGGCCTGCTGTCGGGCAGGTACGGCCCGCAGACGGTCTTCGCGGAAAACGACCACCGCAACTTCAACCGCCAGGGTGAGGCGTTCGACGTCGGCGAGACCTTCTCCGGCGTCGAGTACGGCGTGGGCCTCCAGGCGGTCGAGCGGCTGCGCGGCCTCGTGCCGGAGGGCATGACGATGGCGCAGTTCGCCCTGCGCTGGGTCATCGACCAGCCCGGAGTAAGCGTCGTCATCCCCGGCGCCCGCAATCCCCGGCAGGCCGAGGCCAACGCGGCGGCGGCGCGGTTCGCGCAGCTGCCGGCCGAGACGCACGAGGCGGTCCGCGGGATCTACGACGACCTGATCCGCCCCCAGGTGCACCACCGCTGGTGACGACCCGGCCCGGGCCGGCGTGCCGCCGTCGCTGATCCGGCCCGGACGCCCCGGCGCGGGCTCGCCGCGCCGCGATGAGGCAGGCGAGCCGCCACAGTCGCGCTCGTGCCGTGCGGGGCGCATCCGATCAGGGGGATCCGCTCGAATCACCCTACGTGGAGACGTGGGAGGCCGCGGAGAAGAGGACGGCCCGGTCTGACGGCACGCCCTCCGGGCGGCGCGGGCCGCGGGAGGGCGGGTCGTGGCCGCCCAAGCGGCCGGTGAGACGACCGGTGAGGCTGTCGATGAGGCGGCCGGTGACGGGGACGGCGAACCCCTCGCGCCCGAAGAACGCCTGGTCGAACGCGACCGGCGTGGCCGCGCTGGCCGCGATGGTGGCGGCCCAGATCGCGACCGGGCTGCGCCCCCAGGACCTCCGCCTCACCACCGTGGTCGTGGTCCTGCTCGCGACGAGCGCTCTCGCCTTCGCGGCGGCGGCCTACACCCCGCGCAGGGCGGCGGCCGCGTTCACGGCCGCGGTGGCGGCGGGCTACGCCGCCGAGTGGATCGGCACGAGGACCGGCCTGCCCTTCGGGGCCTACCGCTACACCGGCGCCCTGTGGCCGCGGCCCGGCGGCGTGCCGCTGATCGTCGCCCTCGCCTGGGGCGGCATGGGCCTGGCCGCCCACGCCGTCGCCCGGCGCGTGACGCCCCGCGGCCGGCTGGTGCCGGTCATCGCCGGAGCCTCGGCGCTCACCGCCTGGGACCTGTTCCTCGATCCGCAGATGCTCCGGCTCGGACTGTGGGTCTGGGCGGAGCCGGGGCCGTACCGGGGCGTGCCGCTCGGCAACTTCGCCGGGTGGCTGCTGGTCTCCCTCCTGGTGATGCTGGTTCTCGACCTCCTCACCGGCCGTGCCGCCTCCGGGCGGGAGCACGGGCCCGTGGGAGGCGGCCGGGGCGGACGGGCGGCGGGGGCGACCGGGCTCGTGGTCCTCTACACGGTGATGGCGGCGATGGAGACCGTCGGCTTCGCCGTGGTCTTCCGGCCGCCCGATGTGTTCGTGGCCGCCGCCGGAGGGCTCGCGATGGGGTCGTTCGCCCTGCTCGCCTGGGAGCGCTCATGGCGGAGGTGATCGTGGTCGGGGGCGGCGTCGGCGGGATGGTGGCCGCCCTGCTGCTCGCGCGGGACGGGCACGACGTGCGCCTGTACGAGCGGCTGCCCCGGCTCGGCGGCAAGCTGGCCGAGCACACGCGGGACGGCTTCACGTTCTCGGCCGGCCCGTCGCTGCTCACGTTGCCCGGTCTCTTCCTGGACCTCGGCGTCCCGCTCGACCTGCTCGAACTCCACCAGCTGTGCCGTTATCACTGGGCGGACGGCTCGGTGCTGCCGACGTACCGCGACCCGGAGCGTACGGCGGAGGAGGTGGACCGGCTCGCGCCGGGCGAGGGCCGCAACTGGCGGGCCTTTCATCGCTGGGCCGAGCGCTGCCTGGACGCCTCCGCGCGCACGTTCTTCGCGGGACCGTCGTCCGGGCCCGTCGTCGAGCCGCCGTTCCGCCCGGCGGGCCGGCGGCCGGATGATCGCCGGGGCGATCGGCCGGCGGGTCGGCAGAGCGGGCAGCCGGGCGGGCCTCTGGCGCGCCCCCGGCCGGGCGACCTGCTCGCGGTCGCGCCGGGCCGCACCCTGCATGCCCTGGCGGGCCGCTTCTTCCGGGACGCCCGCCTGCGCCAGTACGTCGACCGCTACGCCACCTACGCCGGGTCGAACCCCTACCGGGCGCCCGCGGCCCTGGGCTGCGTCCCCGCGATCGAGCACGGCGACGGCGGGTGGTACGTGCGGGGCGGTCTGCCCCGCCTCGCGGACGCGCTGGCGCTGTCGCTCGACAAGGCGGGCGTCGAGATCCGCCTGGAGACCGAGATCACCGAGGTCATCGCCGGCGCGGGGCGGGTCGGCGGCGTCCGTACGGCCCGGGGGGAGGCGGTCCGCGCCGACATCGTGGTCGTCAACGCCGACGCGGCCTGCCTGTACGGGCGGCTCCTGCCCGATCGAGCCCGGCTGCGCCGGATCGCGCGGCTGGGCCTGTCGTCGTCCGCCTTCCTGCTGCTCGCGGCCGTGGAGGGGCGGACCGAGGGCATGGCGCATCACTCGGTCGTGTTCTCCGCCGACTACCGGCGCGAGTTCGGCGACATCTTCGACCGGCGCCGGCCGCCGGAGGACCCCACGGTCTACATCGCCTGCCCGGTGGTGGACGACCCCGCCCAGGCTCCCGAGGGCGCGGAGAGCTGGAGCATGCTGGTCAACGTTCCCGCGGGGGACCCCGGGCGCTGGCCGATGCCGCCGGAGGCGTACGCGGAGCTCGTCCTCGACCGCCTGGCGAGCAGGGGGTACGACCTTTCCGGGCGGCTGCGCTTCCTCGACCTGCTGACCCCGGCGGACCTGCGCGACCGGTACGGCGGGTGGGGCGGGGCGATCTACGGCGGCGCCTACGGCGGCCCGTTCGCCCCCTTCCGCCGTCCCGGCAACCGGGGGCCTCGGCGGGGCCTGTATCTCGTCGGCGGGTCCGCGCATCCGGGAGGCGGGCTGCCGCTGGTCGCGATGGGCGGGCGGATCGTGGCCGCGTTGGTGCGCCGCGACTTCCCCGGCTCCGCATGACGGCCGGGGAAGTCGCGAGGGTGAGGACCGGGGCGCGCGGGGCCTGCGGGGGTGCCGGGGCTTCCGGCGCCGCCGGGAGGGCGGGGAGGGCCGCGGTGGTCAGGAGCGCCGGGCTGATCAGGAGGGCCGGGAGGGCGGGGAGGACCGAGGTGATCAGGAGGGCGGGGAGGGCCGGGAAGGCCGGGAGGGCTGGGGTGGTCAGGAGGGCCGGGGTGGCCGGGACGGCCGCGCGGGTGCTCACCGCCGCCCAGGCCGTCGCCGCCCTCGTCGTGCTGGTGCGGCTCGCCCGCGGCCGCCGGCGGCTGCCTCCGCTCACCGCGCCCCCGCCGGACCCGCCTCCCGGCGCCGGCGACCCGGCGGGGCCCGGCGCAGGGGCGGCCAGGGCGGGCGAGGGTGCGACATCCCGGTCCGGAAGCGGCGGGCGTATCGGCCATTCCGGGACGCCGGAGGCCGGGCGTCCGGGCATCTCGGTGGTCGTGCCGGCGAGGGACGAGGAACGGCGGCTCGGTCCCTGCCTGCGGGCGGTGCTGGCCGATCCCGCCGTCACCGAGGTGATCGTGGTGGACGACGAGTCGTCGGACGGCACCGCGCGGCTCGCCGCCGCGTACGGCGCGACGGTGGTGCGCGGAGACCCGCTGCCCGACGGCTGGGTGGGCAAGCAGTGGGCGCTGCACCAGGGGATGCGGGAGGCGAACGGCCGGATCGTGGTCACTCTGGACGCCGACACCCGGCCCCGTCCCGGCCTGTTCGGCGCGCTCGCCGCCGCCCTCGGGGATCACGACCTGGTCAGCGCGGGCCCGCGGTTCGTCTGCGACGGCCTCGCCGAGCAGGCGCTGCACGCGTCGTTCCTCGCCACGCTCGTCTACCGGTTCGGCCCCATCGGGCCTGCGGCCCCGCCACCGCCCCACCGGGTGGTGGCCAACGGCCAGTGCCTGGCCTTCCGGCGGGAGGCGATGCGGCGGGCCGGCGGCTTCGCCCGGGTGAGCGGCCACATGACCGACGACGTCGCCCTCGCCAGAGCCCTGGCCGCCGACGGCTGGAGGGTCGGCTTCCTCGACGCGGGAGACCTGCTGGAGGTCGACATGCACGAGTCGGCGGGCGAGGTGTGGCGGGAGTGGGGGCGTTCGCTGCCGCTGCGCGACGTCACCCGCCCCGTCTGGCAGGCGGCCGATCTCGCCGTCGTCTGGCTCGCCGCCGCGTTGCCGGCGCTCCGCCTGGCCGCCGGTCGGCCGACCCGGCTCGACCTGACGCTGCTCGCCGTACGCGTGCTGCTCACCGCCGCGCTGCGGCGCAGCTACGCCCGGCCCGGCGCGGGCGTCGTGCTGTCGTTCCTGCTCGACCCGCTCACGGCCGTACGGCTGACGCAGGCGACGCTGCGGCCCGTCAGGACCTGGCGGAACCGCGCCTACCGCGCCTACCCTGCCTGCCGCGCCCGCCGTGCCGGCGACCCCGGCCCCGCCGCCTCCGCCGATGCCGTCACGTGCGGCGCGCGGCCAGCGCCGCCTGCCCGAAGCGCAGCCCGATGAGGCACATCAGCGCGCCCGTCGCGGCGACGTGGCCGATCGGCGCGAACGGCAGCTGCAGCAGCGGGATCGCGAACACCCCGGCCCGCGCCCCGATCGCGAACGATCGCGTGACCAGGAACGCCACCGCCAGGACGGCGAGCGCGAGGACGAACGCGGGCGGGCAGATCACCGCGATGCCGCCGGCGAAGGTCAGCACCGACCGCCCGCCGCGGAACCCGGCGAAGACCGGCCAGGCGTGCCCGATCATCGCGGCCCCCACCGCCAGGTACGCGGCCGGGGCGCTCGCACCGGCGACCACTCCCGGCGCGGTCGTGTGCGCGCCGCCCGCCAGCAGCCCGAGCAGCCCGGCGAGCAGGCCCTTGGCCATGTCCCCGGCGAAGACCGGCGCGGCGGCCCGGAGGCCGAGCCGTTCGCGCACGTTCCAGAAGCCGGGGTTGCGGTCGCCCACCTCCCGGGGATCGACGCCCCGCCGCCCCCCGGCCAGCACCGCCACCGGGATCGAACCGAGAAGGTAGCCGCCGATGAGCGCCACCAGCATGGGGACGAGCGGTGGGAGCGTCGTCACGTTCCACCTCCAGAGGTACGCGGACCGGGGGGCGATGCGCCACATGGCCTTCGACCGCCCGGTGCTGCGCCGCACCGGGGGGCTGCTGTTCTGGCGGCTGCTCGGCACGGGCCGGGGGCCGTCGACGACCCTCGGCGCCGATCTGCGCCGCTGGGCCCTGCTCGCCGTCTGGCGGGACGAGCGGGCGCTGGAGGAGTTCCTGGCCCACTCGCCGATCCCCGCCAGGTGGCGGCGCGAGGCGATCGAGAGCTGGCACGTACGGCTCGCGCCGATCGCCTCGCGCGGACGCTGGAACGGCGTCGAGCCGTTCACCCCCCTGACCCGCGGCCCGCACAGCGGGCCGGTGGCGGTGCTGACCCGGGCGTCGATCCGGCCGTCGAGGCTGCCGGTGTTCTACCGGTACGTACCCGCCGTCGACCGGTCGCTGCGTGCCCAGGAGGGCTGCCTCGCCTCCGTCGGGCTGGGGGAGTGGCCGCTGGCCCGGCAGGCGACCTTCTCCCTGTGGCGCGAGGCCGCCGCCGTACGCGCGTTCGCCTATGCCGGGCGGGCGCACCGCGAGGTCGTCGGACGGGTCCGCGCTCACGACTGGTACTCGGAGGAGTTGTTCGCCCGGTTCATTCCCTACGCGAGCGCGGGCACCTGGGACGGCGCCGATCCCCTCGCCGCGTGGGTCACCGGACGTCCGGGAGGCGGAACGCCAGAGTGCTGAGCGGCCGGAGGCGACAGGCGTCATGTCCTGACGACACGCCGCGGGGTCGGGACTGCCATGGGCTCAGGGTACGCACCCGAGTCCCAAGCCTCCGGCAAGCGCGTGAGTCCCCCGTCCCGGGAACTCCATGACCTCGCCCTTCGAAGCGCGCGTCGCCGCCGTGCTCGCGTCCCTCGCGAATCCCCCGTCGTGAGCCGTGACCGGGCCCGCCGTGCGGGAGCTCACCACCCGGGGTGGAGCGCGAGACGGTCGCCGAGACGGGCCACGACCTCGCCCTCGGCCAGGTCGCGCGCCACGACGCAGGCCCGGGCGATGGTGCCGGCCCGGGAGGAGCCGTGCGCCACGACGACGGTGCGGGTGAGCCCGAGCAGGGCCGCGCCGCCGTGCGTCTCGGGGGCGTAACGGCGCGCCACCCGGCGCAGACCGGCGGGACCGGCCACGCCCTCCGCCGCCGCGAGGGCGAGAGTGGCGCGCACGGTGCCCTCCACGTTCTTCAGCACGACGTTGCCGGTGAAGCCGTCGGTGACGATCACGTCGGCGGCCCCCGTGAGCACGTCGCCGCCCTCCACGTTGCCCTGGAAGCGCAGCGGCAGGCCGCGCAGCAACCTCTCGGCCAGGCGGGTCAGCCGGTTGCCCTTGCCGGGCTCCGCGCCGATCGACAGCAGCCCGACACGAGGGTCGGCCACGCCCAGCACGAGCTGCGCGTACGACGCCCCGAGCAGCGCGAACTGGGCGATCATCTCCGGCGTCGGATCCACGGTCGCGCCGGCGTCGACCAGGACCGTGGCCCCGCCCGCCGTCGTCGGCAGCGCCACGGCCAGCGCGGGACGCAGCACGGCGGGCGCGGTGCCGAGCCGGTCGGCCGCGCACGCGACGACGGCCCCGGTGGACCCCGCCGACACGAAGGCCGCGCCCGCCCCGCCCCGCATGAGATCGAAGCCGACGGCCAGGCTGGAGCAGGCCATGCGGACCGCACCCGCACCCCGCTCGGTCATCGGCACGACCTCGGCGGCGTGCGCGACGTCGACCTCGCCCGCCGCCCCGAGCCGGGCCAGTTCCCCGCGGACGACCCCGGCCTGGCCGACGAGGACGACCGGCACGCCGTGGTCCCGCCATGCCTCGACCGCCCCCCGCACGATCTCCGCGGGCCCGTGGTCCCCGCCCATGGCGTCCACCACGACCGGCCGTGGCATCGCGTCCGGATCCACCTCACGCCACCTCCACGCGCCGCTCGGCCCGTACGGCGGCGCGCGCGGCGAGCAGGTGCCGGGCGAAGATCGCAACTCGGCGCCGCCGGGGAACCGTCGCCCGCCTCGCCAGCACGTCGTGCCCGGCGGCCTCGATCTCGTTCAGGATGCCGCCGTACAGCTCGTACGCGGCCCTGATGCACGGCTGGGACGACGGCGCGAGCAGCGCGATGCCGTCGCGGGCCCGCCGGTAGTGGTCGCGGGCGCGGTCGCACTCGCAGGCCACCAGCTCCCGCACGGCCGCGGAGGCGTACGGCGCGGCCAGGTCGGCCTCGCGGACGCGGAACTTGTCGAGGTCCGACAGCGGCAGGTAGACGCGGCCCCGTGTCAGGTCCTCGCGCACGTCGCGGATGAAGTTCGTGAGCTGGAAGGCCAGCCCGAGCTGGCGGGCGGGCTCGTGGGCCCGTTCCTCCTCGCCCGGCAGGGCCTCCAGCACCGGCAGCATCATGGTCCCGATGGCCGCCGCCGAGCCCTCCATGTATCCGAGCAGGTCGTCGTAGGTCGCGTACCGGTGCACGGTGAGGTCGGCGCGCATGGACGCGAGGAACGCCCGCACGTCGTCCTGGTCGATCTCGAACGCGCGCACCGTGTGCGTGAACGCGGAGAGTACCGGGTCGCGGGCGCGGTCGCCGTCCAGCGCGGCGGCGAGCCGGGAGACCAGGCGATCCAGCGCCGCGGCCCGGTCGCCGGTCAGCGCGAACGAGTCCACGATCTCGTCGGCGTAGCGGGCGAAACCGTACAACGCGTGGACATGCGGCCGTTTCCAGGCGGGCAGCAGGCGGGTGGCCAGGTAGTACGAGCGGCCGTAGCTCGCGTGCAGGCTGCGGCACCACTCGTAACCGGCCGTCAGGGTCGCGGTCGGCGCCTGAGGCGGTGTGCTCATGGGGTGCTCTCCAGGATGCGTTCGGCGGCCAGACGGCCGGAGATCAGCACGGGCGGCACCCCGACCCCGGGAGCCGTGTACATGCCCGCGAAGTGGAGGCCGGGGACCCGCCGGGCCGCCCCGGACGGGCGGAACCACGCCGTTTGAGTGAAACGGGCGTCGAGCGCGAAGGGCGTGCCGGCCGAGTGGCCGCGCCTCCGCCAGGCGGGGGGATCGAACACCAGCCGGGGCGTACCGGACAGGTCGCCGTACCCGAGGCCGGCGAGCCGCTCCAGCATGCGGTCCACCAGGCGGGGGGTGAGGACCGTCCAGTCGGCGCCGCTCCGGGTGTTCGCGGTGGGCTCCAGCACGCTGAGCACGGCGCGCCCGCCGCCGCCGGGCCCGTGGTCGTCAGGCCCGTGGTCGTCAGGCCCGTGGTTGACAGGCCCGTGGTTGACAGGACAGGTCACCAGCAGGTTCGGGTCGGGCTGCGGTCTGCCCGCCTCCAGCGCCGCGAACGTCGTCTCCCACTCCTGCCCGAAGTGCAGGGTGTGGTGGGCCTGCCCCTCCGGACGCCGGTCGAGCGCGAAGTGCGCCACGAGGCAGGAGGGGGAGAACCGGGGCCGGCGCAGCCGCCAGTCGGCCGCCTCCTCCGGCAGCAGGCCGTCGCCGCCCCGCCGGCCGAGGGCCCGGAGCAGGTCGCAGGCCACCACGACGTGCCGGGCCGCGAGCCGTTCGCCGGTGTCGAGGCGGACGGCGACGACCCCCGCCCCGTCGGTCTCGATCCGGGTGGCCCGCACGCCGTACCGGAAGAGCGCCCCGGCCTTCTCGGCGGCTGCGGCCATGGCCCGGGGGACGGCGTGCATGCCGCCCTTTCGAGGGAAGTAGACCCCGCCGACCGTGTCCATGTGGGCGATCACCGCGTACACGCCGAGGGCGCGGCGCGGCGACAGGCCGACGTACAACGCCTGGAACGTGTGCGCCCTGATCAGCCGCTCGTCGGTGAGGTGACGCCGCACGAGCCCGTCCATGCGGCGGAAGCCGCCGAGCGCGGCCAGCCGCGCCAGCGCGTACGGCCGGGCGAGCGCGCGCAACCGGGTCATGTCCCGGTCGATGAACGCGCTCCACTCGGCATCGAACAGCTCTCCCAGCGACCGCCGGAACCGCCGGTAGCGCGCGGCCTCCGCGGGCCCGCACAGCGCGCGCACCTGCTCGGTCATCGCGTCGGCCCCCGCCACCACGTCGAGTCGCGACCCGTCGTGGAAGGTCAGCCGGTAGTACGGATCGAGCCGCCGCAGCGGCAGCCAGCGCTCCAGATCCTGCCCGGCGGCGGCGAAGGTGTCGGCCAGCACTCCCGGCATGGTCAGCACCGAGGGCCCGGTGTCGAAGCGGTGGGAGCCCAGGGTGGCCGTGCCGCAGCAGCCGCCCGGCACTTCGGAGGCCTCCACGACCGTCACCTCGTGCCCCGCCCCCGCCAGCCGCATGGCGGCGGCCAGACCGCCCAGCCCGGCGCCGACGATCACGACCGGTCCGCCCGCGCGCATCAGCGGGCCCCTCCGGTCGCGGGCCCGCTGACGGGCGCGGCCGAGCCGGCCGGAGGGGCGACGCCCTGCCGGGGACCGGGCCGGGACAGCGGCGCGGGGCCGTCCTGGCCTCGGGGATACAGGCCGAACGGGTTGAACAAGTCGAGCAGATCGAACAGGTCGAACGGGGACAGGGCGAACAGCCGGCGATCGAACGGCTCCCGCGTCTGGTCCCGAACGCTGCCGGTCTCGCGGGTCAACGTCACCATGGGTCCTGCTCCTTCGATCGCTACGGTGATCGGCGGCGCCGTCAGTAGAGTTTTCGCGCCCGCTCGCTCCGGCGGTTGCATCCGCACAGGGCCGCCGCGCCGAAACAAGGCCAGGGGCGGGCCGGTGGCCGGGGCGGCCACGAGCGCCGTGCGCGGGGGCGGCCACGAGCGGCGGGTGCCGAGGCGTGCCGGTCCCCTGCCGGTCCCGCCGCTCCCGACGTACGGAGCGTGGGGCCCGTACGGAGCGCGGGCCGGGGGCTGAGAGGCTGGCCATAGGGAGGGCGGGTGGCCGGAGGACGGCGAGCGGCCGGGATGACCGGCGGGACGGACGCGGGGTGAGCGCGTGACGCGCGAGGGCGCACCGGGGGCCGGCGAGAACGCGGCCGCCGAGGAGGAGCCGGGTTACGGCATCGGAGCCGTCTCCCGGCGGCTCGGCGTGCCCGCGTCCACGCTGCGCACGTGGAACCTCAGGTACGGCATCGGCCCGAGCAGGCGCAGCCCCGGCGGCCACCGCCGGTACGACAACGCGGACCTGCGCCGCCTGGAGGAGATGAACCGGCTGATCCGGGCCGGAATGCCACCGGCCGACGCCGCCAGACAGGCGCTGCGGCCGCGGCCCGCGCCCGGAGAGGGAACGGCGCCGCCGGATTCCGCCGTTCCCTTCGAGTCCCCAGCGCCCTTCGTGTCCCCAGCGCCCTTCGAGCCGCCCCAATCGTTCCAGCCATCCGTTCCGCCGGGGGCGCAGGGGTCGTCGGCGGCCGTTTCCCCATCGGCCGCCCCGTCACCCCCGGCGCCACCGTTCTCCGCCGTACGGCCGGCCCCGGAGTTCGGATCGCTGTCGGCGGTCATGCTGGTCCGCGCGGTGACGGCGCTCGACGCGACGACCGTGAACGCGGGGCTGGACGCGGCGCTGGCCGCGCACGGCGTCGTGTGGACGTGGGAGCGGCTCGTGCTGCCGGTGTTCGCGGCCGTCAGCCGCAGGCAGCAGGACACCGGAACCGGGATCGACATCGAGCACCTGTTCTCCGACCGGATCCAGGCGGCGCTGACGCGGTTCGCCGCGCGTGCGCCCTCGCCGGTGCACCCCCGCCCGGTCCTGCTGGCCGGCGCCGAGGAGGAGCAGCACGCGCTGCCGATCCACGCGCTGGCCGCCGCGCTCGGCACGCTCGGGGTGGAGACCCGCGTGCTCGGTGCCCGCACGCCCTACACCGCGCTGGCGGACGCGATGCGCCGCCTCGGTCCCGCGGCGGTGTTCGTGTGGTCGCAGATCCGTCAGACCGGTGATCCGGCACCGCTGGCCGCTCTGCCGAGGCTCCGCCCCGCCTGCCGCGTCGTGGTCGGCGGCCCTGGCTGGGGGGACGGCCTGCCCTCGGAGGTCGTTCGGGTGACGACGTTTCGCGACGCCATCTCGGCGGTAATGACCACTCTGCGGTGATTCGTGCGTCTTTGACGCATTCTTGATTCAGTGTTCGGTGATCGTGGGTGTTCCCTCCAGACGCGGGCAGTTATGAATAGGTTTTGAATAACTTCTCCGGCGAAGGGGGCCCGGATGGAGGAGACGCTGGAGTTCCGGCTCGCCACGGGGGACGCGGGAGCCCTGGGGGAGTGCTACCGCGCCCACTCCCCGGCCGTGCGCTCCTACCTGCGCAGACTCGTGCCGTCGCAGGACGTGGAGGATGTCCTGCAGGTCGTCTTCACGGAGGTGTGGCGCTTCCGGCACCGCTTCGACCCGGGCCGCAGCCTGTCGGCCTGGCTGTACGGAATCGCCCGCAACCGTGCGGTGGACCATCTGCGGGCGCGTACGCCGGCGACGGTGCCGCTGGAGGCGGTGCCCGACCCGGCGGGACACGACGGCCGGCTGGACGGCGACGAGTTCGCCGACCGCGACCGGATCCGGCGTGCGCTGGCCGCGCTGCCGCAGGTGCAGCGCCAGGCGATCGAGCTGGCGTACTACGGAGACCTGACCCAGCGGGAGATCGCCGAGCACCTGCGGGTTCCGCTCGGCACGGTCAAGGCGCGTACGGCGCGCGGCCTGCACCGCCTTTCAACGCTGTTGCGGGCGGCCTGACCATGACAACCGTGGTCAGGCCAAGGGTGGCGGTGTCGAGCTGCCTGCTGGGCGCTCCCGTGCGGTTCAACGGCGGCCACAGCCGCGATCGGTTCCTCACCGAGGAGCTCGCGGAACACGTGGACTGGGTGCCGATCTGCCCGGAGATCGAGATCGGTCTCGGCGCCCCGCGCGAGACGCTCCGGCTGGAGCGCTCCCCGGACGGGCCCCGGCTGGTGACCCGCCGGACCCGCGAGGACCTGACCGCCCCGATGACCGGCCTCGCCGCCGGGCGCGCGGCGGATCTGGCGGACGTCGACGGCTACGTGTTCAAGTCCAGGAGCCCGAGTTGCGGGCTCCACGGGATCCCCGTGTACGCCGGGGGAAACGGGCCGGCCGACCGGCACGGCGAGGGGATCTTCGCCGCCGCTATCACCCGCGCCCGCCCGGAGCTGGTCGTCGAGGACGAGGGCCGGCTGCACGACGCGGTGCTGCGGGAGGCCTTCGTCGAACGGATCTTCGCCTCGGCCCGCCTGCGGGCCCTGCTGGCCGGCGACTGGCGCCCACGCGACCTGGTCGCCTTCCACGCCCGGCACAAGATGCAGATCCTCTCCCACGCGCCCGCGGCGTACCGGGAGATCGGGCGGCTGGTTGCCGCGGCGGGGGAGTCGCCCCGGGAGGCGCTGGCCCGCGAGTACGACCGGGCGTTCCGGGCGGCCCTCGCCACCACGGCCACGGTCGGGCGCCACGTCAACGTCCTGCATCACTGCCTCGGCATGATCGGCGGGCAGCTCGATCCGGTCCGCCGGGCCGATCTGGCCGAGGTGATCGCGTCCTACCGGGCCCGCAGGGTCGCCCTGACTGTGCCGCTCGCCCTGCTCAGGCACCACGCGAGGGGCGCGGGGGTCGAGTACGTCCGCGACCAGACGTACCTGTCGCCCTATCCCGACGCGCTGCGCCTGCGCAACCACGTTCCCGCATGAGTTCGTCCTCGCGGAGTGCTCCCGCATGAGCGTCGCCCGCTGGGCAGAGGACCTCCTATGCGACGCACATCGACGAAGACCCTGATGGGCACGGCCCTCGCCGTGACCGCCGCCGCCGCGGTCGGAGGCCTGTCCACCGACGTCCGTTCCGGCTGGTACGCCCGGCTGCGCAAGCCCTCCTGGCAGCCGCCGCCGCAGGCGTTCGGCCTGGTCTGGACGCCGTTGTACGCGACGATCGCCTACGCCTCCGCCCGGGCGCTGTCGCACGGGGACGACGACTCCCGGGGGGCCCTGCGGTGGGCGCTCGCCGCGAACCTGGCGCTCAACGCGGCCTGGCCGCCGCTGTTCTTCAAGGCGCGCAACCCCCGCCTCGCGCTCGCGGAGCTCCTCGCGCTCAACGTGTCGAACGCGCTGCTGACCCGCCGTCTCCTCCGTCAGGACCGTACGGCCGGCCTCCTGCTGCTGCCGTACGCCGGGTGGACGGTCTTCGCCACCGCCCTCAACGCCGCCATCGCGCGCCACAACCCGGAGGTCTGAAGGCCGGCCGACCACATGGCGGAGTCACGGACGCTCGGGCCTGGCTCATCCGGCGTCGACCTGCGCCGGGGGCGGAGCCTTCACCACGACCCGCGCGCCCCAGCGGGCGTAGTACGTGTCGGTCTGCCCGCCGCCGCCGATGACACGTTTGTCACGGTCGGGCTTCCTCGCCCACTGCGTGGTCAGCCGTACGATCCGGCCATGGCCGTCCACCCACAGGCTCCAGCCGATCTTCACCGGGCTCGACTTGCCGAACTCCTCGCGGCACGCGGCCGCCACCGCGCACAGGGCCTTCGCCGTGACGATGCCGCTGTAGCGCGTGGCCGCGACGCCCTTGACCTTCTGACGCATGGCCTGGCCGCTCCGAGTCGCGTAGACCACACGCAGCGCCGCGGGGTCGAAGACGTCGATCGACTGGCCGGACGCCTGGTACGGCCGCATGGCGAGGTCCGGGCTGTACGCCCAGCTCTTGCCCGCTGGCAGGGCGTCCGACCACAACCCGCCCCGGGCGTAGGTCTTGCCGCCGGCGATGAGGAACCTGAACGTCTTCCCGGACTTGGTCACCCGTTTGATGGACGCGCCGGTGAGCCTTCCCTTGCCGAAAGCCACAACTCCGGAGGTCCGGAAGATCGTCGGGTCCGATCTGTCGTCCCCGATCCACGACTTCTCGGTCTCCGTGAACGTCACCCCGCGCCCCTGGACCAGTGCCTTGCCCAGGACGGCCGAGGGATCGGGTGTTCCCGCGCTCGCCCGTACGGGAGAGACGAGGACCGCGATTCCCGCGACACCTACGGCCAGGCAGATGCGGGTCGACGACACTGAAGGGCTCCTTTCACGCAATGGCGAGAAATCTTGGTCGTCACCGCGTGACGACGCAAGCCCTTTCCCGGCGCTCGAGCGAACGCTGGAACCCGGCCTCCGTGCCGTGTGACCGATCTGTGGACGTCCGGCGTCAGGGGACGGGGCGGGTCCTACTGCGCGGTGTCTTACTGCGCGGGGTCCTACTGCGCGGTGTCTTACTGGGCAGCGGCGTCGAGTTCGCGGGGACGCTCGTCATCGGCGGCCCTCTGATACTCGAAGGCCGCGAGGATCGTGGCGAGGATCTCGCGGAACTGCCGCACCTGGCCGGGAGTGAGGGGGTCGAACAAGACCCGGCGGACCTCCTCGACGTGACCCGGCGCCGCCTCCACGAGAGCGGCGAAGCCCTCGTCGGTGAGCTCGGCGACGGTGGTGCGCCGGTCCTCCGGCCGCTTGAGCCGCCGCACCCAGCCCTTCTCCTCCAGCCGGGAGACCGCGTGGGACAGGCGGGAGACCGAGAACTGGAGGATGGCGGACAGCTCCGTCATGGTCATGGTCCGCCCGGGTGACTCGGAGAGGACCACCAGGATCATGTAGTAGGCGTGCGGCATGCCCGAGTCGCGCTGCAGCTGCCGTTCGAGAGCCTCCTGGAGGAGATGGCTCGTCCGCAGGTAGGCGCGCCAGGTGCGCTGCTCCTCCTCGTCGAGCCAGCGGGTGCCGGACATGGCGCCAAGACTACCGGTCGATGGGCCCGCTGATCCGTGGGCGAAAGACTCTGGTTCAGCCGCCGCCGCGGGGAAAGTGTCAGGGGCATGGACGCATACGGGAACATCGACGCCTACTGGCGGGCCGCGAACTATCTGTCCGTCGGCCAGATCTACCTGATGAACAACCCGCTGCTGACCGAGCCGCTCAGCCCCGAGCACGTCAAGCCGCGGCTGCTCGGCCACTGGGGGACGACGCCCGGGCTCAACTTCTGCTTCGCCCACCTCAACCGGATCATCCGGGAGCGCGGCCAGGACATGATCTACATCGCCGGCCCGGGGCACGGCGGCCCGGCGGCGGTGGCCCACGCGTGGCTCGAAGGCACCTACACCGAGCGCTACCCCCACATCACGCAGGACGCCGAGGGCATGCGGAGGCTCTTCCGCCAGTTCTCCTTCCCCGGTGGCATCCCCAGCCACGTCGCCCCCGAGACTCCGGGCTCCATCCACGAGGGCGGCGAGCTCGGCTACGCCCTCTCCCACGCGTACGGCGCGGCCTTCGACAACCCCGGCCTGGTGGTGGCCTGCGTCGTCGGCGACGGCGAGGCCGAGACCGGGCCGCTCGCCACCGGCTGGCATTCCAACAAGTTCCTCAACCGGGACACCGACGGCGTGGTCCTGCCGATCCTGCACCTGAACGGTTACAAGATCGCCAATCCCACGGTGCTGGCCAGGATTCCGGAGGACGAGCTGCTCAAGCTCTTCGAGGGGTACGGCTATCGCCCGCACATCGTCTCCGGTCACGAGCCGGGGGAGATGCACGAGCTCATGGCCTCGACCCTCGACACGGTCTTCGACCAGATGACCGACGGCGGCCCGTTGCCGATGATCATCCTGCGTACGCCGAAGGGCTGGACCGGGCCGCGCGAGGTCGACGGGCTCCCCGTCGAGGGCACCTGGCGCGCCCACCAGGTGCCGCTGACCGACGTGCGAAACCGGCCCGACCGGCTGGAGGCCCTGGAGGAGTGGATGCGCTCCTACCGGCCGGAGGAGCTGTTCGACGCCGACGGGCGGCCGGTCGAGACGATCTCGCGGACCGTCCCGGACGGGCCGCTGCGCATGAGCGCCAGCCCGCACGCCAACGGCGGGGAGCTGCTGCGCCCGCTCGTGCTGCCCGACTTCCGCGACTACGCGGTCGAGGTGAAGGCCCCGGCCTCGGCCTCCAGCGAGCCGACCCGCGTCCTCGGGGCGTTCCTGCGCGACGTCATCGCCGCCAACCCCGCGAACTTCCGGCTGCTCGGCCCGGACGAGACCGCCTCCAACCGCCTGTCGGCCGTCTTCGAGGCGACCGGCAAGGAGTGGGAGGCCGAGCTGCTGCCGACCGACGAGAACCTCGGCCCCCGGGGCAGGGTCATGGAGGTGCTCAGCGAGCACCAGTGCCAGGGCTGGCTGGAGGGCTACCTGCTGACCGGCCGCCACGGGCTGTTCAACTGCTACGAGGCGTTCATCCACATCGTGGACGCCATGTTCAACCAGCACGCCAAATGGCTGGAGTCCTCCCGCAAGATCCCCTGGCGGCGGCCGGTCGCCTCGCTGAACTACCTGCTGTCCTCCCACGTGTGGCGCCAGGACCACAACGGCTTCAGCCACCAGGATCCCGGCTTCCTCGACGTCGTCGTCAACAAGAAGGCCGAGGTCGTGCGCGTCTACCTGCCGCCGGACGCCAACACCCTGCTGTCGGTCGCCGACCACTGCCTGCGCTCGCGCGACTACGTCAACGTCGTCGTGGCGGGCAAGCAGCCCGTGCTCGACCTGATGAGCATGGACGAGGCGATCGTCCACTGCACCCGGGGGCTTGGCATCCTCGACTGGGCCTCCACCGACCAGGGCGCCGAGCCCGACGTGGTGCTCGCCTGCGCCGGGGACGTGCCCACGCTGGAGACACTCGCCGCCGCCGCGCTGCTCCGCGAGCACCTGCCCGAGCTGCGGGTGCGCGTGATCAACATCGTCGACCTCATGCGGCTGCAACCGGCCTCCGAGCACCCGCACGGCCTGCGCGACGCCGAGTTCGACGCGTTGTTCACCACGGACAAGCCGATCATCTTCAACTTCCACGGCTACCCGTGGCTGATCCACCGCCTCACCTACCGGCGCAACGGGCACGAGAACCTGCACGTGCGCGGCTACAAGGAGGAGGGCACCACGACCACGCCGTTCGACATGGCGATGCTGAACGACATCGACCGCTTCCACCTGGTGATGGACGTGATCGACCGGGTGCCCGGCCTGGGCAGCAGGGTGGCCCACCTACGCCAGCGAATGGCCGACGCCCGGCTGCGCGCCCGCGCCTACACCCGGGAGTACGGCGAGGACCCCGCCGAGATCCGCGACTGGACGTGGCCCTGCTGACCCGCCCGGCCGCGACAAACCGCACGATCACGCGCGGAGGGGGCGGGGGTGGGTGGATGCACACCACCATGGGGTGGCGGCACCGGTAGCATCGGATGCGACCGGCGCCGCCGCCTCGCGTGCGCGCGGCCGCCGAGATCCATGCATCGAACCTGTCCTAAGGAGCCACCGTGTCCGCCGCCCTTGAGATACGCATCACCCTCGCCGGAGCCGAGCGCGTGGTGGCGGCGGGTACGACGGCCGGGGAGGCGCTCGGCGCCGACGGCAGATCGGTGATCGCCGCCAGGATCAACGGCGAGCTGCGTGACCTGGCGGCCGAGGTCGCCGACGGCGACGTGGTCGAGCCGGTCGCGATCGACAGCTCCGACGGCCGGGCCATCCTGCGCCACTCCACCGCGCACGTCATGGCCCAGGCCGTCCAGGAGATCTTCCCCGAGGCCAGGCTCGGCATCGGCCCGCCGGTCGAGAACGGCTTCTACTACGACTTCGACGTCCGCGAGCCGTTCACCCCCGACGACCTCAAGCGCATCGAGAAGCGCATGCGCGAGATCGTCAAGCAGGGGCAGACCTTCCGGCGCCGTCCGGTCGGCGACGACGAGGCCCGCGAGGAGCTCGCGGCCGAGCCGTACAAGCTGGAGCTCATCGGGCTCAAGGGCGGCGCCGCCGACGCGGCCGACGGCGCGAACGTCGAGGTCGGCGGCGGCCAGCTCACCATCTATGACAACCTCGACCCCAAGTCGGGCGAGCTGTGCTGGAAGGACCTGTGCCGCGGGCCCCACCTGCCGAGCACCCGGGTCATCCCGGCCTTCAAGCTCATGCGGTCGGGCGGCGCCTACTGGCGGGGCAGCGAGAAGAACCCGCAGCTCCAGCGCATCTACGGCACCGCCTGGGAGTCGCGCGAGAAGCAGGACGAGTACCTCAAGTTCCTGGAGGAGGCCGAGAAGCGCGATCACCGCAAGCTCGGCGCCGAGCTCGACCTGTTCTCGTTCCCCGACGAGCTCGGCTCGGGTCTGCCGGTGTTCCACCCCAAGGGCGGCATCATCCGCCGGGTGATGGAGGACTACTCGCGCCGCCGGCACGAGGAGGCGGGCTACTCCTTCGTCAACACCCCGCACATCACCAAGGAGAATCTGTACAAGATCTCGGGCCACCTCGACTGGTACGCCGACGGCATGTTCCCTCCCATGGAGCTGGAGGGCGCGCGCTACTACCTCAAGCCGATGAACTGCCCGATGCACAACCTGATCTTCAGGTCGCGCGGGCGGTCCTACCGCGAGCTGCCGCTGCGGCTGTTCGAGTTCGGCACCGTGTACCGGTATGAGAAGTCGGGCGTGGTGCACGGCCTCACCCGCGTACGCGGGCTGACCCAGGACGACGCGCACATCTACTGCACCCAGGAGCAGATGCGCGACGAGCTGAAGTCGTTGCTGCGGTTCGTGCTCGACCTGCTGCGCGACTACGGCCTCGACGACTTCTACCTGGAGCTGTCCACCAAGGACCCGGTGAAGTACGTCGGCAGCGACGAGGTGTGGGAGGAGGCTACCGAGACGCTGCGCGAGGTGGCCGAGTCCGAGAACCTGGAGCTGGTGCTCGACCCGGGCGGCGCGGCCTTCTACGGCCCGAAGATCTCCGTGCAGGCGCGGGACGCCATCGGCCGCACCTGGCAGATGTCGACCATCCAGCTCGACTTCAACCTGCCCGAGCTGTTCGAGCTGGAATACCAGGCCGCGGACGGCACCAGGAAGCGGCCCGTCAAGATCCACCGGGCGCTGTTCGGGTCGATCGAGCGGTTCTTCGGCGTGCTGGTCGAGCACTACGCGGGCGCCTTCCCTCCGTGGCTCGCCCCCGTGCAGGTCGTCGGCATCCCGATCGCGGACGCCCACGTGCCCTACCTGCAGGACGTCGCCAAGCGGCTGCGCGAGCACGGCGTCCGGGTCGAGGTCGACGAGAGCGACGACCGCATGCAGAAGAAGATCCGCAACGCACAGAAGGCCAAGGTGCCGTACATGCTTCTGGCGGGCGACGACGACGTGGCCGCCGGGGCGGTCTCCTTCCGCTACCGCAACGGTGAGCAGAAGAACGGCGTCCCGATCGACGAGGCGATCAACGAGATCGTCGACGCGGTCCGCCGCCGCATCCAGGTCTGACGGCCCACCACGACGAACGCGGGCGCCCCACCCGGGGCGCCCGCGTTCTCGCATTTCCCGGCGACCGGGCGCCCGGGGCGATCAGGGGTCCTCCGGGGCCGGCCGTGCCGGGTCAGGAGGCCCGGGTGTCCGAGGCGGGGGAGCCCTGACCGGGGAGGCGGACGTCGTCGACGGTCACGTTGACCTCGATCACGTGCATGCCGAGCATCCGGCTCACCGACCGGGCGACGTTGACCTTGACCTCGGTGGCGACGTCCATGACCACATGGCCGTACACGATGACGATGGTGACGTCGACCGAGACCTGCTGATCCTGGATCCTGGCCTGCACGCCCTGGGTCGCCCGCTTGGTCCCGACGCCGATGCGGTCGCGTACGGACTCGAAGGCGCGCTCGAGGTCGCCGCCCAGATCGGCGACGCCGGGGATCTCCAGGGCGGCGAGCGCGGCGACCTTCTCCACCACCTCGTCGGCGACCTTGATCCGGCCCCTGAGAACATTCGCCGTCGGCGCCTCGGGCGTGGGCGTCTCCACGGCGCCGGCCGACGTGGGGGGTTCCGGCCGCACCCGGTCGGCCGCCTCCACGCCCGCGGGATCGCCGGGGATCTCCTCGGCGTACGCGTCGGCCTGCTTTTCCACCCGCTCCTCGACGACGGCGGCCTCGCTCATATGACGGCTCCTCAACGGTGGGGCGGCGTCCGGCAGGTGCATTCTGCCCGATGACCGGGCAGGCCGTCCGGCGTCCGCGCATATCGGCACGGGCGACGGACGCCGTCCCGGGCGCGGCGGCCCGGGGCCGCCGCCGTGGCAGGGCGACGGTGGGCGTGGCGCCGGTCATGAGCGTGGGGCCGGTCATGAGCGTGGCGCCGGTCGTGGCATGGCGCAACCCGGCGGGCCGGGAGAGATCCGCGGGGTCATATGCTGCTGGACAGTACCGGTGCCGCGCCGTCGCGCGGGCGGCGGCGGTGGCCTGGCGCAGGGGACGGACCGGAGGGAAGCACGACCGTGGATTCAGAGCCGATCGAGCAGGCCGGCGCCGGGGTTCCCGACAGCTTCCAGCGCCTGTGGACCCCGCACCGCATGGCCTACATCAAGGGCGAGAACAAGCCCAGCGGGTCCGGCGCGGACGACGGCTGCCCGTTCTGCGAGATCCCCAAGCTGGCCGACGAGGACGGGCTGATCGTGGCCCGGGGATCGGCCGTGTTCGCCGTGCTGAACCTCTACCCGTACAACTCCGGGCACCTCATGGTCTGCCCCTACCGGCACGTGTCCGACTACGCCGACCTGGACGGGCCCGAGACGGCCGAGCTGGCCGAGTTCACCAAACGCGCGACGCAGGCGCTGCGCAAGGCGAGCGGGGCGCAGGGCTTCAACGTCGGCATGAACCTCGGCGGTGTGGCGGGCGCGGGCATCGCCGCCCACCTCCACCAGCACGTCGTGCCCCGGTGGGGTGGCGACACCAACTTCATGCCGGTCGTCGGGCGCACCAGGGTCCTGCCGCAGCTGCTGCGCGACACCCGCGACCTGCTCGCCGGCGCCTGGCCCGCCGGCTCCTGAGCCGGCCGGACACGCGGAGCAGGCCGTACGAGACCCGGCGGCTCCTGAGCCGCCCGGACGACACGGAGCAGGCCGTAGCAGACTCCCCCGGCCGGGATGACCGCCCTGCGCCGGTCAGGCCGCCGGGCTCGGACGCGGGCCCGGCGCTCCGGAGGCCGGAACGGGCTCGCCGTGCTGCAGGGCGCGGATGCCCGCGCTGAGGACGAGCGGCACGGCCAGGGCCAGGGCCATGGACAGCACCGCGGCCCCCGAGTCGTTGACGAGCATGCCGACCAGGCCGCTCACGAGCGCGCCGAGCAGGCCCGCCCTGAGCATGGGCGCCCGTTCGAACGCGAGCGGCAGGACGCCGGCGCTCGCCGCCCCCGGCCGCAGCAGCGCGAAGACGAGGAACGCGAACGCGGCGATCACCACGGGCATCAGGGTGGGGCTGAGCAGCGTGGACAGCATCGCCCCGAGCTTGCGGGAGATCACCGGCAAGAACGTGCCGTCGGCCACCTGCCCCACGAAGCGGCCGAGATGGGTCTGGCTGGCCGGGGGACGCAGGTAGTCGAGGTAGGCGATCGCCATCACCAGCACGCCGCCCGCGGCGCAGAACGCGCCCAGCTTGACGATCGACACGCGCCTGCCCGCCACGATCAGCGCGGTGACCGCGATGCCCGGCACGAAGGCGATGACGCCGCCGAAGTCGCTGCCCACGCCCGGCCAGCCGTCGAGCAGCATCGCGAAGGCGCCGAGCGCGGCGACCAGAGCCACCGCGACGGCCTTGCGGCCCGCTGCGACCAGCCGGTCGGCGGCGGCCGTCGTGACGAGCAGCACGGCCGTGGCGAGCAGTGCGAAGGGGATGTTCCCCAGGCCGTAGTAGCGGGCGCCGACCACGCCGGTGTAGCCCATCAGGCTGTTGAGCTGCAGGGGCGTGCCGGTCAGCAGGTCGCCGAGCAGCACGGCCGCGGTCACCGCCGCGATCACGGTCAACGGCCCCAGCATGCCGCGCCGCCACGGCCCCGCGAGGGCCGCCACGGTGAGCGCCGCCGCGATCGCGGCGATCGAGGCGAAGAGCGTGAGCGCGGGCCGCTCCGTACGGGCCCACGGCGTGAGGTTGACGAGGTAGGTCGAGACGGGGATCGAGGCGAGCGCCACGGCGGCGACCCGCACGGCGGGCAGCCGGTCGCGGCGGCGCAGCAGCACGAACGCGGTGACGTAGAAGAGCACCTGGAGCGCGGCGAGCGTGATGAAGAAGACGCCGGTCATGTCGCGGACGGTCTGCCCGGCCACGTCGGCGGTGCGCAGGGCTCCGACGCGCTCGTCCGGGCCGCCGCCGGTCGCGTGGGCCTCGACCGGCACGCCGACGACGGCAGGGGGAGCGGCCACCCCGGTCCTCGCGAGGATCGTGGCGGTGAGATCCGGAAGGATGATCATGTCGTCCCGGTGCGTGGACCGGGCGCCGAGCGTGCCCGCCGCTCCGCCGCCGTGGAGCATCGCCGCCCTGAGATGGGGGACCGACCCGTGGTCGGAGAGCCCGGCGACCAGCACCGTCGCCGGACCGAGGCGGGGCAGGAACGACCCGAGCTTCGCGTCGGCCGCCCGCGCGGCGGCCCGGCGCGCGCCGGGGGACAGCTGCTCGGGCACGTCGCTCAGACGATCCGCGGAGATGTAGGGCGCGATGAGGTCGGGGATCTCCACGGCGACCACGTCACCGCGCGACCACTGCGCGACCTCGCCGGGGGAGGGGGCGTAGACGTCGACGCGGCCCTCGCGGTCGGCCAGCGCGAGGGCGGCCCCCGGGCCGACGGCCATCGTCGTCCGCCCGGCCGCGTGCAGGGCCTGGCCGAGCGTGCCCGCGTCGCGCTGCTCCCTGATCTCCCACAGCCAGGAGAACTCGGGGATCACCGCTCCCTCGCCGTCCGCCTCGGGCGTGGGCGCCATGCCGCACCCTCCGCCCACCGCCGACCGCACCCCGGCCGAGACCGTGAGCCAGGCGTCGTACGGGCAGGTGTCCTTGCGCACGGCCCGCACCGACAGGGAGCCGAGGGCCGAGTCGCCGGCGAGCCGCCAGAGGTTCGGCGTGTCGCCGGGGGTGACGTCGCTCCACATCAGCCCCGGGATCCCGACCAGCACGACCCGTTCCCCGGCCGCGGTCCTGCCCTGGCCGGGCCCGGCCTCGAACGCGGCGGACGCGGCCGCCGGGAACGCGGGAGCCGCGACCGACACGCCGAACACGACGGCGACGAGCGCGCGCTTCACCCACGAGCCACTCACCGGCGACCCCCAAATCCGCACATGATCTTGGGAAAACTCGCGACCACGCTACCGGATTCGTCCGCGATGATCCGGCCTTTGGCCCGATCACCGCTTGTCGCGCCGGCTCATCCCCGTCCGGCGCGAGCGGGAGCGCTCATCGAGCCCTCATCGAGCCCTGACCCGAGCCCTCACCGTGCCCGGCCGCACGCGACTCCCGGGCTCAGGCCGCCCGGCTGGCCGGGCTCTCGTTGCCGAGGCGGTCGACGGTGGTGACGTAGTAGGTCCCGGAGCCTTCGGCGGCGTACGACGGAGCGGCGGAGGCCGGCACGACCGCCACCAGGTTGCGCGCGTCCGCCGTGGCGCAGGAGGCGTCCTTGCCCGTCACCCGATAGATCGCGTACGTCTGCGCCCCCGGCTCGGCCCGCCAGGTCAGCGTCCCGCCGGAGGCTTTCACCCCGCGCGGGGCGACGGGCGGCGTGGCGCCGGCCCTGAGCACCGGCGGCAGCGCCGGATGGGAGTAGTGGTTCTTCACGATCCGGTCGAGCACGCCGAGCGGGTTCTTCACCAGTTGCGCCGCGCTGAAGTAGACGTCGCCCGAGATCTCGGGATACTTGCGGTTCAGCGTGAGGTGGGCGGGCAGCTCGCCCGCCTTGGTCCAGGCCGGGGTGTCGGCGGCGCCCACCCGGTAGAGCGCCTGCCCGATGTAGAGGTCGACCTCGGTGCCCTTCACCGCGCCGGCCCACCACTTGGCGAGCACGGAGTAGTCGGCCGCGGCGAATCCCCGGGGCCAGTAGAGCTGCGGCATCACGTAGTCCACCGAGCCCGCCTTGATCCACGCCTTGGCGTCCGCGTAGATCGAGTCGTACGCCGACATGCCCTTGGTGGCCGAGCCCGCCGGGTCCTCGGACTTGTTGCGCCAGATGCCGAACGGGCTGATCCCGAAGACGGTGTGCGGCTTGGCCGCGTGAACCGCCTGCGAGACCTGGGAGACCAGCCGGTTCACGTTGCGCCGCCGCCAGTCGGCCAGCGTCAGGCCCTTGCCGTACTTCTTGTACGCGGCCTGGTCGGCGAACCGCGTGCCCTGGCCGGGGTAGGGGTAGAAGTAGTCGTCGAAGTGGACGCCGTCGACGTCGTAGCGCTTGACGACGTCCGTCACGACCGTGGTCACCCAGTCGCGCACCTGCGGCAGGCCGGGGTTGTAGTACAGCTTGCCCTCGTGCTTGACGGTCCAGTCGGGATGCAGCAGCGCCGGGTGCCCCTCGGGCAGCGTCGAGGAGGCGGAGTCGGCCGCCCGGTAGGGGTTGAACCAGGCGTGGAACTGAAGGCCGCGCTTGTGGGCCTCGCTCACCAGGAACGGCAGCGGGTCCCAGCCCGGGTCCTTGCCCGCGGTGCCGGTGAGCCATTGGGACCACGGCTCGAGCGACGATCGGTAGATCGCGTCCGAGGCGGGCCGCACCTGGAAGAACACCGCGTTGAGGCGCCGCTTGACCGCGCTGTCGAGAATGCGCACGTACTCGGCCTTCTGCCGGTCGGGCGGCAGCCCCGGCTTCGACGGCCAGTCGACGTTGTGCACGGTGGCGATCCAGACGCCGCGAAGCTGACGCTTGGGGTATTCCACGCTGGTGACGCACTTTTCCGCGGCCGTGACCGTCTCCGCCCTGACCTGCTGCCGCTCCGCCTTCGGCGCCGCGGTGCGGCCGACCTTCTCGGCCTGGGCGTCGGGGCCGAACGTGTACGCGGCTCCGGCGGCTACGGCGGCGATGACGGTGGTCGCGATCAACGGGCGGATGACCTGTCCCCGCTCGGTCACGTGGCTACCCCTTTGATTTGCCAGTAAGTCCGGCCATAAGTCTTACACCGGCAAAAGAGCGGTTTAGCCAGAAAAACGAAATGAACTTGTGATGCGGAAGTGGCGCCGGACACGCATTCGGGCTCCCCGTGCCCGAGGGGCGCGAAACCCGCCCTCGGCGGCGGGTCCGGTGAGTGGGCCGGTGAGCTGCGGGGACCGGTCGTCCGGCGCGGGCCCCGCCGTCGCGCCCGGCGCCTGGCGGGCGCCGGGAAGGGAGACGGGCGAGGGGGACGGTTTTGCAGCGCCCCGGTGACATGCCATGCCGTGATCTCGGAGATCGGCGTACGACGGTTCACCACGGGACGGCAGGTGATCGACCCGGCCCCGGCGGCCGGGAGGCGGGCCGCCGGGTCCCCGATCGCGGACTACTGCTCGCCCGCCGCGGCCACCTTGCCGGCCAGGTGCGCGGGCAGCGGCTCGTACCGCAGGAAGGAACGGGTGAACGTGCCCGCCCCGTGGGACAGCGACCGCAGGTCGATCGCGTACCGCGTGATCTCCAGCTGCGGCACCTCGGCGCGCACCAGCGTCCGGCCGGTGCCGACCGGCTCGGTGCCGAGCACCCTGCCACGGCGGGAGGACAGGTCGGACATCACGGCTCCGACGTACTCGTCCGACACGAGCACGGCCACCTCGTCCACCGGTTCGAGCAGATGCGTCGCCACCTTGGACGCGGCGTCCTTGAGCGCGAGCTGCCCGGCGATCTGGAAGGCCATGTCGGAGGAGTCGACCGAGTGGGCCTTGCCGTCGTGCAGCGTGACGCGGACGTCGACCATCGGATAGCCGGCGACGACGCCGCGTTCCATCTGCGCCCGCACGCCCTTCTCCACGGACGGGATGAACTGCCGCGGCACCACCCCGCCGACGATCTTGTCCACGAACTCGAACCCGCCGCCCGACGGCAGCGGCTCGACCTCGATGTGGCAGATCGCGTACTGCCCGTGGCCGCCGGTCTGCTTGACGTTGCGCCCCATGCCCTGCGCCTTGCCGGCGAACGTCTCCCGCAGCGGCACGCGCAGGTCGATCTTCTCGACCTCGACCCCGTGCCGCTTGGCCAGCCGGTCGAGCAGGACGTCGGCGTGCGCCTCGCCCATGCACCACAGCACGAGCTGGCGGGTCTCGGCGTTGTTCTCCAGCCGCAGTGTCGGGTCCTCCGCGACCAGGCGGCCCAGGGCCTGGCTGAGCTTGTCCTCGTCGGCCTTCGACTTCGCGCTGATGGCGACCGGCAGCAGCGGCTCGGGCATGGTCCACGCCTCGACCAGCAGCGGGTCGTCCTTGTCGGACAGCGTGTCGCCCGTCTCGGTCCGGGACAGTTTGGCGACCGCGCAGACGTCCCCGGCGACGCACTTGCCCACGGTCCGCTGCGATTTGCCGAGCGGCGACGACAGCGCGCCCACCCGCTCGTCGACGTCGTGGTCCTCGTGGCCCCGTTCCGCCAGGCCGTGGCCGGAGACGTGCACCGTCATGTCCGGCCGCAGCGTGCCCGAGAAGACCCGGACCAGGCTGATCCGGCCGACGTACGGGTCGCTGGTGGTCTTCACGACCTCGGCCACGAGCGGGCCGTCCGGATCGGCGGTGATCTCCCTGCACGGCTTGCCGTCGATCGAGGTGATCTTCGGCAGCGGGTGCTCCAGGGGCGACGGGAAGCCCTGCGTGACGATCTCCAGCAGCTCCAGCATGCCGACGCCGGGCGCGGTGGCGAGGACCGGATAGAAACCGGCCCGGGCGACCGCCTTCTCCAGGTCGTCGATCAGCACCTTGGTGTCGATCGTCTCGCCGGAGAGGTAACGGTCCATCAGGGACTCGTCCTCGCTCTCCTGGATGATCCCCTCGATGAGGTCGCCGCGGTACTGCTCGATGAGCGCGAGCTGGTCGGCGTCCGGCTCCCGCTCGGTGCGGCGGCCGCCGCCGTAGTCGAACAGCCGCTGCGACAGCAGGCCGAGCAGCCCGGTGCCGTTCACCGGCAGGTAGAGCGGCGCGACGCCGTCGCCGAACGCGTCCTGACAGGTGGTGAGGACCTCGTCGAAGTTGGCCCGCTGGTGGTCGATCTTGGTGATGACCACGGCGCGGGGCATCCCGACGAGCGCGCACTCCTCCCACAGCATGCGGGTGAGCCCGTCCACGCCCTCGGCCGCCGAGACGACGAACAGCGCCGCGTCGGCCGCACGCAGCCCGGCCCGCAGGTCGCCGACGAAGTCCGCGTACCCCGGGGTGTCCAGAAAATTGATCTTGATGCCGTTGTGGACGACGGGAGCGACCGACAGGTTGACCGAGCGCTGCTGGCGCACCTCCACCTCGTCGAAGTCGCTGACCGTGGTGCCGTCCTCGACCCGGCCGGGACGCTGGACGGTGCCCGTCTCCGCGAGCAGCGCCTCGACCAGCGTGGTCTTCCCGGCTCCGGAATGGCCGACCAGCACGACATTGCGCACCATGTCCGGCCGATCGGCCGCGGGTGCCCTGCCCGCGGCCCCTGTTGTCGCGCCGGTTGATCTTTCGGCCACATCGCCTCCCGAATCTCGGAGCGGTCGGGATGGGCGCATGGGACGCACCCCGCGCCGGCCGCTCGTGCCGTCGCTGTCCCGCGCCCGGGGGCCCGCCCTCTCCGGAAACCGCACGAGAAGACGGGTTCACCTCCGCGTCATCTCGGCGCGGCCCTGCGGGCGCGTGCTCTTCACCCTTTACCCATGTGGCGCATATCACAAGACTTTTCGGCGAATGTGCTTGCGAGGTGCGGTGGCGCTGGATGGCCTACGATCGGACGGCGATGTTGAACATCCTGCGCCCCGCCGTCACCCGAGTCATGACCCCGCTGGGGCGAGCCCTCGCCCGCCGGGGGATCTCGCCCGACGTGATCACCACGATCGGTACGCTCGGAGTGGTTGCCTCGGCCCTCGCCTTCTACCCTCTCGGGCATCTGTTCGCGGGAACGCTCGTCATCACGTTCTTCGTGCTCGCCGACCTCCTGGACGGCGTGCTGGCCCGGATGACGGGCAAGGGGAGCACGTGGGGCGCGTTCCTGGACTCCACGCTCGACCGCCTCGGCGACGCCTCGATCTTCTCGGGGCTGATCCTCTACTTCGTCCTGAAGGACGAGCCCGAAATCGTCCTCGCGATAGTCGCGCTCTTCTGCCTCGTCGCGGGAGCATTGGTCTCCTACGCCAAGGCCAGGGCCGAGGGCCTCGGCATGACCGCGAACGTCGGCATCGCCGAACGGGGGGAACGTCTCGTGGTCGTGCTCGTCGCGGCCGGCCTGTCCGGTCTCGGCGTGCCGTACATCCTGGCGGCCGGGCTCTGGCTGCTCGCCGCCGCCAGCGCCGTCACGGTGGTCCAGCGGATGGTGCACGTCTACAGACAGGCGGTGGTCAGATGAAGGGCACGGACGGCCCACCCCCCGGGCGGTCCGCGCGGCCCGGGGCGGAGTCTGAGGGGCCACCCTCCGCGCGGTCCCCGAGGCCCGGCGCGGCGCCGCTCGCCGACCGGCTGGTCGCGGCGGCGTACACCGCCGGCTGGGCCGTGGTCCGCCACGTGCCGGAACGCCTGGCCGCCTGGTTCTTCCGGGTCCTCGCCGACCGGCTGTGGCGCAGGCGGGGCAAGTCCGTGCGCCGCCTGGAGACCAACCTGGCCCGCGTCGTCGGCGGCGACCCCGGCGACCAGGCCGTACGCGACCTGAGCCGGGCCGGCATGCGCTCCTACTTCCGATACTGGATGGAGTCGTTCCGCTTCACCGCCTACACCCGCGAGCGCATCCTCGGCGACACCCGGGCCACCGGGGGCGAGCACATCTTCGACAACCTCGCCCGGGGCAGGGGAGTGGTGGTCGCGCTGCCGCACATGGGCAACTACGACTTCGCCGGGGCGTGGCTGGTCTACATGGGCCACCCCTTCACCACGGTCGCCGAGCGGCTCAAGCCGGAGTCGCTGTTCGAGCGTTTCGTGGCCTACCGCGAGCGACTCGGCATGGAGGTGCTGCCGCTGACCGCCAAGGGCGGCGGCAGCGCGATGGCGTTCGGCACGCTCGCCAAGCGGCTGCGCGAGGGCCGGCCCGTCTGCCTGCCCGCCGAGCGCGACCTCACCGCCTCCGGCGTCGAGGTCGAGTTCTTCGGCGCCAGGACGCGCATGGTCGCCGGGCCCGCGCTGCTGGCGATCCAGACCGGTGCCGCGCTGCTGCCGGCCGTGCTGTGGTTCGAGGGGAACGGCTGGGGCATCCGCATCCACGAGGAGATCCCGGTGCCGCCCGAGGGGACCCGGCAGGAGAAGGTCGCGGTGATGACCCAGGCCGTCGCGGACATCTTCGAGAAGGGCATCGCCGAGCACCCGGAGGACTGGCACATGCTCCAGCGCCTGTGGCTCGACGACCTCGAGCCCCGCCCGGAGGCCGGGTCGTGAACGTCGGCATCGTCTGCCCCTACACCTGGGAGGTCCCCGGGGGCGTGCAGGCGCACATCAGGGACCTCGCCGAGGCGCTCATCGAGGACGGGCACAAGGTGTCCGTCATCGCCCCCGCGGGCGACGACGCCGAACTGGAGGCGTACGTGACCCCGGCGGGCCGCGCCGTGCCCGTGCCGTACAACGGGTCGGTCGCCCGCCTGGCGTTCGGGTTCCTGTCGGCGAACCGGGTGCGCAAGTGGATCAGAGAGGGCGGGTTCGACGTGCTGCACGTGCACGAGCCCGCCGTGCCGTCCCTCGGCGTGCTCGCCTGCTGGGTCGCCCGCGGCCCGATCGTGGCGACGTTCCACGCCTCGTACGAGCGGTCGCGGGCCATGTCCGTGGCGGCGCCGATGCTGCAGAGCGCGCTGGAGAAGATCACCGGCAGGATCGCGGTCTCCGACGCCGCGCGAAAGACGCTCGTGGAGCACCTCGGCGGCGACGCGGTGCTGATCCCCAACGGCGTCACGGTGCGCAGGTACGCCGAGGCCGAGCCGCTGCCCGGCTGGGGCCCGGACGGCGGCGTGATCGGCTTCCTCGGGCGGATGGACGAGCCGCGCAAGGGCCTGGCCGTGCTGCTGGAGGCCTTCGCCCTGCTGGCCCCCGAGCGGCCCGCGCTGCGGCTGCTGATCGCCGGGCCTGGCGACCCCGACGACGTGCTCGGGCGGGTGCCCAAGCCCTACCGGGACAGGGTCGGGCTGCTCGGCATGGTCAGCGAGGCCGACAAGGTGCGCGCCTACCACTCCGTCGACGTCTTCTGCGCGCCCAACCTCGGCGGGGAGAGCTTCGGCATCGTGCTCACCGAGGCCATGTCGGCCGGGGCGCCGATCCTCGCCAGCGACATCCCCGCCTTCCGGCGCGTGCTGGGCGAGGGTCAGGCGGGGGCGCTGTTCACCACGGGAGACCCCGCCGCCCTCGCCAGGGAGGCCGCCCGGCTGCTCGACGACCCCGGGCGCCGCGCCGAGCTCTCCGGCGAGGCCCGCCAGGCGGTCTGGAAGTACGACTGGTCCACGGTCGCGCGGGAGGTCGTGCGCGTCTACGAGACCGTCACCCACGCCAGCGCGGGTGTGGTGGAGGACGCGCTGCCATGACGATCCGCAACGACGGGGCCGCGCAGGCGGGGGTGCCGGCGTGACCACGACCCTGATCCTCGTGGCGGCCGTGGTCGTCGTGCTGTTCGCCGTCTACGTCTCCTGGCGGGCCGGGCGGCTCGACCGTCTCCACATCCGCCTGGAGACCGCGCAGGCCGCGCTCGACGCCGCGCTGCTGCGCCGTGCCGCGGTCTGCCTGGAGCTCGCCGGCTCGCGCATCCTCGACCCCGCCACCTCGTTGGTGCTCGCCGCGTCCGCCCACGAGGCCCGTACGGCGGGGCCGGACGAGCGCGAGCACGCCGAGAGCGACCTGTCGAGGACGCTGCGGGCGGTGGTCGACCAGGAGCGCTTCAGGGAGAAGCTGGCCGAGCACCCCGCGGGGGCGGCGCTGCTCGAGGAGCTGGACACGGCGGTCGCCAAGGTCGTCTACTCGCGCCGGTTCTACAACAACGCCGCCGCCGTCACCCGTACGGCGCAGCGGCGCTGGCTGGCCCGCACGCTGCACCTCGCCGGGCACACCGAGGCGCCCCGGTTCTTCGACATCGACGACGAGCCGCCCGAATCCCTCGCTACTGGGTAGTCACCATTTGTCGGGCATAGCGTTTATTCCCGGTAAGCTCATGCCGTTTCGTTGCCATGCTGGGCGACGGTCCGCGTGCCGGTATCCGTCGTGCCCGGTGGCGGGGGCTCTCCACCGGGAGGAGCGGGTGCGGTGCGGGCAGGGATCGGCTTCACGCTGGCCATGGCGGTCGTCCTGACCGGAGCCGCGTGCTCGGGCGACGACAAGCCGGCCGCCCAGTCCCAGGAGGCGAGCCCGCTGGCCTCCCCGTCGCCGACGCCGCCTCCCGAGCACCCGTTCACCGGACGCCCGGTCGCCGCACGCAGGCCCGTGCTGGCCGTGAAGATCGAGAACACTCACGCGGGCAAGCCGCAGATGGGCCTGCGCAGCGCCGACGTCGTCTTCGTCGAGCAGGTCGAGGGCGGCCTCACCCGGCTCATGGCGATCTTCTCCTCGAAGCTGCCCGCACAGGTCGGGCCCGTCCGCAGCGCCCGCATCTCCGACCTGCACATCCTGCCGATGTTCGGCAAGCCCGCCCTGGCCTATTCCGGCGTGCAGACGAAGATGATCCCCTTCGTCCAGAAGGCCTCGCTGTTCGACGTGTCCGACAGCCGGGTCCCCGGCGCCTACACCCGCGCGCCGGGGCGGGTCGCGCCGTACAACCTGATCGGCAGCCCCAGGAAACTGCTCGCGAAGGCGCCGCAGGCGAGCGAGGCGGACGACATCGGCTTCGTCTTCTCCGACGAGCCGCCCGCCGGGGGCACGCCGCAGAAGAGCGTCAGCGTCCGCTATCCTGCGGCCCGCTTCACGTTCGCGTGGTCGGCGGCGCAGAAGCGCTGGCTGGTGACCCAGGACGGCGAGAAGGACATGGCCGCCGAGGGGGGCCAGCAGGGCGCCCCCACGATCGTCATCCAGTGGGTGAAGACCGACCGCTCGGAGTTCCACGACTTCACCGGCAGCTACACCCCGCTCGTGCACACGGTGGGCAAGGGCACCGGCGTCGTGCTGAGGGACGGCCAGGCCTACCGGGTGAAGTGGTCGCGCGCCTCGGAGAAGGAGGGCACCACCTACACCATGGCCGACGGCACGCCGATGCCGTTCGCCCGCGGACAGGTCTGGGTCGTGCTCGCCTCGCGCAAGCCCGTCGCGCCGTGATGGACAAAAGGCGTGATCGACTCTGCCAAGTGGGCGCGTCGGGGGCGGGATCGGCCAGCACCTACCATGGAGGGGAATCCGTAGGCCCGCCGTCGTGAGGTAGCACCGTGTCCAGCAGCACCCCCGAAGTCAACGAGACCACCGCCGTCGGCACCGCCCGCGTGAAGCGCGGCATGGCCGAGATGCTCAAGGGCGGTGTCATCATGGACGTCGTCACCCCGGAGCAGGCCAAGATCGCCGAGGACGCCGGAGCCGTCGCGGTCATGGCGCTGGAGCGCGTCCCCGCCGACATCCGCGCCCAGGGCGGAGTGTCCCGGATGAGCGACCCCGACATGATCGAGGGCATCATCGGCGCCGTGTCCATTCCGGTGATGGCCAAGGCCAGGATCGGCCACTTCGTCGAGGCCCAGGTGCTCCAGGCGCTCGGCGTCGACTACATCGACGAGTCCGAGGTCCTCACCCCGGCCGACTACGCCAACCACATCGACAAGTGGCAGTTCACCGTCCCCTTCGTGTGCGGGGCCACCAACCTCGGCGAGGCGCTGCGCCGCATCACCGAGGGCGCCGCGATGATCCGCTCCAAGGGCGAGGCCGGCACCGGCGACGTCTCCAACGCCACCACCCACATGCGCACGATCCGGGGCGAGATCAAGCGCCTGACCTCGCTCCCCGAGGACGAGCTGTACGTCGCGGCCAAGGAACTGCAGGCGCCGTACGAGCTGGTCGCCGAGGTCGCCAAGACCGGCAAGCTGCCGGTGGTGATGTTCACCGCGGGCGGCATCGCCACCCCGGCCGACGCCGCGATGATGATGCAGCTCGGCGCCGAGGGCGTGTTCGTCGGCTCGGGCATCTTCAAGTCCGGCGACCCGGCCAAGCGCGCCGCCGCGATCGTCAAGGCCACCACGTTCTACGACGACCCGGACGTGATCGCGAAGGTCTCGCGCGGCCTGGGCGAGGCGATGGTCGGCATCAACGTCGACGACATCCCCGTGCCGCACCGCCTCGCCGAGCGCGGCTGGTAGACGTCCCCGCAAGCACGGCGCACAGGGGAGGCACGCCCGGCTGGGACATCCCGGCCGGGCGTTCTTGCTGTTCGTGCGTCAGAGGCCAGGATGACCGGGCGGCGTTGTCGCCTTTCGGGTGACCGATACCGTTCCGCCGCTCTTTACTCTCCGGTCATGAGCGATCGTCAGGCTGCGGGCGTCCCACTGATCGTCCCAGGGAGCCCAATTTGCCCGGCCTCGATCGTCGTTCCCTCCTCGTCACCGGACTCGCCGCGGGGGCCGTCGCCGCGGTCCCCGGCGCCGCCCTGGCGGCCCCCACGCCGGCGCCCGAGACCGCGGGCGAACTCGCCTCCCGCGGCCTGCGTTCCGATCCGTTCACGCTCGGGGTGGCCTCGGGCGACCCCGACCACACCGGCTTCGTGATCTGGACCCGCCTCGCCCCGCAGCCGCTCGCCGAGGACGGGCTCGGCGGCATGCCGAAACGCGCGTTCACCGTGCAGTGGCAGGTCTACGCCGACGAGAGCTGCCGCCGCGTGGTGCGGGCGGGCGTGGCCGAGGCGAGCCCGGAATGGGGGCACAGCGTCCACGTCGAAGTGGACCACCTGCGGCCCGGCAGGGAGTACTGGTACCGCTTCCGCGTCGGGCCGTACGTCTCACCGGCCGGCAGGGCCCTGACCGCGCCGGACCCGCTGTCGTTCGGCGGCCCGCTGACGATGGCCTTCGTGTCCTGCGCGCAGTACGAGCATGGCTACTTCACCTCCTACCGCCGCCTCGCCGAGGACCACCCGGACCTGGTCCTCCACCTGGGCGACTACCAGTACGAGTACACCAGGAACACCTACGTCGCCCCCGGCGGCAACGTGCGCGACCACGAAGGGCCGGAGACGATGACGCTGGCGAATTACCGCCAGCGGCACGCGCAGTACAAGACCGACCCCGACCTGCAGGCCGCGCACGCCGGCGCGCCGTGGCTGGTCGTCTTCGACGACCACGAGGTGGACAACAACTGGGCCGACGAGATGCCGGAGCGCCCGGAGGAGCAGCCCACCTTTCTTGAGCGCAGGGCCGCCGCCTTCCGCGCCTACTACGAGAACATGCCGCTGCGCCGCACCTCCGTGCCGCGTGGCATCGACATGCAGCTCTACCGGCGCGTCAGGTGGGGGGCGATGGCGAACTTCCACATGCTCGACACGCGGCAGTTCCGCGACGACCAGGGCTGCGGCGACGGCTACAAGGACTGCCCGGAGGCGGTCGACCCGGCTCGCTCGATCATGGGCTTCGAACAGGAGGCGTGGCTGCTCGACGGCTTCCGGCGATCGCGGGCGCGCTGGGACGTCATCGGCCAGCAGGTCTTCTTCGCCCAGCGCGACAACAACGCCGGGCCGGCGAAGATCACCAGCCAGGACGCCTGGGACGGTTACGTCGCCTCGCGGCAACGTGTCACCCAGGGCTGGATCGACGCCGGCGTGCGCAACCCCGTCGTGCTCACGGGAGACGTGCACGCGCACTGGGCCAGTGACCTGAAGCTGGACTACGACGACCCGACCGGCCCCACGGTCGGGTCCGAGCTGGTGACGACCTCCATCAGCACCACCGGCGACGGGGCCGACTCCGACCCGGCGGCGCACCCCTTCCTGCAGATCAACCCCCATCTGAAGTTCTACAACAACCAGCGCGGCTACGTTCTGACGAAGATCGACAGGGACGCGCTGACCGCCGACTTCAGGGTGGTGCCCGTCGTCTCGGCCCCCGGCTCCGAGGCGCGCACCAGGGCGACGTTCGTGATCGAGGACAGGGTGCCCGGCGTGCAGCAGACGTACCTGCGCCCGCTCGACCCCTCGATCGCGGCGCGGCGCGCGATCACGGTCGAGGACACTGTGCGGCAGGAGACCGAGCGCCCCTGAACAACGCGCCCCGGCGGGCGGCGCCCCCTTTCCGGGGCGCCGCCCGCTTCGCCTGTTCCGGGCCGGTCGCCGTTATCGTGACCTGCTATGACGACCGACGAAACCAGGCGGCTCGCCGAAGGCCTGTCGCGTGAGCTGCGGCACCTCGTGATGCTGCTGCGCCGTACGACGGCGGGGCAGCCGGTCACCGCCCAGCAGTACTCCGTGCTCGGTTCGCTGGAGGACGGCGCTCGCCGGATGACCGAGCTGGCCGAGGAGCACGGCGTGCAGCTCCCGACGATGAGCGTGCAGGTCAACCGCCTGGAGGAGGCCGGCCTGGTCGCGCGGGGCACCGACGCCTCCGACGCGCGGGTGCGCACCGTCGAGTTGACCGGCGAGGGCCGCGACCGCCTGCGGGCCGTACGGCAGGCCAGGATCGCCTACCTCTGCGACCGGCTGGGCGTGCTGACCCCGGAGGAGCGCTCGGCCATCGGCCACGCTCTTCCCGCCCTGGCCAAACTCGGTCGTATCTGACAGATCGACGGGCGGCATCCGTCAGACACCCCCGGCCGCGTCGAAGCCCGCGTTTTGGGCGCACAAGACCGTGGCCATACCCTGAATGCGGCTACCGCGCAATGGGGAGCCTCCACAGGAGGGAAATCCGTGACGTCCGCACCCAAGATCGGCGTGCTCGCCCTGCAGGGCGACGTGCGCGAGCACATCCGCGCTCTGGAGGAGTCCGGCGCGACGGCCGTACCGGTGCGCAGGCAGAAGGAGCTCGCCGCGGTGGACGCGCTGGTCGTCCCGGGCGGGGAGTCGACCACCATGTGGAAGCTCGCCACCACCTTCGAGCTGCTCGAACCGCTGCGGCTGCGGATCAAGGAGGGCATGCCCGCCTACGGCTCGTGCGCTGGAATGATCATGCTGGCCGACCGGATCGAGGGCGGCATCGAGGGCCAGGAGACGCTGGGCGGCATCGACATGGTGGTCCGCCGCAACGCCTTCGGCCGCCAGGTCGACTCGTTCGAGGCCGATCTCGACTTCGCCGGACGCGGGACGATCAGGGCCGTCTTCATCCGCGCCCCCTGGGTCGACTCGGTGGGGCCCGACGTGGAGGTGCTGGGCCGCACCGAAGCTGGGGATAGGATCGTCGCGGTCCGACAGGGACCGCTGCTCGCGACGTCCTTCCACCCGGAGTTGACCGGGGACGCGCGGGTGCACTCGTATTTTGTCGAAATGGTGAGGGAGTTCTAGGCGATGTCCGGCCACTCCAAATGGGCGACGACGAAGCACAAGAAGGCGGCGCTGGACTCCAAGCGCGGCAAGCTTTTCGCCAAGCTCATCAAGAACATCGAGGTCGCGGCCAGGACCGGCGGGCCCGACCCGGACGGCAACCCCACGCTGTACGACGCCATCACCAAGGCCAGGAAGAACTCGGTCCCGATCGACAACATCGAGCGGGCCCGCAAGCGCGGCGGCGGCCTCGAGGCCGGCGGCGCCGACTGGCAGACGATCATGTATGAGGGCTACGCCCCCGGCGGCGTCGCGGTCCTCATCGAGTGCCTCACCGACAACCGCAACCGGGCGGCGTCCGAGGTGCGTGTGGCGCTGACCCGCAACGGCGGCTCGCTCGCCGACCCCGGCTCGGTGTCGTACATGTTCAACCGCAAGGGCGTGGTGATCGTCCCCAAGGGGTCGCTGACCGAGGACGACGTGCTCATGGCCGTCCTCGACGCGGGTGCCGAGGAGGTCAACGACCTCGGCGAGAACTTCGAGGTGGTCTGCGAGGCCTCCGACCTGATTCCCGTGCGCAAGGCGCTGCAGGACGCGGGCATCGACTACGAGTCGGCCGAGATGAGCTTCGTCCCCACGCTCAACGTCCCTCTGGACGAGGAGGGCGCCCGCAAGATCTTCAAGCTCATCGACGCGCTCGAGGACAGCGACGACGTGCAGAACGTCTGGGCGAACTTCGACGTGAGCGACGAGGTCATGGAGAAGGTCGAGGCGTGACGCCGCAGGCCGGCCACGGGCCCTTGGCCCCAGGTCGGCAGGGGGCGGAAAACCGGTGGCAGAGGCCGCCGGGGCCCGCATAGTTTGGCCGGTTGTGGAAATCCGTCATCTCGCGAGCGACGACCTGGACGCCGTCCTCGACATCCGCAGGCGCGCCTTCGGCCCGTTGTCCGGCTCCGGCGCCGACACCTGGCGCAAGCTCGTCTCCCCGATGCTGCCCGAGGGCCGTTATTTGGGCGCCTTCGACGGCACCCGCCTCGTCGGCGCGGCCAGGATCAACCCGTACGTCCAGTGGTGGCACGGCCGCCCGCTGTCGATGGGCGGCGTGGCGGGTGTGACGGTGTCGCCGGAGGACCGCGGCAGGGGAGTGGGCCGTGCGCTCACGGCCGCGGCCGTCGAGCGCTGCGCGCAGCTCGGCCACGCGGTCTCCGCGCTCTACCCCGCCACCACGCCGCTGTACCGGAAGGCGGGCTACGAGCACGCCGGCGTGTTCCAGCGGATCACCGTGCCCGCCGAGGCGCTGCGCACGCTGGGCGACCCCGGCGCCGCGGTGAAGCTGCGCCGGATGGGCCCCGCCGACGCGGCCGAGCTCGTGGCGCTGATCGGCCGGGTGCACACCGCCACGCGCGCGAGCGGGCCGCTGTGCTTCGACGAGCGGACCTGGCGCCTGTGGCTGGAGGACGACGACGACTTCTGCTACCTGGCCGAGGACGGGTTCGTCGTCTACCGCTGGAGCGACGGGGACATCGAGGTCGACAACCTGCTGGCGAGGTCGGAGGCGACGGCCCGTGCCCTATGGTCGCTGGTCGGCAGCGCCTCGACGGTCGCGAAGTCGGTGACCGCCTACGTGGACCCGGCCGACCCCGTGCTCTGGATGCTGCGGGAGCGGTCGAAGGACGAGGTCGCCCAGACGCGGTGGATGTTCCGGCTGATCGACCTGCCCGCCGCGGTCGAGGGGCGCGGCTTCCCCGCCGGGGTGTCGATCGAGGCGCCTCTCGTGGTGACGGACCCCCAGCGCGAGGCCAACACGGGCACGTGGGTGCTGCGCGTGAACGGCGGCTCCGGCTTCGTGACGCGGGAGGCCGGGGAGGCCGGCGAGGCGACGCGGCTCACCATCGGCGGGATGTCCGCGCTGTTCGCCGGTGTGTCCACCGCCACGCTCCGCCGCGCCGGCCTGCTGACCGGCGGCTCACCCGAGGCCGACGACGCGCTGGACGCCGCGTTCGGCTGCGCCGCGTACATGATCGACTACTTCTGACGCGCCCCGCGTCGCCGCTGATCGCGATAGAGTGACCGGCCGAACAGATGTTCGGCGCGGCGGCGGGGTCGTACGGGTGGCCGCGCCGGCCGGGATCAGGGAGGCGTGCCGGTGCGGTTGCCCCAGCTGCGGGTGATGGGTGTGGACCCGGGACTGACGCGGTGCGGTCTCGGCGCCGTGGAGGGCCGGCCGGGCGCGCCGCTGAGCCTTCTGTCGGTGGGGGTGGTCCGCACTCCGGCCCATGACGACATCGGCTCCCGGCTGGTCGTCATCGAGGCGGAGATCGAGCGCTGGCTCGACGAGATCAGGCCGGACGCCGTCGCGGTCGAGCGGGTCTTCGCCCAGCACAACGTCCGTACGGTCATGGGGACGGCCCAGGCGTCGGCCGTCGCGATCGTCTGTGCGGCCCGGCGGGGGCTGCCGGTCGCGCTGCACACGCCGAGCGAGGTCAAGGCCGCCATCACGGGCAACGGCAACGCCGACAAGAAGCAGGTCGGCACGATGGTCACCCGGCTGCTGCGGCTCGACGCCATGCCCAAGCCGGCGGACGCGGCCGACGCGCTCGCCCTCGCCATCTGTCACGTCTGGCGCGGCGGCGTGCAGCACCGCCTGGCCGACGCCCTGGCCCGGGCCCGATCCGGCGGTGCCCGGTCCGCGGCCTCTGGTAGGACTGGAACGCCCGGCGAAGTCGCGGCCGGGCGGCCGGACGGGGGAGGGAGCACGCGGTGATCGCATCCGTAGCGGGACAGGTGGCGGCGATCACGGCCGACAGCGCCGTGATCGAGGTGGGCGGCGTCGGGATGCTCGTCCACTGCGCCCCCGGCACTCTGGCCGGGCTGCGCGTCGGCGAACCCGCCCGGCTGTCCACCTCGCTCGTCGTCCGCGAGGAATCGCTCACGCTGTACGGCTTCGCCTCCGACGACGAGCGCACGGTGTTCGAGCTGCTCCAGACGGCCAGCGGGGTGGGGCCGCGCCTGGCCCTGGCCATGCTCGCGGTCCACGCGCCCAACGCGCTTCGCGTCGCGGTGGCGAGCGCCGACATCAAGGCCCTCACGATGGTGCCCGGCATCGGCCAGAAGGGCGCCCAGCGCATCGTGCTCGAACTCAAGGACAAACTCGGCACCCCGGCGGCGGCGGTCGACGCCGCGTTGAACGGCGCGGCGGCGCCGCCCGTCTGGCGGGATCAGGTCCACTCGGGACTGGTCGGGCTCGGCTACTCGTCCAGGGACGCCGACGAGGCGGTCGCGGCGGTGACCGCGGAGGCCGAGGCGGAGGTCGCGGCCGGGCGCACCCCCCAGGTGGCCACGCTGCTCAAGTCCGCCCTGCGCGCGCTGAGCGTGCGATGACCGCACGACGGGCCGATGGTTCGATGAAAGTTTCACCGGGAAGCGGACGGGTCCCGGCAGGCCGAGCGGATGGTGTCGAGTGAGCTTCGAGCGGGATCTCGTGTCGCCCGAACCGGAGGGCGACGAGCGGGCGATCGAGGCCGCGCTGCGTCCCCGGCGCCTGGAGGAGTTCATCGGGCAGGGCCGGGTGCGCGAGCAGCTCTCGCTGGTGCTGGAAAGCGCCCTGCGCCGCAACCGCCCGCCCGACCACGTCCTGATGAGCGGTGGTCCCGGGCTCGGCAAGACGACGCTCGCCATGATCATCGCCTCCGAGCTGGCCGCGCCGCTGCGGATGACCTCGGGTCCGGCGCTGGAGCGCGCGGGCGACCTCGCCGCGATCCTGTCCACGCTGACCGAGGGCGAGGTCCTGTTCATCGACGAGATCCACCGCATGGCCCGCCCGGCGGAGGAGATGCTCTACCTGGCGATGGAGGACTTCCGGGTCGACATCGTCGTCGGCAAGGGCCCGGGGGCGACCTCGATCCCCCTCGACATCGCCCCGTTCACGCTGGTCGGGGCCACGACCCGGGCAGGGCTGCTGCCCGCGCCGCTGCGCGACAGGTTCGGCTTCACCGCCCACATGGACTTCTACGAGGTGGCCGAGCTGGAGCAGGTGCTGCGGCGCTCCGCCCGGCTGCTGTCGGTGGACCTGCCGGACGAGGGCGCCCAGGAGATCGCCCGGCGATCGCGCGGCACGCCCCGGATCGCCAACCGCCTGCTGCGGCGGGTGCGCGACTTCGCCGAGGTCCGCGCCGAGGGCGTCATCACCAGGGAGGTCGCGATGGCGGCGCTCAACCTGTACGAGGTCGACGCGGAGGGGCTGGACCGGCTCGACCGGGCCGTGCTGGACGCGCTGCTGCGCAAGTTCGGCGGCGGCCCTGTGGGCCTGTCGACGCTCGCGGTGGCCGTGGGGGAGGAGCCGGAGACCGTGGAGGTGGTCGCCGAGCCGTTCCTCGTCCGGCAGGGGTTGCTGGCCCGCACTCCGCGGGGCCGGGTGGCCACGGCCTCCGCCTGGACGCATCTGGGCATGACTCCGCCTCCCGACGCCTTCGGCGCCGCGATCCCCGGCCTGCTCGACGACTCCGCCGGGGCCTGAAGAACGGGCGAGGCACCCGGCCCGACGGCCGGGTGCCTCGAGAGCGGTGACGGATCGTCCGGGGTCAGTGCTGCCACTCGACGAGCGCCGCGCCGATGTTGGTGGACATGACCCGGATTTTCGGACGGGCGCCGACACTGCCCCAGGGAACGGTCGCGTGCCCCCGCTGGCCGCAACCGAGGTTGTACCAGCCGCCCTTCCTGGCGGTGTTGTATCCCCACCCCTGAACACAGGCGGTCTGCTGGGTGCCCTGAGTCGTGTTCCACCAGTAGGTCACCTTGGTCCTGGGCGAGCCCATCACGCTGCAGTTGGAGTTGTGCGCCGCGCTCCAGGCTCCGGTGAGGCCGCCCGCCTGTCCGCCACAGCTGGCGGCGTTCGCCGGCGAAGCGCTCGTCCCGACAGCGATCGAGACGGCTGCCACGGCGGTGCACAGCGCGGTCGAGAGTGCCTTCTTGACCATCACGAATTCGCTCCTTCTTCGAAATGCGGAGGCGCGTGAGAACTGCGCCGAGTGCCCTTCGGGGTGCCATGGGCTGTCTGTTTCCGGCCCGCATCGAATTTTTATCCCGGAGCAAATGGAGACCGCCAGGAAATGCCTTTCTCCGTAGGCTGGCCGTAACGTGGCCGCGTTCGGCCGGGCGCCGGCCGCCGTCGCGGTCCCCGCCGGTCGCGACGGCGGCGAAGGCGTCGGCGGAATTACGGGCCATGACAGAACCGATTTACATGCCGAGGTCCCATTCGCCGTCCTCTGAGTACCTCATACTCGCGGTGTCGGCCGAATTCTGGGCCATGGATCGAATAACCTCGTCTCTCTTGACAATTGAGGTCCGGGTCCGTCACGATCACAGCGCGTCGGGGCGTCGGAAAGATCGATGGCGACCGCCCGTCTCTCCCACTGAGAGCCGTGGTGGAACAACGTCCAATCGAAGCGAGGTCCTCGTTGTGATGAGAATCCTGCTCGTGGAAGACGACCGGCGTCTGGCGAAGGCGCTGAGCGACGCGTTGGAGCTACGGGGATACACGGTCTCGCACGCGCCCACGTGGGCTCGGGCATACGAACTCGGAGACCACGATCTGGTGCTGCTCGATCTCACCCTGCCGGACGCGGACGGGATCGAGGCCTGCGCGGCGTTCCGTAGCGCATCCGACAGCCCGTTGATCATGCTGACCGCCCGTGCCGACACGGAGAGTCTGGTCCAGGGGTTGCGCAACGGGGCCGACGATTACGTGACCAAGCCATTCAGGATGGCGGAGCTCGACGCGCGGATCGCGGCCGTGCTGAGACGCTCGCGGCCCCGGCGATCGAGGCCGTTGCGCCTCCCGGGGATGGAGATCGACTCGAGCAGCCGCCGGGTGATGCGCGGCGGCGAGTCCGTGCATCTGACCCCGACGGAATACGCCCTGCTCGCCAGCCTCGCTCAGGCGCCCGGAGCGGTGGTCACCCGTGAGCGGCTGCTCATCGAGGTCTGGCAGACGGTCCACCGGAGCCAGGGACGGACCCTGGACGTTCACATGACCAGGCTGCGCGGCAAACTCCCGGGTCTGGTGGAGACCGTCCGCGGAAGCGGTTACCGCTTGGCCGTGGAGCGATGCAGCGACGTATCCTGAGCGCCTTCCTGGCCCTTTTCTGCGCCGTGCTGACCTATCTGATCGCCACGCTCGCTGTTGTGATCGCCCAAGCCGCGACAGGGGATCTGGAGACGGACCGCCGGATGGACGCGATGGCGTTCGCCTCGCTCGCCGAGCCGGCACTGCAGACCGGCCAGACGGACGGGGTGAGATCGGCGCTCGCCCGATACACGGCCTTGTACGGCGACGAGGCCGCACTGGTGAATCGTGACGGGCGTCTGGTGCTCTATTCGGGCGGCGGAACGTCCCTGCCGGACGCGGCGCGCGGTGAGGTCGACGGAGCTCTCGCCGGGATGCCCAGCGGCTCGGCGGGCACCATCTGGCCGTGGACCCGCCGCCCGCTCGTGGTGGCGGTGCCGGTGACCTCCGGCGGAGACGTCGTCGGGGCCCTGTCGATCATCTCTCCGACGGGGCCGATCCGGCGTCTCGTGCTGCTGCGCTGGGGGCTCCTGACAACCGGCGGGCTGATGGCCGCCACGATGACGAATTTGGTGGCACGGCGTCTGGTCGAATGGATTCTCCGCCCGGTCCACTATCTTGACGCGGCGGCCCAGGAGCTCAGCCATGGAAGTCTCGCGGCCCACACTCCGCTGGAATCCGGCCCGCCCGAGCTGCGCCAGCTGGTGAAGAAATTCAATTTCATGGCGGAGGCCGTACGGGGGATAATCGACCGAGAGCGTCGTTTCGCCTCCTACGCCGGGCATCAGCTCCGGACGCCGCTCGCCGCGCTTCAACTGCAACTGGAGAACCTGCAGATGAGGCTTCCGCTTTCCGACGCCGGTCTCGTCGAACCGATGATGGACGAGGTCGACCGGCTGGCGGGTATCTGTGCCGACCTCGTGGAGTTCGCGCGGGGCCGGAGCGCGGACTGTACGAATGCCGGCACGTCGCTCTTGGAAGCGGTGGCGGCGCGGGCGGACGCCTGGGACGTGGTAGTCGTCTCCTCGCCCTCCGAGGAGGTGCTCGTGAATATCAATGAGAGCCGCCTCGGCCAGGTATTGGACATACTGCTCGATAACGCGTTCAAATACGGCGGAGCCGGCAACGCCGTCTCCGTGACCGTCGACCTTCCCGCGAACGGCGCCGTGGTGGTCCACGTCGTCGACGCCGGGCCCGGCATACCCTCAGGAGCGCGTGAGCGGGCGGTCGAACCCTTCTGGCGTGCCCCGGACGTGCAGAATCTGCCCGGCTCGGGGCTCGGCCTGGCCATCGCGGTCAGTCTGCTGCGCGATGTGGGCGGGGAGGTCGAGTTGCGTGCCGCCGTTCCTCGTGGCCTCGACGCCGCCGTCCTCCTCCCGCTGGCCGACGCATGAGGCGGCGAGCGGTCGTCCTGGCCCCGCTGGCGCTGCTGGCCGCCTGCGCGCCGGACGCGGGAGCGGAACTGCGCATCGCCGCGGGCGTGCCCGGAGGTGTGTACGACGTCCTCGGCAGGGCACTCGGCGCGGCGGCCGGGCGGTCGCTCGGGGTCAGGACACGGGTGGTCAGTTCGTCCGGTGCCCTGGAGAACCTGAGCCTCGTCCGCGGGAGCCGGGCGGATGTCGGCTTCGTCACCGTCGATGTCGCGAGTCTGGCGCCGGGAGCGCAGACATCGCCGGGGAACGACGCGGCGACGCGGGTCATGGCGCTCGCGCGGGTGTACGACGATTGCCTCCAGGTGGTCGTCGACGGCCGCTCGCGCGTGCGGGAGCTGAGCGACCTGCGGGAGGCCCTGGTGGCGACCGGCCCGAGCGGATCGGGCACCGAACTGCTCGCGATGCGTGTCCTGACGATGGCAGGGGTCACCGTCCGCCAGGTCGCGATGGGACTCGCGGAGGCGGTGCGTGCGCTGGAATCCGGCCGGGTCGAGGCGTTCTTCTTCTCGGGCGGTCTTCCCACACCCGCGATCTCCTCGCTGGCCGCGAGACGCCCGATACGCCTGATCTCGCTCGGATCGCTGATCGAGCGGCTGTGCCGTGAGTATCGGACGGTCTACAAGCCGCGCACCATAGGGATGTCGGCGTACCGGCTCCCGGAGGTGACCGCCACCGTGGCCGTGCCCAACCTGCTCCTTGTCGCGGCCGACATGTCGTCGGGGGAGGCCGAGGCGCTGACCCGGGTGCTGCTGGACAACCGCGCGGAACTGGCGAGAGCCAACAGCGCGGCGCTCCAGCTCAACCACCAGAGCGCCATTCTGACCATGCCCGTCCCGCTGCACCCCGGCGCCGAGGCCTACTACCGCTCCGCGAAGATCGGCCTGTAGGGCGATCCGGAAGCACCGCCGAAACCGTGAAGCGGGCGGCCCGGGACGTGCCAAGCCAGGCATACCGGGGTATGGGTGGCTCAGGGTCATGGAACGGTTGTGACCCACGAAAGTGAAACTTTCCCGCGTGCCGGGTCGTGAGCTCGTTGCCGGGCTTTGAACGGCTCGCATACACTGCGTGGCTTGACTGGCCGCTTACGCTGACGCTCTCGGCGTATCACCGGCCGCGCGAAATGCGCACAGAACCTCCGGCGTCATGCCGGCGCAATCACCTATTGGAAGGGTGGCCCCCGTGGGTAACAGCTCGCTTGGGACGTTCGTGCCACTGATCTTGCTGGTAGTGGTCTTCTATTTCCTCCTGATCCGTCCGCAGCGCAAGCGGCAGCAGGAGATGGTCCGGATGCAGAACTCGCTCGCTCCGGGCTCCCGGATCATGACGACCACCGGCCTGTTCGCGACCGTCGTGCGGTTGGAGGACGAGGACGTCATTCTGGAATTGGCACCGGGCGTGGAGACCCGTTGGGCGAAGGCGGCGATCGGCCGGGTCCTCACCTCCGGCGAGGAGGAGGCGGAGGGCGGCGAGGCCGTCGCCGAGGACTCCGTCGCCGACACCGCCGACACGGGCAAGGAAGACAAGAGCAGCAACCAGTCCTGAGTAGGCTGATCACACACCCTTCGACGAAAGAACTGACCACCAGTGGCCCCACCGACAAGTAGCCACAGCAAGCCGGGACGCGTGCTCCTGGTGCTGCTGGCGCTCATCCTCGCCATGGGCGCGACGGTCGCGCTCCAAAAGGCGTTCACCCCCAAGTTCGGCCTCGACCTCGCGGGTGGCACCACGGTGACGCTCACGCCGGTCACGCTGGACGGCAAGGCTCCTCCGGAGGAGTCCCTCAACCGGGCTGTGGACATCATCCGTGCTCGTGTCAACGGCACCGGCATCTCGGACTCCGAGGTGGCCAAGGCCAATGACAACATCGTGATCCAGATCCCCGGAGTGGGCCAGGCGGAGGCGCTCAAGCTCATCGCGACGACGGCGGAGATGCGCTTCCGCCAGGTGCTCGCGGTGGCGCCGGCGAAGATGCAGCCGCAGGCGGTGGCCACGACGCCCGCCGCGCCGACTCCCGCGGGGACCCAGAGCGCCGCACCGAGCAAGGGCCCCGGCACCTCGGCGACGCCGGCCGGCCGCGCCCTGTCCTCGGCCCTGACCGCGCCGTCGCCGTCCGCTTCCCCCGCCGCCAGGGCCGGGCACAGGAGCGGAGCGAGAGCGGGGGCGAAGAGCACTGGGAAGACGGAGGCCGGAGCGTCGCCCTCGCCCACCCAGAGCCCGCAGCCCGCCGACGACGACCCTCTGGCGGGCCAGGACACCAGCGGCATCGATCCCGCGATGATCACGAAGTTCCGTGAGATCGACTGCACGGCCAACGACCACGGCCAGGGCGCGCAGGACGACCCGAACACGCAGATGGTGGCCTGCAGCGACGACAAGAGCGCCCGGTACATCCTCGACAAGGCCGCGGTGCAGGGTTCGGAGATCTCCTCGGCCGCGGCGGGACTGCGGCAGGACACCGGTGAGTGGGTGGTCAACCTCAGCTTCAAGAGCCGCGGTGCGACCCAGTGGGCCGACCTGACCGGTAAGGCGTTCAACTCCCAGCCGCCCCGTAACCAGCTCGCGGTGGTGCTCGACGGCCTGGTCATCAGCGCACCGGTCGCGAACGGCCGGATCACCGGTGGAAACACCGAGATCTCGGGTGGCTTCACCCAGGCGACGGCCACGGAGCTGGCCGACCAGCTCAAGTACGGCGCTCTGCCGCTGAAGTTCAAGCAGGGGTCGGTGGAGACCGTCTCCTCGACGCTGGGCCAGGACCAGCTGCGCGGCGGTCTCATCTCCGGCGCGCTGGGCCTGCTCGTGGTCGTGATCTACCTGTTGCTCTACTACCGGGGCCTCGGCCTGATCGGCGTTGCCAGCCTCGGCGTCGCGACGATCGTGACCTACCTGACCGTGGCGGTTCTCAGCCAGAACGCCGGTTTCCGGCTCTCGCTGCCGCACATCATCGGTCTGGTGGTGTCGATCGGCATCACGGCGGACTCGTTCATCGTCTACTTCGAGCGGGTGCGTGACGAGATCAAGGAGGGCCACCGCACGCTGCGCTCGGCGGTGGAGGTCGCCTGGCGGCGGGCCCGGCGGACGATCCTGGTGGCCGACGCCGTCATGTTCATCGCGGCCGTGGTGCTGTACTTCCTCGCCGTGGGCGGCGTGGCCGGCTTCGCGTTCGCGATGGGCCTGACCACGCTGATCGACGTCGTGGTGGTGTTCATGTTCACCAAGCCGCTGATGACGATCGCGGCACGCCTGCGGTTCTTCGCCAAGGGCCACAAGCTGTCCGGACTCGACGCGGAGCGCATGAGCCGCACCGGCTCCGCCGAGCAGACCCTGCAGGAGGCGTGATGCCGGGAGTTATCAGCCGCCTCTACCGCGGCGACATCGACATCGACTTCGTCGGCAAGCGCAGGCTCTGGTACAGCCTGTCGGCGTTCCTGATGGTCGTCTCCATCCTCGGCATCGTGATCCACGGGCTCACTCTCGGCGTGGAGTTCAGGGGCGGGTCCGTCATCGACTTCGCCCGCACTCCGGGATCCAGCGTGGAGCAGGTGCGCGAGACCGTGCGGGACGTGGTCGGGCACGACCCCATCGTCCAGCAGGCCGGGCCCAACTGGCGGGTCACCACCCAGAGCCTCGACGGCGACGAGGTGTCCAAGATCCAGAAGACCGTCGGCCAGCGGTTCGGCGTATCGGAGCAGCAGTTCAGCTCGCAGGTCATCGGCGCGAGCTGGGGTGGCGAGGTATCCCAGAAGGCGTGGGTCGGCCTGGCGGTCTTCATGATCGCGGTCATGCTGTACCTGTCCGTGGCCTTCGAGTGGCGGATGGCGCTCGCGGCCATCGTCGCGCTGGTGCACGACCTGGTTATCACCGCCGGCGTCTACGCCTGGACGGGCTTCGAGGTCACCCCGGCGACCATGCTGGGCTTCCTCACGATCCTCGGTTACTCGCTGTACGACGCGGTCGTCGTGTTCGACATGATCAAGGAAGTGACCGCGAAGCTCGGCACGAGTGCCAAGATGACCTACACGCAGGCCGCCAACAACGCGCTCAGCCACACGCTGATCCGGTCGCTGAACACCTCGCTGACCGCGATCCTGCCCGTGGCGGCCATCCTGTTCGTCGGCACCACGCTGCTCGGCGCCGGGACGCTGAAGGACCTGTCGCTGGCGCTGTTCGTCGGCATGATCGTCGGCACCTACTCGTCCCTGTGCGTGGCGACGCCGATCCTGGTCACGCTCAAGGAGCGGGAGCCCAAGTGGCAGGCGCTGGCGCAGCGCGTGCACGCCAAGGAGGCCTCCGCCGCCAAGGCCGCCGCCCGTACGGCCAAGGAGCCCGTGTCCGCCGGGTCGCAGAACACCACGACGCCTCCCGCGGACAAGCGCAAGAAGAGCTGATCTCGCTCCGCCGACGGCGCCCCCGGAACCCGCCCGGTTCCGGGGGCGCCGTCGCGTTCCGCGGTCCCGTTAGGGTGGGCGTCGTGACTGACTGGACGGCTCTCATCAGGGATGTCCCGGACTACCCCAAGCCGGGCATCCTCTTCAAGGACATCACCCCGCTGCTGGCGGACCACGCGGCCTTCACCCAGGTCGTCGGCGAGCTCGGGGGAGGCCTGGCGTTCGACAAGGTGGTCGGCATCGAGGCGCGGGGCTTCATCCTCGCCGCACCGGTGGCCTACCGCAGTGGCGCGGGGTTCGTACCGGTGCGCAAAAAGGGCAAATTGCCCGCCGAGACGTACGAGGCGTCCTATGATCTCGAGTACGGCTCCGCGACGATCGAGGTGCACGCCGACGCCTTCGACCCCGGCGACCGGGTCCTGATCGTGGACGACGTCCTCGCCACGGGCGGCACGGCCCGGGCGGCCGTGGAGCTGGTCAGGAGGACGGGCGCGGAGGTCGTGGCCGTGTCCTTCCTGATGGAGCTGTCCTTCCTCTCCGGTCGTGACCGGCTGCCGGGTCTGGACGTCCGCACCCTGCTCACCGTCTGAGCCGGACGACCGGCCCGTACGGCTCGGGGGCGGGTGGCCGAGAGCGCTGTGGCAGCACGGATACACTGTGGAACCTGGACTCGACGTAAGGAGTCTGTGTGCCCCGTGATGTGGTCGTGCCCGGCAGCGCGCGGGTCGATCGCGGCGTAGTCTCCCGCGACGCCCCCGAGCCCGTCGCCGACGTGCCCCCCGACGAGGCGCGCGACCCCGCGGCGGTCCCGGAGGACAGGCCGGCCTCGCCGGCCACGCGACGGAGGCTCGCCCGTTTCGGGGGGCAGTGGGGTGCTATGAATCCGGTGTTGGAACCGCTCTTCAAGACGGTCCGTGCCACCCATCCCAAAGCCGACCTGCGGCTGATCGAGCGCGCGTACGACGTCGCCGCCTATCATCACCGCGATCAGAAGCGCAAGAGCGGCGACCCGTACATCACCCACCCGCTCGCGGTGGCGACGATCCTGGCGGAGCTGGGCACGGACGACGAGACGCTGTGCGCCGCCCTGCTGCACGACACCGTGGAGGACACCGCCTACAGCCTCGACGAGTTACGAGCCGATTTCGGCGACAACATCGCGTTGCTCGTCGACGGCGTGACCAAGCTCGACAAGGTGAAGTTCGGCGACGCGGCGCAGGCCGAGACCGTGCGCAAGATGGTCGTCGCGATGTCGCGCGACATCCGCGTGCTGGTCATCAAGCTGGCCGACCGGCTGCACAACATGCGGACCATGCGCTACATGCCCGAGCACAAGCGCCAGCAGAAGTCCCGCGAGACGCTGGAGATCTTCGCGCCGCTGGCCCACCGGCTCGGCATGAACACCATCAAGTGGGAGCTGGAGGACCTCGCGTTCGCCATGCTCTACCCCAAGCGGTACGACGAGATCGCCCGGATGGTGTCGGAGCGCGCGCCGCGCCGCGACCTGTTCCTGCACGAGGTCATCGAGAAGGTCTCCGCCGACCTGCGCGAGGCGAAGATCAAGGCGACCGTGCGCGGCCGGCCCAAGCACTACTACTCGATCTACCAGAAGATGATCGCCAAGGGCGTGGCCTTCGACGACATCTACGACCTGGTGGGCATCCGCGTCCTGGTCGACACGGTCCGCGACTGCTACGCCGCGCTCGGAACGATCCACGCCCAGTGGAAGCCGGTGCCGGGGCGGTTCAAGGACTACATCGCCATGCCCAAGTTCAACATGTACCAGTCGCTCCACACGACGGTCATGGGGCCCGAGGGCAAGGCCATCGAGCTGCAGATCCGCACGCGGGCCATGCACAACCGCGCCGAGTACGGCGTGGCCGCGCACTGGAAGTACAAGGAGGAGATGACCGGCGCGGGCCCCGGCAAGGTCAAGCAGGTCAACGACATGGCCTGGCTGCGCCAGCTCCTCGACTGGCAGAAGGAGACCTCCGACCCCGGGGAGTTCCTGGAGTCGCTGCGCTTCGACCTGTCGGTGTCGGAGGTGTTCGTCTTCACCCCGCGCGGCCAGGTGATCGCCCTGCCCGAGGGAGCCACCCCGGTCGACTTCGCGTACGCCGTGCACACCGAGGTCGGCCACCGATGTATCGGCGCGCGGGTCAACGGCAGGCTGGTCCCGCTGGAGTCCCGCCTCGGCAACGGCGACACCGTCGAGATCTTCACGTCGAAGTCGCCGGACGCGGGCCCGTCGAGGGACTGGCTCAAGTTCGTCAAGAGCGGCCGGGCCCGCAACAAGATCCGCCAGTGGTTCACCAAGGAGCGCCGCGAGACCGCCATCGAGGCGGGCAAGGAGGCGATCGGGCGGGCCATGCGCAAGCAGGGCCTGCCGCTGCAGCGGCTCATGTCCGGAGAGGCGCTGCTGGCCCTGGCCAGGGATCTGCGTTACGCCGACGTCTCGGCGCTGTACGCGGCCGTCGGAGAGGGGCACCTCACCGCCCAGGCGGTCGTGGACAAGCTCGTACAGGCCCTGGGAGGCGTCGAGGGGGCCGAGGAGGACATCGCCGAGGCCCAGGTCCCGACGCGGCTCAAGGGCCGTCTGAGGGCCAACTCGAACGCCGGCGTGATGGTCGCGGGCGACCCGGACGTGTGGGTCCGCCTGTCGCGCTGCTGCACTCCGGTGCCGGGGGACGAGATCGTCGGGTTCGTCACGCGGGGGCACGGCGTCTCCGTGCACCGCACGAACTGCCCGAACGTGGAACAGCTGAGCGCCCATCCCGACCGGCTGGTGGACGTGTCCTGGTCGCCGGGGGACGACTCGGTCTTCCTCGTCGCCATCCAGGTGGAGGCGCTCGACCGGCCCCGCCTGCTGTCGGACGTCACGCGGACGCTGTCCGACCAGCACGTGAACATCCTGTCGGCCTCGGTGACGACCAGCCGCGACCGGGTGGCGATCAGCAAGTTCACCTTCGAGATGGGCGATCCCAAGCACCTCGGCCACGTGCTCAAGGCCGTGCGCAACGTCGGAGGCGTCTACGACGTCTACCGCGTCACCAGCTGACCGCCCCCTGACGGGTGCGACCTCGCGGTTCGTCGCAGGGATGGCGTGCGGACACACATTCGGTGATCGTGTGGTTCGTCCCGGACGGGGTGCGTGACGTGCGCGCACCCACTCCGTGATCGTGCACCGGACGTGTTCACATCCTGCGAGATCACGGAGCATGTTCGCCCGGCTCGGCCCCCGGCGCGGGACGAACCACACGATCACGCCGGGGGTGGGGCGAGAGGGGTCAGGAGAACTCGGCGAGTGTCCGCTCGGCCTCCTGGAGCCAGGACAGACGGGCGGCCAGCGCCTCCTCCGCCTCCTTGGCGTCCTTGTCACGGCCGGCCGCACGGGCCTTGGCCAGCCGGGTCTCCAGCTGCTCGATGGACCTGCGGAGCTGGTTGACCGTGTCCTGGGCGCGAGCCCTGGCCTCGGGGTTGGAGCGCTTCCACTCGGACTCCTCGGCCTTGCGGACCGCGTCGTCGACCTTGCGCAGCCCGCCCTCCAGACGGTCGCGCTGGTCGCGCGGCACCGGCCCGGCGGCCTCCCAGCGCTCCAGGATGCCCCGCAACGCCGAGCGCGCGGTACGCGCGTCGGTGACCGGAAGCAGCTTCTCGGCCTCGGTCAGCAGGGCCTCCTTCACCTCGGCGTTGGCCGCGAAGGAGGCGTCCCGCTCCGCGAACACCGCCGAGCGGGCCTGGAAGAACTGGTCCTGGGCGCCCTTGAAACGCGCCCACAGCTCGTCCTCGACCTCGCGGGAGGCGCGGCCGGCGGTCTTCCACTGGCGCATCAGCTCCCGGTAGGCCGCCGCGGTGGCGTTCCAGTCCGTCGAGTCCGCCAGGGCCTCCGCCTCGACGACGATGCGCTCCTTGGTGTCGCGCACCGCGTCGCGCTGCTGGTCGAGCGAGGAGAAGTACGCCTTGCGCCGCTTGGCGAAGGCCGTACGGGCCGTGGACAGCCTCTTCCACAGTGTGGCCTCGGTGGCGCGGTCGACCCGCTCCGCGGCCTTCCACTCCTCGACGAGCTGCCGCAGCCGCTCACCGCCGGACTTCCAGTGCGTCGTCTCCTCGGCGATGCGCTCGGCCTCGGCGACGATGCGCTCCTTCACCTCGCGCGCGTGCGCCCGGGCCTGGTCGCGCGCCGCCCGCAGCTCCTCGCGCCGCTTGCCGACCAGCTCGGTCAGCGCCGTCAGCCGGTCCTGCAGCGAGCCGAGGTCGCCGACCGCGTGCGCCTCGGTCACCGACTCCCGCAGCTTCGCGATGCTCGCCTCGGCCTGGGCCGGCGCGAGGTCGGTGCCGCGCACCCGCTGCTCGAGGAGCTGCACCTGGCCCGCCAGCTCGTCGAACTTCCGGTGGTAGTAGGCCAGCGCCTCCTCCGGCTCACCGGCCTGCCAGGACCCGACGGCCCGTTCTCCCTCAGCCGTACGCACGTAGACGGTGCCGTCCTCGTCTACCCGGCCCCACGGGTCGGTGCTCACCGTGTCCTCCCGCACTTGAATCAGCCTCCAGGGCTCGATGTGCCCTTGGTTGTATTACGTCAGCTCTTGCTGGTGATTGTCACGTCTTTGATGACCACGGGCTGCTTCGGGGCACCAGTGCCATCCCCGCCGGCGCTGGCGATGACGCCCTTCTTTGCGACCTTGTCCACGATTTCGAGTCCTTTGGTCACCGTACCGAAAGGCGTGTAGTCGGGCGTCAGCCCGGTGTCCCCGAACACGATGAAGAACTGGCTTCCGTTGGTGTTCGGGCCGCTGTTCGCCATCGCGAGCACGCCCCGCGTGTACTTCGCGCCCGCCAGGTTCTCGTTGGCGAAGCGGTAGCCCGGTCCGCCCTGGCCGTCGGTCGGGTTCTTGCCGTCGGCCTTGGCCAGCGGGTCGCCGCACTGCAGGATCGGGAAGTCCGTGCCCATCCGGTGGCACTTCGAGTCGTCGAAGTAGTCCTTCGAGGCCAGGAACTTGAACGAGTTGACCGTGCAGGGCGCCTTCTCGCTGTCCAGCCTCGCGACGATGTCGCCGAGGTTGGTCTTGATGGTCATGGTCGCCGGGGCGGTGCTCACCTTCTCCGGCGGCATGCCGACGTTCTTGACCTGGCCGCTGCCCTCGTCGGCGACGTAGCCGCAGGTGCCCTTGGCCGGGTCGTACGGCTTCGGGTCGTTCGCGAGGGGCTTGCTGCTCGCCGACGCCGACGCCGATGCCGACGCCGTGGCGTCGCTGTCGTCACGGCCGAGGAGGGTCGTCGCCGCCACCACGCCGCCGATCACCACCACCACGGCCGCGGTGGTGCCGATGATCGCATTGCGCCGCGACTTCTGCTCGCGTTCCACGCGTGCCCGCAGCTGCCGTTCGTAGTGCTCCCGGGCCAGCTGCTTCTGCCGGTCCTTGCCGGTGACCACTTCGACCTCCCGACTTGTCCTGTTTCCCATGGTCGTACGCCCGGACGCGATCTCGCCGGCGCGTGCCCGCCACACCCGGGAGGTGCTCCGGGAACGGCGGCCCGTTCTATAGCATCCGGCTCGACTGCTCCAAGAATGACTATTGAGGTGGGCGAATCGTATCGGCTGACGGGTATTGGTTCGCAGCCTGCCGACCCGCACCGGTACCCTTCGGTTACATTCGCTCGCGCAATCCTTGATTGATCCGTAGAGACGCAGAGGCCGCTTCCGTGCTCGTCGCCGGGTTTCCCGCAGGGTCGTTCCAGACCAACTGTTACGTCGTCGCTCCCGCAGCAGGCGAGGAGTGCGTGGTCATCGACCCAGGTCAGGACGCCGTGGAGGACCTGGACGCGCTGCTGCGGGAGCACCGGCTGAAGCCGGTCGCGGTGCTGCTCACCCACGGCCACATCGACCACGTCTGGTCGGTCGCGCCCGTGTGCGGCGCCCGCGACGTGCCCGCGTGGATCCATCCCGAGGACCGCGCCCTGCTGTCGGACCCGGCGAAGGGGTTCCCGCCGCAGACGGGCCAGGCGTTCGGCGGGCTGAAACTTTCCGAGCCCGACGACGTGCGGGAGCTGACCGACGGGGCCGTGCTGACGCTGGCCGGGCTGGAGTTCACGGTCGAGCACAGGCCGGGCCATACCGAGGGGTCGGTGACGTTCCGGGCGCCCGTCCAGGACTCCCAGGTCCTGTTCGCGGGCGACCTGCTGTTCGCCGGCTCCATCGGCCGTACCGACCTGCCCGGCGGCGACTACGCCGCGATCCTGCGCAGCCTCGCCAAGACGCTGACACTGCCGGACGAGACCACGGTCCTGCCCGGCCACGGACCTCAGACGACCATCGGCCGCGAGCGCGCGACCAACCCCTTCCTCAGGGACGTCGCGCCGCACGCAGGCCCGACCAGAGGATTGTGATGACCTTCCAGGCGCCCAAGGGCACCTTCGACTGGCTCCCGCCGCGATCCGAGCGCGTCCTCGCCGTCCGCGAGGCGCTCGTCGCCCCGGTCCGCCACGCGGGCTACGGCTACATCGAGACGCCGACCTTCGAGGACACCGCGCTGTTCGTCCGCGGCGTCGGGGAGTCGACCGACGTCGTCTCCAAGGAGATGTACACCTTCACCGACAAGGGCGGGCGCTCCATCACTCTCCGCCCCGAGGGCACCGCCCCGGTCATGCGGGCCGTGCTCCAGCACGGCCTGCACAACGGGCAGCTCCCGGTCAAGCTCTGGTACTCGGGGAGCCAGTTCCGGTACGAGCGCGCGCAGAAGGGCCGCTACCGGCACTTCTCCCAGGTCGGCGCCGAGGCCGTCGGCGCCGAGGACCCGGCGCTGGACGCCGAGCTGATCCTGCTCGCCCACGACGGCTTCACCGCCCTGGGCCTGACCGGGGTCCGGCTCCTGCTCAACACGCTGGGCTGCAAGGAGTGCCGCCCGGCCTACCGGGCCGCGCTGCAGGACTTCCTGCGCGCCCTCGACCTCGACGAGGCCACCCGCGAGCGCATCGAGATCAACCCGCTGCGCGTGCTGGACGACAAGCGGCCCGAGGTGCAGGCGCAGCTCGCCGGCGCGCCCCTGGTCGTCGATCACCTCTGCGGGGCCTGCAAGAGCTACCACGAGGAGGTCCGCTCCCTGCTGACCGCCTCCGGCATCGCCTACACCGACGACCCCCGCCTGGTCCGCGGGCTCGACTACTACACGCGCACCACCTTCGAGTTCGTCCACGACGGCCTGGGCGCGCAGTCCGCGGTCGGGGGCGGCGGGCGCTACGACGGGCTGAGTGAGATGATCGGCGGGCCCGCGCTGCCGAGCGTCGGCTGGGCGCTCGGCGTGGACCGCACGATCCTCGCCATGGAGGCCGAGGGGCTGCTGGAGCGGGACGAGGCGCGCGGGCGGGTCCAGGTGTACGGTGTCGCGCTGGGCGAACAGGCGCGCCGCCGGATGTTCCAGATCGTCGCCGAACTGCGCCGTACGGGCCTCGACGCCGACATGTCGTTCGGCGGCAAGGGCGTCAAGGGGGCCATGAAGGGCGCCGACCGGTCCGGGGCGCGATACGCGCTCATCCTCGGCGACCGCGACATCGAGGCGGGAGCCGTGCAAGTGAAGGACCTGACCACAGCCGACCAGACCGCGGTTCCGCTCGCGGAGGTCGTCGAGTTCTTGAAGGGGAAACTCTCGTGATCCGCACCCACGAGGCAGGCACGCTCCGCAAGGAGCACGCGGGCCAGAAGGTGACGCTGGCCGGATGGGTGGCGCGCCGGCGCGACCACGGCGGCGTGGTCTTCATCGACCTGCGCGACGCCTCCGGCTCGGCCCAGGTGGTCTTCCGCGAGGAGGACCACGCCCACGACCTGCGCGCGGAGTACTGCGTGAAGGTCACAGGCGAGGTACGCCTGCGCCCGGCCGGCAACGAGAACCCCGATCTGCCCACGGGCGAGATCGAGGTCGTCGCCTCCGAGGTGGAGGTGCTGAGCGAGTCGGCTCCGCTGCCGTTCCCGATCGAGGGCAACGCGGGGGTGTCGGAGGAGGCACGGCTCAAGTACCGCTACCTCGACATCCGCCGCCAGCGGATCGCCGACGCGCTGCGGATCCGCTCGCAGGCGACCTACCTCGCCAACGAGGTCATGCGCGAGCGTGGCTTCGTCTACGTCGAGACCCCGAGCCTGACCCGCTCGACGCCCGAGGGCGCCCGCGACTTCCTGGTGCCCGTACGGCTCCAGCCGGGCAACTGGTACGCCCTGCCGCAGTCGCCGCAGCTGTTCAAGCAGCTCCTCATGGTCTCCGGCCTGGAGCGCTACTACCAGCTCGCCCGCTGCTTCCGCGACGAGGACCTGCGGGCCGACCGGCAGCCCGAGTTCACTCAGATCGACATCGAGATGTCGTTCGTGGACCAGGACGATGTGATCGAGCTGGGCGAGGCGCTCATCGGGCGGATCTGGAAGGAGACGATCGGCTACGAGCTGCCGACGCCGCTGCCCCGGATGACGTACGCCGAGGCCATGGCGCGGTACGGCTCGGACAAGCCCGACCTGCGCTTCGGCGTCGAGCTGACCGACCTCACCGACTACTTCTCCGGCACCTCGTTCCGCGTCTTCCAGGCGCCGTACGTGGGCGCGGTCGTGATGCCCGGCGGCGCCTCGCAGACCCGCAAGGAGCTCGACGCCTGGCAGGAGTGGGCCAAGTCGCGCGGCGCGCGCGGCCTGGCGTACGTGCTGGTGCAGGAGGACGGCACGCTGGGCGGTCCGGTGGCCAAGAACCTGTCGGAGACCGAGCTGGCCGGTCTCGCCGGGAAGACCGGAGCCAAGGCCGGCGACGCGATCTTCTTCGCGGCCGGCGCGCTCGCGGCCTCCCGCGACCTGCTCGGCGCGGCCCGCCTGGAGATCGGCCGCCGCTGCGACCTGATCGACGAGTCGCAGTGGTCGTTCCTGTGGATCGTCGACGCTCCGATGTTCGAAGAGGACGGGGAGGGCGGCTGGACCCCGGTCCACCACCCGTTCACCTCTCCCAAGCCGGAATACGCCGACACCTTCCAGGACAACCCCGGCGAGGCCCTGGCGTACGCCTACGACATGGTCTGCAACGGCATGGAGATCGGCGGCGGCTCGATCCGTATCCACCGGGCCGAGATGCAGCAGCGGGTCTTCGACGTGCTCGGCATCTCCAAGGAGGAGGCCGAGGGCAAGTTCGGCTGGCTGCTCGAGGCGTTCAAGTACGGCCCGCCGCCGCACGGCGGCATCGCCTACGGCTGGGACCGCGTCTGCATGCTGCTGGCGGGCGGTGAGTCGATCCGGGACGTGATCGCCTTCCCGAAGACGGCGTCCGGCTTCGACCCGCTGAGCGGGGCGCCCACCCCGATCAGCCCGGAGCAGCGCAAGGAGGCCGGCGTGGACGCCACGCCGAAGGGCGACACGCCCGAGCCCGCCGCGAGCTGAGCCACGGGTCCGTCGCGCACCGGGCCCAGGTCCTTGCCACCAGGCCCGGCCTGCGGCGTCACCGGCCCGGGCCCGCCGCTGGGCCCCCGAGCGTGAGACGGCCCCCGCGACACCGGTCGCGGGGGCCGTCGTACGTCGGAAGCGCTCAGACGATGGCGACGTCCTTGATCACTACCTTCTTCTTGGGGGCGTTGGAGCCCTCGCCCCGCACGTCGGCCGTGGGGTCGTCGTTGAAGGGGATGATGCCACCCTTGGCGATCTTGTCGATGACGTCCATGCCCTTGGTCACGACGCCGATCATCGTGAAGGCGGCGCCCATGGCGGTCAGCTGGGTGTTCTCGTCCGTGAAGGAGATGAAGAACTGGCTGCCGTTGGAGTTGGCGTCCTCGGTGTTCTGCGCCAGCCCGACCGTGCCGCGGCTGAGCGGCATGCCGTTGAGGTTCTCGTCGTCGAACAGGAATCCCGGGCCGCCCGCGCCGTCCTTCGGGCTCTTGCCGTCACCCTTGGCCAGCGGGTCGCCGCACTGCAGCATGCCGAGGCCGACGGTCTCCACCGTCGCGAGACGGTGGCAGACGGTGTTGTCGTAGAAGTTCTTCTTGGCCAGGAACGCCAGGGCGTTCACCGCGCACGGCACGTCCCTGGTGGCCAGGCCGATGACGATCTCACCCTGGTTCGTGGTGATGACCATCTTCTTGGCCGTGCCGACGGACCTGCTCAACTTGCGGGGCGGGAAGCCCACGAACTTCGACGGGCTGCCCGAGTCGTCCTTGCGGTACTTGCAGGTGACCTGGCGCAGGCTGGTGGGCTTGGCCGCCGGCGTGGGCTCCGCCGACTCGCTGTTCTTCACCGTGGGACCCGCCGCGTTCGAGGCCGAGGCGGACGCCGAGGGGGTGGCCTGGGCTGTGCTTTTGTCCGAGCCGTCACTGCAGGCCACCAGGCTGCCCGTCAGCGCGAGGAGCGAGAGCCCGGCGCCGAAGGCGCCGTGCAGGCGGCGACGGGATGTGGTCGCGCGCCCGGCCGTGCTCACGCGCGAAGCCGGTTGCTTCTGCCGATCAGTGTCGGTCACCGCTATGCCTTCCCTTTCCCCTTTTATTACGAGTGATGCGCCACTCTATCCGTGATCCCGTCGGCTCCGTGTAAAGCACACGTCCCAGGGGTATCACCACAGTTTGCGCTCATCTTGCTCTCAGATCTCCCTGCGAACCTCCTGCCGTTCAACCCGTACGACGGGGGACGGCCCCCGGGCCGGCGCCCCCGGTTGCAGTCTCAGGAGCGATGCACGATGTTCGACCAGGTCCTCGGACTCCCGGCCCATGCTCTCATCGTCCACGCGGCGGTGATCTTCGTACCGCTGCTCGCTGTGCTGTCGATCGCGTACGCCGCGCTGCCCCGCCTGCGGCACAAGCTCGACTGGGCCCTGGTCGCGACCGCCGTGGTGGCCCTGGGCGCGGTGTTCGCCGCCAAGCAGAGCGGGGAGGCGCTCGAGCGCCGGATGTTCCAGGGCCGGCCTTCCGGGGCGATCGAGGTCCACAGCGGGTTCGGGGAGGTCCTCATGCAGGTGACCACGATCCTGACCGTCGCGGCCCTGGTGATGGTGTGGCTCACCCGGGCCCGCCGTGCCCCGCAGGGCGCGGGCTCGCGTGCGGGCGTCCTGGTCGTGTCGGCCGCCGCCGTGATCCTCGCCGTGGTCGTCGGCTACTACGCCGTACGGACCGGGCACACGGGGGCGACGGCCGTGTGGGGCGGCTGACGGTAGTGTCGGCGATGTGGAGAGCCTGTTCGATTCGGCCGCCGAGGAGGCGCATCGGGGCCAGGAGCCGCTGGCCGTGCGGATGCGGCCGCGCTCGCTGGAGGAGGTGATCGGCCAGCGGCACCTGCTGGGGCCCGGCACGCCGCTGCGCCGCCTGGTGGAAGGCGACGCCCCGATGTCGCTGTTCCTGTGGGGGCCCCCGGGCACCGGAAAGACCACGCTGGCGTACGTCGTGGCGGGCGCGACCAAGCGGAGGTTCGTGGAGATCTCGGCGGTCTCCGCCGGGGTCAAGGACGTGCGCGCCGCCATCGACCAGGCTCGCCGCGAGCTCGGCATGACCGGCAGGCAGACCGTGCTGTTCGTGGACGAGGTCCACCGGTTCAACAAGGCGCAGCAGGACGCGCTGCTGCCCGCCGTGGAGAACCGCTGGGTCACGTTCATCGGCGCGACCACGGAGAACCCGTTCTTCTCGGTCATCTCCCCGCTGCTGTCCCGCTCGCTGCTGCTCACGCTCGAGCCGCTGGCCGAAGACGACGTCCGCGCCGTCCTGGAGCGCGCGGTCGCCGACCCGCGCGGTCTCGGCGGGCGCGTCACGCTGCATCCCGACGCCCTCGACCAGCTCGTACGGCTGGCCGGCGGCGACGCGCGGCGCTCGCTGACCTACCTGGAGGCGGCCGCGATGCTGGCCGACGGGGCCACGGCCGAGGTCACGGTCGAGGTCGTGGAGAAGGCCGTCGACAAGGCGGCCGTGCGCTACGACCGGCAGGGCGACCAGCACTACGACGTGGTCAGCGCGTTCATCAAGAGCATGCGGGGCTCGGACGCCGACGCGGCGCTGCACTATCTGGCGCGGATGGTGGAGGCGGGGGAGGACCCGCGGTTCATCGCCCGCCGAATCGTGATCTTCGCCAGTGAGGACGTGGGGATGGCCGATCCCACGTGCCTGCAGGTGGCGGTGGCCGCCGCCCAGGCCGTGGAGTTCATCGGCCTGCCGGAGGGCAGGATCAACCTCGCCCAGGCCGTCATCCACTGCGCGCTCGCGCCCAAGTCGAACGCGGTCGTCAAGGCGATCGGCGCGGCCTCCGACGACGTGCGGCGCGGCATGGTGGGCCGCGTTCCCGGCCACCTGCGCGACGCTCACTACGCGGGCGCGAAGAAGCTCGGCCACGGCAAGGGCTACCAGTACCCGCACGACTTCGAGCACGGCCTCGTCCGCCAGGACTACGCGCCGGAGGAGCTGCGGGAGCGCCGCTACTACGAGCCGACCACGCACGGCGCGGAGGCGCGGTTCGCCGAGCGCTGGGCGAAGATCCGGAGCTTCCTGCGCGGAGGCTGAGCACCGCCGCGGTGGCATCCGCGGCGGCCGGAGTGCGACACGGAGCAGTCCGGGACGTGTGCCGCGAAGCGGCCCGGAGGGTGTGGTGCGCAGCGGCCGAAGCATGGGGTGCGGGACGGCCCGGGTGTGTGGTGCGGGACGGCGGGCAGGTCGTTCGCGGTAAGGTCTTGCCATTCCAGCTCCGTTGATCTAGGGAGATCGGCACATGCTTACCGCGGGAGAGCTGGCGGGCCTCGTGGTCGCCATTTTCTGGGTGATCCTGGTCTGCTTCATGGTCGTCGTGCTGGTCAGGCTGGCCAGACTGCTGACCGAGACCCGCAAGTCGGTGGCCGAGCTGAGCGACCGCATCGCCCCGCTCCTCGACGACATGAGCCAGACCGTCTCCGAGGCCAACCGGCGGCTGGTGGCGGCCGAGGAGATCACGGACAACATGCGTGACGTCAGCGGCAACATGGTCAAGCTCACCGGGGTGGCGTCCACGCTGTTCGCCGGTCCGGTGCTCAAGATCTCCGCCTTCCGGGACGGCGTCCGCCTGGCGCTGGCCCGGCGCGCCGCCCGCGGGGCCCCGGCCCGGAGGGTCGCCCGCGGCGGCCCCCGCACCGGCCCTCGCACCGGAGACAGGATCAGCGAGCGGCACGCGGCCGAGCGCGCCGTGGAGCGCCGGGCGATCGGGAGGGGACGCGGATGATCCGACGGCTCTTCTACATGTCCCTGGGCGCGTTCCTCACGGTCTGGACCATGCGTAAGCTTCAGTCGTTGCGGCCCGACCATGTGGCCAGGCGCACCGCCGACCGCGCGGTGACCCTCGCCGACCAGCTCAGGGATTTCGCCGGCGAGGTGCGCCGCCTGTCGGCGAGCAGGGAAACCGAGTTGCGCGCCGAGTTCGGGCTCGACACGGTTGATGGAACCACCAACCGCACAAACAGAATCTACGACGTAAAGGACGGCCGCTGAAATGGAGTCGGCAGAGATCGCGCGCCGCTTCCTGCGCTTCTTCGAGGAGCGCGGGCACACAGTCGTGCCCTCGGCCAGCCTGGTCGCCGAGGACCCGACACTGCTTCTCGTGAACGCGGGGATGGTCCCGTTCAAGCCCTTCTTCCTGGCGCAGCAGACGCCGCCGTACCGGCGGGCGACCAGCGCGCAGAAGGTCATGCGGACCCTCGACATCGACGAGGTCGGCAAGACCACCCGGCACGCCAGCTTCTTCCAGATGCTGGGGAACTTCTCCTTCGGCGACTACTTCAAGGAGCAGGCGATCCCGTTCGCCTGGGAGCTGCTGACCCGGTCCGAGGCCGACGGCGGCTTCGGCTTCCCCGAAGACCGTCTGTGGGCGACCGTCTACCTGGACGACGACGAGGCCCAGGACATCTGGCACCGCAAGGTGGGGCTGCCGCTCGACCGCATCCAGCGCCGCGACCTCGCCGACAACTACTGGCACATGGGCGTTCCCGGTCCGGGCGGGCCGTGCTCGGAGATCTACTACGACCGCGGCCCCGAGTACGGCCGCGAGGGCGGGCCGATCGCCGACGAGAACCGCTTCCTCGAGGTGTGGAACCTCGTCTTCATGCAGTTCCAGCTCAGCACGGTCCGCGCCAAGACCGACTTCGACGTCGCGGGCGAGCTGCCGGCCAAGAACATCGACACCGGCATGGGCCTGGAGCGCATGGCGGCCATCCTGCAGGGCGTCGACAACATCTACGAGATCGACACGACGTACAAGATCCTCGACACGGCGGCCGACCTCACCCGCTCGCGCTACGGGCGCGACAAGCGGGCCGACGTGTCGCTGCGGGTGATCGCCGACCACATGCGGGCGGGCGTCATGCTCGTCGGCGACGGCGTGCTGCCCTCCAACGAGGGCCGCGGCTACGTGCTGCGCCGCATGCTGCGCCGTGCGATCCGCAACCTCCGCCTGCTCGGCGCGGGCGAGGAGCGGCACATGCACGCGCTCACGGCCGTCACGATCGACGTGATGGGCCAGCAGTACCCCGAGCTGAAGGCGGACGCTGCCAACATCCACACGGTCATCGACGCCGAGGAGGCGTCGTTCCTCGGCACGCTGCGCACCGGTACGGCGATCTTCGACGTGGCGGTGGAGGAGACCAAGCGCAAGGGCGTCGCGACGCTCAGCGGCGACCAGGCGTTCCAGCTCCACGACACCTACGGCTTCCCGATCGACCTCACTCTGGAGATGGCGGCCGAGCAGGGCCTCCAGGTGGACGAGGAGGGCTTCCGCCGGCTCATGAAGGAGCAGCGGGACCGGGCCAAGGCCGACGCGGCGGCGAAGAAGACCGGCAACGCCGACATCTCGGTGTTCACCGGCATCCTGGAGAAGGCCGGGAAGGTCGACTTCCTCGGCTACGACCACACGACCGCCGAAGCCAACGTCATCGGCCTGCTCGTCGACGGCGCGTCCGTCCCGGCGGCGGGCGCGGGGACCACGCTGGAGGTCGTGCTCGACCGCACCCCGTTCTACGCCGAGGGCGGCGGCCAGCTCTCCGACCAGGGCGTGATCCGCACCGGCGGCGCGGAGATCGAGATCGTGGACGTCCAGTCGCCGGTCTCCGGTCTGGTCGTGCACCGCGGCAAGGTGCGCACCGGCGAGGTGCGCGTCGGCGAGCAGGCGCAGGCCGACATCGACCTGGAGCGGCGCCGCGCGATCTCGCGCAGCCACACCGCGACCCACCTGGTCCACCGCGGCTTCCGCAACGCGCTCGGCGAGTCGGCGGCCCAGGCGGGCTCGGAGAACTCCCCGGGCCGCTTCCGCTTCGACTTCACCGCGGCCGGGGCCGTGCCGGTGTCGATGCTGCGCGACGTCGAGGACGAGGTGAACGCCGTCCTGATCAACGACCTCAAGGTCAACGCCTTCTACACGAGCCAGGCGCAGGCCCGCGCGATGGGCGCGCTCGCCCTGTTCGGCGAGAAGTACGGCGACGAGGTGCGGGTGGTCGAGGTCGGCGACTACTCCCGCGAGCTGTGCGGCGGCACGCACGTGGCGAGCTCCGGCCAGCTCGGCCTGGTGAAGGTGCTGGGCGAGTCGTCCATCGGCGCGGGTGTGCGCCGCGTGGAGGCGCTCGTCGGCCTCGACGCGTTCCGGTTCCTGGCCCGTGAGAGCGTGCTGGTCGCCCAGCTGAGCGAGCAGCTCAAGACGCGCCGCGAGGAGCTGCCCGAGCGCATCGAGGGCATCGTCAGCCGGCTGCGGACGGCGGAGAAGGAGCTGGAGAAGCTGCGTTCCGCGCAGGTGCTCGCGGTGGCCGGCGAACTCGCAGCGCAGGCCCGCGACGTCCAGGGCGTCTCCGTGGTGACGCACCGCGCGCCTGATGGCACCACCGCCGACGACCTGCGTAAACTCGCCCTCGATGTGCGCGGCAGGTTCCCTGGCGACCGCGCCGCGGTCGTCGTCGTCTCCGGCGTCCCCTCCGACCGGCCGGTCGTCGTCGCCGCGGTCAACGAGGCGGGACGCGAGCGAGGCCTGAAGGCGGGCCGGCTCGTCGGCGTCGCCGCCAAGGCACTCGGGGGTGGCGGTGGCGGCAAGGACGACGTGGCCCAGGGCGGCGGTACGCGGCCCGAGGCGATCGGCGACGCGCTTCGCGCGGTCGAGGAGGCCATCTCCTCCGCGGTGGCGTGAGCGGCCGATGAGGCACGGCGTCAGGATCGGGGTCGACGTCGGCTCCGTCCGCATCGGCGTGGCCCGCAGCGACCCGTCGGGTCTGCTGGCCACGCCGGTGGAGACCGTACGGCGCGGCCGGGGCGACCTGACGAGGATCGCGGAGATCGCGGCCGAGCACGAGGCGATCGAGATCGTGGTCGGGCTGCCCACGTCGCTGTCGGGCAAGGAGAGCCACGCCGCCGGGGCCGCGCGCGAGTTCGCCGCGCGGCTTGCCGCCCGCGTGGCTCCGGTCCCGATCCGGCTGGTCGACGAGCGGCTCACCACGGTCAGCGCTCAGCAGGGCCTGAGGTCCAGCGGCGTGAAGGCCCGCAACCAGCGTGACGTGATCGACCAGGCGGCGGCCGTCGTGCTGCTGCAGGCCGCGCTCGACGGCGAGCGGGCCACCGGCAATCCCTCCGGCAGACCTCTCGAACCACCGCGGCCCGGCACCGGGCCCGGTGAGGAAGCGAGCGGCGGGACCGCACGGTGAGGCGGACCGCGGCCGCCGTGGCCGGGGCTCTGGCCCTGGTCGCGGCGGCGGTCGCGTACGGCGTGCACGAGGTCGTCACGCAGCCGGACAAGGCCCCGGACTACACCGGCGGCGGGTCGGGGACGGTCATCGTCGAGATCACGCCGGGGGCGAGCGCCGGCGAGATCGGCAGGACGCTGGAGCGGGCCGGCGTGGTCGCCAGCACGCAGTCGTTCGTGGAACAGGTGATCACACGGTCCAAGGAGAGCAGCCTGCGCCCGGGCCGTTACACCCTGCGGCGCCGCATGGCCGCCGCCGAGGCCCTCGACCTGCTGCTCGCACCCGCCAGCAAGGTCATGCGCACGGTCACCGTGCCCGAGGGGCTGCGCGCCAGTGAGGTGCTGCACACCCTCGCGGACGGGACCGGCATCCCCCTGAAGGACTTCACCGAGGCCGTCGCCGAGCCCCGGCGGCTGCGCCTGCCCGCGTACGCCGAGGGGGCGGCCGAGGGGTTCCTGTTCCCCGCCACCTACGAGATCGAGCCGGGGATGTCCGCCGCCGACCTGCTCAGGAAGATGGTGGCCCGGTTCCGCGTGGCCGCCGCGAAGGTGAAGCTGGAGGAGCTGGCGCCGCGCCTGAACCTGACCCCCAAGCAGGCCGTGACGGTCGCGAGCATCGTGCAGGCGGAGGGCGGCGTTCCCGCCGACTACCCCAAGATCGCCAGAGTGGTGTACAACCGTCTCGCGCGCGGCGCGAAGCTGGAGATGGACAGCACGGTCAACTACGCGCTGAACCGGCACACCCTCAAGGTCAGCACCGAGGACACGAGGGTCGGCTCGCCATACAACACCTACGCGCGCGCAGGGCTGCCGCCCGGGCCCATCGGCAACCCGGGGGAGAGCGCGCTCGTCGCCGCCCTCCACCCCGCCGCGGGCACATGGTACTGGTTCGTCACCACAGATCCCCGGCGTAAAATCACCAAATTCACAGACAAAGAGGCGGAGTTCAGGAAATATCGGGAGGAGCTGAACAGGTATCTCGGGACGAACTGATCGCCTTCCGGGCATCCACGCGGCGCCGTCCCGCGGGGTTCCGGGCCGGCGCCCTGTGCGTCCACACGGCTCCGCCGCCCCAGGCGGGCTCCATATATCGGGAACGCCCTCGTGAGAACCCCCTGCCCCGACCCCCCTCGGTTTGGCACACTCGCTTGACGGGAGGCCTCTCGTACCGAGAGATTGGCCAGCGCACTATGAATGATCTGGACATGGACTTCCTGCTCGGCGCCGAGGACGACGACGGTTCTCCCCGGCGCCGGCCCCCTGGCAGCCGGACCCAGCAGCGGCGCAGCCGCAGACGCCGCAAGAAACAGCGGCGCAAGGGCAGGGTCGCCACGCTGTTCGCCGTTGTGATCATCGTCGGGGTCCTCGGGAGCCTCGGCTACTTCGGATTCACCTGGGCGCGCAGCGTGATGATCGCCAAGGACTACACCGGGGAGGGGCGCGGCGAGGTCGTCGTCGAGATCGAGGAGGGCGCGAGCGCCACCGACGTCGCCCAGATGCTGGAGGACGAGGGCGTCGTGGCCAGCGCGCGGGCGTTCGTCAACGCCATCGGCGCGGCCGGGAAGAGTTCCTCGCTCCAGCCGGGCCAGTACGAGATGCGCAAGGGCATGTCCGCCGCCTCGGCCCTGGCCCTCCTCGACCCCAAGAACCGGATGCTCAACCGGCTGACCATCCGCGAGGGGCTGCGGCTCAGCAAGATCTACGAGGAGCTGTCCACCGCCACGGGCAAGCCGGTCGAGGACTTCAAGAAGGCCGCTCGCACCGACATCGGGCTTCCCTCGTACGCGAAGGGCCGCCTGGAGGGCTACGCGTTCCCTGCGACGTACGAGATCAGCAGCAAGCTCACCCCGCAGCAGATCCTCACCAAGATGGTCGACCGGTTCAACCAGACCGCCGACCGGATCGACCTGGAGGGCCAGGCGAAGCAGCTCGGCTTCACCGCCAAGCAGATCATCGTCATCGCCAGCATCGTCCAGGCGGAGTCCGGCAGCGCCGAGGACATGCCGAAGGTCGCCAGGGTCATCTACAACCGGCTGACCTCCAACCCCCAGATGAAGCTGGGCATGGACAGCACGGTCATGTACGGCCTGAACAAGTACGGCATCGCGGCCTCGCACGCCGACCTGGAGAGCACCTCGCGATACAACACCTACAAGTACTTCGGCCTGCCGCCGGGCCCGATCAGCAACCCCGGCGACCACGCCATCGAGGCCGCGCTGCACCCGGCCGACGGCAACTGGCTGTACTTCGTGACGGTCGACCCCAAGCGGGGCATCACCAAGTTCACCGACAAGGAGTCGGAGTTCTGGAAGCTCCGCGACGAGTTCAACAGGAACAACAAGTGACCGTGCCCGCCCAGGGGACCGGCCGCCGGGCCGCCGTCCTCGGTTCCCCGATCGCTCACTCGCTGTCCCCCGTCCTGCACCGGGCGGCGTACGCGGCGATGGGCCTGGACGACTGGCGCTACGACGCGATCGAGTGCGCCGAGGACGGGCTCGCCGACCTGATCGCCGGCCTGGGCGCCGAGTGGGCCGGGCTGTCGCTCACGATGCCGCTCAAGCGCGCCGTGCTCCCCCTGCTCGACAGCGTCTCCGACCTCGCGCTGGCGGTCGGCGGCGCCAACACGGTGGTGTTCCGCGACGGCGGGCGGCACGGGGACAACACCGACGTGTACGGCATAGTCTGGGCGCTCGCCGAAGCGGGGGTGCCCGCGCCGGCCTCCGCGGTCGTCCTCGGCGGCGGCGCCACGGCCGCCTCGGCCGTCGCCGCCCTGCGCGAGACGGGACTGGCGGAGGTCACGCTCGTCGTGCGCGACCCGGCCCGCGCCGGGGAGACCCTGCGGGTCGCCGAGCGCCTCGGCACGGCGGTGACAGTGCGCTCCTTCGACGACTTCGACCCCGCGGCCGACCTGGTCGTCTCCACGCTGCCGTCCGGCGCGGCCGACGCGCTGGCCGGACGGGTCGCGGCCCGCCTGCCCGAGAAGGCGGCGCTGTTCGACGTCGTCTACGCGCCCTGGCCGACCCCGCTGGCCTCGGCCGTACGCGCGCGGGGGCGCACCGTGGTCGGCGGCTTCCCCATGCTGCTGCACCAGGCGGTGCGGCAGGTCGAGCTGATGACCGGGCGCGCGGACGTGCCGGTCGAGGCGATGCGCGCCGCCGGCGAGGCCGAGATCGCGCGGCGCGCGGCCTCCTGAGCGGCGCAGGTTTCCGACCGGCGCCGGGTTTCCGGCAGCACCGGATTCCTGGCAGGGACGGGGTTTCCGGCAGCACGGGCGGCCCCGGAATACGACGAGGCATGTTCGGGTTTGTGGTAGCGTAGGAACTCGATCGGTCCGGCATGAGCTGGACGCGCAAGCGGAGGTCCTCCTCCCACCTGCATCGCCGAAAGGCGGACGGGTCAAGGATCACACCGGAGTTTTCGGCAGGAGAGCTCAGTGACCCCGCATGCGTGACGTGCGGGGTTTTGTTTTGCCCCGCGCGGTCGAGACAAGCGGAAGTCTTTTGGAGGTCCCATCAGCACCGAGCCCCGCATCAACGACCGTATTCGCGTGCCCGAGGTGCGCCTCGTCGGCCCGAACGGCGAACAGGTCGGCATCGTCTCCATCGGCGACGCGCTGAAGCTGGCCCAGGAGAGCGATCTCGACCTGGTGGAGGTCGCGGCCACGGCCCGCCCGCCCGTCTGCAAGCTCATGGACTACGGCAAGTTCAAATACGAGTCGGCCATGAAGGCGCGCGAGGCCCGCCGCAACCAGGCGCACACGATCATCAAGGAGATCAAGCTCCGGCCGAAGATCGACCCGCACGACTACGAGACCAAGAAGGGTCACGTCGTGCGCTTCCTGAAGGCGGGAGACAAGGTCAAGGTCACGATCATGTTCCGGGGCCGCGAGCAGTCCCGGCCAGAGCTGGGCTTCAGGCTCCTGCAGCGCCTCGCCGAGGATGTCACCGACCTGGGGTTCGTCGAGTCGCAGCCGAAGCAGGACGGCCGCAACATGATCATGGTGATCGGGCCGCACAAGAAGAAGGCCGAGGCGAAGGCCGAGAAGGCCGCCGCCAAGGCCCGTGACGCCGGCCAGCCGGAGGCGGAGCCCGCCGAGGAGCAGGCCGCGCAGCCGCAGTGACGCCCGCCTGAACCACCAGGCGGGGCGCCGCAGACGTACACGGATACCGAGACCGGGGCGGTCTCGCGGAGTAAGGCAGGCCGCCGGCCCGGGTCACCGGCCCGGGCCGTCGGCACGGACGAAAGAGGAGAGACGGCTGAGATGCCGAAGATGAAGACGCACAGCGGTGCGAAGAAGCGGTTCCGGCTCACCGGATCCGGCAAGGTTGTCCGCCGCCGCGCCAACCGGCAGCACCTGTTCGAGCACAAGCCGTCCACTCGCACGCGCCGTCTCGAGGGTGTCGTCGTCATGTCCGACGCCGACACCAAGAAGATCAAGAAGCTGCTCGCGAAGTAACGACCCGGGGAGATAGAACAACATGGCACGCGTGAAGCGGGCGCTCAACGCCAAGAAGAAGCGCCGGGTCGTTCTCGAGCGGGCGAGTGGTTACCGCGGGCAGCGGTCGCGGCTCTACCGCAAGGCCAAGGAGCAGATGCTCCACTCGATGACCTATGCGTACCGGGACCGCAAGGACAAGAAGGGCACGTTCCGCCGGCTGTGGATCCAGCGGATCAACGCCGCGGCCCGCGCCAACGGCATCACCTACAACCGGTTCATCCAGGGCCTGCGCCTGGCCGGCATCGAGGTGGACCGCAAGATCCTCGCGGACCTCGCGGTGAACGACGCCCAGACCTTCGCCACGCTGGTCGAGTCCGCCAAGAAGGCGCTCCCGTCCGACGTGAACGCGCCGGTCGCCTGACACCTGCGCACAGACGAGGGCCCGCCGCCTGCGGTGGGCCCTCATCCACGTCAAGGGGGAACAAGCGGGCATGGCGGAGCTCACCAACATCAAGTCGCCGCGCGTCAAGGCGGCCCGCAGGCTGACCAAGCGCGCCTTCCGGGACCGCGATCGCGCGTTCCTGGCGGAGGGGCCGCAGGCGGTCCGCGAGGCCCTGGCGCTCAAGGACGTCACGGTCGAACTGTTCACGACCGTCGAGGCGGAGACGCGGCACGCCGACATCGTGGCCGCCGCCGTCGCGGCGAAAGTGCCCGTCCACCGCGCGAGCGGCGAGGTCATGTCGGAGCTGACCCAGACGGTCACCCCGCAGGGCCTGCTGGCCGTGTGCCGGTTCGTGCACGTCCCGCTGGACGAGGCGGTGCCGCGGGGGGCCCGGCTCGTGGCGATCCTCGCCCACGTGCGCGATCCCGGCAACGCGGGCACGGTCCTGCGTACGGCCGACGCCGCGGGCGCAGACTCGGTCGTGTTCACCGACGCCTCGGTGGACCCGTACAACGGCAAATGCGTCAGGGCCAGCGCGGGGAGCCTGTTTCACCTGCCCGTCGTGACCGGCACGTCCGTCGCGGACGCCGTACGGCACGCGCGGGAGGCGGGGCTGCGTGTGCTCGCGGCCGACGGCGCGGGCACGCGGACCCTGGACGAGGTCGCACTGGACGCGCCGACCGCCTGGCTGTTCGGGAACGAGGCGTGGGGGCTACCGCCGGAACTCCTCGCGCTGGCCGACGAGGTGGTGCGCGTGCCGATTTACGGGCGCGCGGAAAGCCTCAATCTCGCCACCGCGGCGGCGGTCTGCCTGTACGCCTCGGCACGCGTTCAGCGGCAGACCTTACATTCCGTGGAAGATCCCACTACCCCCGCGCTCTGAGGCTGCTGCCGGGCCCGGGAAACCCGCTATTGTCGGCGAAGGAGTCGCGCAGGAGGCGGCGGCGCGCGCAGTTCCGGAGCTCGAGGAGGCGGTCTCGTGCGAGGTGACGACACCCCCGGCGGCGCCCTTGAGCGGGACGCCGGAGGGCGGGCGCACATCGATGTCGACGACCTTCCCGACGGCCTCGTCGCCGCCGACGCCGACGGCGTGATCCTGATGGTCAACCGGGCCGCCGAGCGGCTGACCGGGGTGACCCGGGAGGCGGCGGTGGGCAGGCTCATCGGCGACGTGCTGCCGCTGCGTGACCAGGACGGCCGCGACTGGTGGAAGTGGCTCGACCCGCAGGGCGGCCTGTCCGTCCGCAGCCGCCAGCCGGAACGGCCGCTGCACCTGCCCGGTCGCCAGGAGATGCTCGTCGCCGCGCGGTTCGTCCGCGAGCCGCGGCGCGGCGGACGCGTGGAGCGCGTCGTGATCACGCTGCGGGACGCCTCGGCGCGCGCCAGGATCGAGCGCAGCCGCGCCGACCTGGTCTCGACCGTGGCCCACGAGCTGCGCTCGCCGCTGACCAGCGTCAAGGGGTTCACCGCGACGCTGCTGACCAAGTGGGAGCGCTTCACCGACGCCCAGAAGCGCGTCATGCTGGAGACGGTGAACGCGGACGCCGACCGCGTGACGCGGCTGATCACCGAACTGCTCGACGTGTCGCGCATCGAGTCGGGCCGGCTGGAGATCCACCGCCAGATCGTGGACGTGCCGGCCCGGGCCCGCAAGGTCGTCGCCGGCCGGGTGGCGGCGGGGGAGCCGGAGGACCGCTTCCGGCTCGAGGTTCTCGGCGAACTACCCGAGATGTGGCTCGACCAGGACAAGATTGACCAGATTCTCGCGAACCTGGTGGAAAACGCGGTGCGCCACGGACGCGGTACGGTGACCATAGTGGTGGAGCCGGTCGAATGGGGAGTGGCGGTGTCGGTGCGGGACCAGGGTGAGGGCGTGGCGCCCGAGCTGGTCGGCCGTGTCTTCCGCCAGTTCTGGCGGGGCAACGGCCGCCGCCGCGGGGGGACCGGCCTCGGCCTGTTCATCGTCAAGGGGCTCGTCGAGGCCCACGGCGGCACGATCAGCGTGCAGCGCGCGCCCGGCGGCGGCGCGGAGTTCCGATTTACCTTGCCCACCGGCACCCCTGACTTCGCCTGAGCCTTTTCCACAGGCTCCCCGAGCGGAGGACGGCCCGGTGGGCTGATCGGAGGGGTGCCGTGACCGGCAAGACTTGCCCGGACGGAGCGGTGTCCAGAGTGGTGCATCGCAAGGCGGAGGAGGAGTCGATAACAGCGTTATCGGCGACGACGACAACGCAGCGAGGTGCCGCTCTGGGCGACGCGACGGGGCAAGGATTGACGGGAGGGGCACTAGACTCGTTGCCGCTGAGCGCAGGGCGCTCGCAGGCCCCTGGATACGGAGCTCTCTCTTGTCGAACACCTATGACCCGGTCGAGGTGACGCCGCTGCACGCCGACGAGGTCGCGCGGGCGCAGGCCGACGCTCTCGCCGCCATCGCCGCGGCGCGCGACCTCGACGATCTGAAGCAGGCCAGGCTGACGCACGTGGGCGACCGCTCGCCCATCGCGCTGGCCAACCGTGAGATCGGCGCACTGCCACCCGCCGCGCGCGCCGAGGCGGGCAAGCGGATCGGCGCCGCGCGTAAGGCGATCGGTGAGGCGCTCGCCGCCCGCCAGGCCGAGCTGGAGGCCGAGCGGGACGCGCGGGTCCTCATCGAGGAGACCGTCGACGTCACGCTTCCCTGGGACCGCGCGCCGCGCGGCGCCCGGCACCCGCTGACCACCCTGCAGGAGCGCATCGCCGACGCGTTCGTCGCGATGGGCTACGAGGTGGCCGAGGGACCCGAGCTCGAAGGCGAGTGGTTCAACTTCGACGCGCTGAACATCGCCCCCGACCACCCGGCCAGGTCCGACCACGACACGTTCTTCGTCGAGAGCGTCGACTCCGGGAAGGTGCTGCGCACCCAGACCTCGCCGGTGCAGATCAGGGCCCTGCTGTCGCGCCCGCTGCCGGTGTACGTGGTGTCGCCGGGCAAGACCTTCCGCACCGACGAGCTGGACGCCACGCACACGCCGGTCTTCCATCAGGTCGAGGGCCTGGCGGTCGACAAGGGGCTGACGATGGCCCACCTGAAGGGCACGCTCGACCGGTTCGCCGAGGTGATGTTCGGCCCGGGGATCACCACCCGCTTCCGGCCGCACTACTTCCCGTTCACCGAGCCGTCGGCCGAGCTCGACCTGCGCTGCTTCGTCTGCCGCGGCTCCTCGGCGGTGCCGGGCAACCCGCCCTGCCGCACCTGCAAGTCGGAGGGCTGGATCGAGTGGGGCGGCTGCGGCATGGTCAACCCGCGCGTGCTGCTCGCCTGCGGCGTCGACCCCGCCGTCTACTCCGGGTTCGCCTTCGGCATGGGCGTGGAGCGGACGCTGATGTTCCGCCACAACGCCGAGGACATGCGCGACATGATCGAGGGCGACGTCAGGTTCAGCCTGCCGTTCGGGATGGAGGTCTGATGAAGGTCCCGCTTTCGTGGCTGCGGGAGTACGTGGATCTCCCCCCGGTCACCGCGCAGGAGGTGGCCGACCGGCTCACCGCCGCGAGCCTCAAGCTCGAAGCCATCCATTCCGTCGGGCACGAGATCAAGAACGTCGTGGTCGGCCGCGTCCTCGAGATCGAGGAGCTGACCGGCTTCAAGAAGCCGATCCGGCACTGCAAGGTCGAGGTGGGCGAGGCGACGCCGCGGGAGATCGTGTGCGGCGCGACGAACTTCTCCGAGGGCGCGGTCGTGCCGGTCGCGCTGCCCGGCGCGGTGCTGCCCGGCGGCTTCGAGATCGGCTCTCGTAAGACCTACGGGCGCCTGTCCGACGGCATGATCTGCTCGGAGGCCGAGCTCGGCATCGCCGAGTCCTCGCCCGGCATCCTCCTGCTGCCGGAGGACACCCCGATCGGGGCCGACGTGGTCGAGCTGCTCGGCCTGCGCGACGACGTGCTGGAGCTGGAGATCGGCACCGACCGCGGGTACGCCCTGTCGATCCGCGGCGTGGCCCGCGAGGCGGCGATCGCGTTCGGCGCGCCGTTCCGCGACCCGGCGGCGATCGAGACGCCCGCCGGGGACGGCGAGTCCTGGCCCGCGTCGATCGCCGACCCGACCGCCTGCGACCGGTTCGTGCTGCGCTCGGTCACCGGTTTCGACCCGGCCGCCGAGTCCCCGCTGTGGATGCGGGTGCGGCTGGCCCGCGCCGGCGTGCGCCCGGTCTCGCTGGCCGTCGACATCACCAACTACGTCATGCTGGAGCTCGGCCAGCCCCTGCACGCCTTCGACCGGTCGCGCCTGACCGGCCCGATCGTCGTGCGGCGGGCCCGGCCGGGGGAGAAGCTGGAGACGCTCGACCACGTGGTGCGCACGCTCCACGAGGAGGACATCCTCATCACCGACGACTCGGGCCCGATCTCGATGGCCGGCACGATGGGCGGGCTGCACACGGAGATCTCCGAGACCTCGGCCGAGATCGTCGTCGAGGCGGCGCACTTCTCCGCCACGGGCATCGCCCGCGAGTCGCGGCGGCACAACCTGGTGAGCGAGGCGTCCAAGCGGTTCGAGCGCGGCGTCGACCGTGAGCTGCCCCTGGCCGCGTCGTGGCGTGCCGTCCAGCTCCTGGTGGAGCTGGGCGGGGCCGTCGCGGACCCCGGAGTGACCCACGCGCAGGTGGAGGTCTCGCCGGTGCGGATCACGATCCCGTCCGGTCACCCCACCCGGGTGGCCGGAGTGGAGTACGACCGGGAGACCGTGATCCGCAGGCTGGAGCAGATCGGCTGTGCGGTGACGGAGGGCGCCGCCCCCGCGGCCACGGCCGGGCACGGCGTCGCGGCCACCGGCGTGCTCTCCTCCGGCGACCTCGCCGACGCGCTGGCCGTCCACGGCGACGACCTGCTCACGGTCACGCCGCCGAGCTGGCGGCCGGACCTCAACGACCCCAACGACCTCGCCGAGGAGGTCATCCGGCTGGAGGGGTACGACCGCATCCCTTCGGTGCTGCCGCCCGCTCCGGCCGGGGGCGGGCTGACGGAGGAGCAGCGGCTGCGCCGCCGGGTGGGCCGGGCATTGGCCCACGCGGGGTACGTGGAGGTGCTCGCCTACCCCTTCATCGGGCCGCGCGACCTCGACAACCTGCTGCTGCCCGAGCAGGACCCCCGCAGGCGTGCGACCCGGTTGGTCAACCCGCTCAGCGAGGACGAGCCGTACATGCGCACGACCCTGCTGCCGGGACTGCTGAAGACCCTGGTGCGCAATGTGGGCCGTGGCTTCGCCGACGTGGCGCTGTTCGAGTCCGGGCTGGTCTACCGGCCCGAGCCGGACGCCCCCGCCACCGCGCCGGTCCTCGCGATCGACCGCAGGCCCACGGAGGAGGAGCTGGCCGCGATCGAGACGGCGCTGCCGAGGCAGCCGCTCCGGGTGGCCGTGGTGCTCGCGGGAGAGTTCGAGCGCTCCGGCTGGTGGGGCGAGGGCCGGCAGGCGTCCTGGGCGGACGCCGTCGAGGCGGCCCGCACGGTCGCGCGGGCGGCGGGCGTCGAGCTCGGCGTCCGGGCCGACCAGCACGAGCCGTGGCACCCCGGGCGCTGCGCCGCGCTGACCGTGACCGACCCGGAGACCGGGGAGCAGGTGCCGGCCGGTCACGCCGGCGAGCTGCACCCGCGGGTCGTCGAGGCCTACGGGCTGCCGCCGCGCACCTGCGCGATGGAGTTGGAGCTGTCGCTGCTGACCCCCGCCGGGCCGGCGCAGACGCCCGCCGTGTCCGCCTATCCGGTGGCCACGCAGGACGTCGCGCTGACCGTCTCCGGCTCCACCCCGGTCGCCGAGGTCGAGGCCGCCCTCCGGGCGGGGGCGGGCGAGCTGCTGGAGTCGATCAGGTTGTTCGACGTCTACACGGGCCCGCAGGTGGGTGAGGGCAACAAGTCCCTGGCGTACACGCTGCGGTTCCGGGCTTCCGACCGCACGCTCACGGCCGAGGAGACCACGGCGGCGCGCGACGCCGCCGTCGCCCTCGCCGCCGCGCGCACCGGGGCTCAGCTCCGCGGCGTCTGAGCACGATGCACTCCGGCGGGTGCCGGTCCCGGTGCGCACGCGCATCGGGGCCGGCACCCGCCGCCATGTGCACCCGGAGGAGAGCACGGGTGCGGCCCACGACAGGCAGCGAACGATGCGCGGAGGAGCGGTGCGCCACCTGCTGGTGTTTCCCGAGCGGGACAGCGCGGAGGAGTCCGCCGAGACCGTGGCCGAGTTGTTCCCGGCGCTGGGCGTTCCCACCGTCGTCCGTGAACTGCTCGCGGGGGAGGACGACGCCGAGGACGCCCAGTGGGTGGTCGTCGTGGACGACCCGGACGGCGCCCTCGGACCGGCCGGCCTCGCCCGGCTCGACGCCCTCGCCGAGGAGGGCGAGGGCTGGCGCGAGCCGGGCTGACCGTCGTCCTACGCGCCGTACACCTCGAAGGAGTACAGCGAGTAGCCGTAGCCGGTGGCGCGCTTGACGCCCTGCATCCGCACGTATCGCACGCCGACCGGCGCGAACGTGACGTTGTCCACACCGCCGTCGCCCGTGGTCGTCTGCGCGACGGTGGTCCACGTGGTGCCGTCGGCCGAGGTCTGAATCCGGTACGACGAGCCGTAGGCCGCCTCCCAGCGCAGGATCACGCGTCCCACGGTCTTCGCCGAGCCGAGATCGACCTGAATGTACTGGTTGTCGCTCCACCCGCTGGCCCACCGGCTGCCCGGGTCCCCGTCGACGGCCTTCGCCGCACTGTTGGAGCCCTGGGTGCTGGACGCGCTCGCCGTACGGCCCAGGGCGAGATCGCTCACGTCGTCGCCGCGGTGCGCGGGGAACGAGACGACCTGCTGGAAGGTCGGCCGGTTCTGCCAGGAGATCAGCGCCTGCTTGACGCCGCCGAGAGGCGACTGGCGGATGGCGTCGGCACACCACTGGTCGCCCGCCGAGCAGGAGTCGTCACCCGGGTAGGTCGTCGCCGCCGGTTCGGCCAGCGCCGCCGACAGGCTGTCCAGCAGGACCGTGCGGCAGGCCGCGACGGTGGCGCCGCAGTATTTCGCCGGCAGGGGAGCGGCGACCGGATCGCCCAGCACGGCCCGGATGTCCTTGTCCACGTAGCCCCACCAGCCGTACTGGAATGACGAACCCTTGTGGGGCTGGGCCTCGGTGGCCGAGCCGGGCAGCGTGGAGACGTCGCCCTGCTGGTGCCCGGACGGTGATTCGTTGATCTGCAGCGCGTTGACCAGCGCCTGGTAGAGCCCGCCGCCGAGCCCGGTCCGGAACTGCGCCCGGACCAGCTTCGGCCACCACGCGTCGAAGATCCGGATGGCGTCGGCGTGCGCGTAGGTCTTGCTGCCCTTGGCGGTCTCCTCCCGCTTGGCGCCCGCGGCGGCCCAGGCGGACAGCTTGGAGACGGCCGAGGCGAGGGCGGGGTCGGAGACGGACGCGCTGTTGATCACGCGCAGCAGCTCCGGCAGCACCTTCCACCCGCGCAGGTCGGTCGTCGCGGCCGACGCCATGATCTTCACGACCCCGGCGCGGTCGAGGGTGCCCGCGGACAGGGCCGCCTTCACCGGCACGTCGAGCAGGTCGGCCCGGTGGACCGGGCCGAAGCTGAAGTTGCCGTCGGCCGCGCCGAAGTCCTTTGCCTGCTTGTTGTTCCAGCTCACGAAGTAGTCCTGGTTGACCGCCTGCGGGTGCGCCGAGGGCGGGACGTAGGACGCCGCGTTGGCAGCCGGGTCGAAGCCGATCCACTCGTGTGCGGCGTCGCCCGTCATCGGCAGGTTCGGATCGGACACCGCCGACCGTACGGGGACGTGGCCGGAGGTGTAGTACGCGGCGTCGGAGGAGTTCACGTAGAACCAGTTGAACGCGAAGCCGATTTTCGAGGCCGAGTCGCGGAAGGCGGCGGCCGAGCCCATCTCGGCCGGGTCGTTGAACATCTGGAAGCCGATCGCGGAGTCCGCCTCGTGCTGATAGGTCGAGCGCAGCGTCGTGAACGCCGTCGGCACGCCGCCGACCGTGCCCCGCCAGGTCACCAGGCCATACTTGGTGCGCTTGACGACCAGGTCGTACGACCCGGCGGCGGTGGAGTCGGCCGTGGTGGGCTTCCAGGAGTTGGTCTTCTTCAGCGTCTCCATCGGCGTGCAGGCGCCGTGGTAGAGATAGTGGTCCGACGAGACCGTGGGCGTGCCGCCGCCCGGGTCGCACAGGGTCACCGCGTACGTGTCGGTGATGTCTTCGGCGGCGGAGGTGGCGCTCCAGGCGTAGTCGGTGCCCCGGCCGAGCAGCACGTAGAGGCTCAGCCCGGCGAAGGCCGCTCCGCGTGCGCGGATGCCGGGTCCGGACAGCTCCTCCAGCATGAGCAGCTGCGGCGCGAAGTAGCCGGTCTGCGGGCCGAACACGGCGATCGGATGGCCGCCGGTCGCCTTCCCGGCCGAGACCACGATGGCGTTGGACATGCTGGGCTTGGAGTTGTCGACCGTCAGCCCGGTCAGCGCGCTTCTGACCTGCGTGGTCGCGGACGTCGCGGTGCCGGTCTCGTTGGCCGTGATGTCGACCGGCGCGGTCGTGCCCGCGTCGGGCAGCACCACCCCGGTCGCGCCGGCCGGGGCCGTTCCGGAGGGGAAGCTCTGCCCGTCGTGCAGGGTCAGCACGGTCTCCGGGTCGTTCTGCGCGCGGAAGGCCGCCCAGACCCGGTCGCCCTCGGCGGCGCCGTACTTCGCCCGGGCGGCCACGCGTACGAGGGCGGACTGCATCTCGGCGCCGCCGCCACCGCCGAACAGGCCGCCGATCACGCCGGAGACGGCGATCAGGTCGGTTATCCGGAAGTCCTCCGGGCCGCCCGCGTTCGTGATCGCGTCCAGGTGGCCGGTCAGCACGTACTCGCCGGGGCAGTCGCGGGCGGCCATGCAGTGGTCGATGTACGCGTTGATCCCGGCGACGTAGTTCTGCACGTCTGCGTAGAGCTGGGCGCCCCGGGGTCCGGCGGTCTTCAACCGGTCGACCTGGGCTTGAAGATCGGCTTCGGTGTAGGGGGAGTTGCGCCAGACGCTCTGCTCCAGCTCTCTGTTGCCGGCGGCGCCGCCCGCGAACGGCGTCAGCTCACCCCGGCCGACGTGACGCATGAGGTCCATCAGCCACAGGCGGTCCTGCGCGCCGGCGTACCCGGCGCCGAACATGGTGCCGCCGCGGGTGGTGCCGGTGATGTGCGGGACGCCGGTGGCCTTGTCACGGACGATGGTGACGTCCGACCGCGGGCTCACCGTGCTCTGGACCTGGTCCGCCGGCACGCCGAACGCGCTGTCGTCGAAGAACGCGGAGATCTGCTCGCCGGTCAGGCCGGTGTAGCCCGAGATCAGGTCGGCGTACCTGCCGAGCTGGTCCCTGCTGTGGGCGGGGTAGGTGCCGAGGGCCTGGTTGCCCAGGATGTCCACGAGGGTGGCGTTGCCGTTCTGACCGGGCGGCAGAATGTCCGCGCACTGGCCGAGGCAGTAGTCGTCGGGCGGGTAGTAGGGGGCGGCGGTGACAGGTGCCGCCGGCAGGCCGATCGCGACCAGGGCCAGCGCGGCGGCAGCGGTGATCGCCCGTCGAATGCGCGCGTGCATCGGGGAACTTCCCTTCGCGGTGTCGGGGGGTGAAGGGACCGGTGGTGCCGTTCACGCGCGTGAATGTGAGTAGTGCTCAACTCCGGACGATACGCGCGGGCAATCGGAGGGGCAATGCCCACTTCCCGATGATCGCGTCCGCCCACCTGATCACAGCCGGCGTGCCGGGCGCCGGGAGACCGGGGAGGGCGGCCGCTTCCCGAATTCACCGGAGGCCGTTCCGGCTGTGTCTTCTAGATAAAACCTAGAGAAAAGCCTGATTATCTATATGGTGCAGATCACGTTATCTCCGGGTGGACGTCGATGATTTCGCGCCGGTAGATTCCGGTCGGTTATATGAGTCACCGGTCTGGCGGATGAAATTCTCAGGGCGCTGGAACGGCTGTGTGGGATTTCTCTTTTTCCGGACCGGGATTGCAGGGGGACCAGTGCGCCTTTTTCGCCGTGCGCGTTTCCAGTCGGTGACGGCGTCGCAGGGGCGCGGGTCATCCGGGCGCCTGGCCTCGGCACGACCACGATCTCGGCGTGGCCGATGGCACGCCAGGGTCCAGATGCTGGCCATGGTGGCGGCCCTGCCGGGGATCGTGCAGCTCACGGTCTCTCCCGCCGCGGCGCAGACACTGCGCACGACGCTCGAGGCGCCCGTGTCCTCGGCGGACTCCGCGGCGGAGCCGCCCGTTCAGCTGTCCGGATCCGCCGCGGGGCTGCCGCACCTCGTCGACTCCGCCGCCACCCGGGCGGCGGGCGTGTCCCCGTCACGGGAGAAGGCGGAGCGGCCCTCGGGCGGCCTGCCGCTCGACGAGCGCCACACGACGCCCGGCGAGCCGGCCAAGGGCGGGTTCGCCTCCCCTCCGCCCTTACCGGCGGAGCTGAAACCGTCGCCCGCCCCCTACACCGGGAAGTCCGTGAAGAAGACGGAGCCGGCGAAGGCGGAGACGGCGGTCGCCGCCGCTCTGGAGACCGCGCGGCGCACCAAGTCCCAGGTCCTGGTCGAGAGCGCCACCACCGAGAACTCCCGGACCTACGCCAACGGCAACGGGACGCTGACCACTCAGATCACCGCTTCCGTCAGCACGGACACGTACGTGGAGACGACGGTCTACCAGGACGGGACTTACCAGCTCGGATCCGGTTCCCCGTCCTCCTCCTCGCTCTGGGTCGGCACGAGCGCCAATACGTACGAGATTCCCACCAGCTATGTGCGGGACCGGGCGTTCCTGCGGTTCGATTTGTCGTCCGTTCCCTCGGGCGCCACGGTGACCGCCGCGGAGATGAAGCTGTGGAACTCCTCGTCCAACGCGTGTAGCAGCGTTTCTGTGACGGCCTCCAGGGTGACGTCGTCGTGGTGGTCGGACATCGCCTGGTACGACCAGCCGTCGGCGGAGCGGTCGGGCGTTTCCGGGGTGAACGTCTCCCCGTCGTCCTGCGGCAGCTCCAATCCCAAGGCGATGAAATGGGACGTCACCACGATGACGAAAGGGTGGGTCTCCGGCAGCTACGGCAACTACGGAGTGCGGCTGACCGGCCCGGAGGGGACGAGCAGCCAGACGCGGACCTTCGCGTCGGTCGAATCGTCCAGAGACCCGGAGCTGACCGTCACCTACCAGCCGCCGAACACCGCGCCCACGGTGGCGGCCCCGCAGGTCGCTCCCACGGTGACGGCGGAGACGGGCGGGGTGGTGACCTCGCTGACGCCGGTGCTGTCGGCCGTGCTGTCGGACGCGGACGGCAACAGCCTCAGCGGGGAGTTCCAGGTGCAGGTGGGCACCTCCCTGGTGTGGAACGGCACCGCCAGCGGGGTCGCCGCGGGCGGCAAGGCGACGGTGGCCGTACCGGCGGGCAAGCTGTCGGACGGGCAGACGATCCAGTACCGGGCGCGGGCCTACGACGGCGCGGCCTACTCCGCGTGGTCGGACTGGCAGACGGCGCGGGTGACGGACATGCCGCTGGACACCGTCTCGTTCCAGCAGTTCACCCCGGCGGACAACACCCAGTCCGGGTCGCTCACCCCGGCCCTGTCCGCCTACGCGCGGACGCCCGGTGAGGCGGCGACGTCGTACTGGTACCAGGTCTGCGCCGGCCCCAAGGACGACTGGACCTGGTGCGAGTCGTCGACGTGGGTGAAGGGCGCGTGGACGGTCCCGTCCGGCAAGCTGAAGTGGGGCAAGACCTACTGGTGGTACGCGCAGGCGGCGACCAGCGCGGCCACCGCGACGTCGTCGTGGCGCAGCTTCACCACCGTCCCGGAGCAGGACTCGATCAACGCCCTGCTGGCCGCGGGCACGGGCGGCCGTGAATTCGACCATGTCACCGGCAACTACACCCACACCGAGACCGACCTCACGGTCGCCACGGTGGGGCCGCCGCTGTCGGTGGTGCGCACCTACAACAGCCTGGACCCGCGCACCGACGGCGCGTTCGGGGCGGGCTGGACCACTCGGTGGGACACCAGGCTGGAGAACGAGCCGCTCAGGTCCACTGTCCTGATCACCTACCCGGACGGGCGGCAGTGGCGGTTCGCCGAGAAGGGCGACGGCACCTACGCGTCTCCCGCGGGCACCTACGCCACGCTGGCCACCCAGAGCGGGGGCGGGTGGCGGCTGATGGACAAGGAGTCCACCTCTTACTGGTTCGATTCCGCGGGAAGGCTGGTCAAGGTCACCGACAGCCGGGGGCGCACGCAGACCCTTCAGTACGGCGGTGACGGCAAGCTGTCCAAGGTCGTCGCGACGGGCGGCAGGTCGCTCACCTTCACCTGGAGCGGGGGGCACGTGACCGGTGTGGTCTCCGACGCGGTGGACGGCGCCCCGATCACCTGGACCTACGCCTATGACGGGGACTATCTCGTCAAGGTCTGCCCGCCGGCGCCGGCCGGCGCCTGTGCCCGCTACGAGTACGGCGACCGCTCCCAGTACCGCAGTTCGGTCATCGACGGCAGGCCCGTCGGATACTGGCGGCTGAACGAGACCGGCACCGGCGTCGGCAGCGTGATCGCCAACGCGATGAAGTCGATCTCCGGCGTCGACGACGCGAAGATCGCCGGGAGCACCGCGGACGCCGCCGGCGGCACGCAGGCCCCGCTGGACGGCTCGTCCGACACCGCGATGACCTTCAAGGGCGCGACCGGCTCGGCGTACGTCTCCCTGCCGGCCGGAGTGATCAACGGGCTCGGCGGCGACACCACGATCGAGGCGTGGTTCAAGACGACCGGCTCGGGCACCATCCTCGGCTACCAGAACTCCGCGACCGACGCGCCGAGCGTGTACACGCCGGCGATCTACGTGGGCACCGACGGCAGACTCCGCGGCCAGTTCTGGACCGGGACCGTCGCTCCGATCACCTCCGCCACGGCCGTCAACGACGGAAACTGGCACCACGTGGCGCTGTCGGGCGCCAGGACCACCCAGACCCTCTACCTGGACGGCCAGCAGGTGGGCACCCTGGCCCAGCAGATCTCGCACCTGGGCCAGTGGGACACCCGGATCGGGTACGGCTTCGGCTCCTCCTCCTGGCCGGGCACCGTGAGCTCCAGCCGGCCCTTCCCCTTCGCCGGCTCGATCGACGAGGTCGCCGTCTACAACAAGCCGCTGCGCCAGGAGCAGATCCGCACCCACTACCGCACCCGGCAGGTCCGGCACCAGCTCACGAAGATCACTAAGGCGTCGGGCCGTGTCGGTGCGGTGAACACCTACGCCGCCGACGGCGGACGCCTGCTGACCCACACCGACGCGAACGGCGGCCTGTGGAAGCTGTCGTCCCCCGCGTACGCGAAGGACTCCACCGGGGCGTCCCTGGCCACGATCACCGTGACCGACCCGCACAACGGCGCGCTCACGTACGTCAGCGACGCCTCGCGTGGCGACAGGCTCGTCTCCTCCGCCGACCAGCTCGGCAAGAAGACGACGTTCGACTACGACACCGGCGGGTTCCTCGCCAAGGTCACCGACCCGAACGGCAACGTCCGGCAGTCGGTCAACGACGGGCGCGGGAACGTGCTGGCGAAGACCGTCTGCAGGACGGCAGGCTCGTGCGGCACGGAGTATCGCACCTACCACGTGAACGGGGACGACCTGTTCGATCCCCGTAACGATCAGCCGGTCGAGATCCGCGAGGCCCGCTCGTCGGGCCCCGCCGACGACACCTACCTCACGAGAGTCGAGTACGACGAGCACGGTGACAGGATCAAGCTGACCGGGCCGCCGACCCCCGGATTCCCCGCGGGGCGGTCGGCGAGCTGGACGTACACCGACGGCACCGAGGCGGCCGTGGGCGGCGGCACGACCCCGGCCGGGCTGCTCAAGACGCAGACCGACCGCAAGGGCAACACGACCACTCTCGCCTACACCTCGGCCGGCGACCTCGCGACGACGACGCAGGCGTCCGGGCTGGTCATGAAGTTCACCCATGACTCCGTCGGCAGGGTGACGGCCACGACGAAGATCTCGTCGGCGGTCCCCGGCGGGGTGACCACCTCGTACGGCTACGACCCGGTCGGGCGGCTGGTCCGCACCACCGGGGCCGGCGTCAGGAACGAGGTCACCGGGACGACCCACACCAGCGAGCAGCGCACGACCTACGACGCCGACGGGAACAAGCTGACCGAGGTGTCGGCGGACCTCACCGGCGGCGACCCCGCACGGACGACCACCTACACCTACGACGACTATGGGCGCGTCGAGACCGTCACCGGGCCCGAGGGCGGCGTCAAGCGGTACGCCTACGACCACAAGGGCCGCAAGACGAGTTTCACCGACGAGCGCGGCAGCGTCTATCACTACGCCTACACCGCCCGCGACGAGCTCGCGACCACGACCTTGGCCGGCTGGACCGGCAGCCCGGTGGCCCCGGCCGCCGCCGCGGACGTCGTCGTCGAGTCCCTCGCCTACGACCCGGCGGGAAGGCTGGCGAGCAGGACCGACGCCATGGGCCGGACCACGGCGTTCACCTACTACGCGGACGACAGCCAGGCCCAGAAGATCGCCAAGAGTGCCCGGCTCAACGGGGCCGCGACCGGCGCCGACGTGGTGCTCGAAGAGGACGTCTACGACGCGGCCGGCAACCTGACCAGACAGGTCACCGACGGCGGCCTCGCCCGGGTCGACGCGACCTACGACGCGGCCGGCCGGCTGGTCTCCAAGACCCTCGACCCCGCGAAGCTGGCCCGCACGACCACTTACAAGTACGACGCCAACGACAACATCACCGAGATCGGCCAGAACGCGGCCGGAGCGGACCGTACGGAGGTCACCGAGTTCGAGTACGACAAGCTCGACAAGCCGGTGCGCAAGACGGTCCGGGGCGACGACGAGGACCTGGTGACCACCTACGCGGTCGACGACCGCGGCCTGACCGTGGGCATCACCGATCCTCGCGGCAACCGGCCCGGGGCGGACGCGGACGACTACACGACGACCATCCGCTATGACGTGGCCGAGCGGGCGGTGGAAGCCGCCTACCCGCCCGTCATGGTGGAACGCGGCGGCGCGACGCCGGCCCGCACCCGGCCCACGGCCAAGATGGGCTACGACACCGGCGGGGAGCTCACGAACGTCGTGGACCCGGAGGGCCGTGCCTCGCTCGCGACGTACGACAGGGCGGGACGGCTGACCTCCGCGTCCAAGCCCACCTACGCGCCACCGGGAGGAACGGCGATCACCCCGGTCGTCAGGTACGGCTATGACGCGGCCGGGCAGCAGGTCAGCGCCACCGACGAGCGCGGTCAGGTCACCACGGCGGTGTTCGACGGACTCGGCCGCCGTGTGCGGGTCACCGATCCGAAGGCCGGCTCCGCGGCCGCCGGTGAATGGACCTACGCCTACGACCTGGCGGGAGAGCTGCTGTCGACGATCGACCCGACGGGCGCGCGCACCGAGTCGACCTACGACGACCTGGGACGTGAGATCACCAAGACGGTCATCGAGCGGCGGCCGAGCGCGGCCGTCTACGTCACGCGGCTGGAGTACGACGCCGGCGGCCGGGTCGTCAGGCAGACCCGCCCCGCCGGGGACGTCCTGACGCGCGAATACGACGCGGCGGGCGCCGTCACGGCCGAGACCGACGCGGTGGGCAACACCAGCACCTTCGCCTACGACCTCGCCGGGCGACCGGCCAAGGCGACGACGCCCACCGGAACGAGCACGGTCAACGAGTACGACCGGGCGGGCCGCAAGGTGGCGATCAAGGAGCTTTCCCCCTCCGGGGACCTGCTCCGCACCCAGGCGCTCGGCTACGACGCCGTGGGCAACCTGATCAGCCAGACCACGCCCGAAGGCCACGTCACCCGCCAGGTCTATGACGCGGGCAACCGCCTTGTCGAGCTCGAAGAGCCGGTCTCCGCCGACGAGACGATCACCACCCGTTTCGGCTACGACGCGATCGGATCGCGCACCCGGGTCACCGACGGGCGCGGAAACTCCACAATTTCCACCTACAACGCACTCAACCTGGTCGAGTCGGTCATCGAACCCTCGACCGCCGCACACTCAGGCGCGGCGGACCGCACCTGGACCACGATGTACGACGGCGCCGGCAACCCGGTCACGGAGATCGCGCCCGGAGGCGTGCGGATCACCCGCACATTCGACGAGCTGAACCGGCTCACGAAGCAGACCGGCACCGGCGCCGAGGCGGCCACCGCCGACAAGACCTTCGGCTACGACCTGGCGGGCCACCTGACCAGCGCCGGCGACCTCGCGTTCGCCTACAACGACCGCGGTCTGCTGCTCAAGGTGACGGGTACGGGCGGCGACCTCAACGCCTACGGCTACGACGCCAACGGCCGGTTGACCCAGCGCCTCGGGGCGACCGGGACGGCGTCCTTCTCCTGGGACGGCGACGACCGGCTCACCCAGACCACCGACCCGGTGAGCGGGACGACGGTCGGGTACGGGTACGACCGCGCCTCACGGCTCACCAGCCTGGGCTACGGCGAGGGCGGCGCGAGCCGTACCTTCTCCTACGACCCCCTGAACCGGCTGATCAAGGACGAGCTGAAGTCGGGCTCGGGAGGCGGGATCGCGACCACCGAGTACGGCTACGACCGCGACGACAACATGGTCTCCAAGACCACCAGCGGCACGGCCGGCGCGGGCGCCAACACCTACACCTACGACTGGGCCGGGCGGCTCACCTCCTGGACCGCGCCGGACGGGAAGACCACGGACTACGGCTGGGACGCGGCCGGCAACCGGATCCGGGCCGGTGACGCCACCTACACCTACGACGAGCGCAACCGCCTCGTCTCCGGGGGCGGCAGCACCTACACCTACACCGCCCGGGGCACGCTCGCGGAGAAGAACACCGACGGCCGCGTCTCGATCACCAAGTTCGACGCCTTCGACCGGCTGGTGCAGGACGAGGACGTTCAGTACGGCTACGACGCGCTGGACCGGATGACCACCCGTGCCAAGGGCCAGGACACCGAACGCCTCACCTACGACGGGCTGACCGGCAACCTGCTGACGATCACCGGCGCCGACGGCGCCACGAAGCAGGCGTTCGGGCGCGACGCCCTGGGCAACCTGCTCGGCGTCTCCGGCGCCGCCGGGCCCGCGCTGGCCCTGACCGACCTGCACGGCGACCTCGTCGGCACCTTCGCCGCCCAGGGGACGAGCCTGGCGGACTCCGCCGCCTACGACCCCTTCGGACAGGTCGTCGCCCAGGCAGGAACCAGGCATGATCTGGGCTACCAGGGCGGCTACACCGATCCGGGCACCGGGAAGGTCGGCATGGCGGCCCGCTGGTACCAGCCCGGCAGCGGCACCTTCGCCTCGCGCGACACCGCGACTCTGGACCCGGTTCCCTCCGTCCGGGCCAACCGCTACACCTACGGCGATGCCACGCCCCTCACCAGGGCCGACCCCACCGGGCACTCCAGTGTCGAGGTCTGCCTCGCCGGCTACGCCTGCGGCGGATACGTGTGCAGCGGCGACACCTGCTACATGACCGACGCCGCCTGGAACTGGTGGATCAACTACATCTACTCGCCCGAATACCTGGCCACGCAGCCGAAGTTCACCGACGAGCGGGCCAAGGAACTCGGCGTCATGCCGAACGGCTACGAGGCGCCCAAGGGCTATTGGGATATGTCAGCGGTACGCCGGGACGCCTACATGACGGCGTACGACCCGAGGCTCGACGACAGCCAGCTCGACCTGATGTACAAAATCGTCAAGAACGTCAAGATCTCCAAGGACGGGAAGGTCGACCTGGCGGCGCTGCTGCCCGCGGGCAAGGACGAGGGCTTCATGACCAGGCTCAAAGCGGCCTTCTCCAAGAAGGGGTGGCAGGAGGTCAGGAGCGCGTTCTGCAAGGTGGTCACCGGCATGGGCTGCAGTCAGCTCGAGTCGGGCGCCAAATGGGTATGGGACAAGTTCAAGACCGGCCTCGCCAAGGCGGCCGAAGTTCTGATACGGACCTTCGTGTCAGTGGGCACCGGGGTGTTGAAGTTCTATGGCACCGTCGAGATAAAGGAGCTCGACGGAATGCTTGTGGAATGGGCGATGGGGTCCTTCCATAGTCCCTGTAAGGCTGCTTCGGGCCTGTTCGTCTGCGGGGGCCTGCCCGACTATCTGTTCCCGAGTGGCCGCATCGGTTACACCATCGGAGATGTGTTCCTGACCAAGCTGCCCGAGAGTGTCGCTTTGGATGCCAAGCACCGGGACCTGCTGCACCACGAATATCATCACGCTCAGCAGTGGCATTACTACGCGGATATGACGGGCGCATGGTACGCCTTCGCTATCCTCTACTTCCTGGAAGGCTCCGATCCCTGCGGGAACAAGTTCGAGCAGCAGGCCGGATGGAAGGAGGGAGGCTACACGCAATGTTAGGGGGCCGATTCCTCCCCGCCGTCGCGGCCACCTTCACGCTTATGGCCGTGCTCGCCGCGTGCACGCAGCGAGAGGGGGGCGCGGTCAGCGTCATGAGGTCCGAGGACGGCGCCCCCTCCGTCGCCGTCACCTGGTGCGACGACTCCTCGCCCCGCCGGATCACGGTGTCGATAGAGGAGAAGGAGTCCGAGAGACCGGTGGCGAAGTTCACCACCACGAAGGGCCGCGACCACTTCGCCACGCTGAACCTGGAGTCACCGGGACCGGACTGGACCCTTCTCTCCGGTGATCCCCGGCTGACACCCGGCATCACCTACCGCCTCATGGCCTGGCCCGGCTCGGGTAAGGAGATGGGCTTCGGGCAGTCGCCCTTCACCATGGAGGAATTGAACGAGCTGAAGCCGGGCCAGATCGCCGGCGGATACCCGGGGGAGACTCTCACGAGAAGTCAGTTCGAGGAGTACGCGAAAAGCATCTGCGGCTGACGCCGGCGCCTGCGCCCTCCGGCCGTACGACGACTCGGCTGCCGGGGAGCGCCCGGCCCGTCGTACGGAGTTCAGAGAGCGTCGATCTCGGTGAGGTCGATGTCCACGTCGAAGGGCACCGCCAGCTTGAGCCGGTCGTGGTGGATCCCGGTCAGCGCGTATGCCGTGGTGGCCGGGTCGAGTTCGTACACGTAGACCGTGGGCCGCCCGGCCTGGTTCTCGATGCGCCAGAAGTGCGCGATCCCCGCCTCGGCATAGAGCTGCGGCTTGCGCTTGCGGTCCCGCTCCTCCGAGTCGGGCGAGACGACCTCGACGGCCATGAGCACATCGCCCGCCTCGTACGAGGTCTCACTCGGCCCCTTCACCGCCTCGGCGCGAAGGATCACCAGATCGGGCTCGGGCCTTTGGCGAAGCCCGAGGACGACGCTCATCTCACGGCGCACGCGCAGGTGGGCGGGGCAGAACCGGCGCAGTTCCCGCTCGAGGAGGAACAGCATGAGGCTGTGAAAGGAGGCTTGGGGGCTCACGAAGACCAAGCTTCCATCAATCAACTCTGTGTGCGCAGGAAGTTGCGGCATGTGATCGAGATCGGCCGCCGTGAAGCCCTCCGCCGGAGGGAAGATCCAGCTCGGGAGACCGTGCGTGTCACTCAATGGCGCTTCGCTCCATGCCTCTGCCGTCATGCGCCCACCGTAGCAACGCGTGAGCGCCTCGCGATGTGTTTCCCCGCTGGCACCGTTCCGGAACACTCGTACGTTCGCAGTGGGGCGAGCGGACGACAAGGGGTGCGGCGCTCTCCCGGAAGAGCGCCGCACCCCGATGCGGAGGTCAGCCGACCCGGCAGGAGACCGTCGGCCAGGTCCAGTTGCCGTTGTGCTGGATGGTCACGCCCCAGTTGTTGCCGCTGCCGTTGGGCTTGGCGGTGAGCACCTGAGAGCTGGGATAGCTGGCGCTGATGTTCCAGGTGGAGAGGATCTTCGCCGGGGACGGCACGTTCATGGTCACCGTCCAGTTGCTGGAGCCGCTGACCGAGACGTTGAGGTTGTAGCGGTCGCCCCACGACTGGCCGGCGGACAGCGTCGCGGTGCAGCTACCGCCACCGCCGGGGTTCGTGGGGGAGGCGGTCGGCTGTCCGGTCGGGCCGCCGCTGCCGCCGTCGGGGGCGACGGCGCGGCCGGTGGTGGGGGAGATCATGCCGGCGCACATGTTGCGGCTGCGGAGGTTGGCGGCGATCTGGGAGATCGCCTGGACGGTGGTGGCGTATTGGTCGTGCATGAGGATGATCTGGCCGTTCTGCAGGCGGCCGGCGGCTTGGACGATTGCCGAGGTGCTGGCGCCGTTCCAGTCCTGGGAGTCGACGTCCCAGATGATTTCTCTGAGGCCGAGCTGCTGTTCGACGGACTTGAGGGTGGAGTTGGTCTCGCCGTACGGGGGCCGGAACAGTTTGGGAGCCGATCCGGTGGCCTGCTGGATGGCCTGCTGGGTGCGCTGGAGCTCCGACTGGATCTGGGAGCTGTTCATCTGGGTGAGGTGGGGGTGGGTGTAGCTGTGGTTGCCGACCCACATGCCGGCGTCGACCTGGGCTCGGACGAGTGAGGGGTTGTTCTGAGCGTTTTGGCCGATGTTGAAGAAGGTGGCGCGTAGGCCGTTGGCTTTGAGTGTGTTGAGCAGGTTGGTGGTGTTGCTGGGGTTGGGGCCGTCGTCGTAGGTGAGGCCGACGTATCCGCCGCTGCAGTCGGCGGCGTGGGCGGGTGCGGCGGACACGGCCATGGTCGCCAGTGCCGCGGCGGCGACGCCCGCGAGTGCCGCGGCGAGTGTCTTGCGTAGACCGGGACGTTTTGCGATGGGCACGGCGCTGTCGGCCATGTCTGCTCCTCCAGTCAGGAAAGGGCCGGACGGCGCTGCTCAGCGGTAGGGGAGCACCGCCCGGCCCAGGGGGTTCGCCGGGGCAACATTCTGGGGAGCGACACTGAAACATGTCAAAGATTCTTAGAAACATTTCAGTGGCTGAAGCGGTTGAGTCGCCGATGAACTGCCGAAACACTCGATGAAGTTTTCATGCCAAGAAGCCGCGACGGCCGTACGGTGAGGAGCCGCCCCTGCCCGCCGCACGGCCGTCCAGCACCTGCTGTCGCCGTGTCCGTCAGGACGCGCTGCAGGTCAGGGCCGGGGTCGCGGCGGTGCCGTTGGCGACGAAGCCGAAGGTGGTGGAGGCGCTTGCCCCCAGGCTGCCGTTCCAGGAATCGTTGCGCACGCTGACGGAGGAGCCGGAGCCGGACTGGAGGCCTCCCCACAACTGGCTGATGGACTGGGAGCCGGGCCAGCTCCAGGTCACCGTCCAGCCTCTGATCGCCGAACCGCCCGCGCGCACCGTGACGTTGGACTGAAACCCGCCGCCCCAGGCGTTCACGGTCTCCATCGTCGCGGTGCATCCGCCCGTTCCGGGCGTGAGCGTGGGGCTGGGGCTGGGGGACTGCGGGCTCGACGGGGACGGGGACGGGGACGGGGATACCGGGGTGCCGCCGTCGGGGGCGACGGCGCGGCCGGTGGAGGGGGAGATCATGCCGGCGCAGAGGTTGCGGCTGCGGAGGTTGGCGGCGATCTGGGGGATGGCTTGGACGGTGGTGGCGTATTGGTCGTGCATGAGGATGATCTGGCCGTTCTGCAGGCGGCCGGCGGCTTGGACGATTGCCGAGGTGCTGGCGCCGTTCCAGTCCTGGGAGTCGACGTCCCAGATGATTTCTCTGAGGCCGAGTTGTTGTTCGACGGACTTGAGGGTGGAGTTGGTCTCGCCGTAGGGCGGGCGGAACAGTTTGGGCGCGGTGCCGAGAGCCTGCTGGATGGCCTGCTGGGTGCGCTGCAGCTCCGACTGGATCTGGGAGCTGTTCATCTGGGTGAGGTGGGGGTGGGTGTAGCTGTGGTTGCCGACCCACATGCCCGCGTCGATCTGGGCTCGGACGAGGGACGGGTTGGCGGCGGCGTTCTGGCCGATGTTGAAGAAGGTGGCGCGCAGGCCGTTGGCCTTCAGGGTGTTGAGCAGGTTGGTGGTGTTGCTGGGGTTGGGTCCGTCGTCGTAGGTCAGTCCGACGTATCCGCCGCTGCAGTCGGCGGCGTGGGCGGGTGCGGCGGACACGGCCACGGTCGCCAGTGCCGCGGCGGCGACGCCCGCGAGTGCCGCGGCGAGTGTCTTGCGTAGACCGGGACGTTTTGCGATGGGCACGGCGCTGTCGGCCATGTCTGCTCCTCCAGTCAGAGGCCCTGATCGGGCATCGAGGGACAGGCCAGGTGGCGCATCACCGTGCGAGGCGGGCGCCGCCCGGCCCCCGGGGTCGCCGGGGCATCATTCTGGGAAGCGCCGTTGAAACGTGTCAAAGATTCTTGGAAACATTTCACAGCGGTGAGCCGTCAAGCGCGTCACACCGCCGGAACGCCGATGAACATTTCAGGCCGTCGCGGATTCCGGGGGGCGGAGTGCGAGCGCGTGCTCATCGGTCCTCGCGTCGTAGCCGCGGAACCTGGGCAACGCGGCCGTCATCAGGCCGACCGCGGCCACACAGAACAGACCGCCCAGTCCCAAGGAGAAGCGGGCGCCGCCGAGCTGGGCCATGAACCCCGCCCGAGCGTCGCCCAGCATCGGCCCGGTCGAGTAGGACAGCAGTTCGATGCCGGCGAGCCGTCCCCGATAGGAGTCCGGGATCGTCTGGTTCCATATGGTTCCGCGGAACAGGCCGCTCACCATGTCGGCGCCCCCGGCGACGGCGAGGAACAGGAAAACCAGCCACATCTCGGGCATCAGCGCCGCGAGTGCGACGGCCACACCCCACACAGTGGCCGAGACGATTACGGCGAGCCCATGCCGGTGGACGTGGGCCGTCCAGCCGGAGGTCAGTGAGGCGATCACCGCGCCCACGCCGCCGGCGGCGTACAGCAGTCCGACGGCCTTGGACGCGCCGAGGTCCTCGGCCAGGAAGGGGAACAGCGCGGTGGAGCTCGCGAAGGCCATCGCGGCGATGTCCACGAGATAGGTGCCCATCAGGTCGGGGCGTCGCAGGGCGTACCGCACGCCTCCACCAAGGAGCGCAGCGACGCGGGGGTGGGCTCCTCTGCGCGGAGGACGGCGCCGACCCTGACCAGCAGCACGAGGGACAGCAGGAACGAGGCGACGTCGACGGCGTAGGAGACGGCCGGACCGACCGAGGCCACGATGAGACCGCCCGCGGCCGGCCCGGCGATCATGGCGGCGTTGCGGACCAGGCCCTGGAGGGCGAACGCCGCCGGCATCCGGTCCAGCGGCAGCACCCGATTGATCATCGCCTGCTCGCTGGGCGAGCGTACGCTGCCGAGTCCGGCGGCCAGCGCCCCGGCGGCGTACAGCACCCATACCTGCGGCCGGGGCAGCAGCGCGTTGACGAGCAGCAGCACCGAGGACAGGCACAACCCCACCTCGCTGAGTATCACAATCGTGCGCCGGTCGCGCGCGTCGGCGATCGCGCCACCCCACAGGCCGCACACCACCATCGGAACGAACTCGGCCAGGCCCACCAGGCCCACCGCGACGTAGGACTCGGTGAGCTGCTTCATCTGGTACGGCACGGCCACGGTCGTGATGACCGTGCCGAGCATCGTGATCAGTCCGGAGCCGAGCAGAAGACGGAAATCGCGGAACTCGCGCAGCGGGCTGACGTCCAGCCTCAGCCGCCGGGCGAGGGACATCAGGGAGCGATCAGCGTTCTCGGCCACGACCAGCGATCTCAACAATTCGCGGTGGCGTGGGGCAACCGGTTTTCCGCGGCGGCCCGGCGACACCCCCGCCGCGTGCCGGTGCAGCCGACCACGAAAATGCGGTGATCCGCGGCATGGGCGCCAGTAGGTTCCCCCTATGAACAGCGATCTTCAGGAGGCGTGGGCGCTGGCGGAGGCCGACGACGTCTCCGGGCTCATGAATCATCTGCGCTCTACCGTCGATCGCCTCGCGGTCGCCGACACCGCGCCCCTCGTCCGGCGGGTGGCGGAACTCACGGGATTCGCCGACCTGGCCGAGGCGGCGGCCGCCGTGTCCGCCGACCCTGGCGGGTCGCGGGCGCTCTACGCGTACGGCTACGCCTGCGTCGAGCGGGGCGCCTCCTTCCTGGCGGTCCCCGCCCTGCGGGAGGCGCTGCGCCGGGAGCCGGGTTCGCCGGTGATCCTGCGGGAGTTGGTCACCGCTTTCGAGGACGAGTATCGGCACGGCGAGGCCGTGTCCGTGCTGAGCGAACACGAGGCCGTCCTGACTCCGTGGCCCGATCGCTACCTGCTGGCCTACAACGCGCTGATGTGCGGCGATGTGGACCGCGCCGCCGTCGAGGCGGACGGTCTCCCCTTCCCCGAGGACGAGTTCTGGCTGCCGGCCCGGGGCCGTCTGTCCGGGATGCTCGCGCGGGCGCGGGAGGCTCGGGCCCTCGGCCGGCTCGGCTCACGTGACCTGCGGGGCTGGCACTTCGCACTGACCGGCGGTGTCCTGGCCACCCTGTCACCGTTCGGCGTCGACCAGGGAATGAACGGCCGGTACGCCTATCTGAACGACGACTTCGGCGCCTGCCTGTACGGCCTGCGCCGGCTGCGCACCGTCCTGGAGGCGGCGGGCCGGACGCCGAAGACGGTGTCCCTGCTGCCCGGGCGGGGCGATATCGCTCTCGGCCTGGCGGCGTCCCAGGTCCTGGGGCTGCCCGCCGAGCCCTTCGCTCCCGGCCGGACCGACACGGTCGTCATCGCCTACGATCTCGCGAACGTCGGAGACCTCGTCGTGGACCTGTACGAACGGGCGGCCGGCCAGATTCTCTACGAGCATGCGACGTGCTGGACCGAGCCGCCTCAGGTCAGCGCCGACGTCAGCACGCTGCTCTGCCAGATGCTCGTCGCCCCCTGGGACGAGAAGATGTACATCACGCCGGACGGTGACATGGCCAGGTCCCCGGCCGACGATCGCGAGGTGGAGGACCTGGCCGCGGAGATCCTGCGCGCCACCCCCACGCCCGACGAACTGCCCTCCGACACCGACGAGGAGCTCGCCCGGTTCGTGGCCGGGATCGCTCCGATGTGGCCGGCCGACGGCACGCGCGACCGTGTCCGCTCCGCCGGGCCCGTCCCCAGCTCTCGTTTCCGCTGAAGACGGGCTCCCGGGGGAGAGGCGGTCAGGCGGGGACCTTGTCCAGGAAGCCGTACACGGCGCCGATCCGGCCGTCCTCCGCGATCGCGACGACGTCGAAGCCGATCACGACGGGTTCGGCGGCGCCCTCGGGGCCGAGGTGCCAGGTGAAGCGCGCGATGTCGTGGTGGCCGTCCACCGGCCCGCCAAGGGTGAACACGAAACCGGGGAACATCTCCTGCGCACCGGCGATCACCGCCGCGATCCCGCCGTGCCCGGTGACGGCGGCCAGCGGGTCGGTGTAGCCGCCGTCCTCGGTCCACAGCTCCGCCACCGCCTTCGCCCTGGCCTCGGTGTCGCGCTCGTTCCAGGCGGCGATGTAACGCTCGGCCAGGGCGGTGTAGTCGGTCATCTTCCACTCCTTCGGGGATGTCTTCCGTGACGACACGTGAACGGTGTCACGCAGCCCCGGGGAGCGGCGATTACGTGGAAGGTAACCGGCGTCCCGCCCGCCGGTTCCGGGCAGGTCCCGCCGGTCGCGGCGCTACAGGCCCAGGGTCTCCTTGCGCAGGTGGGTCTTGAGTACCTTGCCGCCGGGGTTGCGCGGCAGTTCGGCCTCCCTGAACCAGAACCGCACCGGCACTTTGAACGCCGCGACGCGGCCGCGCAGGAACTCCTGGAGTTCCTCGCCGGTCGCGCCGGCGCCCCGCTTGAGCCGTACGACCGCGCCGACCTGCTCGCCCAGTTCGTCGTCGGGGATGCCGATCACGGCCGCGTCGTCCACCGCGGGGTGCTCGAACAGGGCGGCCTCGACCTCGGCGCAGTAGACGTTCTCGCCGCCTCTGATGACCATGTCCTTGGCGCGGTCGACGATGTAGACGAAGCCGTCCTCGTCGATGCGGGCCAGGTCGCCCGTATGCAGCCAGCCGTCCACGAAGGTCTCCGCCGTGGCGTCCGGGCGGTTCCAGTAGCCCATGATCACAATCGGCCCTCGCATGCACAGCTCGCCGACCTCGCCGGGGGGCAGTTCGGCGCCGAGCGGGTCGCAGACCTTGACGTCCACGACCGCGAGCGGCAGCCCGATGCTGTCGGGCTTGGCCAGGTAGTCACTGCCGCTGTTGTAGATCGCCAGTGCCGTCGTCTCGGTCATGCCGTACCCGTTGGCGGGCGTCCGGTTGGGCAGCGTCTCGGTGATCCGCTCCAGCAGCTTCGGCGGCGCCGGCGCTCCGCCGTACGAGATCGAGCCGAGCGAGGAGATGTCGTGCTTGTCCAGGTCGGGGTGCGAGAGCAGCTGCCAGGCGTTGGTCGGCACACCGCTCATCACCGTGACCTTCTCACGCTCGATGAGCTCCAGGGCCCGCTTGGGGTCCCACCTGTACATCAGCACGAGCCCGCCACCGCTGAACATCGTGGTCATCAGTACGGCGAAGCATCCGGTGACGTGGAAGAGAGGCACGGTGAGCAGGGTGATCCTGCGCTTGCCGGCCGCCGCGGCCACGTCCCTGCCGGCCATCGCCACGGTGCGCATCATCGCGTACGCGACGGTCATCGGCGCCTGGCCGAGATTGCGGTGACTGCCGAGGGCGCCCTTGGACCTGCCGGTGGTGCCGGAGGTGTAGAAGATCGTGGCGGGGTCGTCGGCGCCCAGGTCGACCTGCGGCAGCGTCACGTCGGCCCGGACCTCGCCGAGGACCTCGGCCCAGTTGGCCCCTTCACCGCGGGTGACGATCATCGGCAGCCCGCTGCCGGCCATCCGGGCGGCGCGCTCGCCGTCGGCGATCACGACCTTCGCGCCCGAGTCGCTCAGGCCGTACTCCAGCTCCTGCTCGGTCCACCAGGCGTTGAGCGGCACGGCCACCGCGCCGGCGGCGAGCACGGCGGAGAAGGAGACGACCCACTCGGGATAGTTGCGCATGGCCACGACGACGCGGTCGCCCTTGCGTACGCCGTAGTCGTCCACGAGGCGGTTGGCGAGCGTCGCCGCCAGCCGGAAGTGCTCCTCGTAGGTGATCCGCTCGTCCTCGTAGACGACGAACACCTTGTCCCCGTGGAGCCGGGTGATCTCCAGTAGGGCCCGGAAGGTCGCCGGAGCATGCTTCCACATCCGGATCTTGTGACCGCCGACCTCGACCTCGTCCATCTCGAAGAGCTGCCCGGGCGCCGTGAGCTGGGCCTGGACCTGTTCGTTCGTGATCGTCATGCTGGCGCACTCCCGGAATTGCTCGTCAACCGGAAGTTTCACGATACCGACCGGTAGGTACGTCGGCTAGATGTCCACTCCTCGGAACGCTGCTTGCATGCTCATGCTTTGCGATGCATACTCTCTACACCAGCAAGAACATGAGGTCTGCTGCATGACCATGCAGTGATCGCGGGAGATCGGGGGCGCGGATGAGGGCGGCGATCGCCGGAGCCAGCGGCTATGCGGGAGGCGAGCTGCTCCGCCTGCTGCTCGGCCATCCTAACGTCGAGATCGGCGCACTGACCGCGGCGTCCAGCGCCGGCACGAGGCTCGGCGCCCACCAACCCCACCTGCCGGCGCTGGCCGACCGGGTGATCGAGCAGACCACCCCCGACGTGCTCGCCGGTCACGACGTCGTCTTCCTCGCACTCCCGCACGGCCAGTCGGCCGCGGTCGCCGCCGAACTCGGCGACGGCGCGCTGGTCGTCGACTGCGGTGCCGACTTCCGTCTGACCAGCGCGCAGGAGTGGACGGCGTTCTACGGCGGCGTCCATGCCGGCACCTGGCCCTACGGCCTGCCCGAGCTGCCCGGTCAGCGCGAGGTCCTGCGCGGCGCACGGCGCATCGCCGTCCCCGGCTGTTATCCGACGGCCGCCACCCTGGCCTTGCTCCCCGCCTTCGCCGCCGGGCTGGCCGAGCCCGACGTCGTGGTCGTCGCCGCGAGCGGCGCCTCAGGAGCCGGCCGGGCACCCAAGGCCCACCTGCTCGGCAGCGAGGTCATGGGCTCGGTCAGCGCCTACGGCGTGGGTGGGGTGCACCGGCATACCCCGGAGATGGAGCAGAACCTGTCGGCGGTCGCCGGGCGGCCGGTCCGGGTGTCGTTCACCCCGACCCTCGCACCGATGAGCCGCGGCATCCTCGCCACGTGCACGGCTCCCGCCGCCTCCGGAGTCACCGCCGCCGCGGTCCGCGAGGCGTACGAGACGGCGGTGAAGGACGAGCCGTTCCTCCACCTGTTGCCCGAGGGCGTCTGGCCGGCGACCGCGATGACGGTCGGGGCCAACACGGCGGTCCTGCAGGTCACCGTCGACGAGCGGGCCGGGCGCATCGTCGCCGTCATCGCCATCGACAACCTCACCAAGGGCACCGCGGGGGGCGCGATCCAGAGCGCCAACCTCGCTCTCGGCCTTCCGGAAGAAGCCGGCCTTCCCACCAATGGAGTCGCCCCGTGAGCAAGATCTTCCTTCTTGAGGAGCAGGCATGAGCGAGCGCATCGACAATCAGCGCGCGATTCGCCAATGCGACCCCGAGCCGTCAGGCGAGGGGGCGGCATGAGCGTCACCGCACCCCTGGGATTCCGCGCCGCCGGCGTCGCCGCGGGGATCAAGAGCGGCGACGCCCGCGACCTCGCCCTGGTCGTCAACGACGGACCTTCGCGTGCCGCGGCCGGTGTCTTCACCCGTAACCGATTCAAGGCCGCGCCGGTCCTGTGGTCGGCCCAGGTCCTCAGCGGCGGCCGGGTCAGGGCCGTCGTCCTCAACTCCGGCGGCGCCAACGCCTGCACCGGCCCCCTGGGTTTCCAGGACACCCACGCCACCGCCGAGAAGGTGGCGGAGGTCCTGGACGACTCCGCGGCGGAGATCGCGGTCTGCTCCACCGGCCTGATCGGAGAACGACTGCCGATCGACGCACTGCTCGGAGGCGTGGGGACCGCGGCCGCCCAGCTCAGCCGCGACGGCGGGCTGGCGGCGGCCGACGCGATCCGGACCACCGACACCGTCAGCAAGATCTCCTTCCGCCGCGGCGAGAACGGCTACATGGTGGGCGGCATGGCCAAGGGGGCCGGCATGCTCGCGCCCGCTCTCGCCACGATGCTGTGCGTGCTGACCACCGACGCCGACCTCACGTCCGAGGAACTCGACACGGTGCTGCGCAGAGCGACCTCCGTGACGTTCGACCGGCTCGACACCGACGGCTGCATGTCGACCAACGACACCGTGCTGCTGCTCGCGAGCGGCGCGTCGGGCGTGCGGCCCGACCTCGCCGAGTTCGAGAAGGTCGTCACCGCCGTCTGCGCCGACCTGTCCCGGCAGCTTCTGGTCGACGCCGAGGGAGCCTCGAAGGCGATCGCCATCGAGGTCGTCGGCGCGGCCTCGGAAGAGGACGCGGTGGCGGTAGGCCGTGCGGTGGCCCGATCCAACCTGCTCAAGTGCGCGATCCACGGCGAGGACCCGAACTGGGGCCGGGTGGTCAGCGCCGTCGGCACGACCGACGCCGTGTTCGAGGCCGAGCGGGTCAACGTCGCGGTCAACGGCATCTGGATCTGCCGCGGCGGTGCGGCGGGGGACGACCGCGCCAAGGTCGATTTGCGCCCCCGCGACGTGACCATCACCGTCGACCTGTCCGCCGGCCCGCACACCGCGACCGTGCACACCACCGACCTCACGGCGGCGTACGTGCACGAGAACTCGGCGTACTCGTCATGAGCGTCAGGCGTAACGGCGCCCTGGACAAGGCGCACACCCTGATCGAGGCGCTGCCCTGGCTGGCGCGCTTCCACGGCGCGACCGTCGTCATCAAGTACGGCGGCAACGCGATGACAGAAGAGCACCTGCGGGCCAAGTTCGCGGCCGACGTGGTGTTCCTGCGCTATGCCGGCCTGCGGCCCGTGATCGTGCACGGCGGCGGCCCGCAGATCCAGTCGCACCTCGACCTGCTCGGGATCGACTCTCACTTCGTGTCCGGGCTGCGGGTGACCACCCCCGAGGCGATGCAGGTCGTCCGGATGGTGCTGGTCGGCCAGGTCAACCGCGACGTGGTCGGGCTGATCAACGGGCACGGGCCGTTCGCGGTCGGCATGTCCGGCGAGGACGCCCACCTGTTCACCGCCGAGCGCAAGCACGTCGTCGTGGACGGCGTGAAGGTCGACATCGGCCAGGTGGGAGAGATCGTCCGGGTCGAGGCCGGAGCCGTACGGGCCCTGCTGGAGGACGGGCGCATCCCGGTGGTGTCGTCCGTGGCTCGCGGCGAGGACGGCGGAATCTACAACGTCAACGCCGACACCGCCGCTGCCGCTCTCGCCGTGGCGCTCCAGGCGTCGAAGCTCATCGTCCTCACCGACGTCGAGGGGCTGTACGCCGACTGGCCCGACAGCGAGGAGGTCGTCAGCCGCATCGGGGCCTCGGACCTCGCGGCGTTGCTGCCCTCGCTGTCCAGTGGCATGGTGCCGAAGATGGAGGCGTGCCTGGCAGCCGTGCGCGGCGGGGTCCCGCAGGCGCACGTGCTGGACGGGCGGGTGCCTCACGCGCTTCTGCTGGAGGTCTTCACCGACGAGGGCATCGGCACGATGGTCGAGCCCGACGACGCCGTTCCCACGATGCGGGACACGGCCGGGGTGACGGCGGACGGCGCCGTGAACGGAGAGGTTGCCAGGTGACCACCAACGATGAACTGCGCGGACGCTTCGAAGCGGCGTTCATGCGCAACTACGGCGTGCCGCCGGTCGCCATCGCCCGCGGTGAGGGCTGCGCCGTCTGGGACGTGGACGGGCGCCGCTACCTCGACCTCATCGGCGGCATCGCGGTGACCTCGCTCGGGCACAACCACCCGGCCCTGGTCGAGGCGGTGTCCCGGCAGGTGACCACCCTCGCGCACACCTCGAACCTGTTCCTGCACGAGCCCGAGGTGCTGCTCGCCGAGAAACTGCTCGCCCTGCTCGGGGAGCCCGCGCGGGTCTTCCTCGCCAATTCCGGCACCGAGGCCAACGAGGCGGCAGTCAAGATCGCCATCAAGTACGGCAGGACGCACGGCCGTCACTACATGGTGGCGGCGGAGAACGGCTTCCACGGCCGCACGCTGGGCGCGCTGTCGCTCACCGGCAAGCCCTCGATCCGCGACCAGTTCGGGCCGTTCCCGCTCGACGTGCGGTTCGTCCCGTACGGCGACGCGGACGCGCTGAAGAACGCGGTGACCGAGGACTGCGCCGCGGTCTTCCTGGAGCCCACCCAGGGCGAGGCGGGCGTCGTCCCGCCGCCCGACGGTTACTTCCGCACGGCCAGGGAGATCTGCTCCTCGGCGGGGGCGCTGCTCGTCGCCGACGAGATCCAGTCGGCCATCGGCCGCACCGGGCACTGGTTCGCCCATCAGGCGGAGGGGGTCGTCCCCGACGTGCTGACGCTCGCCAAGGGCCTCGGCGGGGGCCTGCCCATCGGCGCCTGCGTGGGCTTCGGCGAAGCCGGCGAGATCTTCGCCAAGGGCGATCACGGCTCGACCTTCGGCGGCAACCCGATCTCGTGCGCGGCGGCTCTCGCCGTGCTGAACACCATCGAGCGTGACGGACTGCTCGGCAACGCCGACACGGTTGGGGCGCTGCTGTCCGAGGGCATCGCCGCCGTGCGGCACCCCCTGCTCAAGGGGGTCAGGGGGCGCGGGCTCTGGCTCGCCGCCGTGCTCACCGCGCCCAAGTCGGCGCAGGTGCAGACGGCGGCGCAGGAGGCCGGTTTCCTGGTCAACGCCCTGCAACCCGACGCGGTACGGCTCGCGCCGCCGCTTATGATCACCGAGTCCGACGTGCAGACCTTCATCGACGCGCTGCCCGGCATTTTGGAGGCCGCGAATGCCTGAGAACGACCTCATGAACCCCGCCGCCGCCCCGGGCCAGGCCAGTGGATCGGCGCGGGTGAGGCAGGGCGCGGACTCGGCGCGGGTGAAACACTTCCTGCGAGACGACGACCTGTCGCCGGAGGAGCAGGCGCAGGTGCTCGACCTCGCCGAGGCGATGAAGAAGGACCGGTTCGGCTATCGGCCCTTCGAGGGCCCCCGCACGGTCGCCGTGCTGTTCGACAAGCCCTCCACCCGCACCCGGGTCTCCTTCACCGTCGGCGTCGCGGAGCTGGGCGGCCAGCCGCTGGTCATGGAGCTCGGCACCTCGCAGCTGGGACGGGGCGAGCCGATCGAGGACACCGCGCGGGTGCTGTCCCGGCAGGTCGCGGCGATCGTGTGGCGGACGGCGGGCCAGGAGCGCATCGAGGCCATGGCCGCCTGCTCGTCGGTGCCGGTCGTGAACGCGCTGACCGACGAGTTCCACCCCTGCCAGATCCTCGCCGACCTGCAGACGATCCGCGAGCACAAGGGGTCGCCCCAGGGGCTCACGCTCGCCTATCTCGGCGACGGGGCCAACAACATGGCCCACTCATACCTGCTGGGCGGGGCCACGGCGGGCATGCACGTCCGGATCGGGGCGCCCGCCGGGTATCTGCCCGACCCGCTGGTCGTGCAGCGGGCGGGTGAGATCGCGGCGGCCACCGGCGGGTCGGTCGCGGTGGTGAGTGACCCGGAGGTCGCGGTGGCCGGGGCGCACGTCGTGGCGACGGACACCTGGGTGTCGATGGGCCAGGACGGCAAGGAGGAACGGGTCTCCGCCTTCGCCTCCTACGCGGTCACCGCGGCTCTGCTCGGTCTGGCCGACCCGGACGCGATCGTGCTGCACTGCCTCCCGGCGTACCGGGACATGGAGATCGCCGCGGACGTCATCGACGGACCGCAGAGCGTGGTGTGGGACCAGGCGGAGAACCGTCTGCACGCCCAGAAGGCATTGCTGCACTGGCTGGCGACGCGGGGTTCGGAGGGGTCTTGACCATCCCGCTGACCAAGGCGGCCCGGCACGCCCGGATCGTGGAGCTGCTCACCAGGCACAAGGTCCGCTCGCAGCCAGAGCTGGCCAAGCTTCTGGCGGAGCAGGGAGTGGAGGTCACCCAGGCCACGCTCTCCCGCGATCTCGACGAGCTGGGCGCGCTGAAGCTGCGGGCCGACGACGGCACGCTGGTCTACGCGCTTCCCGGTGAGGGCGGGGGACGGATACCCCTCTACCGGACCGGTGCCGCGAACGGCCTGCAGGAGAACCCGGACGCGCGGCTGCGGAGGATCGCGGAGGAGCTCTTGGTGTCGGCCGAGGCGTCGGCCAACCTGGTGATCCTTCGCACGCCTCCCGGAGCGGCGCAGTTCCTCGCCTCGGCCATCGACCACGCGGGCTGGGAGTCGATCCTCGGCACGGTGGCCGGTGACGACACGATCCTCGTGATAAGCCGCGACCCCATCGGGGGGCAGGCGCTGGCGGAGACCATGCTCAACCTCGCCACCCGCCGCCCGCCCGACGTGACCAGGCACAAACTCCCCGCGGAGGTCCATGACCACGGCGAGGAGGAGCAGGCGCAGTGACGGGCAGGGCGGCTCGCCCGCGCTGGCGGCCATCGGCGTGGGCGGCGACCAGGTGCGGTGTGAGGCCGGCCTGGCCGCCCTCACACCCGGCCTCACCGCGTAGGCCCATGACCACGTCCGGACCCGTGACGGGGCCGTCGCCTTCGCTCAGAAAAAGGGTCCGCTGATCGGACGTCGGCAAGAGGCCGCCGCTCTCGATCGATCAGAACGAAATCGCGTCCGCGGGATACGGCCGGCAGGCCTGATCGACCCGGTATACGCCCCGGTTCCGGTGCAGGGACCGGGGCGTACGTCGGCTAAGGTCGCGGATTAGTCCCGCAAAAGGATCCGCGCCGAGGTTCGCCACGCGAAGACCGGAGAAGGCGCAAGGATCTACGTACGACGGCCCGGGCGGGAACGGCGCGCGGTCATCTTTGGCAGGGATTCGAATATCGGAGGGAGAAGACGGTGGCGGACAACAAGCCGATGAGGCTCTGGGGTGGCAGGTTCGAGGGGGGACCCGCGGACGCCCTCACGCGCCTGTCGGTGAGCGTGCAGTTCGACTGGCGGCTCGCGCCGTACGATCTGCTGGCCTCGCGCGCGCACGCGCGCGTGCTGCACCGCGCCGGGCTGCTGACGCAGGAGGAGCTCGACCGCATGCTGGGCGCGCTCGACGACCTCGATCAGGCGTGCCGCACGGGGGATTTCCGTCCCGCCGTGGCCGACGAGGACGTGCACACGGCGCTGGAGCGCGGGCTGCTCGAACGGCTCGGCTCGCTGGGCGGCAAGCTCCGGGCCGGGCGTAGCCGCAACGACCAGATCGCCACCGACCTGCGCCTCTACCTGCGTGACCACGTTCGCACGATCGTTTCCCGGCTTGCCGAGCTGGAGACGGCGCTGATCAGCCAGGCGGAGGAGAACGCCGACGTCGCCGCCCCCGGCATGACGCACCTGCAGCACGCCCAGCCCGTGTCGTTCGGCCACCAGCTTCTCGCCCACGTTCACGCGCTCACCAGGGATGTGGACCGCCTCCGCGACTGGGACAGGCGCGCGGCGATCTCGCCGCTCGGTTCGGGCGCCCTGGCCGGGTCCTCCCTGCCGCTCGACCCCGCGGCCGTCGCCGCCGAACTCGGGTTCGACGCGCCCGCGCCGAACTCGATGGACGCGGTCGCCGACCGCGACTTCGCGGCCGAGTTCCTGTTCTGCGCGGCGCTGATCGGTGTGCACATCTCCCGTCTCGGCGAGGAGATCGTGCTGTGGGCGTCGCAGGAGTTCCGGTGGATCGAGGTGGACGACGCCTACTCCACCGGCTCGTCGATCATGCCGCAGAAGAAGAACCCCGACGTCGCCGAGCTGGCCAGGGGCAAGAGCGGCCGGCTGATCGGTTCGCTGATGTCGCTTCTGACGACTCTCAAGGGTCTGCCTCTCACCTATAACCGAGACCTGCAGGAGGACAAGGAGCCGGTGTTCGACGCGGTCGACACCCTGCTTCTGGTGCTCCCCGCGGTGTCCGGCATGGTCTCCACGATGCGGGTGAACAAGGCCAAGCTGGAGGCCAGCGCGCCCGACGGCTTCGCCCTGGCGACCGACCTCGCGGAACTGCTGGTCCGCCGCGGGGTTCCGTTCCGCGACGCGCACGAGGCCGTCGGTCACCTCGTGGTGTGGTGCCAGGTGAACGACAAGGACCTCGGCGAGCTCACCGACGACGAGCTGGGCAAGGTTTCGCCGCACTTCGCCGTCGACGAGACCGGCGCGAGTGTCCGCGACGTGCTGAACGTGCACGGCGCGCTGGCCGCCCGCAGCGCCTTCGGAGGCACCGCGCCCGACCGGGTCCGCGACCAGATCGCGAATCTCCGGGAGATCGTCGACGGTCAGGCGGCATGGGCGAACGAGAGCTGATCGAGGACGTCGCGGGCGCTCCGCTCGGCCGCGACTTCTTCGACCGCCCTTCGGACGTGGTCGCGCCCGACCTGCTCGGCCGCGTGGTCGTGCACGGGTCGGTGGCGGTGCGGCTGAGCGAGGTCGAGGCGTACGGCGGGCCGGGGCAGGACCCGGCCTCCCACACCTACCGGGGACGCACGCCGCGCAACTCGGTCATGTTCGGGCCGCCCGGACACCTCTACGTCTACTTCACGTACGGCATGCACTACTGCGCGAACCTCGTGTGCATGCCGGCGGGCACCGGCTCGGCCGTCCTGTTACGCGCCGGCGAGGTGATCGCGGGTGTGCACACCGCGCGCATCCGCCGCATGCCGCACGCCGACGGCCCGGATCTGGAAGGGCTGGTGCGGCGCGTCCCGGATCGCGACCTCGCGCGCGGGCCGGCCAGGCTCACGGTGGCGCTCGGCCTGGTCCGGGAGCACAACGGGACGGACTGCTGCGCGGGCGGCCCCATCCAGGTGCACGAGGGCCGGCCCGCGTCGTCCGGCCAGGTCAGGACGGGCCCCCGCACCGGCGTCTCGACGGGTGCCGAGACGCCGTGGAGATTCTGGATCGACGGTGACCCCACCGTCTCGCCGTACCGTGCCCACGTCCCTCGGCGCCGAGGTCGCGCCACGAGCTGACGGGCAGGTATGAAGTGGCGATAAGGTTCCGTGATCAGGCACGCTTGTACGGAAGCCCGTACATCCACCATCGATAAGCGAAAGCCACGACCGTGACCGCAACTTCAGGCAACCTCGTGCCGACGTCGCAGATGGCTGACATCCTCGACGAGCTCGAGTGGCGCGACGTGATCGCGCAGACGACCGACATCGACGCGCTGCGCAAGGCGCTGGCCGACGGTCCGATCACCGTGTATGCGGGCTTCGACCCGACCGCACCCTCACTACACATGGGCAATCTGGCCACGCTGCTGATCCTGACCCGCTTCCAGCGGGCGGGTCACCGGCCCATCGGCCTGGTCGGAGGCGCCACCGGTCTGATCGGCGACCCGAGTGGCCGCAGCACCGAGCGGGCACTGAACTCCAGCGACATCGTCGCCGAATGGCTGTCGCGGATTCGCGTGCAGGTCGAGAAGTTCCTGTCGTTCGAGGAGGGGCCGACGGCGGCCGCGCTGGTCAGCAACCTCGACTGGACGGCGCAACTGTCGGCGATCGACTTCCTGCGGGATGTCGGCAAGCACTTTCCCGTCAATCGGATGCTGGCGAGGGAGTCCGTCTCCGCCAGGCTGGCCGGTGAGGGACTCAGTTACACCGAGTTCAGCTACCAGATCCTGCAGGCGAACGACTACCTGGAGCTGTACCGGCGGCACGGATGCACCTTGCAGCTCGGCGGCAGCGACCAGTGGGGCAACATCACCGCCGGGGTCGATCTGATCCGCAGGGTCGAAGGCGCTCATGTTCACGCGCTCACCGGCAAGCTGATCACCAAGGCCGACGGCACGAAGTTCGGCAAGACGGCGGGCGGTGCGATCTGGCTGGATCCCGCGCTGACCTCGCCGTACGCGTTCTACCAGTACTGGTTGAACGCTGACGATCGGGACGTGGTGCGGTTCCTCAAGGTCTTCACCTTCCGGACGCGGGAGGAGATCGAGGAGCTGGAGAAGGCTGTGGCCGAGCGGCCGGCTGCCCGAGAGGCGCAGCGCACCCTGGCCGAGGATTTGACCACTCTGGTCCACGGGTCCGACGAACTGGCCCGTGTGATCGCCGCCTCGCGCGCGTTGTTCGGCCAGGGCTCCTTGGCCGAACTCGACGCCCGCACGCTGGAGTCCGCTCTCGCGGAGGTGCCCAAGGCCGTCGTGCCCGCCCTGGGCGCGCCGTACGTCGAACTGCTCGCGCAGAGCGGTTTGGTGGAGTCGAAGTCCGCGGCGCGCCGGGCCGTCAAGGAGGGCGGCGCGTACCTGAACAACACGAAGATCACCGACGAGGAGTACGTGCCCTCGACAGGTGATCTCCTGCACGGACGATTCCTCGTGCTGCGCAGGGGCAAGAAGACGGTCGGCGGCGTCGAGGTCGCCTGACCCTCTGTCCTGAACAGCCGCCCCGGCCCGAGGCCGGGGCGGCTGTTCCATCTCAAGAGTTGTTGTGACGAGGGTAACAATCGTATGGCGTCAAGGGTGGCCCATGACGGAAACCCCTGCCTGGCCTGGGGTTTCCGTCGTCTCGCCGTGATTTGACGGCCGGGTCGACGTTGCCTAATGTTTTCCTCGCCCCCGGGGAGAGCGGGACGCCGACAGGCGGCCGGACCCCGACGGGCGAGCCGCTCTGACAAGAACTCAGATGAGGCGTTCGTGCCGAGTCGGAGTCGTTCGTGGCGTTGCCAGACCGGAAGGTTTGACACGAAGCGGGCGAGGGTTTAAGATGGAGTGGTTGCCCCGAGAGGGGCGGTCACTCTGACAAGAGCATCGGCCGGTACCGTATGGCCCTCCAGGTCCGCGGTACGGCGATCGCCGTAGAGTCGGCCGAACGGAAGTCATCGCCCTGGATCTCGGGACCTGGTGATCAGGTTTCGGGTGATGGTGGTCGCGTCCGTTTCTTGAGAACTCAACAGTGTGCTAAAAGCCAGTGCATGAATCATGCATGACCCCGTCATAGCGGC
>NZ_JBFBIP010000007.1:0-278485 GCF_040685655.1 Microbispora sp. NPDC088329
CGGCGCCATCGCCGCCAGCCCCTCGGGAATCGCCACCGGCGCCTGCCGCGGCCGGCACGACGACGCAGGCCGCTGCCGTCCACACGGCGACGACGACGGCGACACCGGCGCAGGCACAGGCACAGGCACAGGCGCAGGAACGGGCACAGGCGCGGGCGCGGACGCCGACACGGACGTGGACGTGGGTGCGGACACGGCGGGTGACCCTCCGGAGAGCGGAGACACGGCGGCTGATGGGTTCCCGACCGCCCGGATCGGGACGTCCTTCACGCAGACTCGGCTCAACACACGGCGTATGGCCCTCGACGGCCCGCCAGCAAGGCTCACCTGTAACGGCTACCCCAACCCTACCTCGAACACACCATCGAACCAAGCCCCCACCAGCGACAACATGGAGCCACAACCCGCCCCCAGCCCCGCCACGCCACCCCCAACCGAGCCCCAGGACGTCGAAAACCCGGACCGGCAACCACCCCCGACAACACCAAGCACCAAGCACCAAGCGCCAGGCACCAAGCACCAGGCACCAGGCATCAAGCGCCAGACCCAGACAGCCGGCCAGCTAGCCACACCCCGCCCGGCAAGGGTGCCGGGGCTCCAGCGGACCCCTGCGCCATGGGTGCGCACGCGGCGGGAACGGATACAGCACAGCTGCTCACAGACAGAGCGCTACATGCACACGAGACGGACGCGGCACCGGCCCCGGGACGGGTTACCTGCGATGGGCGGCATGCGCACCGAAAACACAAGGCGCGCTTGAAGGAGAGGGAGCCCCGTTCCGGGCCGTGCGACCCGGCACGGGGCTCCCGACGGTGGCGGGGCGGCTCAGCCGCGCGAACGGCGCAGGGCGGCTAGGCCCGCCCCGGCCCCGACCAGGCCGGCGACGAGGCCGAGGCCGCCGAGCACGAGGGCCGGGGTGTTGTTCCCGCCCTCGTCGTCGTCACGAGCCGCGGCCGCCACCGTGGGGGCGGCGCCCGGCGCGGTGGGGGCGGCGGTGCTCTGGTTGTCGTCCTCCTCCTCGGCCGCGACGAGCTTCAGCGTCGGCGCGGGGTGCTCCGCCTCGGACCCGTCGGCCTTCGGCGCGTCCGCCCACTTGACCACCTCACCGTTGGAGTAGGTCTGCGCCGTCGGGAACGCGATCGCGTCCACGTTCTTCGGCAGCGGGCCGGCCGACACCTCGAACTCCTGGAACTGACCGGACTCGACCTTCCCACCGGACCAGGTGATCTTCAGCACCGACTCGGTGATCGTGTCACCGGCGTCCGACACGACAGGCTTGGGCAGCTTGCCGCGGGTGATCTTGACGTCCCAGCCGGGGACCGGGCGAACCGAGACGAACGGCAGCGGGTGGTCGGTGGGAAACTCGACCTCCACCTTGGTGGTCGAGGCGTTGTCCCGCTCGTTGGGGACGCGGAAGGCGATCTTGGTCCAGCCGCCCTGCTCGGCGGTGCCGGGGTTGACGGTGACGTGGGCGAGGGCGGGCACGGAGAGGCCGAGAGTGAGGGCGAGGGCACCGGCGGCGACGGTGGCCGCGCGCCGAACATACGAGGTCATGGGGGTTCTCCAGTCGTCTGCGAGATTACGAAGGCGCGCGAGCGTGCCCCCAGGGGGGAGAAGAGCCGGATCCCTGGGAGATACGCGCCGCCCGCGCGTGTAGATCAGAAGACGCGGAGAACCGGTGGTCCGCGGCGGACGACCACGTGCCGCAGTACGCCCACGGTGCGAGGAGCGCGCGCCACACCGGGCGCCGTACGCCGGATAGAGCGCCGGGTGGCCGCGAGATCCGCTCCCGGCAGTGCCGCCAACGCCCCCACCAGAGCGGCCACGGCCCGCAGGCAGCGGACCGCCCCGGCGCCGATCGCGCGCAGCGCGGACCACAGGGCCTCCTCGCCGCGCGACAGCCACACTCCGGTGAGCAGCGCCGCGGTGAGGTGGGCGGTGAGCATGCCGGTCTGCGCGGCCAGGCCGCCGTGCCAGGTGGGGTGCGACGCCGCGGCGGACCCCGCGACGTCGAGGAGGCAGTGCAGGAACACCTGGGCACCGACCAGCAGGCCGACGATCGCCTGGGGCGAGCGTTCCCGGCCCGCCGCCGCGGCAGCGGCCGCGGTCACCGTGAGCACTCCCGTGAGGAGCGCCGCGGGCGTCGGCCCGCCTCCCCCGGCGAACCGGTGCGCACCGACGGCGAGGAGCACGCAGACAGCCGAGAAGGCGGCCGACCGCGCGAGCCGGAAGGAGAACGTGGCGCGCATGACGCCGGGATTGTCTCACACCCCCGCGATCTAGGCTGTCCGTCGCCGAGCTTGCCGCCCACCAGGGCAACCGCCCTCGCCGCATCGGCCACGGGAAGGGGCCACTCCGCGCCACAGCCTGCCACTGTCGCCGCACCGCCGCACCGCACCGCAGCCTGCCACTGTCACCGCACCGCCGCACCGCACCGCAGCCTGCCACTGTCGCCGCACCGCCTTCGCCGGGACGGACCGCGCCGCCCGGCGAAGGCATGCGAGGAGAGGTCAGAGGCGGGTCCAGCGCTGGTTGGCCTGCCCGTTGCACGTCCAAATGACGATCTTGGTGCCGTTGGCGGTGCCCGCGTTGTAGGCGTCCAGGCACTTGTTCGAGCCCACCGCGGTGATGGTGCCGTCGGCGTTGAGCCGCCACTGCTGGTTGCTCTGCCCGTTGCAGTCCCAGATCACCACGTTGGTGCCATCCGCGGTGCCCCGGTTGTACACGTCCAGGCACTTGGTGCCGTAGACCCGCAGCTCACCCGAACCGGTCGGCGTCCACCGCTGGTTCACCTGGCCGTTGCAGTCCCAGATCTGCACCTGCGCGCCGTTGGCCTGCGAGGCGCCGTTGACGTCGAGGCACCGGCCCGACCCCACCCCCTTGATCGCACCCGTCGCGGTGGGAGTGGGCGACGGGCTGGGAGCGGTGCCGTTTCCGGTGACGGTGAGGAGGACCGCTTCGCGGGCGGGCACGGTCGTGGTGTAGCCGCCGTCGAACGTCCCGGCGTCGCTCCCCGTCCACAGGTTCCGTACGGTCGCCGGCCCGGTGAGACCGAGGTCGGACCAGCGGGCGGTGATGGACGCGGAGGAGGTGGTCCGGTTGAGCAGGAGCACCGCCCGCCGGCCCGTCCCCGACAACACCTTGCTGTACACCTGACGGCCGCTCTGGTCCTCGGCCACCTTCACCCCCTGCCGCCCGAGCGGGTCCTGGTCGACCGCGAGCACCTCCCGATTGGTGAGGATGGCCCGGGTCTCCGCGCTCATCGTGGCGAGGTTGTTGCCGGCCAGCAGCGGCGCCCCCGAGATCGCCCACAGGCCCATGTGCGTGCGGTTCTGCGCCGCCGAAAAGCCGTTCATGCCGACGATGAGCATGTCGGGGTCGTTGTAGTGGCCGGGGCTCTGCGCGTTCGGGTGCTGGGCGGAGTCGAAGTTGGCCAGCACCCGGTCCATCGACGCACTCTGCCCCCAGTAGATGATGTCGCCGCTGGTGCGCCACATGGTGGAGATGCCCGGTGCCCAGTCCCAGGGGTTCTGGGCTCCCCAGTTGCAGACCGACAGGACCATCGGCCGCCCGGTCTCCGCGGTGGCGCGGTCGATCGCGGCGCTGATCGCCTGGTAGGCGGTGCGTGCGTTGAGCCCCTCGGCCTGGCCGCCGCACCAGTCGACCTTCACGAAGTCGAAGCCCCAGCGGGAGAACTGCAGGAAGTCCTGGTCGTAGTGGCCCTCGCTGCCGGTGTTCGGGGCGGCCGGCCGGCCGGTGGGATAGTAGTAGCCGCAGCCGTTACGGCCGGCGTCCGTGTAGATGCCCGCCTTCAGCCCCTTGCTGTGGATGTAGTCGGCGATGGCCTTCATCCCGCCCGGCCATTCAGCCGTGTCGACCGTGATGTTGCCGGACGCGTCGCGTGTCCCCTGCCACCAGCCCTCGTCGATGTTGACGTACTCGTAGCCGGCGTCCTTCATCCCGGAGGACACCATCGCGTCCGCCTGGGCTTTGATCACGTTGTAGTCGATCTGGGCCGCGAAGGTGTTCCACGACGCCCAGCCCATCGGCGGAGTCGTCACCGCCGCCACGGCCGCGGCGGCCCCGGCCGTTCTCGTCGTGGCGGCCACCGCGCCGTCCGCGAGCGCCCACCATGCCGGCACCGTCGTCGCGATCGCGAGGTGCACGGCGACGACCAGCCGCAGCAGCAGCCGGACGCGGGGGGAACGGCCGTCCCCCGTGTGCCCCGAGAACCACCGCGGGGCAGGCCCGTGTAATCGCATTCGTTTCTCCTTCTGGTGAGGGATCCCCGGCGAGTGCCCGGCGTCGCCGCCGGCCCCTGCCGATCGTCACCGCCCCGGCAGGAGGAAGCCGATCGCGCACTCAGTGTGAAAAATCTTCACGACGTGCGTCAAGACCGTGAGCGAATCGATTCGCATCGCGCGTCCCTCCATCGCACGGCTCGCAGGACCGCTGAACGTTTCGGCCGGACGCCGAGGTGGCGGCCGGACACCCCGCGGGGGTTTCCCCGAAGACAGCCCTTCGGTCATACTCACAACGATCAACGGTGCAAAGGCGAGGACGCCGACCATGACAACTCCCCAGCGCCGCCCTGGCGCGGTCGTTCCCGCCGTCGCCGCGACGGCGATCGCCGTACTGGTGCTCGCCCTGTGGTTCGGCGGTGGCAGACCGCAACCGGCGATCCAGGGGCTCCCCTCCCCCGGCGCGCTGACCACCTGGGGCCTGCCGGTCGCGCGCCTCGTCCACGACATCTGTGCCGTCGCCACGGTCGGGGTCCTGCTCGCGGCCGTCGTGCTGGCCCCGGCGAGCGGCCGCGCCGTCGTACGGGCGGCCGGGGCCTGGGCGCTCGGCTGGGCGGCGAGCGCGGCGGTCACCGAGGTGCTGACGCTGTCGGACTTCCTCGGGCTGCCCCCGGGAGACGCCCTGCGCTCCGGCGCGCTGACCGCCTTCCTTCTCTACATCCCGCAGGGACAGGCGTTCCTGACAGTGACGCTCGCCGCCCTGGCGATCGCCGCCGGGTCGTTCCTTGCCCGCGGCGCCCGCAGCTGGTCCGCGCCGCTCCGGATCGTGCTGCTCTCCGTGGCGCTCTTCGCGGTGCTGCCCCCGGTGTACGTGGGCCACTCGGCCTCGGCGGCCGACCACAACCTCGCGGTTCTCAGCCTGATGGCGCACGTCGCGGCCGTCGCGATGTGGACCGGCGGCCTGTACGCCCTCGTGGCGCACCTGCGCGCCGCGCCCGGGCTCACCGTCGCCGTGCGCCGCTTCAGCACGCTCGCGCTGGGCTGCTACGTAGCAGTCGGGGCGTCCGGCCTGCTCAACGCCTGGGTCAGGCTCGGCTCGCCGCCTCTGCTGTGGCAGTCGAGGTACGGCCTGCTCGTGCTGGCCAAGATCGCCGCGCTGGCCGTGCTCGGCTGGTTCGGGTGGCGGCACCGGAGCGGGACCATCGCGGCGTTGGAGTCCGGCGGAGCCCGCGCGCCGTTCCTCCGCCTCGCCTGCGTCGAGATCGCGGTGATGGCCGGCACGCTGGGCCTGGCCGCGGCGCTGGGACGCACGCCCCCGCCGCCCACGGAGACGGCCGCGCACCAGCACGACGCCCTGGGATACACCCTGCCTCCCCTCACCCCCGGCACGCTCGTCACCGAGGTGCGGCTCGACCCGATCGCGCTGCTCCTGCTGGCCGCCGCCCTGGCCGCGTACCTGTCCGGCGTACGGCGGCTGTCCCGAACTCCGGCAGACGGCGGGAGGTGGCCGGCCTGGCGGACCGCGTCCTGGGTGGCCGGTCTGGTCGTGCTCGGCTACGCCACCTCGGGAGGAGTCGCGGCGTACGCGCCCGCGCTGTTCTCGGCGCACGCGGCGCAGTACGCGCTGCTCGGCGCCGTGGGTCCCGTCCTGCTCGTGTACGGCGCGCCGCTGACGCTGTGGCGCCGGGCACGGCCGGATGCCGACCCCGCCGGCGGCCCCGCCGGGCGCGCGCTGTCCCATCCGGTGACGGCGGTCGTCCTGTACGCCCTGCCGTACCCGGCGCTGTACCTGACGGGCCTGTTCGGGTACGCCCAGCCGAGCCTCGCCCTGCGACTGGCCGCGCAGACGGTCGTGACGGTCACCGCCGTCCTCTTCCTCGCGGTGACCACCGGCGTGGATCCGCTCCCGCGTGCGATCCGGCCGCAGGTGCGCGCCTGGATGCTCGCCGCGGCGATCGCCGTGCTCGCGTGGACGGGCCTGGTGGTGCTGGTGGGGCCGCCGCAGGCGCCGGAGTGGTACGCGGCGCTCGGGCTGACGTGGGCACCCGCCCGGGCGGCCGACCAGCGGCTGGGGGCGCTGCTGGGCACCGGCCTGGCCGTCGCCGTCCTCGCGGCTGTGCTCGTGCTGCTGCTCGTCCGCTGGTGGGCGGCGCGGCGCAGGACCGTGTCCGGACCCGGGTCGATCAGGACGACGGGACGGGCCCCGTCGAGTCGCGGACGCTGAGAGTCGTCGCCAGCTGAAGGTGCCGGGAGACGGGCTGGACGCCGTCCGCCATGCCGAGGACGGTCTCGACGGCCATCCGGCCCATGCCGACGAGAGGCTGCCGGACGGACGTGAGCCGGGGCACGGTCCACTGGGTCTGCGGGGTGTCGTCGAACCCGGTGACCGACAGCTCGCCCGGCACGCTGATGCGAAGCTCCTTGGCCGCGGCGAGGACACCGACGGCGATCTCGTCGTTGCCCGCGACGACCGCGGTCGGCCGCTCGTCGAGCGTGAGCAGGTCGTTGCCGTGCCGGAGGCCCGCCTCGACGGAGAACGCCTCGTGGCGGATCAGTGTGCGGTCCGGCGTGATGCCGGCCGAGTCGAGCGCGGCCTGGTATCCGTGGAAGCGCTCCACCGAAGGCGCGGATCCGAGCGGGCCGCCGATCCAGGCGATCCTGCTGTGGCCGAGCCTGATGAGGTGCTCGGTCGCCGAGCGTCCGCCCGCCCAGTTGGTGGAGCCGATGCTGACGACGCGTGATTCGTTCGTGTCGATCGGGTCGATCGTCACAACGGGGACCTCTAGATCCTCCGCGGCGAGGAGCACCGAGTCGGGCACGGCGACGGCGAGCGCGATGACTCCGGCGACGCCGGACGCCTTCTGCTCCTCCATCCAGGCACGGGCCGCCGTATGGCTCGTGCTGATCGGCTCGTCGGGCGGCAGGCGCAGGAGAAGCTCTGCCTGGGCGGAGGTCGCGGCCACGAGTATCCCTTGAAGCACCGTGCCGGCGTAACGGGACTCCACGATGTCGAGCACGGTGACGAGGGCCCGGTCCCGTGCGCGCTCGTGACGCGCGGCCGTCGGCTTGTAGCCGATCTCGGCCATGACACCGAGGACACGCTCGCGCGTGTTCGCCCCCACGTCGCTGCGCCCGTTGAGGACCTTCGATGCGGTCGTCGGCGAGACGCCGGCCAGCCGGGCGACGTCCGCCAAGGTGACTCGCTCGGAAGGACCGCGCCGTGGCATCAGGGCTCCTTTGGCCTCGAAATTTTTTCGAATTTACCACGGAGCCCCCTGCCGTCGGCGGCTCCAGCGATTCCCTTCCTGTTCCACCGTTGACGGGGGACAGCGGCACGACCTACTGTCCTCGCAGCACCGAACAAGTTGCGAAATAGTTTCGAAATTCTCTGAATGAGAGGCCACACGGCTCTCCCAGAAGGCAAGGCTGAGACCATGACGATCGACAGTGTGGATTCCCCGGTGCCCAATTCAGCGGTGCGCATCGACGGGAAGCTTTGCGACGAGAGTCCGCTCCCGCACATCTGGAGCAGGTGCGTCGGCGCCGGCCGGGCCAACGAGGCACTGCGCGCGGACTGGCGGCAGCAGTTCGCCGAGGCCGTCGCCGCATGCGGATTCGAGTACGTCCGCTTCCACGGCCTCTTCCACGACGACATGTTCGTGTACCGGGAGAGCTACGGCGGCGGTTTCGGCCCGGACGCGCCTCTTGCCTCGCCCGTGTACACGTTCAGCTATGTGGACAAGGTGTTCGACTTCATCCTCGGCTGCGGGGCCCGGCCCTTCGTCGAACTGGGTTTCATGCCGCGCGAACTGGCGACGGCGACGGAGACGGTGTTCTGGTGGGGCGCGCACTGCAGCCCGCCCAAGGACATGGCGCGCTGGGTCGAGCTGGTCACGAGGACGGTCGAGCACTGGATCGACCGGTACGGCCTCGACGAGGTGCGGCAGTGGCGATTCGAGGTGTGGAACGAGCCGAACCTGGTTCCCCACTTCTGGACCGGGACGAAGACCGAGTACTTCGAGCTCTACGAGCAGACCGTGATCGCGATCAAGGGGGTCGATCCCGAGTTGAAGGTGGGCGGGCCCGCGACGAGCGTCTTCGTGCCCGACGACCGCTACAAGGGCGAGGTCGAGGACCGCTCCGCGACGCACGAGACGGCCGCCGCGGCAGACGTGGACGCGCTCGACTGGCGTCCGGTGTGGATCGAGGACTTCACGGCCTGGTGCGCGGAGCGCGACCTGCCGATCGACTTCATCTCGACCCACACCTACCCCACCGACTTCGCGTTCGCCGCCGACGGCGAGGCGGTGCAGATCACCCGGTACGCCGACGCGACGTTCGACGATCTGACCCTGCTCCGCACGATCGTGAACAACAGCGCGTATCCCGATGCGGAGATCCACATCACGGAGTGGTCGACGTCGCCGTCATCGCGCGACTTCATCCACGACACGCTGTTCGCGGCGACCTTCATCACGCGGGCGTATCTGCAGTGCGCCACCCTCGCCGACTCGATCTCCTACTGGACCTTCACGGACGTGTTCGAGGAGGGGGGCGCCGGGATCGGACCGTTTCACGGCGGGTTCGGCATCGTGAACGAGAACGGCGTCCACAAGCCCACGTTCCACGCGTTCAGGATGCTGGAACGGCTCGGCGACCGGCTGCTCCTCTCGACGCCCGAGGGGGTCGTGACCCGTGACAGCCGGACGTCGGCCGTGTCGGCGGTCTTCTTCAACTACCCCGACGACATGGCGCTGAAGGGTGTCCGGTCGCAGAGCTCGTACGCGGCGACACGCGCGCTGGCCGAGACGGGGCCGAGCCGGCGGATCCGCCACTCGATCGGCGGGCTCGAGCCGGGCGCCACGTTCCTCGTCGAGATCCTGGACTGGGAGCACGGGAACGCCGCCGAGGCCTGGTACGCGCTCGGATCCCCCCTCAACCCGTCCCGGGCCGAAAGCGAGCACCTGAGCGAGGTCGCCGACTCGCTTCTCAGGTTCGCGCTGACCGTGCCCGGCACCGGGGTGCTCGACCTCGACGTCGAACTCGCGCCGTGGGCGGTGATGTCCGTGCGGCAGTCGGCATGACCGCGGGCCGCCGGGCCCCGGAAGACGGCCGCCGGGTGAGAACGGCCGTCGCCCCGACCCGGCGGCACCCTTCAGTGCCGATCGTCTCCGGGAAGATCAGCGACGGCCGCGCGGGGCGTCGTCGCGGTCCCTGCGCACCATCGGCTTCCTGCCCTTGATCGTGGTGCGGCGCAGTGCGGAGACCACCTCGTCCACCGCGCCGTCCGGGATCTCGACCAGGGTGAACCGGTCGGCGATCTCGATCGCGCCGATCTCGCGCCCGCTGACCCGCGTCTCCCCGGTGATCGCGCCGACGATGTCCTGGGGGCGCACGCCCGCGCTGCGGCCCGCGCCGACGAACACCCGGCTCATCGCGCCGCCCGCGCGCCGCCCGCGCCGCTCGTCGCGGCCGAACCTGTCGTCGCGCGGCCCGCGCTCGGGCCGCTGGGGGCGCGACGCGACCTCGGGGATCTCCTCCTCGTCGGCGGCGGCGCCGGTGGACTCGTGGGCGAGCTTGACCGCGGCGAGCGCGATGTCGACCAGGTCGAACTCGTCGGCGAGCGTCTCGACCACCACGCGGAAGCGGTCGAGGTCGCCGTCCTCCATCAGGCTCTCCTGCAGGGCGGCCCGGGTCAGCTCCAGCCGCCGGGCGCGCAGGTCGGCCACCGTCGGCACCTTCTCCACCGCGATCTTGCTGCGGGTCACGCGTTCGATGGTCTTGAGCATGCGGTGCTCGCGCGGCTCGGCGAGCGTGATCGCGACACCCTCGCGCCCGGCCCGGCCCACCCGGCCGATGCGGTGCACGTACGACTCGGGCGCGGACGGCACGTCGTAGTTGATGACGTGGGTGAGCTGCTCGATGTCGAGGCCGCGCGCGGCCACGTCGGTCGCGACGAGCAGGTCGGCGGTGCCGCTGCGCAGCCGGCTCATGACCCGGTCGCGCTGCTCCTGGCCCATGCCGCCGTGCAGGGCCTCGGCGCGGTAGCCGCGGCCGTTCATGGTCTCGGTGAGGCTGTCGACCTCCTCACGGGTACGGCAGAACACGATCGCCGCGGTGGGGGCCTCCACGTCGAGCACCCGGCCCAGCGCGGCCGGCTTGTACGCGCGGCTCACGATGTAGGCGCTCTGCCGGATCAGCGGGGCCTCTCCGGCGGCGGGCCGCTCCCGCTCGATTCTGATCCGCACCGGCTCGCGCAGGTGGCGGCGGGCGATCCCGTCGATGCGCGGCGGCATGGTCGCGGAGAACAGCACGGTCTGCCGTTCCTGCGGGGTGTCCTGGAGGATCGCCTCGATGTCGTCGGCGAAGCCCATGTCGAGCATCTCGTCGGCCTCGTCGAGGACGACCATCCGCAGGCCCTTGAGCGGCAGGGTGCCCCTGCCGATGTGGTCGAGCGCCCGTCCCGGCGTGGCGACGACGACATCCACGCCGCGCTCCAGCGCCCGCAGCTGCCGCCCGATCGGCTGGCCGCCGTAGATGGGCAGCACCCGCGTGCCGAGGTCGCGGCCGTATCGGTGCATGGCCTCCGACACCTGCACCGCCAGCTCCCGGGTGGGCACGAGCACCAGCCCCGCGGGCTCCCCGCCGTCGCCCTCCGCGTGCAGGCGCTGCAGCATCGGGAGGGCGAACGCGGCCGTCTTGCCCGTTCCGGTCGCGGCCTGGCCGAGGAGGTCGCGACCCTCCAGCAGGGGCGGGATGGCCTCACGCTGGATCGGGGTCGGCTCCTCGTAGCCGAGACCGGACAGGGCCTTGAGGAGCTCGGGGCCCAGCGCCAGGTCGGCGAATCCGGGTCCTTCGTCGATCTCGTTCACGACCATGTCCTGCTCCTGATGGTTCTGCTCCTGGTTTTGCTCACCGGCGGGGCTAATGTGCACGGGACGACCCTACGGTCTTTCCGCCCTTACCCCGAACGCCGCCCCCGGCACGCGGCCCGGAAATCCCGGGGCCTATACCGTTTGATCGTGGATCTTCGGGAGCTGAGACGGGCCAGAATCGCGGTGTCGGTCACCTTCGCCCTGCACGGGGCGGTGACCGGCGGCTTCGCCTCCCGCATCCCCTGGATCCAGGACCACGTCGGAGCCGGCCCCGGCCTGCTCGGGCTCGCCCTGCTCGCGCCCGCGGCCGGCGCCATCCTCGCGATGCCGACCGCGGGGCGCCTCACACACCGCTTCGGCGGGCGGGCCGTCACCCGCGTCTCGATCGGCCTGTGGTGCCTGATCCTCGTCCTGCCCCCGCTGGCGCCGAACCTGCCCCTGCTCTGCGCGGCGCTCCTGCTGTACGGCGGGGTGGCCGGCATGAGCGACGTCGCGATGAACGCCCAGGGGGTGGTGATCGAGCAGCGGCTCGGCCGTTCGATCATGTCCGGGCTGCACGGGATGTGGAGCGTGGGAACGCTCGCGGGCGGCGCGGTGGGCACGCTGGCCGCGAGCGCGGGCCTCGACGCCCGGCTTCACCTGGGCGGGGCGGCGGTCGTGCTGTTCCTCGCGTCCCTGGCCGTGGGTCCGCTGCTGCTCGACGTGCGGGCGGGCGACGACGAGCCGGCCCCGCCCCACTTCGTGCTCCCGCCGCGCGAGGTGCTGCTCATCGGGCTGGTGGGCTTCTGCTCGGTGTTCGGCGAGTCCGCCGCCCAGGACTGGTGCGCGGTCTACCTCCGGCAGGTCACGGGTGCGTCCCAGGCGGTCGGCGCCGCGGCGTACACGGCCTTCGCCTGCATGATGGCCGCGGGCCGGTTCTGCGGCGACGCGGTGGTGCGGCGGCTGGGGCCGGTCGCGACCGTGCGCGCCGGCGCGGCGCTGGCCTCGCTGGGCGGGCTGCTCGTTGTGGTCTCCCGGACTCCGGTGCCGGCGACCGCCGGGTTCATGCTGATCGGCGTGGGGATCGCGGTGGTAGTCCCGCTGGTGTTCGCGGCGGCGGGCAACGCGACGCCCTCACCGAGCGAGGGCGTGGCGGGCGCGGCCACGGTCAGCTACGCGTCGGGCTTCGTCGCACCGAGCGCGATCGGCGGGATCGCCGCGCTGACCGGGCTGCCCGCCTCGTTCGCGCTGGTCACCGTGCTGCTGCTGGCGGTCCTGCTGGGCGCGGGCAGGCTCGCGCCGTCGGGCGGGCGGGCGCGTCAGGGGATCCGGCCGACCCCGCACAGGAAGTAGGTTTTGAATCTCAGCAGGCGCGGGTCGAACGCGTCGTGCTCGGGGCGCCACTCATGCAGGTTGACCAGGCCGGGCTCGACCAGATCGAGCCCCTCGAAGAACGGCGTGACCTCGTCGGAACGCCGGGCCACGAACTGCGCGGACGCGCCCCGGTAAATCCGCTCGACGCGCGACGCCTGCTCCTGGCGGTCGTCCACCGCGACGTGCGACATGACCAGGTAGCTGCCGGGCGCGAGTTCCTCGCGGATCTCCCTGATCAGGCGGCGGGGCTCGTCGGAGTCGGGCAGGAAGTGGACGATAGCGACCAGCAGCACGGCGACCGGCTGCCCGAGATCCAGGTGATCCCGCACCTCGGGATGGGACAGGATCTCCTTCGGGCGCCGCAGGTCGCCCTCCACGACCCGCACCTGCGGGCTGTCGGCGAGCAGCGCGCGGGCGTGCGCGAGCACCTGCGGGTCGTTGTCGACGTAGACCGTCTTCGCGTCGGGCACGTGCTCGGCCGCCACCTGGTGGACGTTGGGCTGGGTGGGCAGGCCCGCGCCGATGTCGAGGAACTGCCGGACGCCCTGACCGGCGAGGAACCGGACGGCGCGGACGAGGAACTCCCGGTTCTCCCTGATCCTCAGGGTGACCTCCGGAACGTGCCGTATCACCTGCTCGGCCGCCGCCCGGTCGGCCGGGAAGTTGTCCTTGCCCCCGAGGAAGTAGTCGTACATCCGAGCCGCGTTGGGCACGTTCGGGTCGAACCCGCTCTCCATGGCCGCCGAATCCATGACGCCTCCCCCTGGCCGTCGCCGACGTAGACGATCTTAGCTGGCAGCACCCGAAAGACGGCGTTCACCGAGGAATGCGACATTTCCCGAAGAGCGCGACGGCCCAGGGACTGAGCGGGGCGCTCGACGAACCGGTAGGTCAGCGCGGAGCAGGCGAGGACCACCGCCAGCAGCAGGACGGCCATGGCCAGGCGCTCGGTCAGGGGGAAACGGCCCGGATCCATCGTCAGCCGCCGGAGCACCTGCACGGCGAGGGGGTGCAGCAGGTAGACGGAGTAGCTGATCAGGCCGAGCCGTACGAGGGCACGGGGCATGGGCCGGCGCCGCAGCAGCCGGGCGGCCAGGAAGGTGGCCCATGCCGCGGCGACGGCGGTCGACCAGCCCCGGGTGAACGCCAGCGCCTGATCGCCGGGCATGCCCCAGCCGGGACCGAAGGCCCACGCGGCGCCGATGGACGCGACCGGCACGCACGCGAGCGCCCACCCGCTCCTCTTCCAGCGGAGCTGCCCCTGGTCGAGCCGGTGGAGCACGGTGCCGGCGAACATCGTCGCGAGGATGGCGAGGCTCTGCCACGCCCCGATCCGGCTGTTGACGCCGAGCAGCACGAGCGCCAGCACGGCCGCCGCCGTGGTGCCGCACACGCGCGGCCACCCGCCACACGCCAGCGACGCGGCCGCCGCGAGCAGCACGACCACCGTGATCACCACGACCTGGGTGGCGCCGGCGCCACGCGACAGCGCGCCCGATGGAAGCACGCCTCCCACGGTGACGGCCGCCACGGCGAGGACGAGCGTGGCGGTGGCGCTCGCGCGATGCGCCCGGGCCACGAACATCGCCGTCACGAGCAGATAGAAGACCATCTCGTACGACAGCGTCCAGAACACGTTGACGACGCCGGCCACCTGCAGAAGGTCCTGCAGCATCGTCAGATGCGCCATGACCGAGGTGACGGGACTGTCCGTCAACTGGCCCGGCAACGTCGCGTACACGCCCGCGGCGCCGAACACCGTCCCGATCAGCGCCGCGACGAGCCACAGGGGATACAGGCGGAAGACCCGGTTGATCCAGAACCCGCCGACGCTGCCGCGCCGTTCCAGCGAGACCGGCACCACGTATCCGCTGACGAGGAAGAACACGAGCACGCCGTACTGGCCGAAGTTGAACCACGGACTCGCGCTCGCGCGCACCTCGGGAAACAACGCGTCCAGGGAATGCTCGAACACCACGACGAGCGCCGCCATGCCGCGCAGCGCGTCCAGCCATCCCTGTCGCGGCGGGGACTGCGGCCGCCGGGCCGAGACCTCCTCCCTGACCGCGGTCCGGCCCGTTTCCACGGCATCGACGAACATCCGGTCAGGCTAGGAGGTCATCCTGGGAGAATCGTGAGCGCCCGGCGAACGCTCCCGTATACCTACGTCAGGTCGGCGCAGCTCAGGGCGTCGGCGTCCGTGGCCGCGCCAGGCACCCACCGGACGTTCGCGAACGAGGCGGAGAACGCGCCGTCCGTGTACACGAGGAACGGCGTGTTGACGTTCTCGAAGTCCAGGTTCGGCGTGAAGCAGGACAGCGGGATCTTCACGGTCGTCCTGGTGTTTGCGGGCAGCTTCCGGAACAGCGACGTCGCCACGACCTCGGCGGAGCACGGGTAGACGCAGTGCGCGCTGATCACCGTGCGGGCCGCCGGGGGCTGATGGACGATCGTGTCGAAGACCAGCGCGCCGCCGGCGTTCAGGTAGCCGCGCAGGTCGCCGCCGCCCGCCGGGTCCTGCAGGTAGATCTGCGCCGCCCCGGCGCCGTTCCAGGTCGCCTTCAGCCCGTCGCCCTGCACGTCGACGTCCGACGGGACGACGGCGATCTCCGAGTGCGCCGCCGCGCCGTCCACGCCGATCTCCGTGCTGCCCCAGTTCTCGGCCGAGCCGATGAAGCTCTTGTACGGCGCGACGTCCTGGCGGTTGTAGATCTCCAGGTCCTCGGTGGCGGTGCCGCCGCCGCCCGTGCCGGAGCAGCCGGACCCCGGCGAGGTCTCGTCGAGCGTGCCGACCGACCCGGTCTGCCCGTAGCGCAGGCCGTACCCGAGGGGGAACAGCGGGTCGTAGCCCTCCTCCCCCGGATTCAGCGGAGTCTGGCAGGCGCTCTTCGGCCACGAGTACGACAGCGTGCCCGTGTAGCCGGGGCCGCTGTCGCGGCTCCTGACCAGCAGGTCGGCCACGCCGCCGCCCTCGGTGCCGGGAAGCCAGGCGACCACGAACGCGTCGGACCGGTTGAGCTCCTTGTTCACGTGCAGCGGGCGGCCGGTGACGTAGACGGTCACGACGGGCGCGCCCCTGCCCGCCACCTTGTCGAGCACCGCGAGGTCGCCGGGGTACAGCGTGGCGGCCTCCAGCGAGCGCCGCCCGAGGTCGCCCACGCCCTCGGCGTACGGCGTCTCGCCGATCACGGCGATCACGGCGTCGTACCGGCTCGGGTCCACGTCGTCGGCGGTCTCGCTGAAGGTCACGTTGCCCGCGCCGAGGATCTCCCGCAGCCCGCCCAGGATCGTCGTGCCGTTCGGGAAGTCGGCGTTGGTGTTGCCGGTGCCCTGCCAGCTGAGGGTCCAGCCGCCGGTCTGGTTCTGCATGCTGTCGGCGCTCTTGCCGACCACCAGCACCGTGGACCGGGGAGACAGCGGCAGGACCTTCCGGTCGTTCTTCAGCAGGACCTGTGACTCCCGTACGGCCTTCCTGGCCAGCGCCCGCGCCTGAAGGGCCCTCTGCGAGCCCGCGCCGGGACGCGCGGACGGCTTGGGCGCCCCGAACAGGCCCGCGCGCAGCTTCACCCGCAGGATGCGCGTCACGGCGTCGTCGATCCGGGACATCGGGATCTCCCCCGCCTCGACCTGGGCGATCGTGGTGGAGATGAACGCCTTCCAGTCGTTCGGGACCATCACCACGTCGATGCCGGCGTTGATCGCCCGGGCGCAGTTCGAGTTCGTGCAGCCGGCGACCTGGCCGATGCCGTTCCAGTCGGAGACGACGACGCCGTCGAAGCCCATCTTCCGCTTGAGCACCTCGGTGAGCAGTTTCCCGCTGCCGTGCACCTTGCCCTCGGTGATGCCGAGGTCCTCGTTGGTCCAGCTGTTGAAGGACGCCATGACGGTCTGCGCCCCGGCGGCGAGCGCGCCGTAGTAGCCCTGGCCGTGAATGTTGATCATTTCGGCCTCTGACGAGGCGTTCACGCCCTGGTCCTGTCCCTTGAGCGTGCCCCCGTCGCCGATGAAGTGCTTCGCCGTGGCGATCACGCCCCGGTCGCCCAGCCCGCGCGAGTTCCCGTTCTGCAGGCCGCGCACGACCTCGTAGCCGTACGCCCGGGTGATGCGGGGGTCCTCGGAGTAGCCCTCGTACGTGCGGCCCCAGCGGTCGTCCCTGACGACGGCGAGCGTGGGCGCGAAGGCCCAGTCCTGGCCGGTCGCCCGGACCTGGGCGGCGGTGGCGGCGCCGATGTCGCGCAGCAGGCAGGGGTCGTGCGCGGCGCCGAGGCCGATGTTCTGCGGGAAGAGCGTCGCGCCGAAGACGTTGTTGTTGCCGTGCACGGCGTCGATGCCCCAGATAATCGGGATCTTGGTCCGCGTGCTCACCGACGCCTGCCAGTACGCGTCGGCGAGGGCCAGCCAGTCCTGCGGGGAGGCGTGCTTGTCACGGCCCGGCCACGACCCGCCGCCGTTGAGAACCGAGCCGACGCCGTACCGGCCGACCTCCTCGGCAGTGATCGCGGAGATCTCCGGCTGGGTCATCTGGCCGACCTTCTCGGCCAGGGTCATCCCCGCGACGATCTTCGCGATGCGCTTCTCGTCGGCCGGGTTCCGCGTGATCTCGCTCCTGACGGCCGGCCAGTCGGGCAGCACGGGCAGGCGCTTGTCGATGCGCGCGCAGCCGTGGTCCATGTCCGGTCTGCCGACCACCGGGCGGGCCGGGGGCTTGCCCGGCGACTTCCCGGACGGACCGCCGGGGGTCGCCGCCGCCACGGCGCCCGGCAGCAGGGCGAGGCCGGCCAGGGCGGCGAGCACGCGCCGGGGCGATCGGGTGATGAGTCTGCGCATGAACGTCCGTTCTCGAGGGTCCCGTGGACCAGGTCGGGTAGTACGGGCGTGTTGCGCAGATCGTCACCCGGTAAAGGCCATCGGTCAAGAGAGCGCTCTCCAGCCGTTCGGCGGTAACCACTGCGATCGCCGCCCCCGTGAAAGTTTCGGGTCGTCCGGCCGCGGCGGACGGCCGGGGCCGAGGTCACCGCGGACGGACCGGCGGGCGGGACGAGCGCGCGTTGCCCCGTGCGCCGGACCGTGACTATGGTCCGGGAGCGCCCGAAGCCGGACGCCGGCGTTCCGTCCCCCGCCCGCCCTTCCCCCCGATGAGGCGCCCATGAGACGAATACTCACGTGGTTCACGGCGCTCGGCACGGCCGTCCTGACGATGGCCGGGCTGTTCACGCCCGCCCCCGGGTTCGCCGCCGCCGCGACGCTTCGGCCCGGCGTCCTGTGGTACGACACCGCGGGCAACCGGCTGCAGGCGCACGGCGCCGGCGTGTTCAAGGTCGGTTCCACCTACTACATGGTCGGCGAGGACAAGTCCGCCGGCGCCACGTTCACGGCGGTCGCCTGTTACTCCTCGACCGATCTGGCGACCTGGACCCGGGTGGGAGACGCACTGAGCCGGCAGAGCGGCGGCGACCTCGCGGCCGGGCGCATCGTGGAACGGCCGAAGGTGATCTACAACTCCGCGACCGGCCAGTACGTGATGTGGGTGCACATCGACAACTCCTCCTACGGCGACGCGCGCGCGGGGGTGGCCACGAGCCCGACGCCGTGCGGGCCGTACACCTACCGCGGCTCCTCACGTCCGCTCGGGTTCGAGAGCCGGGATCTGGGCCTGTTCAAGGACGACGACGGCACGGCGTACCTGCTGACCGAGGACCGCAGCCACGGTCTGCGCATCGACCGGCTGTCCGCCGACTACACCCAGGCGGTGAGCACGACGGCGGTGCTCGCCGACCTGGAGTCCCCGGCGATGGTGAAGGTGAACGGGCGGTACTTCCTTTTCGCCTCGCACCTGACGGGCTGGTCCACCAACGACAACGTCTACGCCACCGCGACCTCCCTGTCCGGGCCGTGGAGCGGCTTCACCACGTTCGCGCCCAACGGCAGCCGCACGTTCGACTCCCAGACCTCCTCCGTCGTGCCCGTCTCGGGTTCGTCGGGCACCACGTACGTCTACGTCGGCGATCGGTGGAACCCGGGTGACCTCAACAGCTCCACTCCCGTCTGGCTACCGCTCACGATCGGCGGCTCCACCGCCTCGATGAGCGCGTTCTACGACTCCTGGACCATCGACACGGCCACCGGCACCTGGGCGGCCACGCCGGCTCCGCAGAACTTCACGCTGGTCGGCGGCCAGTCGGGGCGCTGCCTCGACGTAGCCGGCGGCGCCGCGACCAACGGCTCGATCGTCCAGATCTACGACTGCAACGGCGGCGCGGGCCAGAAGTGGTCCCTCACCTCCTCCGGCGAACTGCGCACGTTCGGCGGGACCAAGTGCCTCGACGTGTTCGACCAGAAGACCTCGGCGGGATCCACGGTGGGCGTGTGGGACTGCAACGGCGGCGCCAACCAGAAGTGGACGCTCACCTCCGGCGGCACCGTGGCCGGCGTCCAGTCGAGCCTGTGCCTGGATGTGAACGGCAACCAGACGGCCAACGGCGCCAAGGTGCAGGTCTGGACCTGCAACGGCGGCGCGAACCAGAGGTGGACTCGCGTCTGAGGTCCCCGGCCGCCTCACGGCCGGTTCCCCCATGCCGGCAGCGGGAGGATGCCGAGACTCGCGTCGAGGCCGCCGTCGACGACCAGCGCGGTCCCGGTGACGTACGAGGCGGCCGGCGAGGTGAGGAACCAGACGGCCTCGGCCTGCTCGCGGGGCTCGGCGAACCGCTGGAGCGGCACGCGGCGCTCGATCTCGGCGGTGAGCACCGGGTCCCGGCGGACGCCGGCGTTGATCCGCGTCCAGGTGAGCCCGGGGGCGAGGGCATTGACCCTGATGCCGTCGGGGGCGTGATCGATCGCCGCGGCGCGGACGAGGTTGATCAGCGCACCCTTGGATGCGTTGTAGGCCCAGTTGCCGGGGTCGGCGCGCAACCCGGCGACGGAGGCGGTGACGACGATCGCGCCGCCTCCGGCCGCGCGCAGCGCGGGCGCCGCGGCCCTGATGCCCAGGATCGGCCCGCGGAGGTTGACGGCGAGGATGCGATCCGCGGCCTCCACCGCGCCGGGAGCCTCCCAGGGCCGGGTGCCGCCGATGCCGGCGTTGAGCACGACCGCGTCGAGCCGGCCGAACTCCCGCACCGCCGCCGTGACCGCTGCCTGGTTGGTCTCCTCAAGCGACACGTCCCCGGCCAGCGTCACCACGCGGTCGAGCGTGGCGAGCTCCTCGAGCGTACGCTCGTCGTGGTCCACGGCGAGGACGGCGACGCCGCGCTCGGCGTATAGCTCGGCGGTCGCCCGGCCGATGCCCGATCCGGCGCCCGTCACGAGTACGGCGTGCGGGCCGGGGACGGATGTGGTCATAAAACCCACACTACCTACATAGAAGTAGGAATGTGAGCCCCCGAGACCAGCGCTCCCGCGGTTCCCCGCCGTGGCGGGGAACCGCGGGCCGCCGGCTACAGCGACCTGAGGAAGGCCAGACCGTCCACGGCGAGGGAGTCCTGGCTCGGTGCGAGCGGCCGCCAGATGGAGGCCGCCGTGGCGATCGTCTGGTTGTGGGCGGTGAAGGATTCGATGACGAGGGGGCCCGCATAGCCCGCTTCACGCAGGGCCTGGGTGAAGGCGGGCCAGTCGAAACGGTCGGCGCCTGGTGTGCCCCGATCCGTTCCGCAGACCTGCACATGCGCGATCCGGCCCGCCGCGGCACGTACGGCTTGCGCCGGATCCCTCTCCTCGATGTTCATGTGATAGACGTCGAGCGCCAGGCCGCATCCGTCGGGCAATGCCTCGAGAGCCTGCTCAACGGTGTTGAGCAAACTGGTCTCGTAGCGGTTGAGCGGCTCGACCGCGATCGTCACACCGCGCTCGCCGGCGTAGTCGACCACGGGTTCCAGGTTGTTCCGGAGCTCGGTGTAGATCGTCCGGCGCTCGTCGTGCGACATCCGCCAGGTCCTGCCCACGGAGGCGTAGGCGGGCCCGCCGATCACCGGGGAGCCCACGGCCACCGCCACGTCCACGCAGTGCCGCAGGTAGTCCTGCGTCTCCTCGACGACCCCGGGCGTGGCCGCCACGAGCTCCCGCCCCGGCGGCATGACCAGCACCACCGACGCCTTGAGCCCGTGTTCGGCCAGCAGTGCCGCGGCCTTGTCAGGATCCCAGTCGCCGGGCCGCTCCACCGGCAGCTCGATGACGTCGAACCCCCAGGCCGCGATCCGGGGCGCCAGGGACGCGAGGTCGCCGTCCGTCAGCGGCGACACCCACACCCAGGTGTTCACTCCGAGAGGGAAGGCGCTCACCCCTTCTTACCGCCCCACTTCTCGGGGAATCCCGGCATGCCCTCACAGCCGCACAGCGCGTAGTGCAGCGGCGGCATGTTCGGCTGCAGGTACCGGTCGAGGTTCTCCGATGTGATCTTGGGCTGCGGAAGGTTCCACACCTTCGGCACCTCCTCACCCTTGAGGATCTTCAAGGCGGCGATGATCGGTGTGCGCCACTGGTAGGTGGGGTACGTGGGAGCGACGGCGGTCAGACCGTCGTCCTTCCACTTACGCAGGAAGTCCTGCTGGTCTTCACCGGTCATCGGCGGGACGGGCATGCCGGCGTCCTCGAACGCCTCGGCGACGGCCACGGAGGTGGCTCCCGAGTCCATCCAGACGCCGTCGAGCTTGCCGTACCGCTGGATGTAGTCGTTGACGATGCCCTTGGCCTTGGCCGCGTCGCCATCGGTGAACTCCACGCCGACGACCTGGAGGCCGCTGGAGTCGAAGGCGGCCTTCGCCGCCGACCAGCGGGTCTCCAGTACATCCACCCCGGGGCTGATGCGCAGCGCCAGAATCTTCCCGCCGGCCGGCACCTTCTCCACGAGGAACTCGGCCGCGTCGGCACCGAACGCGTAGCCGCCGATCGGCTTGATGAACGTCACCGGGCAGTCGGTCTCCACGCCCCGGTCGAAGACGATGACCGGGACCTTGCCGCAGGCGGCCTTGACGGCCGGAGTGAGCGTCGCCGTCGTGTTGGGCGAGACGATCAACGCGTCGCACCCCTTGGCCTGCAGCTCGGCGATGTCAGAGATCTGCTTGTCGTCCTTGCCCTCGGCGTCGAGGGCGGTGAGCTTGGAGATCTCCTTGTGCAACGCCACCTCGGCCTGCATGGTCTTCCAGCCGACCTGCCGCCAGGGGTTGTCGACCGCCGCGTTGGAGAAGCAGAGGTGGTATGGCCCATCCTTCTTCTTGTACTCGGCGGTGGACACCATCTGCGGCGCGATGGCCTGTTCCCAGGGCTTGTCCGCCGGTCCCTCCGCCGTCTGCGACCGCATCGCGAGCTGAGCGTCGTAGTCGGCCTGTACGAAGAACTTGGACTGCTCACCGGTCCCCGAGGCCGGCGCCGTCGAAGCGGCCGCGGTCGGCGCCGTGTCGGCGGCAGTGGTGGTGCTGGGCTTGTCGCTGGTGCAGCCGCCGACGGCGAGCACCGTCAGAGCCGTAACGGCGAGGATGAGCGGTCTATGAGGCGGCATGAGCGTCTCCTTTTGTTTTCGGGGCATTGAGGAAGGGAAGACGGATGGCTCCGGCCGCTACGGCGGCGATGAGGACGACGCCCTGCACGGTGAACTTCAGCGCCCCGGAGACGCCGTACAGGTTGAGCAGGGTGAACAAGGCCTCCAGGGTGAACGCCCCGGCCATCGCGGCGATGACCGTGCCGCGACCGCCGCCGAGGACGACGCCGCCCAGGACGACCGCGGTGATCGCCTGGAACTCCAGTCCCTGGCCGACCTGAGCGGACACGCCGGCGAACCCACCGAGCAGGATTCCGGCCACCGCGGCGGACACGCCGGAGAGGGCGAAGGCGATGATCCTCGCCCTGGTGACCCGTACGCCGGACAGGGCGGCCGCACGCTCGTTGTCGCCGACGGCGATGAGCGTCCTGCCGAAGTTCGCCCGCATCAGCAGCACGGCCGCGACGGCGACGACCACGAGGATGAGCACGGCCCATCCGGTCTCCCTGCCGAACATGCGGAAGGCTTGGGAGAGCGCGCCGCGCGGTGCGCCGCCCGTCCACAGGAAGACCGCGCCGGACAGCACGAGCATCATGCCGAGCGTGGTGATGAACGAGGGCACGCGGAGCAGGGTCGTCACCGCACCGTTGACCAGACCGACGAACAGGCCGAGAACGATCAGCAGGGCCAGCACCGGCCAGGTCGCCGCCTCGTCCCCGTCGATCAAGCGGGCGGCGACGACCACCTCGACGGTGACCAGCGATCCGACCGACAGGTCGAACTCGCCGGAGACGATCACCAGGTACTGCCCGGCGGCGAGGATGACCAGGGGCGCGGCGCGCCTGACGAAGGAGAGGAACCCGGCGGGCTCGAGGAAGAACGGGTTGACGATCGCGATGGCGGCCAGCAGCACCGCCAGCACCGCGAGAATCGGCAGCGCACGCTTCACGTCCGCCTCCTTCCGACCAGGCCCGCACGCCGGGCGTAGACGGCGACGGCGACGACGATCACCACGCCCCGCACGACGTCTTTGAAGAAGGAGTTCACTTCCAGCTGGTTGAACACGCTGTCCAGGACGGCGAGCAACAGCACACCGCCCACGGTGCCCGCGACCCCGCCTCTGCCCCCGGCCAGCGCGGTGCCGCCGAGTACGACGGCGGCGATGGACTCGAGGTCGTATCCACCGTCGGTGCCCACGGTCGGGGCTCCGGCGCCGAGCCTGCTGGCCAGCAGCAGTCCCGCGATCCCGGCACAGAGCGAGCACAGCACGTGCGTGATGATGATCACCCGATCGGTTCGGATGCCGGACAACCTGGCCACCTCGACGTCACCGCCGACGGCGTACACCCGGTAGCCGTACTTGGTCCGTCTGAGCAGGAACCAGGCGACGAGTGCGACCGCGGCCCAGAGCAACGCCGAGACGGGCACGGGGCCCAACCGGTCGTAGCCAAGGTGCTGGAAGGACTCCGGCACCCGGCCGGCCGGGCCGTCGTAGAGGTCGCTCAGGATTCCTTTGACGATCAGTGCGACGCCGAGCGTGGCGATGAACGCGTGCACGCGCAACTTGCTGATCATCAGGCCGTTGACCAGCCCGACCAGCGCGCTCACTGCCACGACGGCGCCGACCGCGAGCACGATGTTGGAGTCCTGGCCCGCCATGGTCACGGCCGCGACCAGCGAGGTGAGGCTGATCAGATAGGCGACCGACAGGTCGAGGGATCCCGCCAGGATGGCCAGCGTCTGGCCTACCGCGACGATCCCGAGCGCCGCCGAGCGCTGCTGCACCCCGACGACGGTCTCCATGGTGAGGAACTGACCACCGTCCACGGCGACCAGCGTCCAGCCCACGAGGATCACGCCGGCCAGTGCCAGGAAGACGACACTCGTGGGGTTGACCAGCGCCGAGAACCTGGCCCTGCGATCAGCGAGAACGTTCTGGGTCATGGGGACACCTCGCCCGCGGCCAGGCTCATGATGGCCTCCTCTGAGGAGCCCGCGGGAAGGGTGCCCACGATGCGGCCCTCCCGGAGCACGACGATGCGGTCGCTCATGCCGATCAGCTCGGGCAGCTCGGAGGAGATCATCATGATCGCGACGCCGTCTTCGGCCAGCTCGCGCATCAGGTCGTGGATGGCCGCCTTGGCGCCCACGTCGACCCCACGGGTGGGCTCGTCGAACAGGAGCACCTTCGGGGCGACGGTCATCCACTTGGCGAGCACGACCTTCTGCTGGTTGCCGCCGGACAGGTAGCGAACCTCCTGCTCCTCGCGGGGCGGCCTGAGCCGTACACGTTCCAGCAGTTCTCGCACCCCGCTGCGGCGAGCACCACGGCCCATCGCGCGGGTCACGAGAAGGGCGTTGTCGCGCACCGACTGGCGCAGGGCCAGGCCCTCGCTCTTGCGGTCCTCGGTCACCAGGCCGACTCCGGCGCGGATTCCCTCGCGGACCGAGCGCGGGCGCACCGGCGTCATCTCGCCCCGGGTGAACGGCTCGGCGCCGAACAGGGCCTTGGCCAGCTCCGACCGGCCGGACCCCTGAAGCCCGGCGATGCCGACGATCTCTCCCGCGTTCAGCTTCAGGTCGATGTCGTGCAGCCGGTCGTTGCCGCCACCGGTGACCTGCAGCCGTGTCTCCCCGGCCGAGGTGGAGCGTGGCGGGAAGTAACCGTTCAGATCGCGCCCGACCATGAGGCGGACCAGATCCTCGGAGGTGACGTCCTCGGTGGCGACCGTGGTGACCAGCCTGCCGTCCTTGATGACCGTCACGTGATCGCTGAGGTCGAACACCTCGCGCAGCCGGTGAGAGATGTAGAGCACGGCGATGCCTCGCTCCTGCAATCGCCGCACCAGCCGGTAGAGCAGCTCGACCTCGTGCTCGGCGAGCGCGGCGGTGGGCTCGTCCATCACGACGATCCGGGCATCGAGCGACAGCGCCTTGACGATCTCCACGACCTGCTGCTGAGCGACCGACAGGCGCTTGACCAGCCGCCGGGGGCCGAAGGAATCCTCACCCAGTTCGGCGAGCAGCCGGGCGGTCGCGGTGTCCATCGCGGTCCGGTCGACCAAGCCGCGCCGTATCGGTTCCCTGCCGAGGAAGACATTCTCGGACACGGTCCGCTCGGGCAGCAGATTGAACTCCTGGTAGATGATCGCCACGCCGGCGCGCTGGGCGTCCAGCGGATGGCCGAACGATACGCGCCGGCCGTCGATCTCGATCGTTCCCTCGTCGTGTGCGTGCACTCCGGCGAGGATCTTCATGAGCGTGGACTTGCCCGCTCCGTTCTCCCCCACGATCGCGTGGACCTCGCCCGCCGCGACCGCAAGGTCGACGCCGGATAACACCCGCACGCCGAAGAAGCTCTTGCCGATGCCCGTCATGGTCAGCATCGGCTCTACTCCGCCACGGGAACGGAGGAGAGAAAGGCCGCGCGCATTCGCGTGACGCGGTCGCCCGCAGGGGCGAAGTAAGCAAGGGCCCGGCCGATGCCGTACTGCTGGGCCCTCTGGATTCTCGGCTCGGGCACGCCGTTAACACAATTCATAAACCCGCTCCCGACCGACACGCGGTCTGCTTGTCAGAACTATAGGTGTGCCGCTACATATCGCCGCGAGCGTATACACGACTTATGACTTCGGTCAAGCAAAAGGCGGCGTAGTGTAAGACATAAGGAAACGTCGAGTACGAAGGAGTGCCAGTGGCTCAGGGCATGCCCGGGGGGACCGGAGCGGGATCACTACTCTCGATCCTGCGCGACGGGCGGGCGCGTACCCGCGCCGAGCTGGTCCAGCTCACCGGTCTGTCAAGGAGCGCGGTGTCCCAACGGATCGACGCTCTGCTGCACCAGCGCCTGATCCTGCCCGCCGAGGAGACGACTCCATCGGGCGGCAGGCCCGCCACCGCCTTCTCCTTCAACCGGGAGGCCCGCATGGTGCTCGCCGCCGACCTCGGCGTCACCCACGCCAGGATCGCCGTCAGCGACCTCGGCGGCACGGCCCTGGCGGAACGTGCCGCCGACCTGCCCATCGACCGCGGACCCGAGCCGACGCTGAGCTGGGTTCTCGACACCTTCCGCGAGTTGCTCGCCGAGTGCGGTCACACCGCGTCGGACGTATGCGGAGTCGGCGTCGGCCTCCCCGGCCCTGTGGACCACGAAAGCGGCACGGCGGTCAACCCTCCGATCATGCCGGGCTGGGACGGCTTCCCCGTACCCGACTGGCTCGGCGAGCGGCTCGGCGTTCCGGTGCTCGTCGACAACGACGTGAACATCATGACGCTGGGCGAGCACTGGGCCGTCTACCCCGAGGTCGAGCATCTGATCTTCGTCAAGGCGGGCACCGGCATCGGCTGCGGCATCATCGCCGGACGCCGGCTGCATCGCGGCGCCCGAGGCGCCGCAGGGGATATCGGCCACATTCGCATACCCACCATCGACCAGGTGCAGTGCCGTTGCGGCTACGTCGGCTGCCTGGAGGCCGTGGCCGGCGGCGCGGCTCTGGTCGCCCGCCTCCGCGACGTGGGGCTTGATGTCGCCGATGGCCGGGACGTCGTCCGCCTGACCAAGGAAGGCAATCCCCTGGCCATCCGCCTTGTCCGGCAGAGCGGCAGAGAGGTCGGCAGCGCGCTCGCCTCGATCGTCAACTTCTTCAATCCCACGCTGATCGTGATCGGCGGCGACCTGGTCGAAGCGGGCGATCACCTTCTGGCAGGCGTCCGCGAAATGATTTACGGCCGCTCGTTGCCGCTGGCCACCCAGAGCCTCAGCATTCGTGCCAGCGAACTCGGTGACCGGGCGGGCGTTACCGGCGCCGCCGTGATGGTCATCGAGCGCATTCTGGCTCCCGAGACCGTCGATCGGTCAGTTACCAGGTAACTTCTGTCGAGTTATGGCATATCTATCCGCCGATCGTCGCAGAACCTGCTCCTCACCTCCAGCGGGTTCGCCTATTTCGGCCCTTCACAAACCGGGCGCGTGACTCGAAAATAGTGCGCTCGGACTCCCGAACAGCTCCCCAGTTGGTGGGCCACCCCTTCGGTGAAGGGGGGCCCGTTTCCTTTTCTGGTCCCGCCGACGGTTCAGGTCTGGTTGAACAGCGAGAGGGTCAGGGTGGAGTGGTACTCGCCGGCGGCGACGTCGACCGGGGTGCGCAGGGCGAGGTCGGCGTTGACCTTCGAGGTGCCGATCTCGTCGGAGGAGTTGGCGGTCGACACCAGCAGCTCCTGACCCTGCAGACCCACCTCGGGGGCTCCGGTGCCGTCGGAGATGACACTGGAGACCGGCTCACCGGCCGACACCGCCCCGGTGGAGGAGTCGCTCAGCAGACGCGGCTTCCATCCCAGGTACTGCGGGCCGATGGTCTTGGCCGGGTCGTCGGAGGCGACGAACTGGCTCGACTGGCCCACGACCGCCCAGAACTCGCCCTCAGGGATGTCCTCGGGGTTGCGGGTGTCGGACACCGTGACCGTCGGCAGGGTGCCGGTGAACTGACGGGCGGCCGCGTCGGAGCCGTTCTCCGTCAGGGACACCCCGTTGTTGTCGGCGACCGTCATCGACAGCTGACCGGGCGTGGTGATGGGCTCGATCTTCACCGACACGTCGATGCCGCTGCCGGGGTTGTCGTCGGCCAGCGCGGGACCGGCCACACCGGCCCCGGCGAGCGCGAGGCCGAGCACGGCCGCGGCGAGCAACTGGGTGGTCCTGTTGATTCTCATGTGTTCGCTCCATTTATGGGGGGCGGGGCCGGTCGGCTGTTCGGCCGGCCGGCCCCGGTTGTGCCAAATCGGCGGCTGACCGCGGTGTGAGCCGCTCAGCGGCAGCCGGCCGCGGTGTAGGCGGCGTCGTAGGACGTGGTGACCTGCTTGCCGCCGATCGTCCCGGTGCCGGTCACGGTGACCTTGCCGGCGTCGACCTGGGCGGCCCGGGTGTTGAAGGACTGGTAGGCCTGCTTGCCCGGAGCCACGTCGGCCACCGTCTTGGTGCCGTACGGGGTGGTCAGCGTGATCGTGGCCGGCGCGTCCGAGTCGTTGACGGCCGTCACCGCGACGTACGCCGAGGTGCCGATGCAACGGGACGAGGCGGTCACGGTCAGCGGGAGCACCGGAGCCTCGCGGACCGTGACGGTCTGCGTGTTGTACTTCTTGCCGTTGCCGTCCGGCTTGTAGCCGTTCTCGGTGTTGCCCGCGAGGTCCATGGCGAACCAGTGCACCTCGGTGGTCTTGTCGACCGAGATCTTCGCGGCGCCCTCACGCATGCCCGAAGAGGTCAGCTTGGGCGAGCTCAGCGTCGGCCGGCTGCCGTCGAGGGTGTAGTACACGTTCGCCGGCTCGTCCACGGTGAAGGTGAACGTCGTCGAGCCGTCGGTCTCGCCCGCCACCACGAGTTTCGACTCGGGCTTCTGCTTGTCCTTCTGGTACATCTGGGCGACCTCGAGGATGCCGATCTGGCCGTTGGAGAACTCCATCGCCTCCTCGTGGCCCTCCTCGAACGGAGGCTGGAAGCCGACCGCGCGGTACTGCTTGGCCGCCGGGTCGTAGACGTCCGCGCCGACCTCGAAGTCCCAGCCGATGATGCCCTTGTTGTACCAGAACTCGTCGGCGCTGTTGCCGGCCGCGGAGTAGAGCACGTCGATCACCGGGCCGGTGCGTCCCGGCCAGATCGCCGTGCCACGCCGGCCCTGGACGGCGGACAGGATGTGGTTGGAGGCGTTCCAGAAGTATTGCTCGGTGCCGAGGTCCGGCCGCGGCAGCGCCTCCCGCCCGGCGGTCTTGTACGCCCCGGGAGGCCACATGAAGTAGCCGCCGTAGGAGTGGGTGTTCATCGCGAACTTGATGTTCGGGAACTTCTCCGTGAGCCACACCTCGTTGCGCGTCTCCGGCTCCGACAGCTCGGCAGGCCCGGCGTAGGTGTCGCTGGTGCAGGTGGTCGAGCCGCCGTTGTATCCGTCGTAGACGCTGCCCACCGAGAAGTTGCGGTTGAGGTCGACGCCCCAGGAGTTGCGCCGCCCCGGGTCCGACCCGTCGGCAGCGCAGTAGTTGACCATGTTCCTGCGCTGCATGTTGTAGTCGTACATCGAGTAGTGGGCGCCGTCGGGGTTCATCGTCGGCACGATGAAGATGTCGAGGTTGTTCACCAGTTTCTTGGTGTCCGCGTCGAGCGCGTAGTTGCGCAGCAGCCGCTCGGCGGTCTCCACACAGGTGAGCGGGGTCACCCACTCGCGGGCGTGCTCCTGGCAGTAGAGGAACACTCCCGTCTTCGAACCGTCCCGGCTCTTGCCGATGCGCAGCGCCTTCATCTGGAACGGCTGACGCGAGACGCTCGCCGGCGCCTTCAGGTTGTCGGTCAGCTTCGTCGCCGGAGCCGCGGCCACCACTCCGGTGCCCGTGCCGGTCCTGTAGAGGGCGGCGGTCAGCAGCGCCGAGGCGGCGGAGTCGCCGTTCAGCGCGGCGACCACCTGGGCGGCCGTGCTGCCGACCGCGCCGGAGGCGTCCGTGCCCAGGTTGACCACGACGTCCTTGCCGCTGACGGCGACCGAGAGCGGGGCCGAAGCGGTCCCGGGGTTCACCAGCGCGACGCTGACGTCGTTGCCGCCCTCGCTGCCGTACGCCTTGGACGTCACGTAGAACGTGCTCGCCAGCGCGCTCCCCGAGCCCGTGCCGAACTGCGTCTGTGCCTGGCGGCGGTAGCCGTTCGTCTTGTACGGGAGGTCGATGACCTCCGAGATGTTAGGGAACTGCTTGGACAGCCACACGATCCGGCTGGTGACCTCGGTGGGGTCCATGTAGTGGTCGACGAAGTCCTGCACGTAGTGCTTGGTCGGCGTCTTACGCGGCTCGCCCAGCCACTTGGTCACCGGCACGGTGATCGAGCCGCCCCGGTTGCTGGTGATCGTGACCTGGGTGGGGGCCTCCGTGATCGGCAGCGGCGAGCTGAACCGGTGGTACATGTACTGCCCGGCGTCGGTGAAGCGGGACATCGTCGCCGTGCCGCCGGAATCGGGGGCGGTGCCGGAGCCGCTGTCCCAGGTGGCGGTGAGGACGGTCTGAGCGTCCGTCGCGCTCGTCTTCACCTCGACCGACAGGAACCGCTGGTTGTCGAGGCTGGTGAACCACTCGGCGCGCAGCGGCGTGAGCGTGTCGGTCTCCGCCGCGTCGGCGGCCGCGGCGGCGAGCGCCTGCCGCCGTTCGGCCACGTTCGCCGCGTAGTCGCTCTGGTCCGATATGGAGTCGCGGACGTCGAAGCCCTGGTCGCGCAGGCCTCGGGCCTCCTCGGGGCTGAGCACGGCGTGCACCTCGATGCCGCCGTCCACCGGCTTGCTGTATTCGGCCAGGTCGACGCCCATGGAGGACAGCCTGTCCACCGCCGACTGGTCAGGGACGACGATGCGCATCAGCGCGACGCCGTTCTGCGCGGTGCTGGACGTCCGGTCGGGCGGGGCCGGATCAGGAGAGGGATCGGCGAGCGCCGGGAGGGCGTTCAGGGTGAGCGCCAAGGGGAGTGCGAGCGCGGCGGCGTAGCGCCGCGCCCTGCGGGGAGAGCTCCTCATCGGGTTTCCTCCATCTGGCGTGCCTTCCGGGCGAGGGGGGCCGGCCCGGAGTGGATCACGCGAGGTCGAAGGAAGTCTTCGTCACCCCCAAATGGGCGTCAAGGTCTGCAACCCCCGATTCCGGGATTTTTCCGTAACGAGATGACTTAGTGCCCTATTGGGTATTTAGGCCCTCTTGTCACGGCGGACGGCGTGGGTAACGGTCTCGCGTGACCCTCGTTCGTCACCGCATCAGCACGAGGCGTACGGCCTCGGTGACGGGCACGGCCCCGCCGATGAGTTCGAGGACGCGATGCCGCGTCTCCGGCGCGTCGATCAGCGCGGCGATCACGGCGGCGACGTCGTCGCGCGGCACCGCCCCGGAGGGAAGCGGCGGGTCGGCCAGCGTCACCAGGCCGGTCCCCGGCTCGTCCGTGAGCCGCCCCGGCCGCAGGATCGTCCAGTCGAGCGGGCGGGCGCGCAGGTCCTCCTCGGCCGCCGTCTTGGCGGTGATGTAGGCCGTCCAGACCTCGTCGCGCCCCGGCGCGGGTGGCGATCCCGCGCCCATTGAGGAGATCTGGATGAAGCGGGACACCCCGGCTCGTTCCGCCGCTTCGGCGAGCAGCACCGAGGCGCCCTGGTCCACCGTGAACTTGCGCGCGGCGCCGCTGCCGGGTCCCGCTCCGGCGGCGAAGACGACGGCTCCGGCTCCCAGCAGGATCTCGGCCACCTCCTCCGGTGTGGTCCGCTCCAGGTCGCACGGCACCGCCTCGGCGCCGGTCGCCTCCACGTCCGCGACCTGGTCCGGGTTGCGGATCAGCCCCACCGGGGCGTCGCTCCGATCGCTCAGCAGGCGTGCCAGCCGAAGGGCGATCTTCCCGTGTCCACCCGCGATCACGACGCGCATGCGCTCACCTCCGCGCCGATCCTGCCATGGCCCGTTGCCGCTCGTGGGGCAGGCCGCGCCGTCGTTTGCCCGTCTTCGCTGGTCAATGATTACGTGTTGTGATAGTCATGTCACCACAAGTAATCAGCAAAGTGTCTGTGGAGATGCCATGCTCTTAGGCGTACTCGCGGTCGCAGCGGCCGTCGGGCTGGTGGCCGTGGCGGCCCTTCTGTTCCGTGCGCTGGGCCGGGGCACCGACGATCGCGATCCCGGCGGCGCGTCCGCCGGGCACGCCGGGTCGATGCTCTCCTCGCTGTTCCTGCTCGTGTTCGCCATCGCGATCGTCGTGCCGTGGACCTCGGCCGACTCCGCCCGGCAGAACACCTACGCGGAGACCCAGGCCCTCGTGGAGGCCTACTGGGCGGCCGCGCCGCTCCCCGCCCCCGACGCCGCCCAGGTGCGCGAGGGACTGCGGGAGTACGCGAGATATGTGATCGACGACGAGTGGCCGCAGATGGCGGCCGGACATCTCGGCGCCGAGGGCACGGCGCGACTGGAGTCGCTGCGTGCCCGCGTGAGCGAACTGCCGGTCACGACCGACGAGGCCCGCGACGCCAGGGACGCCGTGCAGGAGCGGATGGCGGACCTGTTCGCCGCCCACCGGCAGCGCGCGGCCGACGCGGAGACCGCGCTGCCTCCCGGCGTCTTCCTGCTGACGATCCTCACGGGCGTCATCGTCGTCGTCTTCCCGTTCCTGGCCGGGGCCCGGCCCCGAGGGCTCACGCTCGTGCCGATGATGGCGATGGCGGTCCTGCTCGGCGTCGGCGTCTACCTCGTCTGGAACATCTCCCACCCCTTCAGCGGTGGCCTGGCGGTGAAGCCCGACGCGTTCGTGAGCGCCCTGCACGAGTTCCAGCGGATCCCCGAGGGCCGCTGACATGGGCAGGACGGCGAGCCCGCGCGTGGCCGTCGCGGTCGTCTCCACCTGCGCCGCGCTGACCTGCGTCATGCCGGCCGCCGCGTTCTCCGCGCCGGTGCGGCCCGAGCGCCCCGCGATCGCCGGTGCCCGTACGGCCGCCCTCGTCCGGCAGGGCGCGGCCACGGCGGGCGACACGGCGGGCGACACGGCGGCGTCGAAGCGGCCGGAAGCCGGAGGGATGGTGCGGGCGACCGGCAAGGCGGCCGTCAAGGTCGGCGATCCTGACGGGCCGGGCCTGCGGGTGGGTGTCTGCGTCGACGTGAACGTGATCGTCGGCCTGCACGCCGAGGTCGGCATCGGAGGGCCCGCCTGCACGCCGCCGACGCCCGTGCCGCCGCCCGCGCCGCCACCCGAGCCGCAGCCCGCTCCCTCCCCGAAGCCGCCGCCGTCCCCCGAGCCGCCACCACCGCCACGGGTGCCCGAAAGGCCGGCACCTCGGCACTCTCCTCATCGGGTGGCGGCCGCGCCCAGGCCGCCCGCCGCGATGCCGTCCCCCCGGCCTCGCGCGACGCCACGGCCCACCCCGTCGCCGTCGAAGCCGGCGGTCCACCGCGTGCCGGCCATGCGCGCGATCGCGCCCGTACGGCACCGCAACCCTCTGGGGGCGCTGACGGTCATCGTGGTGCTGTCCGTGGCGATCGCCGCGGCCGGCGCCGCCGCCTTCCGCCGGTAGGAGAATCCCTGCGCGCTCCCGGAGATCGGGAGGAGCGACAGGCTGCCCCGGACGCCGGCGCCTGACCGTGCCGAGGGCGGGACCGGCGAGTGCGGCGCGGCGCCGGCCCCCAGGTGCCTCGGGAAGCGGAGCCGGCGCCGCACGATCGACGGTCTCAGGACCGGTTCGCCCGGGCCACGACCTCCTCGCTCGTCAGGGGACTGGCCGGGTGGTGGCTCAGGCACAGCGGCGTACGGACCTTCGTGAAGGACCCGCCCTCGAACGCCGCGTAGAACTGGCCGGAGCGCAGCCGCGACACGTCGGGGACGTCGCCGCCCTTGGCCCTCGCCAGCTCCCGCGCCGCCGTGATCTGGGCCGGCGCGTTGAGCAGCCCGAAGAACTGGGTGGCGGCGTTGCCGGTGATCCGGTTGTGCAGGCCCTTGGGCGCCTGGGTGGCGAACACCAGCCCGAGGCCGTACTTGCGGGCCTGGGCGGCGAGGGCGAGCGTGCTCTGGGTGCACACGGTCGTCGCCCCGGACGGCGCGAACGTCTGGGCCTCGTCCATCACGAACAGCCCGCCGAGCGGCCGGTCTCCGGCCGGGTGCCGCTTGATCCAGGAGAACAGCGCCATCTGCAGCTGGTTGACGAAGCCCTGCCGCTGAGCGTCGGAGGCCATGCCGGTGAGGCTGATCACCGAAACGCGGGCCCGCTTCCCCTCCGGCGGCGTCAGCAGGACGCCGGGATCGACGGGCGTCCCGGTCCCCGCGAACAGCGGATCGCTGATCGTCTCCGCCCTCAGATGCTGCGCCATCTCGGTCGCGAGCCTCGCCGCGCCTTCGAGACTGCTCACGCCGTCCGGCAGGTCGTCGAGCAGGGCGATCAGACCGCCCAGCCCCGTGCCGCCGCGCCGTCCGTAGTGGGCGACGGCCTCGCGGAGCACCGCCTGGCCCAGATGGGCCTTGGCCGTCTTGGCCTCCAGCTTCGCCCGGGGCACGAGCGCGGCGAGCGCGGCGTCCACCGCCTCGTTGAACTCGTCCGCGTCGTCGGCGACGCCGGCGAAGTCGGGCAGCGGCTGGAAGCTCAGCGGGCGTCCCGACTCCTTGCGCGGCGTCCAGATCATCACGTCGGTGTTCGCGAGGTAGTCGCCGGCCTTCGCCGCGTCGTCCTCGCCCCACTCGGCGGGGGGTTCCGGCCACCGGTCGCCGAGCAACGCGAGGTCGTTGTTCGCGTCGAGGACGATGGCCGAGACTCCCTGAAGGGCGCACTCCTCCACGAGACGGCGGATCAGCACCGTCTTGCCGGAGCCCGAACCGGCGAAGATCGCCGCGTGCTTGCGCAGGGCCTCCAACGGGATCCGTACCGGTCGGCCGTCCGAGGCCGCCGCCCCGATCGTCAGGTACGGATGCGCGGCAGCCTCGTCCGCCGGCAGCAGCCCGCGCGGGCTGTTGCCGGCCGGTTCCCCGATGTACGGCACCTCAAGAGTCGGAACCTCGAGGTACGGCATCTCCGCGACCGGTTCCTCGAAGGCCGGTGCCTCCGCTGCCGGTTCCTCCACAGGCCGGATCTCCAGGTACGGCATCTCCCAGACCGCCGTCTCCGTGGACGGTGTCTCCAGGGACAGCATCTCCGGGAACGGCATCTCCGGGGACGGTGTCTCGATCGGCGGTGCCTGCGTGGAGAGCACCGCAGGGGTCAGTGTCTCGGCTGACGGTGCGTCCGAGGGCAGCATCTCTGGGAACGGTGTCTCGATCGGCGGTGCCTGCGTGGAGAGCACCTCGGAGGGCAGCACCTCCGAGAACGGCGTCTCGACCGGTGGTGCCTGCACGGACGGTGCCTCCGAGAGCGGCATCTCCGGGAACGGCATCTCCGGGAACGGGGCCTCGACCGGTGGTGCCTGCGTGGAGAGCACCGCAGGGGTCACTGTCTCGGCCGACGGCTCCTCCACGGGCGATGCCTCGGGGAGGGGGAGCGGTGGCCAGACCTGCACATCGGCATTGGCCGGGCCGAGGTCAACGCCGTAGGAAAGCGCCACACTCGCAGCGGCCGGCTCCGGGATGCTGTCAGGCGCCGGGGACGGAGCACCGCCGAAGGCCGGGGCGGGCACGTCGCCGGCAGCGGGGGCCGGCGCATCGCCGGGCACCGGAGACGGCGCTTCGACGGGCGGCAGCGGCTCGAGTCGTGGCACGGTCTGCCGCTGGAGCAGGTGCCGGCCGGGATTGGCGGTGTGCCGGGGACGATCCGGCGACCGGGTCGCCCGCGAGGACCTTCCACTCCCGACGGCGGGCACATGCGGAACGACCGCGTCGCTCAGTGCCTCGGCGAACAGCTTCACCTCGCTCGTCGGCTTGCGAGCGACGAGCCATGCCTGGAGGTCCGGCGGGTTGTCGGCGATCAGGGCACGGAGTGCGGCGAAGATCTGGAGGTCGTCCTCCTCGATCCGCAGCACACGGCCTCCCGCCTGCTCGAAGGCGGCCAGGGTCTCCTGGGTGACAGGTCCCTTGGCCCAGCTCTGGTTCCTGAGCACGAACAGTTTTCGCGCGGGTATCCGCTCGTCGAGCCCGGCCGCCGTGGACGCGGCCTTCAGCCGGTTGAGCGCGGCGATGTGATGGGACGCCGAGATGGCCCGGAAGCACCAGTGGGCCTCGTTTTCCGTCGCCTCGTCCAGTGTCCGCCGCAGGCGGGCGTGCAGGGGCGGCTTCGTGCTCGGAGGCGGGTCCTGGGTGAACAGGCGCCCGTCCTCGCCCTGCTCGGAGATCCAGGCGGACAGCCCGGCCGACAGCAGCCCCGGCATCACGACGTCCTCCGTGATCGGGTCCAGCGCCTCCATCACGTCCGCCAGCCTTCGCAACTCCGCGAACCGCCTGTCGAGCGCGCTGAAGTCCGGTCCCGGCCGAGGTCCCGGGTTCGTTTTCGTTTCCAGGTCCGGGAGTCGTTTGACGGGGACGATCTCGCCGGGCCGGGAGTCGGTCAACTGTTCCAGTTCCGTGACCTGCCCGGTGGCCAGGCACGACCGGACGTGCTTGTCGATCCGGATCAGCAACTGGCGAGGGGTGTACTGGTACGCCTCCTCGAACGCCTCCGGCTTCACCGGCCACGTCGGGTACGGCGGCGTGAACCCGATCGCGCCGTACTGCGCGCTGAACCGCTTCTCCACCAGCGCGATGCCGGTCGCCGCATCCGGGATCGTCCTCAGCGGCAGGGTCGTCCGGAAGCGGTCCTGGACGGTGTCGGTGGCATGCTCTCCGATCAACGTCCATGTCTGCGGAAGGCAGGACAGGACCGTCAGGGTACGGCGGGTCACCTCACGAAGGGTCATCAGGCCCCCCGCGACGCGTTCGATCGTTCTCCGGTGCTCAGCGTCCTCCGTCGACCCTCCCTCGGTGCGGGTCGACGACTGGGCGATCAGCGTGTCGACCTGGTCCACGGCGATGACGGAGGGACCGGTCAGCGCGAGAAGGCCGGACAGGTCGTGGACGATCTCCTGCGGTGTCTTCTCGACGGTCCGGAAGCCCCATCCCGCGCGTTCGCCGGGCTCCCCCTGCGGCGCGGAGATGAGGTAGGCGTCACCGATGTCCTGCGCCGCCAGGTCATGCGAGGCCCGCAGCGTGAGGGCCCGTGCGGTGTCCTGCACGTCCCGGCCGACATGCTGGTCGTAGCGGCGCAGGGCATGGATGAAGGCGTCCAGGTCCGCCCGGGACAGGGGGGCGTCGCCGATGATCGGGCCGCGAGCCGTCTGCGGCACCTCGGCGAGCACGCAGAGGCGCCACAGGAGTTCTCTCAGCTGGCTCCCGTCTCCCGCCATCGGCCGGGAGAGGCTGTCGAGCATGGAGAGGAGCACACTCTCCCAGAAGTCCTTCGCGTCGAGCAGGCTCACCAGGAAGAAGTAGGCGTCCTCCTCGTGCACCTTCTGACGGACCCAGCCGAGCAGGTGGGTCTTGCCCGTTCCCCGCTGGCCCTGTATCACGACGCCGATGGGACTCGCGGCGTCGCTTTCCTCCGCCTCCATCAGGCCGTTGAGGATGACCTGCGAGGTGTCCTGGTGCAGTCCCTCGACATGGAACGGCAACGGGCGCCACACGTCATCGGCGACCCGCGTGTAGTTGAACCGCAGGGCCCGAAGGGCGTTGAGTTCGTCGCTCGTCATCATGCCCCGATCAAAATGAGGTGCTTGGCCTGGTCCCCGATCACGACAGCCGCGCTCCTGTCCTCGTCGGTGAGCATCTTCTGGTTGGACTCGGGCACCAGACGCACGTCCGGCAGACCGATCATCCGGCGCAGGGTGGCGTCGACCTCGTCCCGGGGGGCGTCGGCCAGCAGCGGACGCAGGTGGGTCAGGCTGACCCATGCGTTCGGCTTGCCGGCGAGCTGCGCGTACGCCTTCCTGATCCTCGTCTCGACGTCGGCACCGGAGGCGACGGCGGTGCCCGCGGTGCCTGAGGTGACGGTGGTGCCTGAGGTGACGGTGGTGTCCGGTCCGGTGACGGTGGTGGGCGTCCCGGCAAGGCTCACGACAGGCGGCACCGCGCCACGCATGGGCGTCGGTTCCTGTACGGCCGCGGCCTCACGCTTGGGCGCCGGCTCGTGCACGGGCTCGTCCACGGAGGTCGTCAGGCCTGCCGGGGTGAGGTCCTCCTCCCGTCCGAAGATCTCGGCGAGAGGGCTCCCGGTCCGCTCCATGTGCCGCAGAAGTCCGGAGACCATGGCCCGGACGACCGCTTCGAGTGCCCGTGCGGCGAGACGGCTGGACCTGGGGACGCCGTTGCGGAAGATCTCGGCTGCGGTGGCCCAGCCGTCCTCGCTCAGTGTGTACGTGAACGCCTGCCCCCTCTTGCCGACATCGATTAGCTTGAGTCGGTGCAGGTGCTCGCGTTCGCCTTTCTCGATCTTCAGGCCGAACTGCTCGTCGAGCTCGGGGTTCGTGAACTCGCGGGCCTCGGCCATGAGGAGCAACAAAATGGCGGTCTCACGCTGAGATAGCGGCTTTTCAGGCATGGAGTGACCCTTCGAGCGTTCCATTGCGGCATTGGTGGAGGAAGCGCTCCAACTCGGCGAGCACGGTGCCGAGGCGTTCCAGCACCTGCTCGTTGGTGAAGCGGCGTACGGCGTAGCCGTCCCGGAGGAGGCGCAGGTCGCGCTGCCTGTCCGCGGCGAGGCGGAGCGGCCGCAGATGCTCCGGGCCGTCGATCTCGATCACGCACCGCTCGGCACGCCACAGCAGGTCGACGCGGATCGGGGGGCTGAGCGGCCCGGAGGCGTGGAGCTGGTTCCACTCGCGGCCCGCCGCCCAGGCGCACGGCGTCAGAGCCGCCTCCAGCCGCCGCTCGGCGATGCTGGCCGGATGCGGCAACCCTGCGAGGGGCGGATAGGTGAGCGGCGGCGGCGTCGGCCGCCGGTCCCGGCCGCCGGAGCCGTCACCGCCGGATTCGGGACCGCCGGAAGCGGTGGACGTCGAGTGGACGAGCGCCGCGACCTCCTCGGAAATCGGAGCGGCCACGGTCTCGATCCGGTCGACGGAGCGCGGGGGAGGTCCGGTGAGCCAGACGCCGAACCCGCCGTGGTGGGCCAGCCATTCGCCCGCCGCCACCAGCGCCTCTTCCGCGGACATGGGGAGCTCGGGTGGCATCCGCACGAGGATCGCGGCCTCCGGCCGCCGGTAGCCCGCGCGGAGCACCCGGGCCAGCCCGGCGGCGCGGATCTCGGGCGGGAATCTCCGGGCCCGGCCCGCCCTACCGGCCCTGGCCCCGCTCGCCGTGGCCCCGCTCACGGCGTCCCGATCGCGCAGGGCGCGCTCCGCGAGGTGGGCGAGGAAGGGAGTGAAGTGGCCGCTCGCGGAGCCCGCACGCAGGGCGAGGACACGGACGGCGGGGACGGCCGCGCCGCCGGGCCCGGTGATGCCGTCCGCCTCGGGCAGCCAGGCGGGAAACATCGCCAGCGCGGCGGACTCCAGCTCCCCCAGCACATCGGCGACCACGTCCGCGGGCGTCCTGGCCGGGCGGGGGACGTACGTCACGAGCGCGGGCGCGTCATCGGGCAGCGGTTCGGCCGCCAGTGCGACGGCGTCCGGGTCGCCGTTCAGGTGCACGACCCGGCCGGTGGGAAGCTCCCTCCACGAGCGCGCCACGCCGTCCCCACCCTGTCATTGAAGATCCAACAATCTCGACCCGGCAGGAGGGTATCGGGCAGTGGCAGGACCGTCCACAAAATCGGGATTATCCGGTTCGGGATGCGGAGGCTCCAACCGGTCTCGAAGCAGACGGGGGGTGGCCGGCGTCGTCGGCCACCCCCGTCGCGGTGCTCAGGAGAAGACGGGAACCCCGTCGCGGACGAGCCTCCAGTTCGCCTCGGCGAACGTGGCCGGGTCGATGGTGCCGGTCGCGGCGGCATACTCGATCAGCGCCTGGCGGATCTCCACCTGCGCGTTGTAGACCACCGGGGCGGTCGAGACGTGCGGGAAGCCGCCGCCGCCCGACTGGCGGTAGTTGTTGATGGCCACCACGAACTGCTGGTCGTCTGTGACCGGCCTGCCCTGGTACGACAGGCCGACGATGCGCTGGCCTACCGGCTTGGAGATGTCGATGTCGTACGACACGCCGGAGAGCTGGTCGTAGTTGTAGTCGGGCGTGCCGCCGGCGTTGGTGAGCGTGGCGAGGTCGATCGGGGCGCCCGGGGCGACCTGGGCGAAGTACTTCGCCGAGTACTCCAGGAAGTCCTTGACCTGGGCGCCGGTCAGCTTGATGCCGAGCAGCGTGTTGTCGTAGACGTACAGCCCGGCCATGTCGCGGACGCTGACCGGCCCGGCGGGGAAGACGGCGGTGCGGCTGAACGGCGCGGCGATCGACAGCACCGGCAGCGAGGCGTCGGCACTGCCGGCGATGGCCTTGCTCACCAGGTCGGTCTGGACCTTCTGGATGTAGTCGAGGATCGGCGTGTCCTTGTACGGCGACTCGGCCGCCGACAACTGCTGTGTGGACTGCGCGATGACCTTGTTGACGTAGCCGACGGTCTTGTCGTGCTGCTCCTTCATCAGCGCGACGATCTTCGGGTCCTCGGCCACCGTGTTGGTGTTCAGCGTGGTGGACGACTTGCCGGTCACCGTCCACTTCCCGCGCTGCTTGGCGAGGGTGAAGTCGACGACGCTGAGGCGCTGGCCCCACTTGGCGGGCTCGGTCAGCAGCACCTGCTGCCCGGTCACCTTGTTGGTGACGAAGCGCTGCGGCACGTCGTTGTGCGCGTGGCCGAACAGGACGGCGTCGACGCCGGGCACCTGCTCGGCGACCATGGCCGCGGCGTTCTCCACCGGCAGGTCGGAGCCGTAGGACGACATGCCGTCATCGCCCGCGTGGGCGGTCACCAGGACCACGTCGGCGCCGAGGCCGCGGATGACGGGCACCCACTTCTTGGCGGTCGCGACGAGGTCGAGGAACTTCAGCTTCCCGTCGACGTTCGCCTTGTCCCAGATCGCGACGCCGGGATTGGTGAGGCCGAGCACGCCCACCTTGATCGGCTTTTCGCCCTTCACCTTCATGGTCTTGATGACGTACGGCTGGTAGGCCGGCAGGCCGGTCTTGGCGGAGACGGCGTTCGCGCCGAGGACCGGCGCCTTCATCTGCTTGACCCACGCGCCGAGCAGCGGCAGGCCGTAGTTGAACTCGTGGTTGCCCAAGGTCACGGCGTCGTACCCGATGGCGTTCATGGCCTTGGCCATGGGGTGGACCTCGCCGGTCGAGGTGATCGGCTCGACCTTGGCGTAGTAGTAGTCCAGCGGCGTGCCCTGGAGGGTGTCACCGGAGTCGAACAGCAGGGTGTGGCCGGCGCCGCGGTCGGCCCTGATCTTCGACACCATCGTCGAGATCTTCGCCAGGCCCACGTCGTTGTGCGCGCTGTCGTCGTACTCCGCGTTCTTGTAGTAGTCCCAGTTGAGCGCGTTTCCGTGGGTGTCGGAGCTGGCCATCACGGTGATCGTGACCGGGTGGCTCGGGGCCGCTGAGGCGGGGGCGCCGGGCAGGAGGAGACCGAGGGCCACGGTGGTGGCGCCGGCGGTCAACCTGATCGCTGAACTCATGGTGGGTGACGATAGTAAGGCGCCATTACCAAAGGGTCACGAAGTCCTTAACCGGACATGGCGCTACAAGGTGACACGCTTGTCACCCACGGCGAGCCGCACCCTGGGTAGGACGAGTGGGGTGGCGGACAGACTCGAGACCTACCGGGCCAAGCGCGACGCGACGCGCACCAGCGAGCCGATCCCCGCCGAAGGGCCGCTGCCGCGGGGCGAGGACGACACGTTCGTCATCCAGGAGCACCACGCCCGGTCCCTGCACTGGGACCTGCGCCTGGAGCGGGGCGGGGTGCTGGTCTCCTGGGCGATCCCCAAGGGGCTGCCGCCCGACCCCGGGACCGACCACCTCGCCGTCCACACCGAGGACCACCCCGTGGAGTACGCCCGGTTCGAGGGCGAGATCCCCAAGGGCGAGTACGGCGGCGGCACGATGACGATCTGGGACCGCGGCCACTACGCGACCGAGAAGTGGAACGACCGCGAGGTCAAGATCGTGCTGCGTGGCTCACGGGTCGCCGGCCGGTACGTGCTGTTCCAGACCCGCGGCCGCAACTGGATGATCCACCGGATGGACCCGCCCAGCGGGCAGTGGGAACCGCCGCCCGCGCTCGCGCCGATGACGCCGGTGACCCGCGCCCGCGTGCCGCGCGATCCCGAGGCGTACGCCTGGGAGTTCTGGTGGGGCGGTGCGCGGGCGCTCGCGTACGTGGAGGGCGGCAGGCTCACCCTGCGTGACCCGGGTGGCACGGACGTCACCGTGGAGCACCGCTGGTTGCGCCCGCTGGCCGAGTCGTTCGGCAGCAGGGCCGCCGTGCTCGACGGCGAGGTCGTCACGGTCGGCGGCACCTCCGTCTACGTCGCCTACGACCTGCTGTACGACGACGGCCGGTCGTTGCTGGACGAGCCGTTCGAGCGTCGCCGTACGGGCCTGGAGAGCCTCGCGGTGAACGGGCCGCGCTGGCAGACGGCGCCGTCCTGGCCGGGGGAGGTCCACGCGGTGAGGCGGGCGGCGGCCGAGCAGGACCTGCCCGGTGTGGTGGGCAAACGCCTCGACTCGGCGTACGCCCCGGGGGAGGAGTCCGCCGCCTGGATCCGGCTGAAGGGGAAGGCCGCAGGGTGAGGCGGCAGGGGAGACAGCAGGATGAGGCGGCAGGGTAAGGCGGGTGGCACCGGGTAGGGAGGACGAGGGGGAGGTGTCGACATGTCCGAGCAGCACCACCCGGTCACCGGCGAGCACAAGTACGAGCAGGAGATTTCCTCCGCGGACGAGCATGAGGAGCGTCCGGGGCGCAGCTTGATCACGACCGACCACGAGGTGATCAGGCGATGGGCCGAGGAACGGGACGCCACACCCGCGACCGTCCCCGGCACCGAGCACGAGGGCCGTCCCGGGGTCCTCCGGTTCGACTTCCCGGGCTACGGCGGCGGCGACCTGAAGAAGATCTCCTGGGACGAGTGGTTCACGACGTTCGAGGAACGCAATCTCAACTTCATCTATCAGGAGCACCGCAAGGACGGCAGCCCGAGCAACTTCTTCCGGTTGGAGAACCCCGAGCGCGAGGACGCCTGAGCTCTTTTCGCCCAGGTCGTCCATCAACGTTCACCGGGGTCGAGGGAGCGGAGCGGAAGGGAGACGAGGACCGGAGCGGAGGCCCAGCGGAGCGGGCTTCGCGAGGACCGAAGGTTCTCTCCGGCGCAGTGACCGACCCGGCCGAGGCTCGTGGACAGCGCACCAGGTTCACTCGCCGGCCCGCGCGGCGGCGCTCGCCGACCGGAGCAGCCCGAGCTCGGCGGCGTAGTCCTCCAGCTTGGCCCGCAGCTGCCGGCGTCCCCGGTGCAGCCGCGACATGACCGTGCCGATGGGGACGTCCATGATCTGCGCGATCTCCTTGTAGGCGAAGCCCTCCACGTCGGCGAGGTAGACCGCCAGGCGGAAGTCCTCGGGCAGTTCCTGCAGTGCCTGCTTCACCCGGGAGTCGGGCAGCCCCTCCAGCGCCTCCACCTCGGCGGACTTGAGCCCGGACGAGGTGTGCGACGCCGCCTCGGCGAGCTGCCAGTCCTCCACGTCCTCGGTCGCGGCCCGCTGCGGCTGCCGCTGCTGCCTGCGATAGGTGTTGATATAGGTGTTGGTCAGGATGCGGTACAGCCAGGCCCGCAGGTTCGTGCCCTCGCGGAACTGGTGGAAGTTGCTGAAGGCCCGCATGTACACGTCCTGCACCAGGTCTTCGGCGTCGGTGGGGTTGCGGGCGAGCCGTAGGGCGCCGGCATAGATCTGGTCGATGTACGGCAGCGCGTCCCGTTCGAACCGCAGCCGCCGTCGTTCGACCGCCGTGTCGTCGACGATCGTCATATCCCCACCTCCTTGAGAGCCTGCCACTAGCAGTTACGGCCGCTTTGTCCGATCCGGCCGCACCGTTCGCCTACCCCTGGTCTCCCTTTCAACACGGCTCGCGGGTCTGTTTTCGGCTCCCACGACCGTCTTGCGGTGTGACCGAATGCCCGCGCCGCCGGGGGGTACGCGGAGATGGAGAGGCGCGGCCCGAGGAGGACGCCATGCCGAAGGACAACACTGGGCCGGAAGACCTGATCCCGGACCGGCTGCCGCCGCTGGCGCAGTCTCCCGACGCGGAGCCCGGGGCGGACCCCGGGGGAGGGTCCGGCGACTGGCACGCCCCCGGCGCCGACTCGCCCGACGACGTCGAGGAGCCGGCCGACGAGTGACCCGGCCCGGACGAGCCGCCAACGAGCCCGGACGAGCCGCGAGAGCCGCGGATGAGCCGCGAGCGGAGCCGGGCGTTCAGGCGGCGTCGCGGCGGCCGGACGGCGGGGCCGTACCACCCGGCGTGGTAGGCCCCCCGGTGGTAGGGCCCGGGGCGGGGCCTCTGGGCGTCGGCGGTGCGAGATCCGCGCCGCGCGGCGTGCGGTACGGCTCGTGCGCCCGCAGGTCCACGGTCTGGATGGTCCGGCTGATGTCGGTCGGGGTGACCAGGCCGACGAGGTGACCGTCGTCGAGCACCACGGCCCGGCCGTCCGTGCTGCCGCTCATCCGCTGGAGCAACTCGGTGAGCTGGTCGTCGGGCCGCGCGGCGGGCACGTCCGGCGGCGGGCAGGCGATGTCGCGCAACCTGGTGATCGCCCGGTCCTCGGGTGGGACGCGCCGGATGCGGCCCAGTGTCACCAGTCCCGCGAACCGGCCGTCGTCGTCCCGCAGCGGATAGGTGGACAGATGATGGCGCAGCACGAGCCGGTCGACCAGACCGGCCACCGTCTCGTCGGGATGGGCGACGACGGGATCGCGCGACATCACCTCGCCCACCGTGATTCCGTGGAGGGCGGCGGCGATCTGCGTCTGTTGCTCCTCGGCGCTGGCCGCGTTCACCAGGAACAGGCCGATCAGGGCCAGCCAGAATCCCTGGAGGCCGAGGCCGGAGACGAGGTTGAGGAAGCCGACGGCGATCAGGACGTAGCCGAAGACCCGGCCGGCCCGGGCGGCGGCCACGGCGGCCCGCATGCGGTCGTGCCAGCGGGCCCACAGGAAGGCCCGCAGCACCCGGCCGCCGTCCAGCGGCGCGGCGGGCACCAGGTTGAACACGGCCAGCAGCACGTTCACCGCGGCCAGGTAGCCGAACATCCCGCTGGCCAGCGGTGGTGCGCCGATGACGGAAACCCCCCACGACACGAGGGCGAAGACGCCGCCGAGCACGACGCTGGTCAGCGGCCCCACTCCCGCGATCTTGAGGTCGGCGCCGGGGGAGCGGGGCTCCCCGCGCAGCTCGGCCACCCCGCCGAGCAGCCAGAGCGTGATGCCCGTCACCTCGATGCCGTGCCGCTTGGCGACGATCGCGTGGGCGAGCTCGTGCGCGAGCAGCGAGGCGAGGAAGAGCGCGGCCGACACCAGGGCGGACAGCACGTAGGCCGCCGTCGGCAGGCCGGGGAAGGCGATGGGGAAGCGCCCGTAGGCCAGTCCGATCACCAGGATCACGACGATCACCAGGACGCTGATGTTGAGCCCGACCGGGACCCCGCCCACGCGGCCGAGACTGATCGACGATCGCATCCTGCCACCCCCTCGGCCCTCCGCTGAGACTGGCCTACCCGAAAAGGCGCAGGTCACGCGGCAGCCGTGGCTCTCCGGTGCGGCAACCCGCAGCTGTTCCGACAGGACCCCGCATGTCGTGATCCACGCGTGCGTGACGACTGCAGGCGGTTCCACGCCGGCCGGCTCCGCGACGACGGACCATATGCCGCGGCGGCCGCGGACGCTCGCCAGGTACGTCCGCGGCCGCCGGGGGTCACCTCACATAGATGTTCGGCCTGGAGGGCGTCGCCATGCCGTCCCCGAGGAAGAATCCCGTGTGAGGCGGCTGGTTGTAGGCGGTGTTCTGCCAGGCGACCGCCATCCGGTAGGTCGGATCGTGCATCAGCGTGTGGATCTGACGGCTCGCCGCCGTGGTCGTGCTGTAGATCCGCAGGGCGGTGTTGCCGCTCGTCGGCCAGACGACCTCCTCACGCCAGTCGCCGAACAGGTCGGCGGACAAAGACGGGGTCGACTTGGTGCCGTTGTTGGAGTGGACGCCGCTCGCCGTCAGCAGGCGGGTGTCGCCGCCCGTGCCGTACTTGTCGATGTGGGTGCCGTCGAGCAGTTCCCGGACCGGGTCGGCGTCCCACCAGGCGAGGAAGTTCGCCGAGCCCGGCTTGCGCCCGACGTTCTGCCCCTTGGTGTTGAAGATCCCGCTCACGGCGGAGGACCACGACTCGGCGCCCGGGCTGCCGGCCCAGACGTCGCCGGAGACGCCGCGCCCGTTGTCACAGCCGCAGGAGGCGTTGCTCCAGATGATCGAGCCGGTGCGGGCGTCGGCCATCCACGCCGCGGGCTTGCTGGTGTCCTCGTCCACCTTGAACACCTCCAGCCCGGCGCGCGACGGGTCGAGGTCGCCCACGTGCAGCGCGTCGCCATGGCCGTTGCGGGTGTTCCACAGCGCGGAGCCGTTGTCGTTGATCGCCATCGCGCCGAAGACGATCTCGTCCTTGCCGTCGGCGTCCACGTCGGCGACGGCGAGGTTGTGGTTGCCCTGGCCGGTGTACTGGCTGCCGGCCGAGTTGGAGTCGAACGTCCATCGCTTGGTGAGCGAGCCGTTGCGGAAGTCCCACGCCGCGATGACCGTACGCGTGTAGTAGCCGCGCGACATGATCAGGCTGGGCCGCTGCCCGTCGAGGTAGGCGGTGGCGGCGAGGAACCGGTCGACCCGGTTGCCGTAGTTGTCGCCCCAGGAGGAGACCGTGCCGCGCGGCGGGTCGTAGTTGACCGTGGACATCGCCTTGCCGGTCTGGCCGTTGAACATGGTCAGGTATTCGGGACCGGACAGGACGTAGCCGGAGGAGTTGCGGTAGTCGGCCGAGGAACTGCCGATGACGACGCCGGTGCCGTCCTTGGTGCCGTCGGCGGTCTTCATCGCCACCTCGGCCCTGCCGTCGCCGTCGTAGTCGTACACCTGGAACTGGGTGTAGTGGGCGCCGGCGCGGATGTTGCGGCCGAGGTCGATCCGCCACATGCGGGTGCCGTTGAGCTTGTACGCGTCGACGAACACGTTGCCGGTGTAGCCGGACTGGGAGTTGTCCTTGGCGTTGGACGGGTCCCACTTCAGCACGAACTCGTACTGTCCGTCGCCGTCCAGGTCGCCCACGCTCGCGTCGTTGGCGCTGTAGGTGTAGGCGACCCCGTCGGGCGTGGTGCCGCCGGACGGCGGCTGGATGGGCACGTCGAGGTGGTCGCCGCCGGTGAGGCGCAGCGACGTCTCCGACGCCGCCTGCTCGGCGCCGTTCACCACGGCCCGCACGGTGTAGGTGGCGTCGGCGGCGGCCCCGGAGTCGAGGTAGTTCGTGGAGGTGGTGATCGGCGAGGAGTTCAGCTTGGTCGAACCCCGGTAGACGTTGAACCCGGTGCCGATGCTCTCGGTGCCGAGCAGCCGCCAGGAGACCAGGTTGCCGCTGCCGGACCGTACGCTGATGAGCCCGCGGTTCAGGTCCTCCATCTGCCGCGCGCCCGCCGGGATGCTCGTCGGGCTCGCGGAGGGGCTCGGCGTGGGGCTGGGAGTGGGGCTCGGCGTGGGGCTTGCCGAGGGCGACCGGGTCGGACTCGCACTGGGACTGCTCGTGACCCCGCCGGTGCAGGTGGTGCCGTTGAGCGAGAAACTCGCGGGCACGGGGTTGGAGGAGTTGTTCCACGAGCCGTTGAAGCCGAACGACGCGGTGCCGCCGGTGGGAATCGACGCGTTGTAGCCGGCGTCCTTGGCGCTGACCTGCGTGCCGCTCTGGCTGACCGTGGCGTTCCACGCCTGCGTGACGGTCTGGCCCGCGGCGTACGACCAGGTGAGCGTCCAGCCGTTGACCGCGTCGCCGAGATTGGTGATCGTGACGGCGGCTCCGAAGCCGTCCTGCCACTGGTTGGTCACCTGGTAGTCCACCCGGCAGCCCGCCGCCGCGGCGGCCGGCAGGGCGGGCAGGACTCCGGCCCCCGCGAGTGCGGCGGCCGTGGCCACGGCGGCGAACAGCGCGGATCTTCGTCGTGTGGTCATCCAAACTCCAAGGGGGTGCCGATGGGGGGCGGCGGCAGAGCCCTGACGGCGCCCGGAACGCGCCGGGCGCGTGATCGGGTTTCCGGTGCGGGACCTCCGGAGGTCGGGCCGGGCCCCGGGCGCGGGGTGCCGGGTGCGCCATCACAACGCGAAACCGGCGGTGCGGTCAATCGCCTCCGGTTCGCTGATGTGAACGCAATCATCGGACGCGTGGGGACGTACGGATCTCCGGCTGGTAGGAGCCATGACAGGCCGGGATCCCGCGTTCCGCCTGCGCGGGGGCACCACCCGCCGATCACTGAAACTTTCACCTCCAGCCCGCCCCGCCGATCTGTGAACGAGCACAGATCTGATCTCTGCTCGATCTCTGCCCGGGGCACGGCCGGGCGGCCCTCGACGCGTGGCGCCGGAGCGGGTCCGCCTGAAGGGCGGGCCGCGGCGCCGCTGCATCCGCCGGCTCCCGCCGGTGCGAATTCCCTGAAGGAGCCGTCGCCGTACGGCGGCGATCGGAAAGGGGGACCCGATGCCACAGCCTGCCACGGTGATCGTCGTCGGAGCGGGACTCGCGGGCCTGGCCTGCGCCTGGCACCTGCACAGGGCGGGTGTGGCGGTCCGGGTGCTGGAGGCGTCGGACGGTGTGGGCGGCCGGGTCCGCACCGATCTGGTGGACGGCTTCCGCGTCGATCGGGGCTTCCAGATCTTCAACACGAGCTATCCGGAGGTCGCCCGGGTCCTCGACATCGGCGCGCTGGACCTGCGGCGGTTCACCAACGGAGCGATGATCTTCCGGGACGGCCGGCGCGAGCGGGTGGCGCTGCCGTGGCGGCATCCACGACACGCGCTCAGTGGCCTGCTCGCTCCCGTGGGCACGCCGTTCGACAAGGCCGTGCTGGTCGCGGTGACCGGTCGCGACCTGCTGCTGCCCGACTCCCTCGTACGGCGGCGCGGCGGCGCCGAGCGCACCACCCTGGCCGAGCTGCGGCACTGGGGCGCGTCCCCGGAGATCGTCGAGAGGCTCTTCCGTCCCCTCCTCGCGGGAGTCGTGCTGGAACGGGAGCTGGAGACCTCCGGCCGGATCTTCCACCTGCTGTGGAGGTCGTTCTCGCGGGGGAGGATCGGCGTGCCGGCTCTCGGCATGGAGCGGATCCCCGCGCAGCTCGCCGACCGCCTGCCGCGGGACGCGATCTCGCTGGAGACGCCGGTGAGCGCGCTGACCTCCGAGGGCGTGGCGCTCGCCGGTGGAGGCGAGGCGGAGGCGCGTGCCGTGGTGGTCGCCGTCGATCCGCCCACGGCCGGACGGCTGGTGCCCGGCCTGCCGGTGCCGGCGATGCGGCCGGTCACGACGTTCTACCACGCCGCTCCGTCCTCGCCCCTGGGTGAGCCCACGCTGATCGTGGACGCGCACGGGGTGATCACCGACACGATCGTGCTCACCGACGCCGCGCCCGAGTACTCCGCCGACGGCCGCGCCCTGATCTCCACGTCGGTCCTCGGCGTGCACACCGCCGGGGACGAGCCCCGGGTGCGGGTCAGGCTGACCGAGATCTACGGCGACACCTCCGCGTGGGAGCACGTCGCCACCTACGCGATCGAGGCGGCCCTGCCCGCGATGCCGCCTCCGATGCCGCTGCGCCGCCCGGTCCGGCTGGAAGAGGTGGGCCTCGGCGTCCGGCGCTACGTGTGCGGCGACCACCGGGACACCGGTTCCCACCAGGGCGCACTCGTCTCCGGACGGCGGGCCGCGCGGGCGGTCCTTGCGGACCTGAACCGGGACCTGAACCGGGGGGCGCCGGCCCGGGGCCGCCGCGCCGCCCCGGCGTCGGCTCGTCAGCGCTGAGGGCCCGGCCTACCTGTCGCCGGGCAGGTCCAGCCAGCGCTGCATGCACAGCATGAGCTCCTCGGCGTCGACCGGCTTGGTCACGTAGTCGCTCGCGCCCGACGACAGCGTCTTCTCCCGGTCGCCGTGCATGGCCTTGGCGGTGACCGCGATGATCGGCAGCTGGGCGAAGCGCGGCATCGACCGGATGGCGGTGGTGGCGGCGTAGCCGTCCATCTCCGGCATCATGACGTCCATCAGCACCAGGTCGACGTCGTCGTTGCGCATCAGCACCTCGAGGCCCTTGCGGCCGTTCTCCGCGTACAGCACCTGCATGCCGTGCAGTTCCAGGATCGTGGTGAGCGCGAAGACGTTGCGCACGTCGTCGTCGACGACCAGCACCTTGCGGCCGACCAGCGCGCTGTCGACCTTCCCGACATCCTGCGCCCCCTCGTCCGAGGCGGCCTGCACGAGCGGCAGGACGTCGCCGGGCTCCTCCGCGGACAGGTGCAGGGTGATCCGCTCACGCAGCTCGTCGAGGCTGGGCAGGCGCTCCAGCGGCTGGTTGCGGGAGCGCACCTGCAGCAGATCCTCCTGCGGGCGTGACAACTTGCGCGAGTGGTGCGCGAGCACCGGCAGCGCACGCAGCACGGGATCGGAGTCGAGCCCTTTCAGGAAGTCGACCGCGGCGTCGTGGGGCATGCCGAGGTCGAGCACGACGCAGTGGACGCTCTCCTGCCGCAGCATCGACAGCGCCGAGTGGGCGTCGTTCGCGGTCGACACCTGGACCGGCCCGTGGGTGTCGCGCAGGTCGGCCGCGACGCTCTGCGCCAGCATGGACAGCAGGCCGCCGGCCCTGGCCTCGACGACCAGGAGACGGCGCCGCGCCCCGCTGTCGTCCCTGCCATCCCTGCCGTACGGGGCCCGCGCCGCGGCGGGCGCCGGCTGCGGGGCGAGCACCGGCGGCTCCGCTTCGGCCCTTCCGGCGTCGTCGAAGTGGGCCTGCGGGAGGTAGAGCGTGAACGTGCTGCCCTCGCCCAGTGTGCTGGTGGCGCGGATCTCGCCGCCGAGCAGGGTCGCGATCTCGCGGCTGATCGACAGGCCGAGACCGGTCCCGCCGTACTTGCGGCTGGTCGTGCCGTCGGCCTGCTGGAAGGCGTCGAAGATCTGCGAGAGGTTCTCGGCGGCGATGCCGATGCCGGTGTCCACCACGTGGAAGGCCAGGATGTCCTGGCCGCCGGCGTCCGGCAGGTCCACGCCGGCCGCCCGTTCGATCCGCAGCTCGACCGAGCCCTCCTCGGTGAACTTGACCGCGTTCGACAGCAGGTTGCGCAGCACCTGCCGCAGTCGCTGCTCGTCGGTGAGCAGCCGGGCCGGCACGTCGGAGGCCACGGTGACCCCGAACCGCAGGCCCTTCTGCGTGGTCAGCGGGCGGAAGTTGGCGTCCACGTAGTCGAGGAGCTGACGCAGGCTGACCGGCTCCGGCGTGATGTCCATCTTGCCGGCCTCGATCTTGGACAGGTCGAGGATGTCGTTGATGAGCTGGAGCAGGTCGGTGCCGGCCGAGTGGATGACGTTGGCGTACTCCACCTGCTTGGGCGTCAGGTTGCGGGTGGGGTTCTGGGCGAGCAGCTGCGCCAGGATGAGCAGTGAGTTGAGCGGGGTGCGCAGCTCGTGGCTCATGTTGGCGAGGAACTCGCTCTTGTACTTCGAGGCCAGCGCGAGCTGCTGGGCCCGGTCCTCCAGCTCCTGGCGGGCCTGCTCGATCTCGCTGTTCTTGGTCTCGATGTCGCGGTTCTGCTGGGCCAGCAGCTCCGCCTTCTCCTCCAGCTCGGCGTTCGAGCGCTGCAACTCCTCCTGCCGCACCTGGAGCTCGGTGGCGAGCCGCTGCGACTCGGCCAGCAGCGCGTCGGTGCGGGCGTTGGCCACGATCGTGTTGACGTTGACGCCGATCGTCTCGACGAGCTGCTCCAGGAAATGCCGGTGGATCGTGGTGAAGCGCCCGAGGCTGGCCAGCTCGATCACGCCGAGCACCTGGTCCTCGACCACGATGGGCAGCACGATGAGGCCGACGGGCCCCGCCTGGCCGAGGCTGGACGACACCGTCAGGTACCCCGGCGGGATGTCCTCCACCAGGATCGTCCGCCTGGCCTGCGCGGCCTGGCCGACCAGCGAGTCGCCGAAGGCGTACCGGCGCGAGGTCTCGCGGTGGCCGTAGCAGCCGACCACCCGCAGCTCCGCGCCCGCCGGGGTCTCCTCGGCCAGCAGGAACGTGCCGTACTGCGCGTCGACCAGCGGGGCCAGCTCGTTCATGACCAGCTCGGCGACCGTGGACAGGTCGCGGTGGCCCTGCATGAGCCCGGAGATGCGGGCGAGGTTGGTCTTGAGCCAGTCCTGCTCCTGGTTAGCCCTGGTCGACTCGCGCAGCGACTCCACCATGGAGTTGACGTTGTCCTTGAGGTCGGCCAGCTCGCCCTCGGCGTCCACGGTGATGGAGCGGGTCAGGTCGCCGGAGGTGACCGCGCTGGTCACCTCGGCGATCGCGCGGACCTGACGGGTGAGGTTGCCGGCCAGCTCGTTGACGTTCTCGGTCAGCCGCTTCCAGGTGCCCGACACGCCCTCGACCTCGGCCTGCCCGCCCAGCCGTCCCTCACTGCCGACCTCGCGGGCGACGCGGGTCACCTCGGCGGCGAACGAGGACAGCTGGTCGACCATCGTGTTGATGGTCGTCTTCAGCGCGAGGATCTCGCCCCGGGCGACCACGTCGATCTTCTTGGTCAGGTCGCCCTGGGCGACGGCCGTCGTGACCTCGGCGATCGAGCGCACCTGGTTGGTCAGGTTGTCGGCCATCGAGTTGACGTTGTCGGTGAGGTCCTTCCAGGTGCCCGCGACGTTGGGCACCCGGGCCTGCCCGCCGAGCTGGCCCTCGGTGCCGACCTCGCGGGCGACGCGGGTGACCTCGTCGGCGAACGCGCTCAGCGTGTCGACCATGGTGTTGATGGTCTGGGCGAGCGCGGCGACCTCGCCCTTGGCCTCGACCGTGATCTTCTGCGACAGGTCGCCCTTGGCGACGGCCGTGGCGACCTGGGCGATGGAGCGGACCTGGCTGGTGAGGTTGGACGCCATCACGTTGACGGAGTCGGTGAGGTCCTTCCAGGTGCCCGACACCCCGCGTACGGTGGCCTGGCCGCCCAGCCGCCCCTCGGTGCCGACCTCGCGGGCGACGCGGGTGACCTCGTCGGCGAAGGACGAGAGCTGGTCGACCATCGTGTTGATGGTCTCCTTCAGCTCCAGGATCTCGCCCCGGGCGTCGACGCGGATCTTCTGCGACAGGTCGCCCTTGGCGACCGCGGTGGTCACCTCGGCGATGCTGCGCACCTGGTCGGTGAGGTTGTCGGCCATGACGTTCACCGACTCGGTCAGCGCCTTCCAGGTGCCGGAGACGCCCTTGACGTCGGCCTGGCCGCCCAGCCGTCCTTCGGTGCCGACTTCGCGGGCGACGCGGGTGACCTCGTCGGCGAAGGCGCTCAGCGTGTCGACCATGGTGTTGATGGTCTGGGCGAGCGCGGCGACCTCGCCCTTGGCCTCGACCGTGATCTTCTGCGACAGGTCGCCGCGGGCCACCGCCGTGGCGACCTGGGAGATGTTGCGGACCTGGCTGGTGAGGTTGCCGGCCATGAAGTTCACCGAGTCGGTGAGGTCGCGCCAGGTGCCGGAGACGCCCTTGACGTCGGCCTGGCCGCCGAGCTGGCCTTCGGTGCCGACTTCGCGGGCGACGCGGGTGACCTCGTCGGCGAAGGACGAGAGCTGGTCGACCATGGTGTTGACGGTGTTCTTGAGTTCGAGGATCTCGCCGCGGGCGTCGACGGTGATCTTCTGGGAGAGGTCGCCCTTGGCGACGGCGGTGGTGACCTCGGCGATGGAGCGGACCTGGCTGGTGAGGTTGCCGGCCATCGAGTTGACGGAGTCGGTGAGGTCGCGCCAGGTTCCGGCGACGCCGGGCACCTGCGCCTGGCCGCCGAGCTGGCCCTCGGTGCCGACTTCGCGGGCGACGCGGGTGACCTCGTCGGCGAAGGACGAGAGCTGGTCGACCATGGTGTTGACGGTGTTCTTGAGTTCGAGGATCTCGCCGCGGGCGTCGACGGTGATCTTCTGGGAGAGGTCGCCCTTGGCGACGGCGGTGGTGACCTCGGCGATCGAGCGGACCTGGCTGGTGAGGTTGCCCGCCATCGCGTTCACCGAGTCGGTGAGGTCCTTCCAGGTGCCCGAGACTCCCGGCACCTCGGCCTGGCCGCCGAGCTGGCCCTCGGTGCCCACCTCCCGTGCCACGCGCGTCACCTCGGAGGTGAACAGGGACAGCTGGTCGACCATCCCGTTGAAGACGGTGGCGATCTCCTTCAGCAGGCCGTCTCCCTCGTCCGGCAGCCGGGTGCCGAAGTCGCCGTCCCGTACGGCGGTGAGGCCGGCCAGGAGCTGCCGCAGATCCAGCTCGGGATCATCGCCCGCGGCACGCGTGGATCTCGCGCGCTTCACCGTGCCTGCTCTTTCGACCATGTCCACCCTCGCGATCGCCCTCTGACAAGGCAGAAAGAAGCATATAAAGCACCGCTGAACGCGTCGCGCCCTGCGAGCGACCGGAGCGGGCACACCGGCCTGAAGATTACCCGTCGAACGATCTCCGCGCTGATCGGAGGACTTGGGGCGGATGGCCGCGCCCCCGGATCTCAGCCGGTGGAGTCGCGGCCTGCGTCGAACACCTTCTCGTAGTGCTCGCGCGCCTGCTCGACCACGGAGTCGTCGAGCCACGCGACCGGCTCGACCCGGTCGATGAGCGGCTCGTGGTCGGGGCCGCGAGCCACGACACGTCCGGTGAGCACCCACGCGTGCCGCTCCTCGTCCTTCTCGGCCAGGTGGGTGTACTTGCAGATCTGTCGCGCCAGCCAGTCACGCAGCGGGAGGGTCCACCACTGCTCGGCGTCGAGCACGGTCACCGACAGGCCGGGTAGTTCCAGACGGCTCTCGTAGTCGACGCTCGGCTTGCCGGCGTCGGCGTCGGGACCCTTGGAATACCGCAGGTACAGGCTTGGCCGGTTTTCGACGAGCTCGGTCAGCTCGTCCAGGCTCTTGATGGTCGGTATCTCGCTCACCCGCGCTCCCGATTGCCTCCATCCGTCCGGGGCGGCAACCGGGTGCGGTGTCCCCTCCGCGTCCCGGCCCGTCCCGAGCGCACGTCGTGTCACTCGTGCCGCGAGCTCATGCGGGGTACGGAGGCCGCTGGTCCGGCGGAACGCCGCCGCCCCCGCCGGAACGCCGGAGCTCGGGCTGCTGAGGCTCGGTCATCGTTCCTCCTTTCCGGACCACCGTGAAGGCCGAAACAGGCTGTCCGCAACCATGCCCCGGCGGTGCTGTCCTCCCCTCCCCACCTGCCGGAAGGGCAAACCCGGGAAGGATGCGAGCCGCCGTGGGCCGGCGCCGTCCGGGGCGGAAGCCGAACCGGGCCGGCTTGGCGCCGATCGTCAGGGGCGCTGGTCGCGCTCGGCGAGGAGTCGGGCGGTCTCGTCGGAGACCTCGCTCGCGAGGACCGCCGCGACCACGTCGATCAGATGGCCGGTGAACAGCCGGTCGTCGCGGCCCGCAGGGCCGCCCGCCCGGCGGGCGAGCTCCACGTACGTCATGCGGATCGCCATGAAGCGTTGGTGCAGGCGCACGGCGGCCTCGGGCAGTAGGGGGGCGACCAGTTCACGCCAGCGGCCGATGCTGCCGCCGCCGTCCTCGGGGAGGCTGGGCGGCACGCGGTGGACCAGTTGCTCCATGACGCGCAGATAGTCACGCCCGCCGTCCGGGTCGGCCAGCTTCGCGGCGGCCGGGCGGACGAGCGCGGCGGCGAGCGAACGCAGGGCGTCGGCCTGGGGCAGCGGGCCGCGTGCCTCGTACTCGTCCAGGAGCTGGTGGCGTCGTGCCTCGATCTCCGGCCGATGCTTGGCGAGCACCGCCTTCAGCAGCCCGGCGCGGTCGCCGAAGTGGTACTGCAGCGCGGTGGAGTTGCGCTGCCCGGCGGCGGCGTTGATCTCGCGCAGCGAGACCGCGTCGATGCCGCGCTCGGCGAACAGGTGCTCGGCCGCGTCCACGAGCCTCCGGACCGTGGTCTCCGACGGCATCGCGCCTCCCTTGTCGCTCGTACGGCCGAAGGATACGGTATTTCAGGCGATTGCATTATTTGACATGTCAGTCGCATTAATGGGCCCGCGGGAGGATCATGGCCATCGATTTCACGCTCGCCCCCGAGCACGAGGAGATACGCGCGCGGGTGCGGACGTTCGTCCAGGAGGTCGTGATCCCGGCGGTCAGGCCGTTCGAGGACTCGGAGGACAAGGCCCTCAGCCGCGAGGAGTACCTGCGCACGATCGTCGGCCTGCGCCGCAGGGCGAAGGAGGAGGGGCTCTGGCTGCCGCACATGCCCGAGGAGTGGGGCGGCATGGGCCTCGGCCACGTCGAACTGGCGATGGTGCAGGCCGAGGCGGCCAAGACCAGGCTCGGCCCCTGGGTGCTCAACTGCGCGGCTCCCGACGAGGGGAACATGCACACGTTGCTGCACTGGGGCACCGGCGAGCAGAAGGAGCGTTACCTGCGGCCGCTGCTCGACGGGGTGAAGATGTCGTGCTTCGCGATGACCGAGCCCGAGGTGGCCGGCTCCGACCCGACCCTCATCCGTACGCACGCCGTCAAGGACGGCGACGAATGGGTGATCAACGGGCACAAGTGGTTCATCTCGAACGCCCGCCGGGCGAGTTTCGCCATCCTGATCGCGAAGACCGAGTTCGACCTGCCCGAGGGCGCCCGGGGCGCCAACACGGCCTTCCTCGTGGACCTGCCCGCCGACGGCTGGAACGACGTACGCGAGATCGAGACCATGCACGGCTCGACCGGCCACAGCGAGATCGTCATCACCGACCTGCGCGTGCCGGATGCCGCCGTGCTCGGCGGGCGGGGCAACGGTCATCGGCTGGGCCAGCACCGTCTCGGCCCGGCCCGGCTGGCGCACTGCATGCGGTGGATATCGCAGGCGGAGACGGCGCTCGACATGATGGTGGGCAGGGCGCTGGACAGGTTCAGCCACGGGTCCCTGCTCGCCGACAAGCAGGGCGTGCAGTGGATGATCGCCGACTCGGCCATGGAGCTCTACCAGTGCAAGCTCATGGTGCTGCACGCCGCATCGAAGATCGACAAGGGTGAGGACTTCCGCACCGAGGTCTCGATGGCCAAGCACTTCGTCGCGAACAGTCTGAACCGGATCGTCGACCGGGCCATCCAGGTCCACGGAGCGCTCGGCTACTCCACCGACACCCCGCTGGCGCGCATGTTCCAGCACGCGCGATGGGCCCGTTTCGCCGACGGCGCCGACGAGATTCACCAGATGCGTATCGCGGAACGAACAATCGAGGCATATCGGGCCACCGGCTCCACCAGGGCCGCGACGGGAGGGCTGCCCCTGTGAACACCGACGACATCGCCGGCAAGGTCGCGCTCGTCACCGGAGGCGCGGGCGGCATCGGCGCGGGCGTGGCCCGCCGCCTGGCCGCCCGCGGCGCGCACGTCGTGCTGGCCGACGTCGACGCCGAGGCCGGTGCGCGCACCGCCGAGGAGATCGGCGCCGCCTTCGTCCGCACGGACGTGTCGCGGCTGGAGGACAACCAGGCCGCCGTCGCGCTCGCCGTCGAGCGGCACGGGCGGCTCGACCTCGCCTTCCTCAACGCCGGCGTCGCCTCGGGATTCGGGCTCGGCGAGGATTTCGACCTCGCCCGCTACCGGCGCGTGATGGGGGTCAACCTCGACGGCGTCGTCTTCGGCGTGCACGCCGCGCTGCCGGCGATGAGGACCGGAGGCGTGATCGTGGTCACCGCCAGCATGGCGGGGATCGTGGGCATTCCGCAAGATCCCGTCTACGCGGCCAACAAGCACGCGGTCGTCGGCCTCGTCCGCTCGCTCGGCCCGCAGTTGGAGCCCCTCGGCATCCGGGTGCAGGCGCTGTGCCCGTCGTTCGCGGACACCGCGATCCTGGACACCGACATCAAGGCGCTGCTGGACGAGATGAAGTTCCCCATCCTCGACGTCGGGACGGTCGTCGACGCGTTCTTCTCGCTGCTGGCGAGCGAGGGCACCGGCGAGTGCTGGTTCGTCGTGCCGGGCCGGGAGAGCCGGCCGTTCCTCTTCCGCCACGCCCCCGGCCCCCGCTGATCGGTCGGCGGCCGAAGTCGTGGGAGGAACGGCGCGCGAGGTCCGGTGATCGGTTCCCGATAATGTGTTCGCCAGGAGCCGCCGGGGCTGTGGCCGGGTGGAAGCGGAGCGAGGGCGAGCGCGATGAGCTGGGCGGACTTCCAGTACGAGATCTATCTCAACGGCATGACGGGGACCGTGCCCCGGTTGCCGACCGACCTGACCCGGCTTGAGGAGATGGCCGAGCGGAGGCTCGGCCCGGGCGCGGTGGGCTACGTCGCCGGGAGCGCGGGCAGCGGGCGCACCGAGCGCGCCAACCGTGAGGCGCTCGACCGCTGGCGGATCGTGCCGCGCATGCTCCGCGACGTGCGCGAACGTGACATGTCGGTGACCGTGCTCGGCAGAAGGCTGCCCGCGCCGCTGGCGCTGGCGCCGATCGGCGTGTTGTCGATCATGCATCCCGAGGCCGAGCGGGCCGCCGCCCGGGCGGCGGCCGCGGTGGGCGTGCCCTTCGCCTTGTCGTCGGCGTCCAGCACGCCGATGGAGGACGTGGCGGCGGCCATGGGGGAGGGCGAGCGCTGGTTCCAGCTCTACTGGGGCAAGGACCGCGAGGTCACTCTCAGCTTTCTCGCGCGGGCCAAGGCGGCGGGGTTCACCGTGCTCGTCGTCACCCTCGACACCCCGCTGCTGGCCTGGCGGCCCCGCGACCTCGACCAGGCGTATCTGCCGTTCCTGCGCGGTGTCGGCACCGCCAACTACTTCACCGACCCGGCGTTCCAGGCCGGGCTCGCCCGGCCCGTGCACGAGGACCCGAACGCCGCCGTCCTGCACTTCGTGGGGATGTTCGGCGACCCGGGCAAGACGTGGCCCGACCTCGCGCTGCTCCGCGAGCACTGGGACGGCCCGATCGTGTTGAAAGGCGTCCTGCACCCCGACGACGCCCGCCTGGCCGCCGACGCGGGAATGGACGGCGTCGTCGTCTCCAACCACGGCGGACGCCAGGTCAACGGCTCGATCGGGGCGGCCGACGCCCTGCCGGCCGTGGCCGACGCCGTGGCCGACCGGCTGACCGTGCTGTTCGACGGCGGCGTCCGCACCGGGGACGACGTCGTCAAGGCGCTCGCGCTCGGCGCGAGGACCGTGCTGCTCGGGCGTCCGTACGCGTACGGACTGGGCCTGGACGGCCAGGCGGGGGTGGAGCACGTGATCCGCTGCCTCCTGGCGGAAACCGATCTCACCCTGGCGCTGTCCGGGTGCGCCGGCGTCGCCGCGCTCACCCCCGACCTGCTCACCCGGCTCTGACGCGGCCCTCGCGCGACCGAGCCCCATGGTGCCCGGAAATTCCGCTGCCCCGGCGCTCCCCGTCAGAGCATGACGGCGTCATGATGCGGGCAACCAAACTGGTGGAGGTCGCCGAGTATCTGGTCGACACCGGGGAGCTGCGTACGCGTGGAGACCGGTGACCGGGGCCCGACGGTCAGCGGTGACAGCGGGGCGAGTCCGGCGGCGCCGCGGCCAGGCCGAAGGTCTCGAGCAGGCCGACGATCTCCAGGATTCTGCGGGCCATGCGGCCCGGCTCGACCACCGTGAGCCGGCATCCCACCTTGGCCGCGGCGGCCCGGCTCTTGAGCAGCGCGCGTACGCCGGACGCGTCGAGGAAGGTGACTCCCGCGAGGTCGATCTCGATGCGGTCCGGCCGCTGCCGCCGCAGGACGTCGAGAACGCCTCCGTGGAGGCGGCCGGCCGTGCACATGTCGATCTCCCCGCACGCGATGATCCGCGTCAGTCCGGTCCACGGGCTCGCGGCGGCTCCGCCGTGGGGTGCTTCCTGCCGGGGTGGCTCGTGCCCGGACGCGAAGGCGGGGGGAACTTCGGGACCCATTCGGTAGTCCCGTCGTTGCGGCCGACCGCATCCCCTCACTTCTGAAGGCCACGACCAGCCCAGACATGAGTAACCACAACCGGGCGGGCCAAGCCATTCCCGCGCCGGCGGCAAAACGATCGGGAGATCCGCACGGGTGGTGCCCGCGCGCCGGAAGCGGCGACGGGGGCCGCCGCCGCTTCCGCGTCCGGCGCGTCGATCAGGTGGCCGAGCCGATGTCCTCGGCCAGGGCCTCCTCCTCCAGTTCCTCCCGCCGCGCCGTGGCCGGGTCGGCGGCGGCCATCTCGGCCGCCTGCGCGCGCTCGGCCTCGCCGAGCTGCCGGTGCGCGGCGGTGAGGATCACCGCGCCGAGGAGCACGGCGGCGGCCCCCATGTAGAAAGGCGCGTGCTGACTGTCGAAGTGCTCGGCGAGCTTGCCCGCGACGAAGGGCGCGAGGCCGCCGCCGATGAAGCGGATGAAGCCGTACGCCGCGGAGGCGACCGGCCGCTCCACGGGGGAGACGGTCATGACCGCCTGAGTGGTGACGGTGTTGTTGACGCCGATGAAGATCCCCGCCACGATCACGCCGCAGATCACGACGACCCGGTTGTCGGTGAACAACGCGATCATCAGGATGTCGAGGCTGAACAGCACCAGGTTGGCGTACAGCGTGCGGGCGATGCCGAAACGGGCCTGCAACCGCGGGGCGCCGAAGACCGAGAAGATCGCGACGAGGATTCCCCAGGCGGTGAAGACGAGGCCGAGCTGGTGCTCGTCGAGCTCCATCGGGTACGGCGCGTAGCCCAGCACGGTGAAGAAGCCCCAGTTGTAGCAGAGCGCGGTCAGGCCCAGGATGAGCAGACCGCGGTGGCGCAGGGCCTTGATCGGGTCGGCGACGCTGGTCCTCCTCGCCGGCGTGGGCAGGGGACGGACCAGGACCACGGTGGCGATCAGGGCGATCGCCATCAGGACGGCCACGCCGTAGAACGGGCCGCGCCAGCTGATGCCGCCGAGGGTGCCGCCGAGCAGCGGGCCGACCGCGATGCCGACGCCGAGCGCGGTCTCGTACAGGATGATCGCCCCGGCGAAGCCGCCGCTGCTGGACGCGACGATGACGGCGAGTGAGGTGGCGATGAACAAGGCGTTGCCGAGGCCCCAGCCGGCCCGGAAGCCGACGATGCCGCCGATCCCGCCGGACGCACCGGCCAGCGCGGCGAACACCACGATCAGGGCGAGACCCGCGATGAGCGTGCGCTTGGCGCCGATCCGGCTGGAGACCCAGCCGGTGATCAGCATGGCCACCGCGGTGACGACCAGGTAGCTCGTGAACAGCAGCGACACCTGGCTGGGCGTGGCGTGCAGCTTCTCGCTGAGGGCCGGCAGGATCGGGTCCACCAGCCCGATCCCCATGAAGGAGATCACGCAGGCGAAGGCGACGGCCCAGACCGCCTTCGGCTGCTTGAAGGGATTGGAGACGGGGGCATGAGCAGAGCTCACCGGACCTCCTGGTAGTAGCGAGGGGGAGCCGACCGGCCCCTACTCCTGGGGCGCGCTCTGGAGGAGACGCCGGAGCAGGGGGAGGAACTCGCCGGCGACCCGCGTCAGCTCGCGCAGTTCGCCGGGGGGCAGCGTGCCGAGCATCTCGTCGAGCCGCTCTCTGCGCCGGCGGCGCCGTTCGGCCAGCAGCGCGCGGCCCGCGTCGGTGACGCCGACCAGCACCGCCCGGCCGTCCTGAGCGTCGACGCCGCGGCTCACCAGCCCTTCGCGTTCCAGGCGCTGCACGAGCTGGGTCATCGACGGCTGGGTGACGCCCTGCTCCGCGGCGAGCGCGCTGAGCCGTGCCGGGCCGTTCCGGTCCAGGTACGACAGGGTCGTCGCGGCCGTGAGGCTGATCTCACGCGTGGACAGCCGTCGTACGGCGAGCACCGCGAGGTCGTCCAGGACGGCCGAGACCGCGTGCGAATCCTCGGAGTGATCGGCGCTCGGGGTGACGGACACAGGTGTTCCTCCGGACGGGACCGAATTTACATAGGAAGCCTATACAACTTCCCGGAACGCGGTACATCGCCCCCCTCGAACGTGACGAGTGCCCCCGGGGACGCCGCCCGCCCGGCGCGGGCGGGGGTCCTCACTACCGAACCGGTGAACGGCCCTCGGCGTCAGCCGCGCGTGGCCCGCGGCCAGCCGTGGCCCCAGCCGCCCTGTGCCATCGTCTGGAACGCCCACCCCTCCGGGGTGCGTACCAGTAGATCGCCGTAGTGCATGCTCTCCCTCCGGCCCTCGACCGTCATCGTCGCCACGGTCTCCACGAACACGAGGTTGGGGCTGAGAAAGTGCGGCGTCCGCACCGATTCCATGCCGAGCCCCGCCGTGCCGCCGCCCATGGCCTCCCGCATCGCCTCGACGTACTCCTCGCGCGTCCACTGCCGAACGGCGGCGAAGCCGCCCGGCACGTCGGTGGCGAGGTTCATCGGGAAGACCGCGAGGCCGGCCAGCTTCTCGATCTCGCCCCGCTCGGCGAGCGCGTCGTACTGGGCGAACCAGTCCTCGACGCTCTTCAGTTCCTCGTCGCTCGGCTTGTACACGAATACGCCCTCTCGTTGTCGTATTTCGTACCGTACATCATACGGAAGTCACGTGATCCGGATTTGTTCTCGGGGGCATGGGGCGTGGATCACCGGGTAGCCGTGGGTCCTGTACGTCGTGGAAGGCTCTGAACAGGAGGACCCATGGCCGCTCCGGTCGACTGGGGAAGAGGAGCGGCTGACGCCTGGTCGTCGGTCGCCACGTTCGTCCCCAAATTCCTCGCATTCGTCGTCGTCCTCGCGGTGGGCTGGCTGGTCGCCAAGGCGCTGCGCAAGGCGGTCGACGCCGTGCTCGACCGCGTCGGGTTCGACCGGTGGGCCGAGCGCGGCTGGGCGGGGCGGGCGCTGGCACGCGGCAAGTACGACGCGTCCGGCCTGCTCGCGACACTGGTCTACTACGGGATCCTGCTGATCACGCTGCAGATCGCCTTCTCCGTCTTCGGGCCCAACCCCGTCAGCGACCTGCTCGCCGGAGTGGTGGCGTGGCTGCCCAAGGCCGCCGTGGCGATCGTCATCATCGTGGTCGCCACCGCCATCGCCAGGGCCGTCAAGGACATCGTCACCGCCGCTCTGGGCTCCCTGTCGTACGGCCGGGCGCTGGCCACGATCGCGTCGGTGTTCATCGTCGGCCTCGGCGTCATCGCCGCGCTCAACCAGATCGAGGTCGCGACCACCGTCACCACTCCGGTGCTGATCGCGATCCTGGCCACCCTGGCCGGCATCCTCATCGTGGGCGTCGGCGGCGGCCTGGTCCGGCCGATGCAGCAGCGCTGGGAGCACTGGCTGAATCGGGCGGAGGCCGAGACCGACACCATCCGCGCCCAGGCCGCGGCCTACAGCAGGGGCCGCGCCGACGCGATGGAGACGGTCGACGTACGGCGTGCCGAGCAGCCCCGGCAGCAGCGGGTGGGAGCCTTCGCCCAGCCGCCCTCCACGGCGTACCCGCAGGGCGCCGCCCAGCCGCACAACGCCGGGGGCGCACAGAACATCGCAGGCGAGCAGAACATCGGGGGCGAGCCGGTGGCCCGGCCCGCGTATCCCGAGAGCACCCCGCCGGCCGCTCCGGGCGCCCCGACGACCCCCGTACCTCCGGCGGGCGCGGTCCCTCCGGCGGGCGCGGTCCCTCCGGCAAGCGCGGCCCCTCCGGCGGGAGCGGGTGACCGGATGCCGCAGGACGCGCCGGATGAGGTGGCGCGGCCCACCTCCTCCCGGCCGAATCCCCCGGAGGAGCCTCCGTCGCCGCGCCGGTGAGTCCGCCGCTGTTCGTCACAGTTCGCCGCGGGGCGTCCCCCTCTTGGGAGGGGCGCCCCGCCGCTGTGCCGGAAGGGAAGCGGCGCGGAGGTCAGACGGCTTCGGCGACGTCGAGCATCAGGCAGACGGCGCTCATGCGCAGGGCGGCGAAGTCGAGCGGCTGGTCCGGCCCGGGCGCCCGCCAGCCCTTCTCGCGGGCGCCGTCCCAGTAGCCGATCAGGTAGGCGAGCAGGGAGGCGGGCCCGACACGCTCGCCCAGCTCCGCGATGGCGTGCTTGACGGCGGTCATGTGCTGGTCCAGCGAGGCGAGAACCCCGGGATGCTGGTGCCGCAGGTCCAGCACGCGCTGCGCGAAGTCGGCGCGAATGCGGACAGGCCAGGACTGCTCGGACACAGAAGTCCCCCGGGGGATCAAGGGTGATGGGTGCCCCATCACGATAAGCGCCTCCGGGAGCACGGCGCTGCACAACGCGGTGCTCCGAACACCGTGCTCCACAACGAGGACGGATCGTCGGGCGAGCTCATGCCCGGAGCGGCCCGGCGGGCAGAGCCGCTGGAGTGAGCAGCATCACATCCGGGCGGGCAGCACCAGGACCGGCGGCCCCTGGCTCTCGCCGGAACCTCGAAAACGCCAAGCGTGGCGGTGAGCGGGTGGACGGGAACGCGTATCCCGGGCCGTTCCCCTTCAGGGCGGCACCGGTGTCGCCTCCCGCCCCGATTCGGGGAGCGCGAGCCTGCGGCGGCTACCCGAACGGCGCTCGCATCCGATCAGAGTTCGGGTGACGTGGTGCTGGAGCCGCGGACGACGAGCGTGGTCGGCAGGATCCGGGGCGGCGGGGCGTCCGCGCCGTCGATCATGGAGACCACCGCCTCCGCGGCGGCGGTGCCGAACCCGGCCATGTCCTGGGCGACGGTGGTCAGCCCCGGCGGCACGAGCGCGGCCACCTCGATGTCGTCGAACCCGACCAGGGCGATGTCCTCGGGCACCTTGAGGCCGGCCTCGCCGATCGCGCGCAGCGCGCCGACGGCCATCTCGTCGCCCGCGACGAACACGGCGTCGGGCCGCTCGTCCGCCTCCAGCAGGCGGCGCATGGCGGCGTGGCCGCCCGACAGGTAGAAGTCGCCCTCGACCACGAACTCGGGCCGGTACGGCAGCCCCAGCCGGGTCAGTTCGTCCTGGTAGCCCTGCAGGCGCTCGGCGCCCGGCCGCGTGTGCGCCGGGCCGGTGATCGTGGCGATCGCCCGCCGTCCCCGCTCGTGCAGGTGCCGTACGGCCAGGCGGGCGCCGCCGACGTTGTCCGAGGTCACGTAGGTGGTGCGGGGGCCCTGTACCGGACGGTCGAGGCTGACGCAGGGGACGCCCGATTCGGCCAGCCGGCGCAGGGAGGGATCCCAGGTTCCACTGTCGATCATGACGACGCCGTCGAGGTTGTGCCTGCGCACGGCGCGCACGTGGGCGTCGTCGGTCCCCTCTCCGCTCGTGGCCAGCATGAGCAGGTGATATCCGCGCCCGCTGAGCGCCGTCTTCAGGCCGATGAGGATCTCCTGGAAGAACGGGTGCCGCCAGCCGGGACGGCGGTGGTCGGTGTCCCACACCAGGCCGACCATGAAGGACTTCTTGGTGGCCAGGGTGCGGGCGGACTCGTTGGGCAGGTAGCCGATCTGGCGCGCCGTCCGCAGGACCTGCTCCCTGGTCTTCGCGTTCACAACCTCCGGGTTGTTGAACGCGCGGGAGACGGTCGCGGGAGACACGCCGCACAGGCGCGCCAGCTCTCTGATCGTTGCCACGGATCAAACGCTATCGCATCTCGCTGTAACCGGTTTCATGTAACCGGTTTCTCCAAAATAGGCAACCCCTATCGGTGTCGTCAACCAATAATCGGAATTTCCTCCGGTGACGTTTCCGTGACTTGACAACAACCCGCCTCCTTCTGTGTGATTACGGGCACCGGCCGGCGCTTTCTCGTTGCCACGGGCTCGGCCGCCGTCGTGTCTCGCAGCCGCTTCCCTTTTCTCCTGCGAGGGAGTTCAGGTGTCCGCTGCGGAACTCCGTCTGCCCGCGTGTGTGCCCGCCGTACGGCTCGGCGGGTCCCGCGGCTGCCGGGGGACGGCCCATCGCCCGTACGGCCTGCCGCCGTGTCCGGGCTGTTCATCCGAGCGGGCACGGAACCTGGAGTGAACAGGGAATGACGGCGACCGACGAACGCCTCGCGATGCCGCGGACCTTCCCCGCCGGCTTCGTGTGGGGCACGGCCACCGCGGCGTACCAGATCGAGGGGGCCGTCGACATCGACGGCCGGGGGCCCTCGATTTGGGACACCTTCTGCCGGGTGCCCGGCGCGGTGGCACGGGGCGAGTCGGGCGAGTTCGCCTGCGACCACTATCACCGCTGGCAAGGGGATGTCGATCTCATGAAGGACCTGGGGGCGGGGGCCTACCGATTCTCTGTGGCATGGCCCAGGGTGCTGCCCGACGGCCGCGGACCGGTGAACCGGCGCGGGCTGGACTTCTACCGGCGGCTCGTGGACGCCCTGCGCGAGGGCGGCATAGAGCCCTATGTGACCCTCTATCACTGGGACCTGCCCCAGGCGCTGGAGGACCGCGGGGGCTGGCGGGTCCGCGACACCGCCGAGCGCTTCGCCGACTACGCCGAGGTGATGTACGACGCCCTCGGCGAGTCGGTCTCGAACTGGATCACGCTGAACGAGCCGTACTGCTCGGCCATCGTCGGCTACGGCGAGGGGCGGCACGCGCCGGGCGCCACGGAGGGGCACGGTGCGCTGGCCGCGGCGCACCACCTGCTGCTCGGTCACGGCCTGGCCGTCGCGCGTCTGCGCGAGATGGCCAGGCCGGGTCAGCAGGTCGGGGTGACGCTCAACATGTCGCCGACGGTGCCGGTGACCGCCGTGCCTCAGGACGTCCAGGCCGCACGCCGGATGGACCTGCTGGTCAACCGGCAGTTCACCGAGCCGCTCTTCGGCGGGGGCTACGCCGCCGACATGGCCGAGACGTTCGGCCGGATCACCGACTTCTCCTTCCGCCGGGACGGCGACCTGGAGATCATCGGCACGCCGGTGGACTTCCTCGGGGTGAACTACTACTACCGCCTGCACGTGGAGGCGGCGCCGTACGACGAGCCCGACCCGTCCCGGCGCTCGGCGTTCGACCTGGGCGCGCGGACCGTGACGCCGGAGCACGCGCGCACCAGCGGGCTGGGCTGGGTGGTGGAGCCGGAGGGGCTGTACGAGACCCTGGTCGGGCTGACCTCCCGCTATCCGGACCTGCCGCCCGTCTACATCACGGAGAACGGGTACGGCGACGACGGCGCGCTCGAGGACGCCGGGCGCGTCGACTACCTGCGCGACCACCTGGCCGCGACCCACGACGCGATGACGGCGGGCGCGGACGTGCGGGGCTACTTCTGCTGGTCGCTGATGGACAACTTCGAGTGGGCGCGGGGCTACTCCGCCAGGTTCGGCCTGGTGCACGTGGACTACGCCACCCAGGAGCGCACGCCGAAGGCCAGCTTCCACTGGATGCGCGACTTCATCGCCGATCCGGTCGTCACGGCCCCTGTCACCGCCAGTCCCGTCACCACCGAGCCGGTCGACATCCTGGTCGCCGGCACTCCCAGGGGTGATCGTCCGGCGGGAGACTGAGGGCCGGAACCGACGCGGTGACCGAGTTGACCGGTGTGCGTGGAGTATGCCGGTCAATTCCCCCTTTGGTGCGCCGAATCCCGATTAATCAGCTACGTTGTGATCAACGTACGAGCGCACCAGGGCAGGACAGATGAACATGGAGCAGGGTCCGCCGGGAATCGATGTGACGGTTCCGAGCGTCGCCCGGATCTACGACTACCTCCTCGGCGGCAAGGACAACTTCGCCGTCGACCGGGCGGCGGCCGAGAAGCTCATCGAGCTGACTCCGAACGCGCGAGAGGGTGTGCAGACCAACAGGCGCTTCATCCGCCGGGCGGTCACCCTCATGGCCCGGGAGGGCATCCGCCAGTTCCTCGACATCGGCGCCGGGCTGCCGACGCAGGAGAACGTCCACCAGGTCGCGCTCCGCGAAGCTCCGGACTCGCGGGTCGTCTACGTCGACAACGACCCGATCGTGCTCGCCCACGGCAGGGCCCTGCTGGCCGACAACGGGCAGACGATCGTCGTGGACGGCGACCTGCGCGAGCCCGAGGCGATCCTCGACGACCCCCGGATCAACGAGCACATCGACTTCGGCAAGCCGGTGGGCCTGCTCATGGTGGCCGTGCTGCACTTCGTCCCCGGCACCGAGGACGCCGAGCGCGTCGTCGCCGCGCTGCGCGACCGGCTGGCCCCCGGCAGCGCGATGGCCATCAGCCACCTGTCGTACGGCGACCTCGACGAGGAGAAGATCCGCGAGGGACGCGAGCTGTACAAGAACACCTCCGCCGGGGCGGTCACCCCGCGGACCCACGCCGAACTGCTGCGGTTCTTCGACGGGTTCGAGCTGGTGAAGCCGGGCCTGGTCGTGACCGAGGAGTGGCGTCCCGAGCCCGACGAGCCGAAGCTGCCGAGGATTCCCGGCGTGGACGGCTACGCCGGCGTCGGCCTGCTGCGCTGACCGGGCCGCGCCGGGCGGCGCAGACGGCCCGCCGCGGGCGAGCGGCGGGCCGGTCGCCCGATCAGGCGGCCGCGATCCACAGGTCGGGGCCGAACACCTCGTAGTGGACGCCGGAGGCGGGCACACCGCGCTCGACCAGCTGCGCGCGTACGGCCCGCATGAACGGCAGCGGCCCGCAGAGGCAGGCCACGACGTCGCCGGGCAGGTCGATCGCCGACAGATCGGCCCGGCCCGCGGCGACGGCCGGGTCGTCAGCGAGCCGCGCGGGCAGCTCCTCGTACCACCGGTGCAGGGTGGCGCCGGGCAGCGCCGCGACCAGGTCCGCGAGTTCCTCGCGGTGCACGTGGGCCTCGGGGGAGCGGTCGGCGTGCACGACCACCACTCGCCGGTCCGACCCGGTGGCGGCGAGGTGATCGAGCATCGACAGCACCGGGGTGACCCCGATCCCCGCCGAGGCGAGCAGCAGCGGGCCGTCGCCTCCGGGCAGGGTCAGGTCGCCGAAGGGCGCGGAGACCGCGAGCACGTCACCGGCCCGGACATGGTCGTGCAGCCAGGCGGAGACCTCGCCCTCGGGGGCGCCCTCGCCGCGCACCCGCTTCACCGTGATCCGCCAGTCGCCGCGCTCCGGGGCGTTCGACAGGCTGTACTGCCGGATCTGCCGCGCCCCGTCGGGCAGCGTCACCTGGACGCTGACGTACTGCCCCGGCAGGAAGGACATCGGGGTGTACGGGCGCAGGAGGAGGGAGACCACCTCCGCCGTCTCGTCGCGCCGCTCGATCACCGTGGCGCGGGTCCAGCCCTGGCCCGCCTCGCGGTAGAGGTCGCGCTCCAGGCCGATCAGCGTCTCGGCCATGAGCCAGTAGACCTCGTCCCACGCCTGGCCGACCTCGGGCGTGACGGCGTCGCCCAGCACCTCGCCGATCGCGCCGAACAGATACTTGTGCACCACGGCGTACTGCTCCTCGGTGACGCCGAGGGAGGCGTGCTTGTTGGCGATCCTGGACAGCATCGTGCCGGGCAGCTCGCCGGGGCGCTCCACCAGCGCGGTCGCGAACGCGGCGATCGAGCCCGCCAGCGCCACGCGCTGCTCGCCGTTGGCCTGGTTACCCCGGTTGAACAGGTCGCGCAGCAGCTCGGGGTTGTCGGCGAACAACGTGTCGTAGAAGCGGGCGGTGATGTCCGTGATCGCGCCCGCGATCACGGGCAGGGTGGCGCGGACGGTCGTGGCCGACTCCGGGGAGAGCACAGGATCCTCCAAATTGGTATCTATGATGCGAATTTAACGCCGTGGACGTGGCGTCTTCTCCTGGTTGCGACGTTCAGATGAGAGTGAGCAGCACCGGCCTCGACGGCGAGGAGACCAGCTGGTCCACGGTGATCGGGTCGAGGGAGGCGTAGAAGGCCTGCTGCGCCGCACGCAGCGCGCCGCGAAGGCTGCAGGCGGCCCGCAACGGGCAGGGGGTCTCCCCCTCGCAGGTCACGACCTCCTCCTCTCCTTCCAGCTCGCGGACCAGCCAGCCGATCGAGGCCGTACGGCCGAACCCGGTCAGCTCCAGGCCGCCCCCGCGCCCCCGGCGGGCCTCCACGACGCCGAGATGCTGCAGGCGGGCGATGGCCTTGGCGGTGTGGTTGTAGGGGATCGCCATCGCCTCGGCCACCTGGCGGGTGGTGAGCGACGCCCCCGGTTCCAGGACCGCCAGGCGCATGGTGACACGGAGGGCCAGGTCCGTGAACTTCGTCAACCGCACACATCGACGCTAGCAAATCGGTATTTGTCACTCCAATTTGGGGTGCTCGTACGCGGGCCGAAGTTTGTCGGTGGGCGGTTCTAGGGTGGGGCGGCACAGGATCCGCGACGAGAACGGGAACGCCATGACGACCCTTACCGATCGTCCGAACACCGCCCTGCTGGTCATCGACGTGCAGAACGGAGTGATGGCGGGCGCCCTCAGCCGCGACGCGGTGATCGCGAACATCGACACCCTGGTCGGCAAGGCGCGCGCGGAGGACGTGCCGGTGATCTGGGTGCAGCACTCCGACGACCACGAGCTCAAGCGGGACAGCGAGAACTGGCAGTACGTGCCGGAGCTGGTCCGTCGCGGCGCGGAGCCGCTCGTCCACAAGAGGTACGGCGACTCGTTCGAGGACACCGAGCTGGAGGCGCTGCTCGCCGAGCGCGGGGTGGGCAGGCTCGTCGTCACCGGCGCCCAGACGGACGCGTGCGTTCGCTCGACCCTCCACGGAGCCTTCGTCCGCGGGTACGACGTGACGCTGGTCGGCGACGCGCACACCACCGAGGACCTCACCGCATACGGAGCGCCGGCCCCGGAACAGGTGATCGCGCACACGAACCTCTACTGGCAGTGGCAGAGCGCCCCAGGCCGCCGTGCGGGGACCGTCCCCACGGCCGAGGTGACCTTCGCGGCCGACGCGGACTGAGCCGTCGCCGAGGTTCCGGCGCGGCTGAGGGGGCATCACCCGGGGTGAGCGGGCCGCCTGCGGGGGACGGCGCCGCCGTCGAACGTGAGTGTGGTGAACGTGACCGCAGCCGCCTGTCCCGAGGACCTCGTCCGGGCCGTCCGGGCGGCGGGCGTCCGCGACGAGCGGCTGGTCCAGGCCGTGCGCTCGACCCCGCGGGCCGGTTTCGTCCCCGTCGAGCACGTCGCCCACGCGTACGAGGACGTGCCGATCCCCATCGCGCACGGGCAGGTGACCACCCAGCCGTCGCTGTCGGCGACGATGATCGAGGGACTGGGACTCACCGGCCGGGAACACGTGCTGGAGGTCGGCAGCGGCCTCGGGTACCAGACCGCGCTGCTCGCCCGCATGGCCGCCGACGTGGTCAGCGTCGAGCTGTGGCCCGACCTCGTGCGGGGGGCCCGGCGCAACCTCGCCAGGCAGGGAATCCGCAACGCGGAAGTGCGCGTCGGCGACGGCGGCCAGGGGGTGGCCGAGCACGCGCCCTACGACGCCGTCATCGTCTCGGCCGCCTTCCCCACGGTCCCCGCGCCCCTGGTCGAGCAGTTGCGGCTCGGCGGCCGTCTCGTGCAGCCGATCGGCAGCGGCGGACGGGAGGAGGTCGTGCTGTTCGAGCGCACCGTCATCGGACTCGAACCGCGCCAGGTCCTCACGCTGGCCCGCTTCGTCCGCCTCCACGGCCGCTACGGCTACCCCTCCTGACCGTACGGCCGATCTCCCGCGACGGTTCGACAGGGCGCGGTCACACGGCCCGTTCACACGGCCCCTTCACAGGGCCCGTCCACAGGGCGCGACGGCTCAGCGGGTGCCGGGGATACGGTCGGCGAGGGCGGCGTGGCGGTCCCGGAGCTCACGCTTGAGGATCTTGCCGCTCGGGTTCTTCGGCAGCGCGTCCACGAACGCGACGGCCTTGGGCACCTTGAACGCGGCGAGCCGCGCCCGGACGTGGGCCCGCAGCTCCTCCTCGGTGACGCTCACGCCCGGCTTGGTCACCACGATCGCGACGACGGCCTCGATCCAGCTCGGGTGGCGGACCCCGACGACGGCCACCTCCGCGACCGCGGGGTGCTCGTAGACGACCTCCTCCACCTCGCGGCCGGCGACGTTCTCCCCACCGGTTTTGATCATGTCCTTGATCCGGTCGACGACCGTCAGGTAGCCCTCCTCGTCCATCACCCCGAGGTCGCCGGAGTGGAACCAGCCGCCGCGGAACGCCTCGGCGGTCTTCTCGGGGTCGTCCAGATAACCGAGGATCGCGTGCGGGCTGCGGTGCACGATCTCGCCGATCTCCCCGGCAGGGACGTCGTCGCCGTCGGCGTCCACGACCCGGGTCTCGACGTTCAGGGCGGCCCGGCCTGCCGAGCCCGCCTTGCGGATCTGGTCCTCCGGCTGGAGCATCACCGCGACCGGCGCCATCTCGGTCTGGCCGTAGAAGTTCCACAGGCGCACGTCCGGCAGCCGCTCGCCGATCTCCCTCAGCACCTCGACCGGCATGATCGCCGCGCCGTAGTAGCCCTTGCGCAGCGAGGACAGGTCGCGCCGGTCGAAGTCCGGGTGGCGCAGCAGCGAGATCCAGACCGTGGGCGGCGCGAAGAACTTGGTCACCCCGTGGCGCTCGATCGCCTCCAGCACGGCGGCGGGGTCGGCCCCGGGGAGGATGTGGCTGGAGGCGCCGAGCTGGATGTCCGGCACCAGGAAGCAGTGCTGCTGGGCGCAGTGGAACAACGGCATCGCGTGCAGCTCGACGTCGTCGCGGGTCATGCCGCCGTCGATGACGCAGCTCGCGTACTGCGCGATCAGTGCGGCGTGGGACAGCACGGCGCCCTTCGGGCGTGACTCCGTGCCCGAGGTGTAGAGGATCTGCGCGGGATCATCGGGCCCGATCGGCACGACCGGCTCGGCCACGTCCTCCTGAAGCAGGGCGTCGAACGGCTCCCAGCCCTCCCGCGGTGCCGGGCCGTACACCATGCGCAGCCGCAGCCCGCCGGCCTGCTCGGCCGCGTCCCGCGCCACCGGCAGCAGCGCGTCCTGAGCGATCAGCGCGACCGCGCCGGAGTGGGACAGCACGTAGGCGATCTCGTCGGCCCCGAGCATGAAGTTGACCGGCACGAGGACGGCCCCGGCGCGGGCCACGCCGAAGATGGTCCGCACGTAGTCCACGCTGTTGCGCGACAGCACCGCCACGCGGTCTCCGGGACGCACTCCGCGGGCGGCCAGCGCGCCCGCCACCCGTGTCACGTCCTCGTCGAGCCCGCCATACGTACGGGACCGGGCCGTTCGGGATTGGGCCGCGTCCGCCACGGCCAGGCGGCCGGGGTGGCGCCGGGCCGAGCGCCGGAGCAGGTCCGCGAGTGAGTGACGGCGGGCGAGTGCGACATCCGGCGAGGCGGGGGACATGAGCGGCTCCAGCACCAGAACAGAGGAAACTTCTGGATCAGCCTAGTCGGGGGCGTGATAGTCGTGTTCGCATGTCGATCACGGATGAGGAACTGGCCCTGACGGCGGCGCAGGCCGGAGCCGCCGTCGTGCGCGCCATGTACGGAGCGTCGCTGACCCGCGTCGCGAAGTCCGCGGGCGACTTCGCCACGGCCGCGGACATCGAAGCGGAGAAGGCCATCCTCGACGTCATCCGCGCGGCGCGTCCGGACGACGCCGTGACGGGGGAGGAGAGCGGACGCACCGGGCGGAACGGCGCGGAGCGGATGTGGCTGGTCGATCCCCTGTGCGGCACGCTGAACTACGCCGCCCGCAGCATGCTCGTCGCGGTGAACGTCGCCCTGCGCATCGGCCCGGCGGTCACGGCGGCGGCCTGCGCCGATCCGTTCGCCGATGAGGTGTTCTGGACGGACGGCGTTCACACGTACGTCCGCCGCGAAGGCGTGGACGAACGGCTCACGCCGTCGGCGGACTCGCGACTGGTGGACGTCAACCTCGATCCGCCGTTTCCGAACGCGCCGGCTTTCCGGGCCGCCCGCCTCCTCGCCGACCCGGGTTTCGCCGAGCGCTTCCGCCCGCGAGTCGTCTCCACCACTCTCGCGGTGACGTGGGTCGCCGCCGGACGTCGCGCCGCGTACGTCACCGACGGTCATCTGCGCGACAGCGTGCACTTCGCGAGCGGGATCGCGCTGTGCGAGGCCGCCGGGTGTGTGGTGACCGGCATCCGGGGCGAGCCGCTGCACACCGGCGCGGGCGGACTGGTCGTGGCGGCCGACCGGCGGACGCACACCGCTTTGCTGGAAATCATCGCCCGCGGCGGTCGGTGAGCACGTCTTTCAAGCGGTCATCGTCCGCGGTGGTCGGTGAGTACGCCTTCAGGCGGTCGTCGCCCGCGCTGGTCGGTGTGAAGCGGAACATCGGCACGGCCACCCGTGTCAGTGCCATGACCGCGCCCGCCGGCAGCGCCGCCCAGACGGGGAAGCTTCGGGGAGCCCGAGCCGCCCGTGTCCCGAGCCGCCCGGATGCGGGCGGCCGGTGTCCGGGTGGGTCAGATGCTCTCGGGCTCGCCCTCGTCCACCCGGTAGGTCGTCTCCCAGGAGGCGCCGCAGTGGCAGCTGCTCAGCTCCAGCAACTGCCCGTCCTCGCTGACGGCGTAACCGTCGTTGAGGCGGACGTGGACGTGAACGCTCATGGGGCCGCCTTTGCCGTCGATGGTTTCCGAGTAGCCCGGGCACCAGAGGGCCGATAGGGCGTACAGAGAACTATGTAATGATTTGACTGATTTGGGCAAGACGAAGACGCCCTGGGTTCGTAGCGGCCGGGCTGGAGGGGCCGCGGCATCCCGCACGGCGCGATCCTCTGTTGGACGGCATGACGTCGGGCCCGCAGGATAGGACAAAGACTCTGATCCGTGTACTCGAAGGAGGACTTTCCATGCGGACTCGCCGCATCGGCGACGTGCAGGTCGGCGCGATCGGTCTCGGGGGCATGCCGATGTCCATCGAGGGGCGGCCCGACGAGCAGCGCTCCATCGCGACCATCCACGCGGCGCTGGACGCCGGGGTGACGCTGATCGACACGGCCGACGCCTATCACCTGCACGCTGACGAGGTGGGCCACAACGAGTCGCTGATCGCCAAGGCCCTGGCGAGCTACGGCGGGGACGCCTCGGACGTGCTGGTCGCCACCAAGGGCGGGCACCTGCGCCCGGGTGACGGCTCGTGGACGCTCGACGGCTCGCCCGACCACCTCAAGCAGGCCTGCGAAGCCTCGCTCAAGCGGCTCGGCGTCGACGCGATCGGCCTCTACCAGTTCCACCGGCCCGACCCGCGGGTGCCGTACGAGGACTCGGTCGGGGCGATCCGCGACCTGCTGGACGCGGGCAAGATCCGCTACGCCGGCATCTCGAACGCGAACCCCGAGCAGATCCGCCAGGCGGGCGACATCCTCGGCGGCCGCCTGGTCAGCGTGCAGAACCAGTTCTCCCCGGCCTTCCGCTCCAGCGAGCCGGAGCTCGAGCTGTGCGCGGAGCTGGGCATCGCGTTCCTGCCCTGGAGCCCGCTCGGCGGCATCTCCAAGGCAGGCGAACTGGGCTCGCGCTTCGCGCCCTTCGCGGAGGTGGCGCGGGCCCACAACGTGAGCCCGCAGCAGGTGTGCCTGGCCTGGATGCTGGCCAAGGCGCCGGTGGTCATCCCCATCCCCGGCTCGTCGCGGCCGGAGACGATCCTCGACTCGGTCAAGGCGGTCGACCTGGAGCTGTCGCCCGAGGAGCTCACCCGGCTGGAGACCGCGGGCTGAGGATCGATCACTCGTCCGCCCACTGCCGATGCCGGGCCGCCGCCGCCAGGGCGGCGGCCCGGGCCGTCTCGGTCGGCGTGAACGGCAGGCCGGGCCGCCGCGCCACCAGGACACCCCCGGTGTCCACGGCAACGGTCATCACGGTCGGTCCTCCCTCGGGGTCCGGCTCGCCGGGGCCGCGCCACCGGACCTCGGCCGTGCGCAGCAGCTCGGTCATGGCGGCGACCAGCTCGCCCGGGTCGTCGCGTACGCGCTGAGCCAGCAGCAGCGCCTGGATGCCGGGATCGATGAGGTCCCTGACCTGGGCGGGGACGATCACGGCGTCCGCTCCGCCCGCCCGGTCGACCGCGCGCCACAGGTCGAGGGGCGTGAGCGTGGCCGGGGCCTCGACGATGAACTCGTCCAGGGCGTCGGAGCCTCCCGGTGTCATCGCCGCGCTGCCCGCGGGCGCGATCTGCAGGGCGAGGATGTTGCAGCGCAGCCGGGCGAAGGCCCCCGCGAGCGCGGCGAGACGGCCGGGGCGCTCGGCGACCCTGGCCCGCACCCGCCACAGGCTCGTGGGCTGCCCGGCCCCGGCGTGGACGCGCGGCCTCAGGCCTCCCGACGACGACAGCCGCCTGTGCGCGGCCGAGCCGAGGATCAGCGCCAGGCCGAGGCCGACGAGGACCACCGGGCCGGGGTCCCGGTGGCCGAGCAGGGTGGTGAGCACGTGGGCGAGGCCGACGGCGAGGAAGAGCGCGGCCAGCTCCGCGATCTCCCGCCGCCACGATCGGACGCCGTGGTGGTGCGGATGCGGGTGGCCGGGATGCGGGTGACGGGGATCCGGGTGCCGGGAATCCGGCCGGCGGGGACGCGGGCCGGGAGACGCGTGCCCGCCCCCGTCGGCGGCATTTCTCGGTTCGCTCATACCCGGAAGTCTGACCAGACGTTGTTACGTGGTCACCGTCCGTGGAATGTCGCCCACATTAATCCGCTTTCACATGGCCGCCGTTTTCACGGCCAGATCATCAGCGTGCCGGTAAGCCCGTTCTGACCCACAGGCAGAACGGGTGCCCCGCCGGGTCGAGGTAGACCCGCACGTCGTCCTGCGGCTGGTAGCCGGCGAGGGTCGCGCCCGCCTCGACGGCGTGGGCTCCGGCCGTGTCGAGGTCGTCCACCTCGATGTCCAGGTGGAGCATCATCTGCTGTTCCCCGGGCTTCGCGGGCCATGCGGGCCGCTCGTACAGCTTCTCCGTCTGGAACGACAGGCCCGTGCCGCCACCGGGTTCACGCAACGTCACCCAGCCGGGCTCGTCGTCGTCGATCGGCCAGCCCATCAGCCGCTGGTAGAAGAGCGCCAGCTCGCGTGCGTCGGGTGCGTTGAGCACCGCCGCTGTCAGGGTCATGCGTGGCGTCATGCGTCCTCCTGGAATCTCCTCAGGGTGCCGCTGCCCCATTGCCCGCGGGGGAATCGCAGGACATGATCTTCACGCCATGAATCCGCGGGAGTGATCCCATCGGCGAGGAGCGGGCATATGGACGATCGCGAACAGTTGCCGGCGGGAATCGATCCCACCGTCCCCAGCATCGCCCGGATGTACGACTACTACCTGGGCGGCACGGACAACTTCCCGGCCGACCGCGAGGCCGCCGAGAAGATGCTCGCCTTCGGCCGCCAGATGGGCAACGACGGGCGGGAGATCGCGCGGGAGAACCGCGGCTTCCTCCGCCGTGCCGTACGGCACCTGGCCCGGTCGGGCGTCACCCAGTTCATCGACATCGGCGCCGGGCTGCCCACGCAGGAGAACGTCCATCAGGTCGCGCAGCGGCACGCCCCGGGATCGCGGGTGGTGTACGTCGACAACGATCCCGCCGTCCTCGTCCACGCGCGGGCGTGGCGGCCCGACGTCCCCTGGGACGTGCCGACGGACCCGGGCGACTCCGGCATCCTGGGAGCCGTCGGCCGCAAGCCCTGACCGGGCGCCGGATCCGTCGCCGATCGACGCCGCGGACGATCAGGCGCTGATCGCCTTCTTGTAGAGGCGGGTCGCCAGCGGGATGAACACGACCAGGATGACGGTGATCCAGAGCAGCGATGCCGGGACGGCGTGCTGGAGAGGCCAGGCGTCCGAGGTCTTCATGGCGGTGCTGGTGTTGCCGAAGAGCTCGCGTGCGGCCTGGGTGATGGTGGAGACCGGGTTCCACTCGGCGACGACGCGGAGCGGCGTGGGCAGCGCGGAGCTGTCGAGGAAGGCGTTGGAGACGAACATCAGCGGAAAGGAGACCGTGGACGCGATGTTGTTGAAGCTCTCCGGGGTGCGCAGGGTCAGCGCGACGGCCGCGGTGAACCAGGAGAACGCGTAGGCGAACAGCAGCAGCAGCCCGAAACCGAGGACGGCCTCGTGGGGCGGGGTGTGCACCCGCCAGCCGACGATCAGTCCCATCACCGCCATGACGACCAGGCTGGCGAGGTTCATCAGCAGGTCGCTGACGGTCTGGCCGATCAGCACCGCGGACGGGGCCATGGGCAGCGAGCGGAACCGGTCGAAGATGCCCTTCTGCAGGTCCAGGGTCAGCGTGTAGCCGGTGATCTGCGCGCTCACGATCACTGCCTGGACGAAGATGCCGGGGAGCAGGAACTCCCGATATGACATTCCCGGAACGTCGATGACGCTGCCGAAGACGTAGGCGAACAGCAGCACGAGCACGATCGGAAGCGTGATGACGCTACCGAGCAGGTCCGGCGAGCGCCTGATCTTCAGGGTGTTGCGCCTGGCGATGGTCCAGCCGTCGGCGAAGGACATGGTGAGCGCGTTCATCGGATGGCCTCCCGGGCCTGGGGGTCGGTGCCGGACGCCTGGTGCCCGGTCAGGGTGAGGTAGACGTCGTCGAGGGTGGGCCGTCGCAGGCCGGCGTCGCGCACTCGGACCCCGGCGTCGGCGAGCCGGCCGAGGACCTGGCGGAGCGACTCGGGGCCGTCGGCGACCGGGGCGGTGATCTGGAGCGATTCCGGCACGGTCCGCACGGCGCCCACGGCGAACGGGGCGAGGGTCCGCCGGGCGGTCTCCAGCTCGGCGGCGTCGGTCACGGTCAGTTCGATGCGGTTGCCGCCGACCTGGTCTTTGAGTTCGTCGGCGGTGCCGCGGGCGATGGCGCGGCCGTGGTCCACCACCATGATCTGGTCGGCGAGGTGGTCGGCCTCCTCCATGTACTGGGTGGTGAGCAGCAGCGTGCTGCCGCCCGCGACGAGTTCGGAGATGGTGTCCCACAGCGCGGCGCGGGCGCGGGGGTCGAGGCCCGTGGTGGGCTCGTCCAGGAACAGCACCGGCGGGTCGGCGACCAGGGCGCCGGCGAGGTCGATGCGGCGGCGCATGCCGCCCGAGTAGCCCTTCACCGGACGGTCCGCGGCGTCGGTGAGATCGAAGCGTTCGAGCAGCTCACGGGCGCGGGCCTTGCTGCGCCTCGCGCCGAGGTGGTACAGCCGCCCGATCATCTCCAGGTTCTCGGCGCCGGTGAGGTGCTCGTCGACGGCGGCGTACTGGCCGGACAGCCCGATCGACGAGCGCAGGCGCCGGGCGTCGCCGACGACGTCGCATCCGGCGACGGTGGCGCGGCCGCCGTCGGGGCGCAGCAGCGTGGTCAGGACCCGCACCGTCGTGGTCTTGCCGGCGCCGTTCGGGCCGAGCAGGGCGAGCACCGTCCCTCGCGGGACGGAGAAGCTGAGCCCGTCCAGGGCCTTCACCTCGCCGTATCTCTTGACCAGTCCTTCGGCGGTGATCGCGTCGCTCATGGGGGCTCCTTGTCGGTTGTTCGGTGGTCAGGACCGGTGGATCTCGATGTCGCCCCAGTTGGTGTTCACGTGCACCTCGACGACCGTGTCGGTGGTCTCGGGGCCCTCGGCGGCGTCCAGGCTGTTGCGCACCACGCCGTTCTTGGAATGCACGTCCAGCCAGGCGGCCGTGCCCTCGGCGATGCCGACGCCGATCTTGCCGTAGCCGGTCTCCAGGTGGACGGTCCCGTTCACCGCCGCCTCGATCCGGATCGCGCCGTGCGCGGTCTTGGCGGTGAGGCCGGCCGGCACGCGGGAGACGGTGATGTCGCCGTGGGCGGTCTTCAGTTGCACGTCGCCGGTCGCCTCGCCGAGGGTGATGGCGCCGTTGGAGGTCTTGAGCGTGGCGGGACCGTCGATGGTTCCGATCCGGATCGCCCCGTTGGAGGTGGTCGCCTCGGCGGGTCCGGTCACCCGGTCGACGGAGAGGTCGCCGTTGGACGTCCTGGCGTCCAGGAGGCTGGTCTCCTCCAGGCGCACATCGCCGTACGAACTCTGCAGGACGGTCTGGCCGAGCGGCCCGGTGGCGATGAGCTCCGCGGCGCCCTGGGTCTCGACGCGGGACCCGGCCGGCAACTCGATGGTCACGTCGACGGAGCCGCGCCAGGGCAGCAGATACCTCAGGGCCTTGGGCTTGGGGTCCTTGACCAGCAGCCGTCCGCCGGAGAACTCGACGATCGTCCGCGCGGCGGCCTGCACGCTCGCCTCGCTGGAGGGGTCGCTGGGGCGCACCTCCACCACGGTGTCGGCGCGGTCGCTCGCGTGGATGCGGACCTGGCCGAGGTAGATCTGGATGTCGGCGACGATCGGCTCGGGGGTCTCGAAAGCAGGCATGGCGGAGCCCTCCTCATGGGTCCGGTGCACTGTCCCGGCCTCGGGGCCGGGCGATGGGGTGGTGACGAGTGGATGGAGCCGGTTGGGGCCGCTAACGCACCCAGCCGGTGTAGCTGCGCCCGCCGCGGGGCTGCTGCGACCGGTCGGCGGGACCGCTCCCGGCGCCCGGTTCGCACGCGGCGGAGACGGCGCGGACCAGCCAGGCGTTGACCGAGATCCCCTGCCGGGCGGCCGCCTCCTCCACGCGCGCCTTGAGTGGCTCGGGCAGCCGCAGGGTCACCCGCGCGGTGCCGCCCTCCTCGCCGGACGGCGGCCCGGCGGGCGGGAGGGCCTCCGGCGCTGTCGGGGGCGCTGTCGGCGGCGCGGTCTCGGGTCCGCCGGCAGCGCCCCCCGAAGACGGCGCCGGCTGCGGTGGCGTCACCACGAACGCCGGGTCGCCGCCGCGGAGCCGCACGTCGACAGAACCCGGTGCGAGATCACGGGTGATCTCGTCCGCCGCCGCCGACAGCGCCTCCAGCAGGGTGAGCCTGGTGGCCGATTCGAGGGCTCCGGTGAGCCGCTCGGCCAGCGCGCGGGCATCCGGGCCGCCCGCCTCGGCGGCGACGGCGAGCTGACGGCGAAGGTTCTCGACGTACGGCATCAGATCCATGACTCAACTATGACGTCACTTTGGCGTCACGTCAATCAATAATGACGTCATCCTGCGTCGGGCTGATGTCATGCGCGGGAGGCGGTGCCCGAAGAGCGACGAGCCGGGCGGCGACGACGCCGACGATCGGCTCGACTCCGGCCTTGTGCGCCGGGCCGGCGCTCACGTCCGCCGGCGATGTGCGGCGAGAAGGGCGCCTCAGCGCAGGGCGCGGGTGAGCACGTCGAGGGTGACCTCGATGATCTCGTCCGCGTCCGCCGTCACCGTCGCCGGGTCCTGCGCCTCCGGGTCCTGTGCCGCCGCGTCCGGCATGAGACGGCGGGCCCCCGCCCGCAGCACTCCCCACGCCAGCTCGGCCCGCAGCGCGGGATGGTCGGCCCCGGCCTCGCGCAGCGCGTCGGCGAGCGGTGCGATCAGCTCGCCGTGCAGCTCGTCCACCCGGACCCGGCACTCGCCCGGCAGCCCGATCGCCTGCAGTGCCGGGATCAGCGCGTAGTCGGGGCTGCCGACGAAGTCGAGCGCGGCCCTGCCGTACGCCCGGATCCTGCCGGGGAGCGAGCCGTCGGCGGCGGGTGCGATGGCGGCGCGCAGACGGGCCGACCAGCGGGGAAACGCGTCCTCCACGAGCTGGGCCAGGATGTCCGCCGTGGAGGCGAAATAGCGGTAGACGCTGGAGCGGGCCAGGCCGATCCGGGCGCCGACGGCCGCCGGAGTGAGCGCGTGCACGCCCTCGGCGGCCAGGATCTCCCGCGCCGCCTCCAGCAGGGCGGCGTGCTGGTTGGCCCGGTGATCCGCGACGGTCGCCGCGCTGATCCTCGGCATTACCCCCTCCAGGGTCGCTACATGTCCAGGTCGCGACCTCCAGTATCCGGCCCGCCCGCCGCGACCCGCTCCGGTGACTCCTCCCGCACGACCGGCGTACGGGGGAGCAGGAGGGTGGCGCCGACTCCGGCCAGCAGCGCCAGCGCCGTGATGAAGGTGACTCTGCGGGTCGCCTCGGCCGCGGACTCCACCGCGACCGCGTGGATCGCCGGGTCGCGGAGCCCGGGGAGGGCGGCGCCGGCGCTCTCCTCGACGGCGCGCGCCACGCTCGTGCGGACCTGTGCGGGCCGGTCGGCGAGCCCACGCTCGACGGCCGAGCCGAGCCCGGCCACCAGCACCCCGCCCAGGACCGCGACTCCCAGCGCCGCCCCGAGCTGGCGGATCGTGCTCTGGAGCGCGGACGCGCCGCCGGACAGACGCTCCGGCACGTCGGCCATGAGGACGCCGGTGAGCTGCGCGGTGGCGAAGCCGATGCCCGCGCCGTAGAGGAGCAGCCACGGCACGGGCCGCCAGGCGCCCATGTCCGGCGCGAGGGACAGGCCGATGCCGGTCGCGCCGACGGCCTCCATGCCGAGGCCGATCCGCACGATGGTCCGCGGGGACAACGTCTTCGACAGCGGGGGGACCAGCCCGCCCGCGACGAAGGTGCCGAGGGCCAGCGCGGCGATGACGAGGCCGGCCCGGAAGGCGGTGTAGCCGAGCGCGGACTGCAGGAAGAGCGGCAGCACGAGGATCATGCCGAACTCGCCGAGCGCCACGATCACCGCCGCGATCGCGCCGTAGCGGAAGCTCGGCAGCTCGAACAGCGTCAGGTCGACGAGCACGGGCCGTCCGGCGCGCCCGCGCCGCCGTTCGCGCACGACGAGGGCGACCAGCGCGAGGATGCCGATGCCGAAGGCGAACGGCACGGGGGAGACGCTCTCGAACCGCAGGCCGAACAGGTCCGCGGTGCGCCGCGGCTCCAGCCAGCCGTACTTCTGACCCTCGATCAGTGCGAAGACGACGCCGGTCGTGCCGAGTACGGCGAGGACGAGTCCGGCCAGGTCGCCGCCCGTCGCGTGGCCGTCCCGCGACTCGGGCACCCGCAGCGAGCCGAGCAGGAGCAACGCGCCGATGGGCAGGTTCACCCAGAACGCGGCCCGCCAGCCGTGCTCGGTGACGAGCCAGCCCCCGGCCAGCGGGCCGACGGCGGCCATGCCGCCGATGATGGAGCCCCACACCGCGAAGGCGATCACCCGCTGACGGCCCACGTAGACGCGGTTGATGATCGCGAGGGTCATCGGCACGGCCATCGCCGCCCCCACGCCCTGCACGGCCCGTACGCCGATGAGCATGGGCCCGTTCACCGACGTCGCCGCCAGCACGCTCGCCAGCAGGAAGACCGAGACGCCCAGGGCGAACAGGCGCCGCCTGCCGTAGAGGTCGCCGACCCGGCCGAACGGAACGAGCAGCGCCGCGAACATCAGCGAGTAGATCGAGTTGATCCACTCCACGTCGGTGGCGCCGAGACGCAGGTCGGCGAGGATCGCCGGCACCGCCACGTTCACGATCGTGGCGTCGATGACGACCATCGACACGCCGGTGGCGAGCACGACGAGGGGGAGCCAGCTTTGACGCGATGATGGCGACGGCATGTCGCGAACTATAGCAACACGCTGTCGCCAACCTGTCCGGCCGTCAGGGGGTGCGGCGCGGTGCGTGTCGTCACGAGGTGGATCGGCGAGCGCGGGCGCGGCGCTTGCCCTCGTGCATGGCCTGGACGCGGGCGACCGGGATCGTGTGGCCCTCCTCGATCAGGTCGCGGGGGAGCCGCTGGGGCTTCGGCATGAGCGCGGCCCACGGGTCGTCGTTCCGCAGCAGGTCCGCCGCCGTGTGCACGGTGAAGTCGCCGGGGGTGATCCGGTCCAGGTCGTCCCACGCCACCGGGAACGACACGGGGACGCCGGGCCGTACGCGCGGGCTGTAGGCCGCGACGACGGTCGCCCCGCCCGACCGGGTCGAGTCGATGAACACCCTGTCTCCGCGGTCCTCCCGGATGAACGCCGTCGTGGCGAGGGCGGGGTCGAGGCGTTCGGCGTGTACGCCGAGCGCGCGGGTCGCCGCGGCGACGTCCTCCGTCGTGTGCGCCTCCAGCGGCACGAACACGTGCAGGCCCTTGGCGCCGCTGGTCTTCACCGCACCCGACAGGCCGGCGTCGGCAAGCGCCCGGCCGACCAGCCGGGCGGCGGCCACGGCCTGCGGGAACGCCTCGGCGGACGGCGGATCGATGTCGAGCACGAGATGGGTGGGGCGGTCCCACTCGCCGGCGTGAACGAGGGCGGGGTGATACTCCACCGCCCTCTGGTTGGCGAGCCACAACAGCGTGCGCCGGTCGTCGCACAGGGCGTACGACACCCGCCGCTGTGACGACTCGGCCCATACGGTGACCGTCCGCACGAAGTCCGGGGCGTAGGAGGGCACGTTCTTCTGCATGAACGGCGCCTGGCCCTGCCGCACCCGCACGACGGACAGCGGGCGCTCACGCAGCACCGGGAGGACGCGGTCGCGGACCGCGTCGAGATAGTCGACCAGGTCGCGCTTGGTCGCGCCCGCGCCGTCGAACAACGGCTGGCCGAGGTTGGTCAGCGTGACTCCGTCGCGAACCTCATCGCTGGTCATGTGATCACCATGCCCGCGACCGGCCCCCGGAATCAACGTCCCCGGTCGGCGGCCCGCCGTTATATCAATATCCGAGACAAATTTGCTCAAATTGCGAGACGCATGGGATCGTAACCGGCATGGCGAACGAAACGGCCGTCTACACACACGGCTTTCACGACTCCGTTCTGCGCTCCCACCGCTGGCGTACGGCGGCCAACTCGGCGGCGTACCTGCTGGGCGCGCTGAAGCCGCACATGCGGATCCTGGACGTCGGCTGCGGCCCGGGCACGATCACCGCGGACCTGGCCGAACGGGTGCCGCAGGGCGAGGTCATCGGTCTCGACACCGAGACCGGCGTCCTGGAGCAGGCGCGCCGCGAGGCGGAGGGGCGCGGCCTGGGCAATGTGAGCTTCACGACCGGCGACGTGCACGCGCTCGATCACCCCGACGCCGCCTTCTGCGTGGTGCACGCCCACCAGGTGCTGCAGCACGTCGGCGACCCGGTGGGCGGGCTGCGCGAGATGCGGCGAGTGACCAAGCCGGGCGGGATCGTCGCGGCGCGCGACTCCGACTACGCCGCCTTCGCGTGGTATCCGCAGATCCCGGCCCTGGACGACTGGCTGGATCTCTACCGCCGGGTGGCCCGCGCGAACGGCGGCGAGCCCGACGCCGGACGCCGCCTGCGCGCCTGGGCCAGGGAGGCCGGCTTCACCGACATCACCTCGTCGTCGTCCACCTGGTGCTACTCGACCCGGGAGGAGCGGGAGTGGTGGGGCGGTCTGTGGGCCGACCGCACGGTCCGGTCCTCCTACGCCGGGCGCGCCGTGGAGGGTGGTCACGCCACCGAGGACGACCTGCGGCGCATCGCCGACGGCTGGCGGGAGTGGGCCGCGAGCGAGGACGCCTGGTTCAGCGTCCTGCACGGCGAGATCCTCTGCCGCCTGACCTGACGAGCACTCCCGGGGCGACCTCCGGACCTGCCGGCCGGCGCCTGAGACGCCCCCCGACGGCGCCGCCGCGCCCGCGGAGGAGGATGGAGGTGTGACGACCAGGACACGTGGCCGCACGGCGGGGGCCAGGGATCTGACCCGCCTGGCGGACCGCGCGTGCCGTCTCGTCGAGGCCCTGGGCGGCCGGTTCTCCCGGGAGACGGGCATCGACGTCGACCGGGGTGACCGCGAGGTCGAGCGGTGGCTGCTCGCGGCGACGCTGTTCGGCACCCGCATCTCCTCCGGGATCGCCGTGCGGACCTACCGGGCGATGGCCGAGGCGGGGGTGCGGACGCTCTCCGACGCGGAGGGCCGCACCTGGGAGGAACTGGTCGAGATCCTCGATCGCGGGGGTTACGCCCGCTACGACTATCGGACGGCCACGCGCCTGCTTCGCCTGGCCGAGGCGGTGGGCGGCGGGGTCGGCGCCCTGCGTGGGGCAGACCTGGACGAGACCCGCGCCGCGCTCGGCGCGCTGCCAGGATGGGGCCCGGTGACGGTCGCGCTGTTCCTGCGGGAACTGCGCGGCGTCTGGCCCGGGGTGGACCCGCCCCCGGACGACCGGGCCGTGGAGGCCGGGCGGCACGCCGGGCTCCTCGGCGGGGAACACCACCCCCTGCGGCGGTTGCGGGAGATCGCCGGCGACGCGGGGCTGGACGTGCGCGACCTCGAGACCGCCCTCGTCCGCCTGTGGCTGGCCCACCACAGGGGCTTCCCCCCACTGTCCGGGCGGCGCCCGCTGCGCGGTGGTGACGGGGGAGGGGTGAGATGCGGTCGGCGGCGGGGGACCCGGTGACGCTGTTCCTGTGCGGCGACGTCATGCTGGGCCGGGGCGTCGACCAGATCCTCGCGCACCCCGGCGACCCGGCGCTGGAGGAGTCATGCGTCCGGGACGCCCGGGAGTACGTCGAACTGGCGGAGGCGGCCAACGGCCCGATTCCCCGCCCGGCCGGCTACTCGTGGCCCTGGGGCGACGCCCTGGAGGTGCTCGACGAGGCCGCCCCCGACGTACGCGTGCTGAACCTGGAGACGAGCGTCACCGGCAGCCGCGACTTCGCGCCGGGCAAGGCCGTGCACTACCGGATGAACCCGGCCAACCTCCCCGCTCTGGCCGTGGCCCGGCCCGATGTGTGCGTGCTGGCGAACAACCACGTGCTGGACTTCGGCGTACGCGGGCTGACGGAGACGCTGCACGCGCTGGCGGGGGCGGGGCTGGACGAGGCGGGCGCGGGGCTGGACGAGGAGGAGGCGCGGCGGGCCGCGGTCGTGGCCCTGCCGGGAGGCGGGCGGGTGCTGGTGTTCGCGGCCGGGATGCCGTCCGGCGGCGTCCCCGACGGGTGGGCGGCGGTCCGGGACCGGCCCGGCGTGGCCTTCCTGCCCGGGCCGTCCCGCGACGCCGCGGCGGAGACGGTCCGGCGCGTACGGCGGGTCAAGCGGCCGGGGGACATCGCGATCGTCTCCGTCCACTGGGGGTCGAACTGGGGCTACGAGGTCGGGGACGACCAGGTCGAGTTCGCGCACGCGCTGGTCGAGGGCGGCGTCGATCTCGTGCACGGCCACTCCTCCCACCATCCCCGTCCGATCGAGGTGTACCGGGACCGGCTCATCCTCTACGGCTGTGGTGACTTCATCGACGACTACGAGGGCATCACCGGTTACGAGGAGTACCGCGACGACCTGCGGCTGCTGTACTTCGTCACCGTCGAGGCGACGCCCGAGGCCGAGTCGGGGCGGCTGCTGGAGCTGCGGATGGCGCCGATGCGGGCCGTACGCATGCGGCTGCGGCACGCCCGTGGTGAGGACCTCGAGTGGCTGCGGGCGACGCTCGACCGCATCAGCCGGGAGTTCGGCGCGCGGATCGGACCGGCGCCCGGCGGCACGCTCGTCCTCGCGCCGGCCGCGTAGGAGGTGGTCACATGCTGGTTCACGAGATCATGACGACGCCGGTGGTGACGGTCAGGCGTACGGCGACGATCAAGCAGGCCGTCCGCCTGCTGTACGAGCAGGACATCACGGCCGCGCCGGTGGTCGACGCGGCGGGGCGGATGGTCGGCATCGTCAGCGAGATGGACCTGTTGCGCGGCGAGTTCGGAACCAGTCCCCGGGCCTTCCTGCGCCCCGAGGCCCCGCGCGCCGGAAGGCCCACCGCGCTCGTCGAGGAGGTCATGACGCCGCGCGTGGCCACGGTCGGGGACGGCGCCGACACCACGGACCTGATCGAGCTGATGATCACGACGGGCGTGAAGAGCGTTCCCGTCGTGCGCGACGACGAACTCGTGGGCATCGTCAGCCGGCGCGACCTGATGGGACTGCTCGCCCAGGGGGACGAGCGCATCCGCGACGACGTGCTCGCGGCGCTGCGCGACTGCGCCGACACGGCGTCGTTCGGCGCGGCGGTGCGGGACGGCGTCGTCGAACTGTACGGCCCGGGCGACGAGCGGTCGGCCCGCATCGCCGAGCTGGTCGCCCGTACCGTTCCCGGGGTCGCCGACGTCGTCTTCCCCGAAGGGCTGCTCAGCTAGTGCCCCTCCCGCCGATCTTCGCCCCAACCTTGTCGGTCACGGCATCAGGTCGTGGACGCCGGCCCGCCCGCCGGACGCCACGGCCCGCCGGCGAGCTCCCGGCCCCGGCGCGCCGGCGTCCGGGCCCGGTCAGACCATGTACTGGTCGTGGCGACGGTAGAGGTCGGTCCATTCCTCCTCGGTGAGCTGCCGTCCGCTCGCCACGATCTCCGCCAGCTCCTCGAAGTAGGCCTCACGCGGTGCGCCGGGGGCGAACAGGACCAGCATCGAGGCGGGCCCCTCCGGGTTGTTGAACGCGTGGATCCCGCCCGGCGGGACGAAGAGGTAGTCGCCGGGAGTGGCGTTGACCAGCCGGTCGCCGTCGTAGAGCCCGACCGTGCCGGACAGGACGAAGAACGACTCCGACATCGTCTTGTGGAAGTGCGCGCCCAGGCCGCTGGACGGCCCTCGCATGTCCCACAGGTAGAGCCCGTACTGCCCGCCGGTGGACTCGCCCGTGGCGAGGTAGTGCACGTGCGTGGGGCGGCCGCCGATCACCAGGTCGGGCGTGGAGCCGCCCTTCCGGAAATTGCCGCTGATCTCTCCCTTGTCCCCGTGGAAGAGCTCCTTCGGGTACGACATGCCGACCTCCTCGTCACTCGCTCCTACCGGCTCGCGCCCCCGGCGACGCGCCGTCGGGTGGACCCCTGCCGATCATGGTCTCAGGTGGACGGCTCTCGCATCCACCGGCCGGGCCGGAGGGCGTGGCAGCCCCTCAGCCGAGGCGGCCGAGCACGTCCGTGGCGAGTCGTTCGAGCGCGGCGACCTGGTCGGGGGTGAGCCCGTCGAAGAACAGGCGCCGCACGGTCTCCACATGTCCCGGGGCCGCGGCGGTGATGGCCCGGCGGCCCTCCTCCGTGATCACGACGAACGCGCCGCGGCCGTCGTCCGCGCACTCCTCCCGCCTGACGAGCCCCCGGCGCTGCATCCGGGTCAGATGGTGGGACAGGCGGCTCTGTTCCCACTGGAGATCGCGCTGCAGCTCGTACGGCCGCAGCCGCCCCTCCTGCCTGTCGGTGAGGTGCACCAGGACCTCGTAGTCCGCCAGCGAAAGGCCCGAGTCGGCCTGCAGCTGCCGGTTGAGCCGGGCCGTGAGGCGGCCCTGCATGCGCAGGTACGCCCGCCAGGCGCGCTGCTCGTCCGCGTCGAGCCAGCGTGGGCTGTTCATGCTTCCAAGGCTAGCCGGAATGAATGACTCGTCATGTATGTTGAGGGGCACCAGTAGATGACGCATCATCTACATGGCGACGAGGAAAGGGCACTCATGAGCACGACCAGGCTGACCCCTCGCGTGGACGTCCGCCGGGCGGCCGAGCGTTTCGCCACCCGCATCTCCTGGCTGGATTCCAAGCACTCGTTCTCGTTCGGCGGTCACTACGACGCCGGCAACACCCACCACGGGCTGCTGCTGGTCAACAACGACGACGTCGTGCACCCGGGCACCGGGTTCGAGACCCACCCGCACCGCGACATGGAGATCGTCACCTGGGTGCTGCAGGGCTCCCTGGTCCATCAGGACTCCGAGGGCCATTCCGGCGTCATCTACCCGGGCCTGGCGCAGCGCATGAGCGCCGGCACCGGCATCCTGCACTCGGAGAAGAACGACTCCTGGCGGATGACCGGCGGCGACACCCACGACAAGCCCGTGCATTTCGTCCAGATGTGGGTGGTCCCCGACGAGCCCGGCATCACGCCCGGCTACGAGCAGCTCGAAATCGAGAACGAGCTGCTGGCCGGCGGCCTGGTGCCGGTCGCCAGCGGCATGGACAAGCACGCGGGCGAGGCCGCCATCCGCATCAAGAACCGGTACGCCGCGCTGTACGCCGCCCGCCTTCAGCCGGGTCAGAGCGTCGAGCTGCCCGAGGCGCCGTTCCTGCACCTGTTCGTGCCCCGGGGGACCGTCACGCTGGAGGGGGCGGGCACCCTGGAGACCGGCGACGCGGTACGGTTCACCGCCACCGGCGGGCAGAAGGTCACCGCGACGGAGCCCGCCGAGATCCTCGTGTGGGAGATGCACGCGACGATCGCCGCCTGACGATCGGAAAGGACAGCCTCATGGAACAGACGGAAGTCCGGGTCGCCGACGACCCGGCCGCGAGCCGCTTCGAGATCACCGTCGACGGCGCCCTCGCCGGCTTCGCCGAATACCGGCTCAAGGGGCCGGAGATCTCCTTCACCCACACCGTGATCGATCCGGCCTTCGAAGGCCGGGGCCTCGGCTCGACGCTGGTCCGCGCGGCGCTCGACGCCGCCAGGGACGCCGGGCTGTCGGTCCTGCCGTTCTGCCCGTTCGTGCAGCGGTACATCCAACGGCACCAGGAATACCTCGACCTGGTGTCGGCCGATCGGCGGGCTCGGTTCTCCCTCGACGGCGGGGAGGCGGCCGAGTGACCGGCCGGTCGCTCAGCCACGGCGAGCCCGCGCTGCACGGCCGCACGGATCTGTACGGCCACGCGGTCGCCGGCGAAGCGGTGCCGGAGAGCGTGCTTCTGCCCGGCCACGACGTACCGCTCGGCCGGTACACGACCGTGCGCCGGCTGCTCCCGCAGCGCCCGCGCCGGATGGTCGGCGCGTGGTGCTTCGTCGACCACTTCGGACCCGACGACGTGACCGGCAGGCCGGGCATGCGGGTGCCGCCCCACCCGCACACCGGCCTGCAGACGGTCACGTGGCTCGCCGAAGGGGAGATCGTGCACCGTGACAGCCTCGGCAACGTCCAGCCGATCGTGCCGGGACAGCTCAACCTGATGACCGCCGCCCACGGCATCGCCCATTCCGAGCAGTCGCCGCCGGAGCACCCGCCGGGCATGCACGGGCTGCAGCTGTGGGTCGCGCTGCCTGAGGAGGCCCGGCACCGCGAGGCGCGGTTCGAGCACCACGCCGCGCTGCCCGTGCTGCGCGACGGGGACGTCACGGTGACGGTCGTGGTGGGCGAGTCGGGGCCGCTGCGCTCGCCCGCCCGCACGCACACCCCGCTGCTCGGCGCCGAGGTGCTCTTCTCCGGCCCCGGGCGGCACCGGCTGCCGCTCGACCCGTCGTACGAGACGGCCGTGCTGGTCATGTCGGGCACGGCTGACGTGGCCGGGGTCGCGCTGACGCCGGGCTCGCTGCTCTACCTCGGCCAGGGCCGTACGGAGGTGCCGATGACGGCGGCAGAACCGGCCCGGCTGTTCGTGCTGGGCGGCACGCCGTTCGAGGAGCCCCTGGTGATGTGGTGGAACTTCGTCGGCCGTTCCCACGAGGAGATCGCGCGGGCCCGCGACGACTGGATGCGGGGTGACCGCTTCGGCGTCGTCCCCGGCGGGGAGCGCCCGCTGCCCGCGCCCGAGATGCCCACCGTGCGGCTGAAGGCCCGCGACCGCCACGGCCGCGTCCTCAGCTGACGCCCGCTCGTCGGTGAGCGGATACGCGAAATGCGGGAACCGCCGGTCTTCCGTCGGCTGGAGCGCTGTCGCCCATGGACACGACGGTGTTCGATCGCGTTGCGGTGAGCGAGCCGGTTCAGAACTGCAGGTCGGTCCAGTCGATGGTGATGGGGATCGGGTTGCCGACGGCGGGAGCCTCACCCGGCTCGTCCTTCATGAAGGTGCCGATGTGCTTGTAGAGCATCGACGCTCTGTCCAGCCGGTGGCGTTCGATGGCCGACACGCCGGTGCGGTCGAGCCGGACGATCCAGTAGTGCGCAATACCGGCCTTGGCGTATTCACCGAGCTTGTCGGTCGTGTCCTGGGTTTCCGACCCCAGAGACACGATCTCCACGACGAGCAGCGCGTGCTCGGCACGGAGACGTTCGCCCCGCTCGCGGTCCAGGCACCGGTAGAGCGCGACGTCGGGCCTGCGGCTGAGCAGAGGCAGGTCTCTCAGGCGCAGATCCACGTCGTTGTCGACCGTGAGGCACCCATGCCCCTCGCTCATCGCGGCGCGGGCACACCGCTCCAGCAGGTTGGCCAGTCGCCGCCGGCGGTTCGGTGATCAGGCGTGGGAGCCGCGCAGTAGACGACGTAGCCGTCGACGATCTCGATGGCTCTGGCGATCTCCTCGGGCAGCGCGTCGTACTCCTCGGCGGTGACGAGGGCGGGCTGCGGACGGATGCTGAGCAGCCAGCTGTCATCCGGCAGAGCGGTCATCCGGCGTCCTCCTCACCGTCCACGGTCGAGCAAAGCCTACGGTCTGTCTCACGGAAGCGCCGGACTGACGGAGCCGGAGTTCCGCCTCCCTCGGTGGGCAGGTGAGGAGAAGTCAGGCGGGCGGGTAGCCGCTCAGGCCCGTGCCGAGCAGGCCGAAGACCCGTTCGACGTCCGCGTGATGGGCGCGCTCGATCTCCTCGTCGGGCCCGCCCTCCCGGACCCGCTGCCGCAGCCGCCGGTACAGCGCCCGCTGCGCGCCGACCAGCGTCGAGGCGACGATGCGGGGCAGCGGATCGCCGGGCTCCGCGCCCGCCTCGGCCGCCAGCGCGTCGGCGAGCACCCGGACGATCCGCTCGTTGACCTCGTGCATCTTCCGCTGCAGGGAGGGGTTGTCGCTGACGAGGTCGAAGAAGCTGCGCGGGTGGACGAGGTCGCGCCGCATGTTCGGGACGAACCTGGTCTGCGCCAGGCACAGCGTGCGGAAGGAGTCGAGGATGGAGACCCCGGCAGGACGGTCGGTGACCGCCGCCAGCGACACGGCCTCCCGGTCCTCGGCCCGGTAGAAGACCAGGTCTTCCTTGGTCGGGAAGTGGTTGAACACCGTCTTCTTCGACACCTGGGCGGCCGTCGCGATCTCGTCCACCGTGACCTCGTCGAACCCCCGGGCCCGGAAGAGCGCGTTCGCGGTGTCGGCGATGAGCTGCCGGGTCCGGTTCTTCTTCAGCTCCCGCAGTCCGCCCGCACTCATGGGCACAGCGTATCGGCCCCCTTGATTACACTTGGTGTACCATTACACTAAGTGTAACCAATTGAGGAGGCGGGATGGCGGATGCGGCGGTGGTCACCACCGGCCTGGCCAAGAGCTATGGCGACGTCGAGGCCGTACGCGGCATCGACCTGACCGTGCGCAGGGGGGAGATCTTCGGCTTCCTCGGCCCGAACGGCGCGGGCAAGTCCACGACGATCGGCATGCTCTGCACCCTGACGACGCCCACGGGCGGCGAGGCGCGCGTGGCCGGGTACGACGTGGTGCGCGAACGCGACGACGTACGGCGCTCGATCGGGCTGGTGTTCCAGGACCCGACGCTGGACGGCTACCTGACGGCCGAGCGCAACCTGCGCTTCCACGCCGAGCTGTACGGCGTGCCCCGCGCCGACATCGGTCCGCGGCTGCGGGGAGTGCTCGAGATGGTGGGGCTGTGGGACAGGCGGGCAGTTAAGGTCGGCACGTTCTCCGGAGGCATGAGACGACGACTGGAGATCGCCCGCGGCCTGCTGCACTCGCCGCGGGTGCTGTTCCTCGACGAGCCCACCGTGGGCCTGGACCCGCAGACCAGGAGCTCGATCTGGTCCTACATACGGGAACTGAAGGAGGCCGAGGACATCACGGTCTTCCTCACCACGCACTACATGGACGAGGCCGAGCACTGCGACCGCATCGCCATCATGGACGGCGGCCGGATCATCGCGCTCGACACCCCCGCCGCGCTGAAGGCCGGCGTCGGCAAGGACCGCGTCCAGATCCTGACCGGCGACGGCGAGGCGGCCGTCGCCGCCCTGGACGAGCGGTTCGGCATCCGGGCCGTCGCGTCCGGGGACGAGGTCGTCTTCCACGTGGACGAGGGGGAGCGGTTCGTGCCGGAGCTGTTCTCCCGGTCGGGGCTGTCGATCCGGGCCGTCAGCGTGGCCCGGCCCAGTCTCGACGACGTTTTCATGTCGTACACCGGCCGGTCCATCCGCGACGCGCAGACGGCCGGCGCGCGCGGCCCGGGCGCGCTCGCGGCGGCGCGGGGAGGCCGGCGATGACGACGAGGGCCCTGCCCATAACCGCGGTCCGCGTGCCGGGACGCAGCGTGGCGAGCGAACTGCGGGCCGTCAAGGTGGTCTGGCAGCGTGAGCTCATCCGGTTCTTCAACGGCCCGCTGCGCATCCTCACCTCGCTCGTGCAGCCGTTCCTCTTCCTGTTCGTGCTCGGCACCGGCCTGTCCCAGCTCACCTCGGGCGGCACCGGCGGGCTCGGCCTGCGCACCTTCCTCTATCCGGGCATCCTCGCCATGGCCGTCCTGTTCACCGCCATGTCCTCGGCCGCCTCCATCGTCTGGGACCGCGAGTTCGGCTTCCTGCGCGAGATGCTGGTCGCGCCGGTGTCGCGCGGGTCCATCGTCCTCGGCAAATGCCTGGGCGGGGCCACCGTGGCGGCCTTCCAGGGCCTCGTCGTCATCTGCATCGCCGGGCCCGCGGGCGTGCCGTACGCGCCGGACCTGATGCTCGGCGTGTTCGGCATCCAGGTGCTGCTGGCCTTCACCATCACGGCCTTCGGGGTCGCGATGTCCGTACGGGTCAGGCAGATGCAGTCGTTCATGGCGCTCAACCAGCTGCTGATCATGCCGCTGTACTTCATGTCGGGCGCGATGTTCCCCGCGTCGAACCTCCCCGCATGGCTGACCGTGCTCAACCGGATCGATCCGCTGTCGTACGCCGTGGATCCCATCCGGCGACTGGTCTTCGCCCATCTGGACCTGGCTCCGGCCGTACGGGCCCGGCTCGCGCCGGGACTGACGTGGGGTGGCTGGCACGTGCCCATCCCCGTCGAGGTGGCCGTGCTCGCGGTCCTCGGGCTCGCCCTGCTCGCGACCGCGATCGCACAATTCGGCAGAGCCGATTGAGACAGCGGTTCGGCAGAGCGGACTGAGCGCTCGACGGCACGGTCCGGCGTGAAACCGATGGACGTCGACGGGCATCGGTTGGATATCGTGTGGGCCATGTCGAGCCCTGAGGCATCCACGAAGGGGGCTTTCGGTCACGCCGTCAGCCCCCTGAACCACTGAGTCCCTGACTTCGTCGTCCCGCCGCGCTCCGCGGCCGGACGAGCGCGCTCCCGGGTGCTGACCGCGGTGACGAGACGTCCCCTTCTCGTGCTTCTCATCGCCTCGGAGCCACTCGATGCCTCTTCCTCTGTACTCGCTTGCCGTGGCGGTCTTCGCCATGGGTACCTCGGAGTTCATGCTCGCCGGCCTCCTGCCGGACATCGCCTCGGACCTCGGCGTGACCGTCGGAACAGCGGGCACGCTCACCTCGGCCTTCGCGATCGGAATGATCGCCGGTGCTCCGCTCATGGCCGCGCTCGCCCGCACCCGGCCTCCCCGGTCCAGCCTCCTCGGCTTCGTCCTCGTCTTCGTGGCGGCCCACATCGCGGGCGCGGCCACATCGAGCTTCCCCGTCCTGTTCGCGACCCGGATCGTCGCCGCGCTCGCGAACGCGGGGTTCCTCGCGGTGGCCATGACGACGGCCGCCACGCTCGTCCCCGCGAACCGCAAGGGGCGGGCTCTCGCCGTGCTGCTGTCCGGAACGACGGTGGCGACCGTCGCCGGGGTCCCGGGAGGAGCGGTCCTCGGCACACTGTCCGGGTGGCGGGTCACGTTCTGGGCCGTCGCCGTCCTCTGCGTGCCCGCGGCCGCCGGCATCCTCCGCGGAATCCCGGCGCGTTCCGCGGGCGAGACCGGCGTGCGGGTCCTGCGATCGGAACTCGCCCAGCTCAGGAACCGGCGCCTGATCCTGGTCATGCTGCTCGGCGCACTGGTGAACGCGGCGACCTTCGCGAGCCTCACCTTCCTCGCCCCCGTCGTGACCGGCGCCGCAGGGCTGGATCCGCTGTGGGTCCCGGTCGTCCTGGTGCTCTTCGGTGTGGGCGCGTTCGCGGGTGTCACCGTCGCCGGACGGCTGTCCGACCGGCACCCCGGGCTGGTTCTCACCGTCGGCGGTCCGCTGCTGCTCGCCGGCTGGCCGGCGCTGGCCGTTCTGGCCGGAAATCCGGTTGTTCTGCTCCTCCTGGTGTTCGTCCAGGGCGCGCTGTCGTTCGCCCTGGGCGGCACCCTGATCACGCGGGTCCTCTACGAGGCGGCGGGGGCGCCGACCATGGCCGGCTCGTACGCGACCGCGGCGCTCAACGTCGGCGCCGCCGCCGGGCCGCTCGCCGCCGCGGCCACCCTCGGGACGGCCACCCCCGGCACGGGGGCCCGAGTCCTCGGCCCGTTGTGGGTGAGCGGACTTCTCGTCGCGATCGCCCTGCTCGTCGCCTTTTCCTCCGCCGTGTTCCGGCGTCCCGGCCCTCGTGGACGCGGTCCGGTGCGGCGGGCCGAACCGAACTGAGCCGCGCGGATCGGCGAGAAGTTCCGATTATCGGAACGAGTGGTTCTACTTTGCGTGTTCATTAAGTAACTTTCCGCAAGGGATACCGGCGCGCCGAGCGAGGAGACCGACCATGACGGCGGGAATCGTGGACACGTCCATCACCGGCATGACCGGCCGGGTACGGAGACGGGTCGACGAGCTGCTCGGCGGTTTCCTCGACGCGCAGCGTCCACCGGTCGGCGATCCCGACGTCGCCGAGGGCTACCGGCTGCTGCGGGAGTTCGTCGTCGAGGGCGGCAAACGCATCCGGCCGCTGCTGTGCTACTGGGGCTGGCGGGGCGCCGGCGGCCAGGAGCCGCACGAGGATCGGGCCGTCGCCACCGGCGCGGCGCTGGAGCTCTACCATGCCGGCCTGCTGATCCACGACGACGTCATGGACGGCAGCGAGCTGCGCCGTGGGCGTCCGACCATCCACAGGGGGCTCGCCCGGGCCCCGCGATGGGCGGGCGCGGAGACCTTCGGCCGGTCCGCCGCCATCCTGCTCGGAGTGCTCGCGCAGGCATGGGCGGACGAACTTCTCGCGGACGCCGTCGGCGGCGACGGGCGCGGGCGGGCCGCGCGTGAACTGTTCAACCGCATGCGCACGGAGGTCGTCACCGGTCAGTACCTCGACATCCTGGCGCATACGCGCGCGGACGCGGACGTCGACCAGGCATTGACGGTGATCCGCTACAAGACCGCCCGCTACACCGTGGAGCGGCCGCTGCAGATCGGCGGCGCGCTCGCCGGGGCCCCGCCCGCCCTGCTGGAGGCGTACTCCCGGTTCGGTCTGCCGCTGGGGGAGGCGTTCCAGCTGCGCGACGACGTCCTCGGCGTCTTCGGCGATCCCGCCGTCACCGGCAAGCCGGTCCTCGACGACCTGCGTGAGGGAAAGCGGACCGTGCTCATGGCCTACGCGTACGCGCGGGCGCGGGGACCGGAACGGGACCTGCTGCGAACCTGGCACGGCGCCCCCGGTCTGGACGAGCGGCGGGCCGCCGAGCTCCGGCAGATCATCGTGGACACCGGCGCTCTCAGTGAGGTCGAGAACCTCATCGCGCTGCGGGCCGGGCAGGCGCTCGAGGCGCTGGGCGAGTGCGCGATCGCCCCGGAGGCGGCGCGGGCGCTCGCGGTGCTCACCGAGCGGCTCACCCGCCGCGTCCGGTGAGGCGCGCGATCGGTCCGCCCACCTCTTCCGCGCCGCCTCTTTCACGACCACCCGGCCGGAACCACTCCGGCCGGGTCCACGCCCGCCCGTATGCGCCCGCGGAGTACCCGGCGCGGCCCTGACCGCCCGGGCACGATCCCGACCGTCCGGGCGCGACCCCGACCCTTTTCTTCCCCTCCGCCGCTCGGCGACGAGCGTGACCAGTCACCGAAAAACCGGCCGCCGTGCCGATCACAGATGGGGTGATGTGCTGTGACCGAAAACACCATGCCGACCGACAACAGGCTCAGCCTCAGCACCAGGGCCGCGCGCAACCTGGCGACGACGACCAAGACGCCGCCGCAGATGCAGGAGATCACCTCCCGCCATCTGCTGCGCGTGCTGCCCTGGGTCGAGGCGGTGGGCGGCGCCTACCGGGTCAACCGGCGGCTGACCTACCAGATGGCCGACGGGCGGGTGACGTTCGTCTCGACCGGGGCCGACGTACGGGTCATCTCCGCCGAGTTGTGCGAGCTTCCCGCGCTGCGCGGCTTCGGCGACGCCGACGTGCTGGCCGCCATGGCGGACCTGTTCACGCAGCGGGAGTACGAGGCCGGCCAGGTCATCGCCCAGGCCGGCGCCCCGATGGACGAGGTCGTGCTGCTGGCCCACGGCAAGGTCGACAGGCTGGGCGAGGGCGCGTACGGCAACGAGACGCGGCTCGGGGTGCTCGCCGACGGCGAGTACGTCGGCGAGCAGATGCTGGTGAACGCTGACGCGCGATGGGAGTGGACGGTCAAGGCCGTGACGTCGTGCACCGTGCTCACCCTCGGCAGGGAGGAGTTCGAGCGGCTGCTCGCCCTGTCGGACAGCCTGCGTGAGCACGTGCAGGCCTACCACGAGAACCCGGACCGGCCGGTGAACCGGTACGGCGAGGCGGAGATCGCGTTGGCGGCGGGGCATGAGGGTGAGGCGACGCTGCCGGGGACGTTCGTGGACTACGAGCTGGGGCCGCGTGAGTACGAGCTGAGTGTGGCGCAGACGATTTTGCGGGTGCATTCGCGGGTGGCCGATCTGTACAACGAGCCGATGAACCAGACCGAGCAGCAGTTGCGGCTGACGATCGAGGCGTTGCGGGAGCGTCAGGAGCACGAGCTGGTCAACAACCGCGACTTCGGGCTGTTGCACAACGCCGACCTCAAGCAGCGCCTCCACACCCGGTCGGGCCCGCCCACCCCGGACGACCTCGACGAGCTGCTCGCCACTGTCTGGAAGAACCCGAGCGTCATGTTCGCCCACCCCAAGGCGATCGCGGCCTTCGCCCGTCAGTGCAACGCCCGGGGCATCTACCCCCAGACGGTGGAGTTCAACGGCCAGAAGGCCCCGGCCTGGCGCGGGGTGCCGATGCTGCCGTGCAACAAGATCCCGGTGAACGACAAGGGCATCAGCTCGATCATGGTGATGCGCCTGGGAGAGAAGGACCAGGGCGTCGTCGGCCTGCGCCGCACCGGACTGGTGGACGAGTACGAGCCCGGTCTGTCGGTGCGCTTCATGAGCATCGACGACAAGGCGATCATCTCCTACCTGGTCACCACCTACTACTCGGCGGCCGTCCTGGTCCCCGACGCCCTCGGCATCCTGGAGAGCGTCGAGGTCCTGTGATGTCCTCCTACCGGCTGCCGGACTTCTACCTCCCCTATCCGCCCCGGCTGAACCCGCATGTGGAGACCGCCCGGGCGCACACGCGGGGGTGGGCGGCGGACATGGGCATGCTCGACGACCCGGACATCTGGACCGAGGAGTCGCTCGAGGCCATGGACTACGGCCTGATGTGCGCCTACACCCATCCCGACTGCTCCGCCCCCGAGCTGGACCTGGTCACGGACTGGTACGTGTGGGTCTTCTTCTTCGACGACCACTTCCTGGAGACCTTCAAACGCGGCAGGGACCTGGACGGAGCCCAGGACTACCTGGACCGGCTCGACGCGTTCATGACGGACGACCCGCCCGAGCCGACGAACCCGGTCGAGCGGGGCCTGGCCGACCTGTGGCCCAGGACCGTGCCCGCCATGTCGGAGGCGTGGCGGCGCCGGTTCGTCCGGGTCACCCGCGACCTCCTGCAGGAGTCGATGTGGGAGCTGTTCCACATCGAGCGGGAGGCCGTCTCCAACCCGATCGAGTACATCGAGGAACGCAGGAAGGTCGGCGGCGCCCCGTGGTCGGCCGCGCTGGTGGAGCACGCGGCCGGCGCGGAGCTGCCGGCCAGGCTCGCCGAATCCCGGCCGATCCGGGTGCTGACGGAGTCGTTCGCCGACGCCGTGCACCTGCGCAACGACCTGTTCTCCTACCAGCGGGAGGTGCAGCAGGAGGGTGAGCTGTCCAACTGCGTCCTGGTCTGCGAGCGTTTCTTCGACTGCGGCACCGGGCGGGCCGTGGAGATCACCAATGACCTGCTCACCTCCCGGCTGCACCAGTTCGAGCACACCGCGCTGACCGAGCTGCCGGCGCTGTTCGCGGACGAAGGGGTCCTGCCGCCCGAACAGGCCCCGGTCCTGAGCTACGTCAAGGGACTGCAGGACTGGCAGGCGGGCGGGCACGCCTGGCACACCGCCTCCAGCCGCTACACCAAATCCGGCGATCTCCCCGGACCGCTGGGCATGAACGTCTCCCGCGCCCACCTCACGGGCGCGGGCGGCCTGCGCAACCACACCCATCGGCCCTTCTCGGAGGCGGCGGTGCGGCTGCCGCGGCCGTACATGCCGTTCGAGGTGCGCGACAACCCGCACCTGGACACGGCGCGAGCGGCGGACGTCGAGTGGTGTGCCGCCATGGGCTTCTTCGACGGGGTCCCCGGCCTCCCGGCGACCGCCGTGTGGAGCGAATCGCTACTCGTCGGCTTCGACCTCGCCCTGTGCGCGTCCGGCATCAACCCGGACGCCACGGCCGGCGAACTGATCCTGGCCACCAACTGGCTGGCCTGGGGGACGTACGGCGACGACTACTATCCCCGGGTCTACGGGGCGGCGCGCGACCTGGTCGGCGCGAAGCTCGGCAACCGGCGGCTCAAGGAGTTCATGCCGCTGGACCTCGTCCCGCGACTGACCCCGATGACAGGGCTGGAACGCGGGCTGGCCGACCTGTGGCCGCGCACCGCGGGGCCGCTGCCGGAGGAATCCCGCCGGGCCTTCCGCACCGCCGTCGAGGAGATGATCGACAGCTGGGTGTGGGAGCTGGCCAACCAGGCCCAGCACCGCGTGCCCGACCCGATCGACTACCTCGAGATGCGGCGCAGGACGTTCGGCTCGCAGATGACGATGAGCCTGGCCAGGCTGACGCCGGGCCGGGTCATCCCCGTGGAGATCCACCGCACCCGCGAGTTCCTCGGCATGACCGACGCCGCGCAGGACTACGCGTGTCTGCTGAACGACCTGTTCTCCTACCGGAAGGAGATCCAGTTCGAGGGGGAGCTGCACAACGCCGTCGTGGTGCTGGGCACCTTCCTCGACTGCGCGCCCGACGAGGCGGCGACCGTGGTGGACGGGCTCATGACCAGCAGGATGAGGCAGTTCGAGCACATCACCACCGTCGACCTGCCCGCCCTGCTCGATCGCATCGAGGCGGGGGAGGGCGTGCGGGAGTCGGTCGGGGGATACGTGTCCGACCTGCGCAACTGGATGGCGGCGATCCTGCGCTGGCACCAGCGGTCCCGGCGCTACTTCGAGGAGGAGCTGCGCAGGGGTCCGGCGGCCCGGTGGTCCCAGGGACCGACGGGCCTCGGCACGGCCACCGCACGCATCCTCTCCCTGGCGCCGCCGGCGGCCCACGGGTCGCCGGTGTCCACGGCGTCGTCCACGGCGTCGTCCGTGACGGCGCCCGCTCTGCCGCCGTTCGATGTGGCACCGTCTAGTGTGGCGCCGTCCGCTCTCGCGGCACCGGCTCATCCGCTTCCGGTGGGGGCGCCATGACCGCGTCGCGCGAGCTTCCGGGCGCGTCGCGCCTGACCCTGAGCACGGCCGCCGCGCGGAATCTGGCGACCACCACCAAGACGCCGCCGCAGATGCGGGAGATCACCCCGCGGCACCTGCTGCGGGTGCTCCCGTGGACGGAGGTCCAGGGCGGCGTCTACCGGGTCAACCGCCGGCTCACCTGCACGGTGGGGGACGGGCGGGTGAGCTTCGTCTCCACCGGGGCGAGAGTCCGGGTCATCCCGGCCGAGCTGTGCGAGTTGCCGTCCCTGCACGGCTACGGCGACCTGGACAGCCTCGGGGCGCTGGCGGACCGGTTCGTCCAGCACGACCTGCGCCCGGGCGAGCCGGTGCCGCCGGGCCAGGTGGTGCTCGTCGCCCACGGCAAGATCGCACGCGTCGGCGCCGGCGCGTACGGCGGCGAGGCCCTGCTCCAGGTCCTGGCCGACGGAGACCACCTGGGGGACTTGACCGGTCCGGGGGCGGCGCCCGCCAAGGCCATCACCTCCTGCATCGTCCTCGTCCTCGACCGGCCGGCGCTGGACAACCTGACCGCGCTCGCCGGCGGCCTGCGCGAGCATCTCGACCGTCCCCCCACGGTGCGGCCGGTGAACCGGTACGGCGAGGCGGAGATCGCGTTGGCGGCGGGGCATGAGGGTGAGGCGACGCTGCCGGGGACGTTCGTGGACTACGAGCTGGGGCCGCGTGAGTACGAGCTGAGTGTGGCGCAGACGATTTTGCGGGTGCATTCGCGGGTGGCCGATCTGTACAACGAGCCGATGAACCAGACCGAGCAGCAGTTGCGGCTGACGATCGAGGCGTTGCGGGAGCGTCAGGAGCACGAGCTGGTCAACAACCGCGACTTCGGGCTGTTGCACAACGCCGACCTCAAGCAGCGCCTCCACACCCGGTCGGGCCCGCCCACCCCCGACGACCTCGACGAGCTGCTCGCCCGCCGGCGCAGCTCGCACTACTTCCTCGCGCATCCCCGCGCCATCGCCGCCTTCGGGCGGCAGTGCACCAGACGCAAGCTGTATCCGGACGTCACCGAGGTGAACGGCGCGACGGTCATGGCGTGGCGGGGCGTGCCGATCCTGCCCTGCGACAAGATCCCGATCACGGGAGACGGTCTCAGCTCGATCCTGGTGATGCGTACCGGCGCCGAGAAACAGGGCGTCGTCGGCCTGCGCCGCACCGGGCTGGCGGACGAGTACGAGCCCGGCCTGTCGGTGCGCTTCATGAGCGTCGACGACAAGGCGATCATCTCCTACCTGGTCACCACCTACTACTCGGCGGCCGTCCTGGTCCCCGACGCCCTCGGCGTGTTGGAGAGCGTCGAGGTGAACTGAGGCCCGGCGCCGGCCGGGGGCTCGATGAAGCTCCCGGCCGGCGTTGCGGTCAGGTGAGCTCCAGACCGCCGTCGAGGGTGAGGACCTGGCCGGTGAGCCAGGTCGCGATGGGATCGGCGAGATGGAGAATCCAGTGCTGCGCCGGGACGACCTGGAGACCCGGTTCCCCGGTCTGCCGGCTCCCGTGCTGGCGGTCGCGGAGTGCGAAGGGGTGGGCCGGCAGGTCGGGCCGGCGACATCAGGCCACGCACCACAGGGCTGAGGGGGCGCAGGGCTGAGGAGCCGTGGACCCATCCCGCCGTTCGCCCCTCACTCGCGGTAAGGCGCGGCTAGGGTGACCGCTGGCCGGTCAGCATCTGGTTCGCGAGCGTCGCGGGGTGAGGGTGTTCGTACCGTTGGATCGTGTCCGCCGGGCGGAAGTGGATCGTGCCCGCCGGGCGGAGGTGGATCGCGCTCGCCGGGCGGAGGCGGCCTCCGCGGCGGCCTCCGCCCTGGGCAGCCTGGAACGCGGGATAGAGATCCTCCTGTGCCTGGCCGCGGGCATGAGGCCGATGAACCTCACTCAGGTGCACCGGTCCACCGGATTCTCCAAGACCACCACCCACCGCCTGCTGGGGACCCTGCAGCGGCGGGGCCTGGTCACCCGCACGGGCGGCGACTACACGGTCGGCGGGCGCCTCGCCGACCTCGTGGCGCCACGCGGCTGGGTGGTCCAGGGCCGCCGGCTCCCCGGCTCCCGCAGGGCGGTCCTGCCGCACCTGCTCCAGCTGTACGAGGCCACCCGGCAGACGGTCAACCTGGCCGTGGCGGACGGGTTCGAGGTCGCGTACGTCGAGCGGTTGTACGGGCACAACCGGGTCAGGTCGCCGTCGGACGGCGTGGACCGGGCGCCGCTGCACTGCACGGCCACCGGGAAGGTGCTGCTCGCCTACGACGCCGGTCTGCGCGCCGCGTTCCTCGCCTCCCCGGCCCTGCGGCGGATGACCGGCCGTACGGTGACCGCGCCGGCCGCGCTGGAACGCGAACTCGCCGCCATCCGCGTCGAGGGCGTCGCGTACGCGCGGGAGGAGTTCGCCGAGGGGGTGTGTTGCGCCGCCGCGCCGGTCTTCGGCCCGGACGGCGGGGCGTGCATGGCCGTCGCGGTCGCCGCGCCGGTGGGGGCCGCGGCGCTGCCGCGCCTGAGCGGGGCCGTGCGCAGGACCGCCCATCAGATCACCGGCGCCCTTCTCCTGTGACCCCCGTTCATCGGGTTGGGGCCGCCGGGGCCGGGGAAGGCTCGAACGAGTCGAGCGGCGGGGGCCTGGCCGCTCCGGCCGCCGGTGCCGTGAACCGGTGCAGCCGTCGTGGTCCCGGGGGAGAGTCATGCGTCGAGGACCGTACGCGTCCCGCTTGATCGGCCGGGCCGGTCTCGTCGCCGTACCGGTGACCGTGCTGCTCACGGCGTGCGGGGCCCCGGAGCCGCAGATGCGGCCGAGGACCGCGGCCACGGGCGGCCCGGTGTCCACCTCGATCCCCGCATCCACGGCCCCCGCATCCACGGCCCCCGCGTCGCCCTCGCCCAGCCCGTCGGTCGTCTCGGCCGCGGACCACCCGGAGGCGTGCCTTAACGGCGGCTGCGAGGTGGCGGTCCGACCGGGGGACCGGTTGCGGCTCGGCCGGAAGACCGGCCTCGACGCGATCACGATCGTCTCGCTCGACCGGGGCGAGCTGCGGCTGCGCTTCGAAGCGGGCGGGGGCGCCTTCCACGTCGAGGGCATGAACACCGGCGTCAGCCAGGACTGCGTCAACGGCCGCTGCCGGACGGTGGGCGAGCTGGCACTGGCCCTGGGACGGCCCGGCAGGATCGGCGACATCCGCCTGCGGCTCGCGAGCGTGGCCTCCGACCACGCGGTCCTGGTTCTGTCGCCGGTGTGAGCATGCTCCCACCGGGCTCGATGTCCGCAGTCGTCCGCGCCATCACCGTTCTACACGAGATCGAGACGTTCCTGCCCCTGGCCGAAGAACTCCACTTCACGCGCACCGCCGAACGTCTCCTCATCTCGCCGGGCCGGGTCAGTCAGACGATCAAGAAGCTGGAACGCCGCTTCGGTGGCGCGTTGTTCGGACGCAGCAACCGCCACGTGGCCCTCACCCCGGTCGGACGACAGCTCTACGCCGAACTGCTCCCCGCGTATCAGCAGGTGCGACGCGCCATCGCCAACGCTTCGGCGGCGTTTCAGGGCCTCAGCGGTGTGCTGCGCGTCGGTTTCTCCTCCCCGTGGTGCGGCGACCTCGTCATGCGGGCGGCCGAGGAGGTCCAGGCCCGCCATCCCCAGTGCACCGTCGAGATTCACCGAGTGACGTTCGCCGCCGCCTTCGAGGCGTTGCGGAGGAACGAAATCGACGTCGTGGTCAAAGAGCTTCCCACCGACGGGCCCGACATCATCGCCGGGCCCGTCCTCTTCACCGAAAGGCGCGCCCTCGTGGTGCCCGCCTCCCACCGGCTCGCGGCTCGGGAAACGGTCTCGCTGGAGGATCTCGCCCTCCTGCCACTGATCACGCCCGCCGACGCCTCCCAGGTCTTCCTCGATGCCCACTATCCACGCCGGACACCCGGTGGCCGATCCGTCCCCCAAGGCCCGGCCGCCTTCGGCTGGGAGGAGATGCTGTCGCTGATCGGGGCAGGCGAAGGGGGGCACTCCGGTCGGTGTGAGGGTGGTCGATTACCATGCCCGGCCGGACGTCACGTATGTCCCGATCGACGACGCAGCGCCCGTCGGCTATGCGCCGATGTGGCTGAAGGGCAGTGAGCCCGCCAAGCTCCAGGCCTTCGTGGACATCCTTCTCGAGTTCGCGCCACTCGTGGAGATGGACCCCGGCTGGGAGGTCCGCATAACGGGAACGATCCTCGGCCATGGCGGCGGTCACGGAGGGTGGCCCGCGGCGGGGCTCACGTCTCGGTGTCCCGGTGCCCGCCCCGCGGCAGGGTCAGCGTCGACCCCGCCGTCAGGACGAGCCCGGCCGCCGCGAGCAGCATGCTCCACCGCATTCCGGACAGGAACGTGTCCGCCCCCGCCAGCAGCGCCCCGGAGACCGCCACCGCGATCGCTCCGCCGACCTGGCGGGCGGTGTTGAGCACGGCGGAGGCGGTGCCCGCCCGGTCCGCGGGCACCGCGTCGAGGAGCATCGCCGTCAGCGCCGGCATCGCCTGCTCACCGCCTCCTGACACGCTGGCAGTTGACGCTCGGGCCCGACAACGCCCGATATCTCAAGGCACGTTTAGCGCGGCTAACAGTCTGCGCCCGGGATAGTGGGAAGTGGCCCGTCTCGGCAGCCGGGCGTGGAGGGCGCTTCCGGCGCGGCAGCGGTCAGCCTTCTACGTCGCCATGCTTCCGCAGTTCATGCCCGAAGGCGTGCCGCACGCGGTCATGGGCGTCCTGCTGGCGGGCGTCCACGTGTGCGAGGGGCTGGTGTGGAGCGCCCTGCTCATCGGGTTCACCGGCATGATGCGCGGCTGGCTGCGCAGGCCGCCGGTCGAACGCGTCCTCGACCGGCTCACCGGTCTCGTCGTCATCGGCTTCGGCCTGCGCCTGGCCGTGCAGCGATCATGAGGCATGGAACGCGCCGATGCCGCAGATCCGGGGGACGGCGGCCATCGGGACGTCATCGGTGAGCGCGCGGACCAGCAGGGCCTCGACCCCGCGCAGCATGGCCTCCGCGGTGTCCCTGGGCAGGTAGGCGGTGTCGACGATGAGGCTGAGCTTCCCGGTGTCGGGGGCCGAGACGACCGTGAAGAACGCCTTGAACCGGACGCCGGGCCAGGCGTTCGTGACGTACGTCCGAGTCTTCTCGGTGAGGCGGGCCACCTCCTCGTCGGTGCCGACGGGAGGAAGGCCCGGCCAGGTGCCGACGGTCCGCCTGTCGTTGAAGAACGCGTCGAGGTCCGGCTCCCGGCCGCGGCGACGGCCGATCTCCTCCCGCATGGCCTGCATCTCGAACGGGTCGTAGTGCGCGTTGCGGTACGCCCGCAGCGCCCCGCGGTGCGCCGCCCGGCAGGCGGCCGCGAAGTCCGTGGCGGGCAGGTCGAGCACGAACAGGCCGTCCTGTTCCACGGTGCCGACCATCGCGCGGGCGCGCGCGTCGCGGCGGTTGCTGTGCACGAGCTGCATGACCGCGCGCGGGCGGCCGCTCACCGTGGCCAGCACGGTGGCGCACGCGGCGAGCAGCACGCTGGTCGTGCTCATCGTCCAGCGCTCCGCCAAGCGTTGCGCCGCGGCGGCGAGCGCCGTCGACTCCATGCCGACCTCGATGAACCGCGGGTCGTCCGCCTCGCGCGGCGGATGGTCGAACACGTCGAGCGGCCCGTCCGCCAGCACCGAGTGCCAGAACCGGACGGACTTGGCCGAGCGGGCGGGGTAGGGCTCCTCGCGCTCCGCGGCCGCCTGGTCCATCGGCTGCCAATCGACGGGCGGCAGTTTCTCACCGCGCAGCAGGACCTTCCACTCCTCCGAGAGTGTGTTCAGTGCCTGGAAGTCCACCGCCAGGTGGGAGAAGGCGATCGCCAGTGCCATCGGGCGGCCGCCCTTGACGACGAGGGCGCAGCGCAGCGGCAGGTCCCGTTCGTGGGCGAAGGCCGTCCGGCCCAGCTCGCCCGCGACCCGCTCGGCGACCCGCAGCGCCCGGTCCTGCCCCGCCTCCACCACGTCCACGGTCAGCTCGCCACCCCGTGCGACCCGCTGCACCGGCCCCTCCGGGGTGAGGGCGAAGGTCGTACGCAGGCTCTCGTGGCGTTCGAGCAGCACGCGCAGCGCGTCCATGACGCTGCCGAGGTCACGTCTGCCGTACACCGGGAGCACCCACGGACAGCTCAGGAACGTCTGGCTGTCGCCCATCAGGTGAACCGCCCGCCAGATCAGCCGCTGCCCCCAGGTCAGGGGCGCCTCACCGTCCCGCGTGCCGCTGAACGCCACCGTCACCATGCGCGCGTCGTCCCTCGAACGGGCGTGGCCCGGGCCACCAGGGCGGACACCCTGGTGGCACGGGCCACCAAGGCGGACAGCGTGCCGACGTCCTCGAAGGAGGCCGGCTCGTCGCTCAGGTCCATCTCGACGCCGAAGGCGTCCTCGATCGCGTCGATGAGCCGGATCCGCGCGAGCGAGGTGAGGCCGAGCGCCGACAGCGAGTGACCGGCGGCGAGCACCTCCTCGACGGTGATCTCGTCGTCCGACACCTCTGAGATCAACTGCGCCAGCCGGCGCGTGTACTCCTCGGCCGTCACGCCGCACCCTCCTCCCGTACGAGCCCGCCCTGGCGCAGCCGGACACTGCGAGGCCGCATGTCCGTCCAGACCGCCTCGATGTGGTCCAGGCACTCCTGCCGCGTGCCGGTGGATCCGGCCGCCCGCCAGCCGTCCGGGGGACGCCGGTCGGCCGGCCACAGCGAGTACTGTTCCTCGCCGTTGACGACCACCTGCTGAGGTGTCTCGATCACGTCATCGCCTCCGTCGTCGTGCTGGGGGTGGTTCTGCGCAGGGCCTGGAGGCCGATCGGGTCGTCGGCCTCCGGCGTCTTCCGGTGGAAGCGGGCCGAGGAGCTCGATCTCGCCGTCGGGACGGTGGCGGGCCAGGTCGCCCGTGCGGTGCAGCCGGGACCCCGGCGGGCCGTACGGGTCGGGGACGAAGCGCTCGGCCGTGCGGTCCGGCCTGCCCCGGTAACCGCGCGCCACTCCGGCTCCGCCGACGCACAGCTCGCCCGCGGCGCCCACCGGCACCGGCCGCATCGCCGCGTCGAGCAGGTAGACCTTCGTGTTCGGGAGGGGACGGCCGATCGTGACCGTGTCGTCCGCATCGCTCACGTCGCCCAAGGTGCTCAAGACGGTCGTCTCGGCCGGGCCGTACACGCTGACGACGCGGTCGAAGCGGGCGCGCAGCTCGGCCGCGAGCATGGGCGGGAGGGCCTCGCCTCCCGTCAGAGCGGTCGCCCCGGTGATGCCGCCCGGCAACAGCAGCCGCCATACCGACGGGGTGGCCCGCACGTGCGTGACCCCCTGCTCGGCGGCGAGCCGGGCCAGCGTCTCGGGCCGTCGTACGGCGCCGTGCGGGGCGACGACGACCCGGCCGCCCGTGACCAGGGGCAGGCAGAGCTCCAGGGCACCGATGCCGGACGCCGGCGAGGTCAAGGCGAGCCAGGTGTCGCCGGGACCGGCGCCGAGCCGGTCGCGCATGCCGAGCAGCAGGGTGGCCAGGGTGCGGTGCTCGACCTCGACCCCCTCGAGACGGCCGGTGGGCCCCGAGCTGTAGACCACGTACGCGACCTCGCCCGGAGCGGGCGGCTCCACCGGTTCGGACGGCATGGGCTCGGGATCGGGGGTGTCCACCAGCAGCACCGGCCCCGGCAGGCCCTCGGGCGGGGCGGTCTCCGTCAGCAGCAGCCGGGGTGCGGCGTCGGCCACGATGACGGCGAGCCGCTCCTCCGGGTGGTCCGGGTCGAGCGGCAGGCAGGCGGCCCCGGCCCGATGCACGGCGAGCAGGGCGGCGAGCAGCGTGTCCGATCCGCGCAGACGGACGGCGACCAGGTCACCACGCCGGACGCCGGCCCCGCGCAGCCGGCCCGCGAGCCGCCCGGCCGCCGCGTCCAGCTCCGCGAAGGTGAGCGAGCGGCCCTCGAACGTCACGGCGACGGTGTCCGGGCGCTGCCGTACCTGCTCGGCGAAAAGGCCGGGCAGCGTCGCCTCCGCGGGGTACGCGGCCGCGGTGTCGTTCCACTCGACGAGCACGCGCCGCCGCTCGGCCGGGGGCATGACGTCGAGGTCGGCGAGGCGTACGCCGGGCTCGGCGGCGGCGTGCCGCAGCAGGGTGCGCAGGCCGTCGGCGAACCGGGCGGCGCCGTCCCGGTCGATCGCCGCAGGGTCGAACCTGACGCACATCGCCGGCCCTGCCGGGCCCTCGACCAGTTGTAGGTGCAGCGCGTTGCGCACGCCGCCGCCGAACATCATCCGGTCGACGGTGAGCCGCAGGCCGGGGACGACCGGGTCGTCCTCCCGCCTGCGGTAGCTGATCGACACCGGAGTCGCGGGCGGCAGGCCCCGTGCCTGGGTGAAGGGCACCTCCCGGAACCGGTACAGCTCGCGCAGCTCGGCCCGGACGGCCCGTACGAACTCGCGGAACGGAAGTTCGGGCGCCGGTCGGGACGCCACGGGGAGTTCGTTGACGAACGGGCCGATGTGGTCGCGGGTTCCCGGTCCGCGCGTCGTCACGCCGATCGCCACCGCGGGGGTCCGCACGCCGTACCGGAACAGCAGCGCGTGCACGGCGGCGAGCAGCGCCTCGAACGTGGTCGTCCCGGCCGCCCGCGCCACCCTGGCGGCATCCCAGCCCAGCCCGTGGTCGACGCCGGCGTCGATCTGTTCACCCGGGCCGTACCGCCGGTTGGTGCGCCGCGCGCCGGGCAGGACCTGCTTGCCGAGATCCGTCCGCCGCTCCGCCCAGAACTCCCGGGCGGCGGGCAGAGCGGCGATGATCCGCTCGTGCTCGGCGCGCGCCGCCTCCGCGAACGACAGCGGCCGCACCGGTTCCCGGGGCCCGCCTCCGGTCCGCCCGGCGTAGAAGCGGGCGAGGTCGCGTACGAGGATGTCCTTGGAGACGCCGTCGAAGACCAGGTGGTGGGCGACGAACAGCAGCAGGTGCCGCCCCGGCCCCGCGGGGGCGACGGTGAACCTGGCCAGCGGCCCTCTGTCCAGGTCGAAGGCGCGGGCGGTCTCGTCCCGGATCAGCCGGTCGAGGCCGGCGGAGGAGTAACCGGAGGAGCGGCCGACGGGGTGGCCGGGGGAGTGGCCGGGCGGATCGGCGAGGGTCACGGACGGCTCCGCCGCCGGGACCAGCCGGAGACGGTCGCCGCTCTCCCGCACGGTGGTGGACAGCACCGGATGCCGGACGATCACGTCGCCGCACGCGGCGAGCAGGGCGTTCACGTCGAGGTCGCCGTCGAGCCACAGCGCGAGCGGCAGGTGGTACGCCGGACCGGCGCCCATGCGCTCGCCGATCCACAGGCCCTGCTGGGCGAACGAGGCCGGGACGTCTTCCTGGCGGTGCGTCATGTCCGTTTTTCCTGGTTCATCGGCGTTTCCGCGCCCGGGTGCCCGAGCAGGTCGGGCAGGGTGATCCGGCCTCCTGTCCCTCCGCGTCACCGAAAAGTTTCGATGCGATGCCCGCCCCGTGATCGGCATAAAAATGCCAGTTCGTCCGGTTTTGGGTCACTCCGGAAATCCCATGCAACGGAAGAATAGGGAACAGGGGCAGGAAGGCAACAGTGAAAAATGAAAGTCCCCTTCCGAAAACTATCGGAAGGGGGTCTCGTGAGGCCCCGGCCACCCGGGCCGGCTGGGGTTCTCCGGCTGAGGTCTCAGGCCGGAGAGCGCCTCACCTCTTGTCCGGGACGACGATCGTGATCGTGTTGCGGACCGGGTCGATGCGGTTGGCGGGCGGTGCGCCGTCCGTCTCGTCGTCGCGGAGCATCGACTCGCTCTGGCGCTGCTCCAGCTGCACCCGCTTGCTGGCCAGGAACGCCGCCGTGAACTCGTCGAATCCGACGGCCGAGATCGACCGGCCGGAGTCGCGGACCTTGGCCGCCCACCTCCACAGACGTTCGAGCAGGGCGAAGAGGATCAGTGCGCACGCGACCATCTCCATGATCAGAGCGTACCTTCCGGTTCTTGCCGGTGTCCTCGCTATCGCGGTGCCGGTCCGGCCGGAGGACGGCGGTCACGCCGGCAGGCAAGATCGTCTGTCTGTCCTGCCTCGTACGATGAGGGCCATGACCAGGCACGGTTTCACGCTCACGGCGCAGGGCCCGTTCGACTTCGCCGCCACGTTGCGCTTCGTGGAGGACTGGCCGGCGACCAGCGCGCTGCCCTCCGACGGGCGGGCGCTGCGCTTCGCCTACTGCGCGGAGTCCGACTGGCTGCCGATCGGCGTGACCGTGACGGCCGCCCCGGACGGGGTCGCCGTGGCCACGACACGGGCCGCCGGGCCGGGGATCCGCGACGAGGTGGCGCGCATCCTCTCGCTCGACGTGGACGGCTCCGGATTCGCGAAGGCCGGCGAGGCCGACCCGGTGCTCGGCGACCTGCAGCGCAAAAGCCCCGGCCTGCGGCCGCTGTGCTTCTGGAGCCCCTGGGAGGCGGCCTGCTGGGCGGTCATCGTGCAACGCTCGTCGATGCTCGCCGCCGCCCGGATCAAGCAGCGCATCGCCGAGAGGTACGGCGCGGAGGTCGTCGTGGACGGGGAGACGTACGCCGCCTTCCCTCCGCCGATGACGCTGCTGGATGCCGGCGGCCTCGGCGTGCCCGCGCAGAAGGAGGAGTGGCTGCGCGGGCTGGCCCGCTCGGCGCTCGACGGCGTGCTCACCACCGAGCACCTGCGCGCGCTCGACCCCCGGGAGGCGCTGGCCGAGTTACGTGCCCTGCCCGGCGTGGGGCCGTTCTCCGCGGGCCTGATCCTGATCCGTGGCGCGGGCGCGCCGGACGCGTTCCCCGGTGACGAGCCCCGCCTGTTCTCGATTCTGCGCGCGGCGTACGGCCTGCCGGAGGACGCCCCGCCCGCCGCGTACCGGAAGGTCGCCGAGGCGTGGCGGCCCTACCGTTCCTGGGCCTCCTTCCTGTTCCGCGCGGCCGGCTACGGCGCCATCGACGAACAGCGGCCGCCGAGCCGACCGGTGCGAGGCCGCTGAACGCGCGCCTACGCGGGCCGGCGGGGAGCCGCCGGTGGCGGTGCCGTCGGTCACCACTGTTTTCGGGGCCGGTCGTTTGGTGCGGTGTCTGAGAAGACGATGAAAGGGCTGTATCCGCGTCTCATCGGATTCTCATGCGGGCTGAACATCGCATGAGACTTCGTCGGATTGAAAGACCTGCCCTGCTGGGGCGATCCGAGTCCGAACGGCCGCTCTGAGCTGGCACCATGTGAATCGCATAAGCGGTTCGCCGTGGCTGTTCGAATATCCAAGGATCGTCTCGGCCGCGAGAAATGCCGCTACGTTCTCCGGTGACGGCGAAATCCGGTGCGGACATTCTCTCTGTTCATCGAAACCGCGCCGGTGGTTATCCCGAGGAGGAAACAATGCGTGCAAAAGTGGCCGCCGGACTGCTGACCGCCACCGTCGGCGCCTGCGTGCTCGTCCCGACGGCGTCGGCGTTCGCGGCGCCCGGCGCGCCGGGCGCTCCGCGACCCGCGCCCACCACGATCCCGAAGCAGGACACCACGCAGGCCTCGAAGCAGGCCTCGAAGCAGGCCCCCACGCGGGCTCCGAAGCGCGACGACGGCGAGAAGGGCTCCCGGTCCGCGGCCACTTCGCTGACCATCACCGCCCTCACGGGTGAGACGGCGAATCGGTCCCGGCGCGCGCGGGCCGCCAAGCAGTTGACGCTCTCGGGTTCGCTGACCTCCGGCCGCTCGGGCCTGGCCGCCCAGACCGTCGCCGTCTACTTCCGCAAGGCCGGATCCGCCCGCTACACGTACGTCGCCTCGGCACGTACGGGGTCACGCGGGCAGTACAGCGTGAAGGTGGACAAGTGGGGCGCGGGCACCTGGAAGGCCGCGTTCGCCGGCACGTCCGGCAAGCGGCAGAGCTCGGCCACGGTGAACGTGGCCTGACGTCCACGGCATGACCGGGCGCGTTCCAGGAAGCGGGAACGCGCCCACGTCCGGAACGACGGGCGTCGTCGCCGGTCCCCGGCCTTGACCCTGACGCGACAGGAGGCTCGACGATCAGGGCATGAGCGAGTACATCAGCCCCGTTCCCACGCCCGCGCTCGACGCGGCCGCACCCGACGTCTACCGCGACTACTACGGCATGCCGATGTTCGTCACCATTCCCACCCACGACCTCGCGGCGTCGGAGGATTTCTGGACCCGCGGGCTCGGCTTCGTCGACCTGTTCTCCATACCGGACCGACTGATCCACCTGCGACGCTGGGCCTTCCAGGATGTCCTGCTCGTACCGGCGGAACGCGTGGGCGAGGTCCCGGCGATGAGCGTCAGCTTCGCCTGCGTCCTCGGCCAGCTCGACCAGATCGCCGCACGCTGCGAAGAACTCGTGCCGGGATGCACCAGCGGCCCGAGGGAGATGCCGTGGAACTCCATCGAGCTGACGGTCGTCACGCCGGAGAACGCCCGGGTCGTGATGACGGCCGCTCAGCCGCTCGATCCGCACAGTGCCCGAGCGGACGAGCTGCGGGCGGTTGGCATCGAGATCCCAGGCGACTGATCACTCCGTACGGTCGCCGGGCCTTGGGCGGGGTCGGCGATACTGGACCGGTGACAACCGGCGCCCGCGAAGGGGAACCGGCCGCCGGCGGGCCGGCCGGGGCCGGCGAACTCACCGTCGGCCGGGCGGCCGCGCTCGTCGGGGTCAGCGTGAAGACCCTCCACCACTGGGACGCGATCGGTCTCGTCCGGCCGAGCGGGCGCACCTGGGCGGGATATCGGGTGTACTCGGGCGACGACGTCGCACGGATCCACCGCGTCCTCGTCTACCGGGAGCTCGGGTTCCCGCTCGCCGAGATCGGCCGGATCCTCGACGAGCCGGGCGCCGGCACCCGCGACCACCTGCGCCGGCAGCGTGCGCTGCTCGTCGAGCGCATCTCCCGCCTGCGGAAGATGGTCGGCGCGGTCGACCGCATGCTGGGAGCGTCGAGCACCGGCATGCGGCTGACCCCGGAGGAGCAGGTCGAGATCTTCGGTGACGACTGGCAGCCCGCCTGGACCGACGAGGCCGAGGACCGCTGGGGCGACAGCGCCCAGTGGACCCAGTACGTCGAGCGGGCCGGTGTGATGACACCGGAGGACTGGAAGAAGGTCGCGGCCGAGACCGACGCACTGAACGCCGACTTCGCGGCCGCGAAGCACGCCGGCGTCACGCCCGGATCGGCCGGCGCGAACGCCCTCGCGGAGCGGCATCGCGCGTTGATGTCGACCTATTTCGACTGCTCGCATTCGATGCACGCCTGCATCGGGCGGATGTTCGCCGCCGACTCCCGGTTCGCGGGCCACTACGACGCGATCACGCCGGGCCTGGCCCTCTGGCTGCGCGATGTGATCTGCGCGAACGCCGCGGCCCACGGCATCGACCCGGAATCCGCGACCTGGCGCTAGCCACGGGCGTCATCTGTGGGTCCCCTCGTTCCTGTCACAGCTCGCCGCGCTGTCCTGTCAGAGGGGGTGACCACCGGCGGCGGCAAACAGTGCGGGAGGAGTGCCTGACAGGTGAAAGCCGAGATCCCCTGATGCGGGCGTTCCTCCACACGGTGGCGGTGTCGGCCGGCTGCTTCCTGGCCCTCGCACCAGCCCTGCTGCCCCCCGCGCGTTCCGCCAGGAGGTGGCCGCACATCGTGGTTGCTCTGCGGCGAAGTCGCGCTACGGCCTTGAGCTGCGCCGATGAGGCTCCCGCTGAATGTCCGCCCGGCGCGGTGTCCGGGGGTGTTGTCACGTATCGGGGCGCTGTCTTGTCTGAGCTGGTGCACGACCGGGTGGAGCCGGTCACCGTTTCGTGAAGGACACCGATGAGCACCGATCACGCTCACGCGCACCACCTCGAGAACCCCGACAAGAGCGGGCCGGCCCCGAAGATCGACGTCGTCGGCACCGTGCCCGGAGCGCCTCCTGCGCCCGAGGGGGCCGAGGCGATGACGATCCTGGTCACGCTGCCGCCGAACAGCCCCGGCGCGCCGCCCCACCGGCACTCCGGGCCCGCGTTCGGGTTCGTGATCAAGGGGGCCGTCGACTTCGAGCTCGAAGGCGAGCCCGCGCGGGTCGTCCGGGCCGGTGAGACGTTCTGGGAGCCGGGTGGGGACGTGATCCACTACCAGGACGGCAACCACCTCGCCGACGAGGAGTCGGCGTTCGTGGTGACGATGTTCTGCGCGCCCGGGCAGCCGATGCTGACCGTGGTCAGCCCGGAGGAGCTGGAAGAGCGGCGGGATCGTCGGGCGCCGCGGTCATGACCAAGGTCGCGCTGACCGCGCTCGTCCGTGACCTGCTCACACGCGCCCGTACGACGGACAACGGTCGCAGCGCCACCACCGTCCACGGCGGGCACGACCGTTCGCTGCGGCAGACCGTGATGGCGTTGCGGCAGGGCGAGCACATCCACGAACACGAGCATCCCGGCGAGGTCACGGTGCACGTGCTGCACGGACGGGTGCGGCTTGTCGCCGGGCCCGACTCGTGGGACGGGCTGCCCGGCGATCTGCTCGTCATGCCCCAACGCCGCCATCGCGTGGAGGCCGTACAGGACTGCGCGTTCCTGTTCACCACCGCGCGTTGAAGCGCGGAAAGGCGGGAACGGTTCCGGTTCCCGCCTTTCCGCGGTGCCCGAGGTCATCACACGCGCACTGCCGATGTCTCAAGATACGATTTCGCCGCCGAGGACGGCATGCATCGGTAGATTCCCGCGAAGGTGACGCCGTGACCGAAACCGCGCCACTGCGGGGACGTCATCACGGGCTGGCGGAGCTGGACGCGCCGGTGGATCGTGCCCGTGCCGGTCACAGCCGCGCGCTGGTCGTCGCCGGAGAGGCCGGCGTCGGCAAGACCTCGCTCCCGCCCGCACGCCGAGGCGCGCGGTTGTTCACGCGCCCGCACCGCCGGATACCACCTGCGCAAGGTCGTCGCGAAGCTCGGCATCAGGGGGCGCCGAGCTGAGGACCGCGCTCGCCGAGATCTGACCGCGCTGAACGCTCACGAGCGCGACTCCGGAGGCACGTATTCGAACGTGGGGCCGGCCGTGGTGCCGTCCGCGTCGGGCACCGGCAGCAGGGCGTCGGCCTGGGCCTTGAGCGCGTACATCGTGCCGACGGCGGCCCCGAGCAGTTTCGGTTCGCCGTTGAAGGCGAGCTCCAGCTGGTTCAACAGCGTGCAGTAGATGCGGTTGAACTCGTCCTGCGCGGTACGGACAGGGCTGCCAGGGACGTGATCGGACAGCCGCGGGTTGGGCCGCATCGGGTGCACGGCGGCGAAGTCCACCGAGATCGGCTCGCCTGTCGGCCCCGACTGCGGGGTGTCACCGCGCCGGTAGCGCCGGCCGAGCTGGAGCTCCCGGAAGCGGTAATAGTGGGCGACCTCGTCCCTGTCGGGATGGAACACGTCCTGGTCGCCGTCCCAGACCTCGCCCCGGGCCGTGCCCTCGCCCTGCTCGACGATCTCGTCCAGCGCCCCCACCGCCGACTCCAGGTCCTCCACCGCGAACAGCGACCCCGCGGTGTGCCGGAAGTGGGCGCCGTTCACCTGGCGGGCGGGATCGCCGCAGAAGACCTCCCGCTCGCCGAGCCGCTCGCACAGGTGACGAAGTCCCTGCCCGATCGCGTCGTAGAACTGCCCGATCGTCTCGTAGCCGTCGCCTTCCGCGGGTGCGCCGGGCGGGGCCGGCCGTTCCAGGCGCAGGAACATCTCCAGGGCCTCCGGGCCGAACGGGAGCAGCGACAGCTCCAGGTCGCTGTGGGGCAGCCGCCGCGGGTACGGCGGCAGCATTTCCGGCATGTCGAGGCGCGGCCGCCCGCCGACGGCGTTGAGCAGGTTCGCGGCCAGTGCCAGGTGCAGCATCTCCTCGGCGAAGACGCTGCCCACCACCTCCACGGCCTCCGGGTTGCTCTCGGCCTTCAGGGAGTACAGCGCGCACAGGTACGGCGGCAAGGTGGCGTGTTCCAGCTCCACCGCCCACTGCAGGTGCTCACGCAAACTGTCGAGAGAGTCGATCGGTGCAGGTCCGGGGACAGCGAGGGTTCCCCGTGGTTCCAAGTCGTTCGTCACAGTCCTACCTCACGTGTTCGTGCGTCCGTGTTAAGACCGGACAGCCGTCGGACCTGTGACAGCCGCCGGGAATTCCTCCGCGATCCGCGGGCTGCGCGTCCCGCGCGGTCAGGCGATGAGGATCGCGGGCAGGGGAGCGCCACACCCGCGCGGCGCGGGTGCCGCGGAGCGGGTTGAGCATCATGAAGTCGTGCAGCGTGCCGTTGTAACGGACGCTGGTGGTGGGAACGCCCGCCTCGGTGAGCTTGCGGGCGTAGGCCTCGCCCTCGTCGCGCAGCACGTCGTTCTCGTCGATGACCACGAATGCGGGCGGCAGGCCGGCCAGGTCGTCGAGGGTGGCGCGCAGCGGGGAGGCGGTGATTTCGGCGCGCCGGGCGGGATCGGTGGTGTAGGCGTCCCAGAACCAGGCCGTCGCCTTGGCCGTCAGGTAGGGGCCCTCCTGTTGACGGGCGGTGCGACATTTCGTACGTTCCGCTTAGGCCGTCCAGGGGAGGGGTTGCGGTGACCACCGAACCGGATGCCAACGGGACCGCTCCTACCAGTGGGCCTGCGAGTGGGCCGGATGCCTGGCCGGATATCGTGCCGGGTCCCCTCGCCACGCCGTCGCCGGAGTTCGCCCGCAGACGTGAGTCGGGGCCGCTGGAGCCGGCGACCATGCCCAGTGGCGACCGTGTCCTGATGGCCGTCCGCTACGAGGACGTCCGCGCCCTGCTGGCCTCGCCCGCGTCCAGCCGCAATCTGCGCCTTCCCGGGTTGCCGCGGTTCGTGAGCGGCGTCGGCATCGACGACGACCCGGACGCGCTGATCAATCAGGATCCGCCGGAGCACACGCGCTACCGCCGGATCATGCAGGGCACCTTCACCCCCCGCCGGATCGAACCGTGGCGTCCCCGGATCGCGAGGATCGCCGAGGAGCTCCTCGACGGCCTGGGCGACCGCTTCGACCTCGTACGGGGGTACGCGCTGCCGCTACCGGGCCGCGTCATCTGCGAGATGCTCGGCGTGCCGACGGACCACTACGAGCAGTTCGTCCGGTGGACGGACATGTTCCTGACCACCTCCACGGCCACCGAGCAGGCGCGTTACGAGGGCTACACCGACTTCATGGCCTATGCCGCCGAACTCGTCGCCCGGCATCGCCGCTCGCCCGGCGGGGACCTCATCGACCTGCTCATCGAGGCCAGGGACGCCGGCGACCGGTTGTCGGAGGGCGAGCTCGTCAACACCGTCTTCTCTTTGATCACGGCCGGTTACGAGACGACGGCCTCGATGATCGCCCGTGGGGTGTTCCGGTTGCTCCTCCACCCGGGCCAGTGGGACGAGCTGGTCGCGGATCCGGCCCTGACGGCCACCGCCGCCGAGGAGGTCCTGCGCTTCGACGGGCCGCCCGCCAATGCCTTCATGCGCCGGATCACCGAGGACACCGACCTGCCCGGCGGCTCGCTGAGCGCGGGGACGGTCGTCATGCCGAACCTGAACGCGGCCAACCACGACCCGCGGGCCTTTCCCGAGCCCGGCCGGTTCGACATCCACCGTTTCACCGGCCATCCCCCCAACCCCCATGTGGCGTTCGGTTACGGCCCGCACCGCTGCCTGGCCGCCAGTCTCGGCAGGGTCGAGCTCACCGAGGCGATCAGAGCCCTGGTCACCCGCCGGCCCGCCCTCCGCCTGACCACCTCGCCCGAGTCGGTGACCTGGACCGACGGCCTGGTCCTGCGGCCGGTCGCCCTGCACGTCACCTCGGCGGCGGCGACCGCCTGACCAGGGACGCCGCAGTCACGGGACGCGGCAGTCACGGACGCGGCAGTCGCCGCACCCGTGCGGCCTCCCGGGTGAGGTGGTCGCGCTCCGGCACGCTGGTGGCGGCGCGGGCGGCCTCGGCGTAAAGCTCGGCGGCGTGCTCGAGGTCACCGGCGCGTTCACGCAGATACGCCGTGACCGCGGCGTAGCGGGGCAGGGCGGGATCCACGCCGGCCAGCGCCGCCAGCCCGGCCCGCGGTCCGTCGGCCTCGCCGACCGCCACCGCGCGGTTGAGGCGCACCACCGGGTTGCCGGTGAGGAGCAGCAGTTCGTCGTACCACTCCACGATCTGCACCCAGTCGGTCTCGGAGGCGCTCCCGGCGTCCGCGTGCAGGGCGGCGATCGCGGCCTGCGCCTGGTATTCGCCCAGCCGGTCGCGGGCCAGCGCGGCCTGCAGGATCGCCACTCCCTCGGTGATCAGGCCGGTGTCCCAGCGAGACCGGTCCTGCTCGGCGAGCGGCACCAGACGGCCTCCCGGGCCGGTACGCGACGCGCGGCGCGCATGGTGCAGCAGCATGAGCGCGAGCAGCCCAGCGACCTCGGGCTCGCCGGTCAACGCGACGAGCTGGCGGGTGAGGCGGATCGCCTCGGCCGCCAGGTCGACGTTTCCGCCGTACCCCTCGTTGAAGACGAGGTAGAGCACGCGCAGCACCGTCCCGAGATCGCCGGGTTGGTCGAGCGGCAGCCCGGAGATCCGCCGCTTGGCCCGGCTGATCCGCTGCGCCATGGTCGCCTCGGGGACGAGGTACGCCGTCGCGATCTGCCGCGTGGTCAGGCCGCCGACCGCGCGCAGTGTCAGCGCGACGGCCGAGCTCTGCGGCAGGGCGGGGTGCGCGCACAGGAAGTAGAGCCGCAGGGTGTCGTCCGCGGCGGGCGCCGGACCGGCGGGGGGCTCGGCCTCCACGGCGAGCTCCCGCCCCCGCCGCGACGCCTCGGCACGGGCGGCGTCGAGGAACCTGCGCCACGCGACCGCGACGAGCCACGCCTTCGGGTCGCGCGGCGGGTCGTCCGGCCAGGTGTCCAACGCCCGGAGCAGGGCCTCCTGCACGGCGTCCTCGGCCGACGCGAAGTCGGCTCCGCGCCGGGCGAGGACACCGATGACCGCGGGCACGAGCTCCCGCAGCAGCGACTCGTTCACTCGGTGACCGTGGGCGGCTCGGTGAGGAACGGCCGGACCTCGAGCCACTCGTGGATCGGCTCGCCGCCGGGCCCGGGAGCCGAGGACAGCTCCCCGGCCAGCTCGAGCGCGCGATCCCACGAGTCCACGTCGATGATCATCCAGCCCGCGATGAGGTCCTTGGTCTCGGCGAACGGACCGTCGGTCACCGGAGGGCGGCCCTCGCCGTCATACCGCACGAACGTGCCCTCGGGCGCGAGCGCCTGTTCGCCGACGAACTCACCCGTCTCCTCCAGACGGGCCGCGAAGTCGCGCATGAACTGGATGTGCGCGTCGACCTCCTCCGGCGTCCACTGGTCCAACGACCCGTAGTCGACGACGGGGGCCGGGCCGCCTCGGTAGTGCTTCAGCAGCAGGTACTTCATGCTGGTTCTCCCTTTCGTCGCGCGGCCCGTGGTGGCCGCTCGTGTCCCTGGGACGGAGCCGGCTCCGCGTTCTCGACACCCGCGACGAACTTTCTCAGGCGATTTTCGGCGGGATCGCCGTAGGGGAGGCCGCCGAGACTCAGGCCGTGACCCCCGTGCCCGCGAGCAGCGCGGTGCTGATCTGCCTGCGGGACCCGATGCCGAGCTTTGTGAAGACCTTGCGCAGGTGCCACTCGACGGTGTGCGGGCTGATGAAGAGCTGAGCGCCGATCTCGGGGTTCGTCAGCCCGTCACCGGCCAAACGCGCTATTTGTGCCTCCTGAGCGGTAAGAGTGGCACGTGCCTCGACGCTGCGCTTGCGTACCGTCTCGCCGGTGGCCTGAAGCTCTCGCCGGGCGCGTTCCGCGAACGCCTCGATCCCCATCTGGCTGAGCGCCTCGTACGCGACGGCCAGGTGCTCGCGCGCGTCGACGCGGCGGTTCTCCCGGCGCAGCCACTCGCCGTAGAGCAGCCGGGCGCGGGCGTACGTCACCCGGACCCTGGTGCGGCCGAGCCGCTCGATCGCCTCGCGGTACCCGGCTTCGGCGGCGGGTCCGTCGCTCACCTGGGCACGCACGGCCGCCGACATGCCGAGGGCGTAGTCGGTGCCACTGGCCTGTGCGAGCTCGTCGAGTCGCCGGGCCATTTCGGCGGCGCGTGCCCGCCTTCCGCTCCGGGCGGCGGCCTCGGCGAGCTCGACCATGGACCTGATGGACAGTCCGAGTTCCTGGGGATTCCCGTAGCCTTGCTCGGCCGCGACGTACGCCTCCTCGTAACGGCCGAGGCCGTTGTACAGCACCGCGCGCGCCCACTGGGTGGCGGTCAGCACCTTTCCCTCGCCCTGGAGGACCGTGTCGCGGACGACCGCGTCGATGGCCTGGCGTGCCGCGGCTTCCCGTCCCCTCCACGGCTCGATCACCATGGCCACATACTGGGGGATGAAGCGGCTGCCCGTCGCCTCACCGATCGCCGCGGCCTCGGCGGCCAGCGAATCCGCGACGGCCAGCTCGCCGGCCAGCACCCGAGCCGACACGTGCAGCAAGATGGCCGACGGCAGCACCGACAGCGCTCCCGTCTCGCGGGCCAGGTCGACCAGCCTGGCCGAGAGCGCCAAGTAGCTGTCGAACTCCCAGATGTTGAAGGCCATGCGGCTGGCGAGCGGGAGCCAGCCCAGGCCCTCTTCCCGGGAGACGTCTTCGGCGCGGAACGCGTCCAGGGCCTGCCGCACCATCGGCACGCCTGCCGCGAAACCCTCAGCGGTCATCAGGGCCAAGCCGTTCACGAGCAGATCGTTGCGCGCCGGCGGGGGTCCCAGCGGTGCGGCGAGCGCCGCCTTGGCGACATCCGGTAACTGAACGCCGCTCGGCAGGCGCCCGGCGGTCATGGCCGCGTACAGCGCGTCACGATAGGTCTCGCGAGCCAGCCCGGCGTCCAGCGGCTCCAGCCGCTTGGCGGCTCTGAGCAGCAGGGGCAGGGCGGGGCCGGCGCTTCTGGCCGCGAACACGATCTGACCGCGCAGCAGGTCGGCCTGGGCGCGTTCGCGTGGGTTCAGGGGGCTGAGCTCCGCGGCGTCCAGCAGTTCGAGCGCGGCGTCGAACCCACCGGCCTGATGCTTGGCCCGTGCCGCCGCCAGCGCCCTGGCGCCGCGGCGGGCGGGATCTGGGGTCAGCTCGGCCGCCCGTTCCAGGAACGCGGCCGCCGCGGCGACTCCGCCGCGTGCCTGCGCCCGGTCGGCGCAGCGCTCCAGCTCGGCGGCCACCGTCTCGTCGGGGACGGTCGTGGCGTTGGCGAAATGCCACGCTCGACGATCGGGATCCGTTTGAGGATCTGTCGCGTCGGCCAGCGCGCGGTGCACGTTCTGCCGATCCTCCGGGGCCAGGCGGTAGGCCGCCGAGCGCATGAGCGGATGGCGAAAACGCACCCGGGTCCCGATGGTGATCAGTCCCGCCGCTTCGGCCGGCGATGCGGCGGACGCCTGGATTCCCAGCAGCTCCGCCGCTCGCGTCAGCAACGTCACATCGCCGACCGGCTCGGCCGCCGCGAGGAGCAGCAGCTGCTGCGCCTCGGCCGGCAACGACTGCATCCGCCGCAGGAAGCTCTGCTCGATCCGGCTCGCCAGCGGCCGCGCGTCGGGCCGCCCGAACCCACCCGCCAGCTCCGCCGCCGTCAACCCCCTCGGCAGCTCGAGCAGGGCCAGCGGGTTTCCCTGCGTCTCGGCGACGATCCGGTCGCGGACCCGCTCGTCGAGACGCCCGGGGATCACGGAGTCCAGCAGGGCGCGGGCGTCGCTGTCGCTCAACCGTCCCACTTCGAGGTGCGGCAGCCCTCTCAGCTCTCGTTCGAGGTGGTGCTCGCGCACCGCGAGCACCAGCCCGATCGGCTCCGCGAGCAGGCGTCGTGCGACGAAGGCGAGGGTCTGCGCGGAGACTTCGTCCAGCCACTGCGCGTCATCGACGAGGCAGACCAGTGGCCCTTTCCCGGCCACGTCGGCGAGCAGGTTGAGCAGCGCGAGCCCGACCAGGAAGCGATCGGGCGGAGGTCCCGCGCTCAGGCCGAACACCGTACCGAGCGCGTCGCGTTGAGGGCCCGGAAGGTGACCGAGGTGATCGAGGAACGGGGCGCACAGCTGGTGCAGGCCGCCGAAGGCCAGCTCCATCTCGGACTCGACGCCCACCGCTCTGACCGTCCGGCAGCCGGACGCGCTGCCCCGCGCGTACTCGAGCAGGGCCGTCTTGCCGATGCCTGCCTCGCCGTGCAGGACCAGGACCGAGCTGTGGCCGGCCTGCACCGTCGCCACGAGCTGGTCCAGCGTCTCGCACTCGATCTGCCGCCCGCGAAGCGGCGACTCGGAACCTCTGCTCGCCATGGGCACCGCCCCGCCGACCCTTCACCCGTTGACCGTCGACTGCCGAACGTCGGAGGCCACCGGCGCTACACCTCGGATCGCCGCGCGGCCTACCTTTCCGCTGTCAACCCGGCAATCAACGCCGGTCTGGTCATTATCGGCTGTAAGGGTGATCTTGCCTATAACGACCAGGGCCACGATCCCGGTGCGAAGCCGCGCCCCCGCACCCGGGGCACCCCCTGACATCCGGGGCCAGGGTATGGACCACGCTCTTTCCGGGGCGCGATGAGGGGGTCTCGGAGGCGACCGTGAGCACAGCGGCATCACCGGATGCCGTGAGTGAACGGAGCCGAGATCGTGACCATGAACCTGTTGGAGTCGCAGGGAGACCACGCGAACCCGATCGATGACGGGCCGATCAAAAGAGGGGACGGAGCCGCGTCGGCGTTCGCCGGCGTCGCGCCCCGGCTGTTCGCGATCGGCCTGCGCGTCCTGCACGACGTGGGCGAGGCCGAGGACGTGGTGCAGGAGACGTGGCTGCGATGGGCCCGCACCGACCGCTCGATCGTCGCCGACCCTCCCGCGTTCCTCGCGCTGACCACCACCAGGCTCGCCATCAACATCGCCCAGTCCGCCCGCAGGCGCCGCGAGACCTCCACGGGTTCCTGGCTGCCCGAGACGAGGGACCCCTCCGCCGGCCCCGAGACGGCAGCCGAACGGCACGAGGCGGTCGACACCGCGATCCGGATGCTTCTGGAGAGGCTGACCCCCGCCGAACGAGCGGTCTACCTGCTGCGCATGGCCTTCGACTACCCCTACCGCAGGATCTCCGAGGTCCTGCACCTGAGCGAAGACCACGCGCGGCAACTCGTGCGACGCGCCCGCGACCACCTCGCCACCGAGCGGCGCAACCCGGTCAGCGCCGTCGGGCACCGGCGCCTCGTACGGACGTTCCTCGCCGCCGCGCAGACCGGCGACCTCGCCGAACTGGAAGAACTGCTCGCCGCCGCGACCGCGGCGACGGAGCGTCGAGGGCGCGGCCGACGATGACGCCCGCGGCCGGGCACGCAGCCCGGCGCGCGACGGGGGCCCTCTACTGGGCGGGATCGCCGGACCGGGGGCCGTCTTCCAGCACCTCGACCGCGTCGAGCAGACCTCGCAGGCCGATCGCTTCGCGCTCGACGTCCGTCGGATCGAACAGCCAGTCGGTGACCGGCAGGCCGACGCCCTCCTCCGGGTGGCTGGACTCGACCCGGATCACCTCCGCCTCGATGTCGATCTCGAGCTCGTGCAGGAATTCGTTGTCGTTGCCCGGAGCGGTCATCGTTCCTCTCTCCGTGTCTCGTGGATCACTCGGCGTCTCGTGGAGCACTCGGCGTCGTGTGGCCGGCTCGGCCGGGGCGGCCTGCTCGGTGTGCGACCAGGACGGCGGCGCGGCGGCCCGGGCGGTCCGCTCGAGGGACCCGCCCGGGTGCCGCCTGCCGCGCCGCCGCTACTTCGTGGTCACGGTCATCGCGTGCGCACCTGTGAACGGCGTCGGTCTACTTGCCGCCGCCGGCGCGGCCGAGCCAGTCGTGGTAGCGGATCGTGCCGAGGGTGGCGTCGTCGTCGATCGGAACCAGCGACCGCTCGCTCAGCTCACTGCCGAAGTAACGCGCGTGCGGGTCGGTGACCACCTCGCGCGGGTCGCCCCAGGCGGCCAGCGCCTGCCGGAAGAACTCGTCCATCCGGAACTGCTCGGGCCCGGCGATCTCGACCCTGCCGTTCAGCGGCGACCCCACCGCGGCCCGGCCGACCGCCTGGGCGACGTCGTCGCCCGCGATGGGCTGGAAGAGCACCGGCGGCATGTGCACCTTGCCGTCCACCGTGGCATCGTCGGCGATGCCGCGGGCGAACTCGAAGAACTGGGTCGAGTGCACGAGCGAGAACGGGATCCCCGACTTCTCGATCAGCTGCTCCTGGGCGATCTTCGCGGCGAAGTAGCCGTTGTCCGGCATCCGCTCAGTTCCCACGATCGACACCGCGACGTGGTGACCCACCCCCGCCGCCGCCTCCGCCGCGAGCAGGTTGCCCGTGGAGGTCTCGAAGAACCTCAGCACCGCGGTCCTCTCGAACGACGGTGAGTTCGACACGTCGACCACCACCTGCGCACCGGCCAGCACCTCGGCCAGTCCCTCGCCGGTCAGCGTGTTGACGCCGGTGTTCGGCGAGGCCGCCACCGCCTCGTGGCCGTGCTCGCCCAGCCTCTTCACCAGCTTCGACCCGATCAGGCCGGTGCCGCCGATTACCACGATCTTCATCGCGCTCTCTTTCTGTCCGCCGGGCCACCTGGCTGCCACCCGGTCGTCAGCTAAGACCGGACAGCCTCCCGGCGTGTGACGGGTGCCGCGACGTTCTTCTCAATTCGGGTCATGGCCACGCGTTCCAGAGCTGCCCCCGATGGCCGCCGTCCAGATGGTGACGGCGACCAGAAGGACGCAGACGGCCGCGATCGCGCCGACCACGGCGGCCACGCCGATCCAGGGCGCCGCGAGCGGCAGCACCAGGACGATGAGCACGCACGCCGGCACCGCGGCGGGCGACATGACCGACTCTGCGACGACGAGCACGTGCACCGACCACAGCAGGGCCAGATACGCCGCCACCGGAACGGCGACCGCGTAGCCGAGCGCCGTCGGCGACGCCACAACGTCGTGCCCGCTCGTCTCCACCGCCACCTCGAGCCCGGCGCCGAGGGCGGCGAGAGCGGCGAAAATGCCGTAGTGGCCGTATCCCCACAGATAGGACCGATGGCGGCGGTCGGTGAGACCGTCCCCCGCAGGTCCGAGGAAGTACAGCCACCAAAGAGCGAACAGCAGGATGAGACCGGCGGCGGCGATCACGACGAAGCGGCCGCCGACAGCGTCCGCATCGAGTGCTCTTCCGACTCCCCTGCTCGCGGCCAGCACGCTCTCGCCGAGCAGGATGATCGTGAACAGGCCGTAGCGCTCGGCGATGTGATGCGGGTGCCAGTTGGTGGCCATGGCCCGCTCCGCCCACCACGGCACCGCGAGCTCCAGGGCGGCCAGGCAGACGAAGAACGGCAGGCCGAAGGAGGAGGGCAGGATTCCCGTCTCCACCAGGGCGAGCCGCGACAGCCAGCCCATCTGCAGAAGGGTGATGCCCCCGGCGTAGCGGAGCGCGGTGCGGCGCCTCACCGGGTCTTCGAGACCGGCCCGCAGCCATTGGGCGACGAGGCCGAGCCTCATGACGAGGTAGCCCAGGGTGATGACCCGATAGTCGGAGTGGCTCGCCGCGGCGGGGACGCCGGCGGCGAGGACCAGCACACCGGCCATCTGCACCATGGTCAGCAGCCGGTAGGCGACATCGTCGGTGTCGTAGGACGAGGCGAACCACGTGAAGTTCATCCACGCCCACCAGATCGCGAAGAACACCTGGAGGAACGGCACCAGCCCGGCCAGGCCGTGACCGTCGGCGATGTCGTGCGCGAACTGCGCGGTGACGGCCGCGACCGCGACCACGAAGGTGAGATCGAACAGAAGTTCGAGCTGGCTCGACACGCGGTGCGGCTCGTCGATGGCGCGTGCGTTCATCCGGATTCGGATCCGGATCGTGGTGCCTGCTGGGGGCAAGGTCTGCTCCTGTCACCTCGCGACGTACGGTCGTCTCGAAGACAGGGCGACGTGCCGAACTGTGACACCTCCTGTGACACCTCGGCGCGGACCGGGCGCCGCTCGGGGGCGGCGCCGTTCGTGCGGCCGGGGCGCTGTTCCGTCAGCGCGCGAGCCACTCCCGATAGGTGGTTTCGGCGATGACGGCGCCGTCCTTGGCGACGAGGGCGTGGCCGGAGGCGGCCGCGTACATGCCGGCGCCGTCGTCGGTGAGGACGGCGCGATGGTCGCCACGGGCGGCGAGGGTGATCCTGCCCAGCTCGTCGAGCGCGAAGACCTCGGGGCCGGCGATGTCCAGGGTGCCGCGCAGCGGGACGCCCACGCTGACATCGGCCACGGCCCGGGCGACGTCGTCCGCGGCGATGGGCTGCATGAGGGTGGCGGGCAGGCGGACCGTGTCCTCGTCGGAGGTCCAGGACAACACCGTGTCGATGAACTCGAAGAACTGGGTGGAACGCACGATCGAGTACGGAACGGGGCCGGCCTTGAGGATGTCCTCCTGCAGCACCTTCGCCCGGTAGTAGACCGACCCGGGCACCAGGTCGGCGCCCACGATCGACAATATGACCGCATGGCCGACGCCGGCCGCCTCGGCTCCGGTCAGCAGGTTGTCCATCGTCTCCCGGAAGAAGGCGGGCGAGGCCTCGTCGAAGGTCCGCGGCTTCGTCACGTTGACGACGACGTCGGCCCCCGTCAGCGCCTCCGGCAGGCCCCTGCCGCTGAGCAGGTCCAGGCCGGTGGACGTCGAGTGCGGCACCGCCTCGTGCCCGCGGGTGCTCAAGATCTTGACGACCCGGGATCCGATGAGGCCGGTCCCGCCGATGACAGCGATCTTCATCTTCTGACCTTCCCGGCTGCCACGACGATACGCGCCGGCCCCTCCTCCGGACCCGGCGCTATCGGCACTTCAGCCAGGCCACGATGGGCAGGCTCACTCCATCCGGTGTCCTGACCCATCGGTAGCCCGCCTCGACCCTGGCACCCGTGGGTCGTGGGCTGTTCGTCCGGTCGTCCCAGAGACACGAGGGGCGACCGCCCACCGTGGGCTGACCGGCGTCCGTCCACACCACGTTGTCATAAAAGCTTGCGCTTATTCCGTTGTCTGCCTGGAAAGCTCCCTTCCTGCCCTCTGCCATGAGGAACGCGTGACCCTCGGCCACGCGGAGCGGCACGGCGCCGAAAGGCAGGCGGGTCGCGATGAAACCGCCGACGAAGAGGGCGGCGAGAACGACAACGGCAAGCCACGCTCGGCTCAGCGAGACGGTTTTTGCCAGCGGGGGGAGGGACATGGCCGGACTGTATCGCGGCAATCACCCCGATATGTCTGTGCTTTTGTGCGCGGCGGCTATGCGTGAGGCGCCGGACTGCGCCGGCGCGGAGGCCCGCGGCCGGGAAGTCGACGGCCGCTTCCATCTCGGATCCCACGGATGCCGCCGTCACCGCGCCCCAAGTCGCGGCGCGCGACAGGACGCGGACGCTTGGTAATTGATTGATGACAGTGAGTGATGTCATGGTGCTTCCATCTCGATCAACTCTCTTGGAGAAAAACCATGCTTGCTCACCGTCTGCTCGCCGTCGCCGTCGTCTCCGCCGCAGTGGGTGCGGTCACCACCGTGCCCGCCATGGCCTCCGCCGGCCGGCACACCGGCGACCCCGCCCGGGTCGGTCCCCCGGCGTGCGTCGACGTCAGCAACAATCGCGGCAACGGTACGCAGATGTACCTGTGGGAGTGCCAGAACAACAACGCCAACCAGAAGTTCGTCTTCCAGGACGGCCTCATCAAGGTGGAAGACACCATCGGTAAGGCCCAGGAGATGTGTCTGGACGCCTCCAACGGCCGCGCCAACGGCACCCGCGTGTACCAGTGGCAGTGCCTGGGGAACGCCAACCAGCTCTGGGTCCTCCAGAGGGGTCAGATCATCCTCAAGTCCACCCTCAACACGGGCAACCGCATCTGTCTGGACGTCACCAACAGCCGCGCCAACCTCGCGCCGGTGTACCTGTGGCAGTGCGTGCCCAACAACAACCAGAAATTCGTGATCGACGACGGCCAGATCGTGGTCAAGGACACCCTCTCCTGACCTGGCCGCACCCGGCGCCCTCCGGCATGCCGAAGGGCGCCGGCGGCGGGCGGGATGGCGTCCGCCCGGCCGGAGGACGTGCCGGCCCGCCGGGTGACGCCGTCCGACCGCCGACGCGGGTCCGGGATCGGACCCCGCTCGCCCAAGGGCGGGCGGGGCCCGATTCCGGACCACTCGTCACCTGCACGGTCGGCAGGCACCACGACGAGGTGTTTCACCGGCGGAGCCGGACACTCCGTACGGGCGCCTCAGCGGGCCGTGAGAGTCCAGAGGTGGTCGGCGGTGCCGTTGTCCTCCCACTGGAGGACCTGGGCGCCGGAGGACTTGCTCATGCCGTTCACGCCGAGCAGCAGGCCACTGTTGTAGTTGCGGATCTTGTAGTGACCGGCCCCGTCGGATATGAACGACCACAGGTGATCGGCGGTGCCGCTGTCGCCCCAGATCAGGGCCGTCCCGCCGTTGCCGGTGCTCATGTTGGTGATGCCGAGGACCAGGCCGCTAGCCCTGTTGACGATCTTGTAGAGGCCGGAGCCGGCGTCGACGAGGGTCCAGGTCTGGGTGTTGCCGGACGAGGGCGTGGCCTGGTCGACCAGGGTGCCCTGGGCGGTGCCGGAATTCTGCGTGTCCAGGGCGAGGCCGCTGTTCACGTTCTTGATCTGGTAGGACCCGGCCAGCGAGGTGCCGGGGTTGCCGCTGCCCGGAGTGACGACCAGGTGGTATCCGTAGGTGGCGTTCATCGCCGGGATGGGCACGGTGACGGAGCCGTTGTTCACGGTGTAGTTCGACTCGGCCAGCGTGCTGGGGCCGGAGACGGCCACCGTACGCCCGGGCGAGGGGGTGTACTCGACCTTCACGTGGACGGTTCCGCCGAAGGAGCCGAGCCCGTTGATCGCCACGGCGCTGTCGCCGGAGCCGCCTCCGACGATGACGCTGAGCTGGTTGCCCGCGCTGTTCATGGCCGCGGCGCCGTCGATGCCGGTCTGCGCGGGCGGGGTGGTCGTGACCATGTTGCCGCTCATGTCGCCGTACCACTTGTAGAGCCAGTAGGCGCCGTTGGGGGAGCCGCCCCGGCCGGTGAGCAGGTCGCCGAGCGTGCCGGACTGGTTCCAGAACGCCAGCTCCGCGTCGCGGACGCCCAGCCGCTCGAACTTGGCGATGTAACCGACGAGGGCGCCGGGGACGCCGACCTCGGACGGAGCGGCGTACTCCTCGATGGCGATCGGGCGCGGGCTGATGCCGTACTTCTTCTCGAGGTTGACGACCGTGGCGATGTCACCGGCGATCTTCGACGACCTGATCAGCTCGTGCCAGGCGATGATGTCGGGGACGGTGTTGGTCGCGACCGCGTTCCGCAGGAAGTTGTCCATGTCGCTGATGTTGTCCGAGAAGCTCGGCCCCTGGATCGGGGTCGTCGGGTCCTTGGCCCGCACCTCTCGGTAGGTCCTGGTCCAGAAGTCCTCGTACGTGCCGTTGGACGACTTCCAGGTGTTGTCCGACTCGTTCCACAGCTCGTAGGCGGCCAGGTTGGTGATGCCTGACGCCTTCGTCTGCGCGATCTGCTGGTCGACCAGGCTGAACCAGTTGCTCCAGCTGAACTGGTACGGCCAGCCCGCGTAGACGTCGGACAGCCGGTTCACGACCTTCGCGCCGGCCCTGGCCGCTTTCGGGGCGACGGTCAGGATGTCACCCGTCGGCTGCTGCTTGCCGCCCTGCGGCTTCTGGACGAAGGTGTTCGGCTTGATGGCCTGGGCGAGGTTGTCCGCCGGCGCCGACGCGTCCGCCAGGCCGTACAGCGAGCCGCTGGCCACATGCGTCACCGGGCGGAAAGGCTGGTTCGCGCTGACCACCAGGGTGGTCGAGGCACTCGCGGCGGCGTGGGCGGGAGCGGCGGCGATGGTGGCGCCGGCTGCGGTCACCGCGAGCGAGGTGAGCAGGGCTGCGGCCTGCCCGGCTCTGGTTTTGGTCGTCTTCACTGCGCTCTCCTGAGGAGTGGTTGGGGGGTGGTCGTGTGGGGAGCGGACCACAGGGGTCGGCGGCCGGTGACGAGGGTGGCTCGACGCCGACCGCCGACCGCCGATCGCCGGCGGCCGCGTCCACGGGTACCGGCCGGGTAACCATGGCCTCAGTCCTCGACCGCGCCGGTCGCGGAGAGGACGGCAGATTCGCGGGACATGGAATTCCCCAGATCGGTGCCTGTGCGGCGGTCACGACGACGCAGCGCACAATCCGAGTTGAGCAACTATGCGCAAACGTTTTTCAAGCCGGAAACGTACGGTGAACCTGTCTGGGCGTCAAGACTGCCAGCCAGGTGAGTTCTCATCCGCACATGATTGGCCAAGACGAGAAAGCGGTGGGATCATGGCCGCAGCGGGGATGAAGAGCAAAGGATTGCGTGTGTCGGAGTCGGGCCGTACGGTCACCAAGGCGAGGGCCACGCTCAGCGACGTCGCCGCACTGGCCGGCGTCAGCGTGGGCACGGCGTCGAAGGCCCTCAGCGGAACCGGGCGTATGCGTCCAGAAACGCGCCAGCGGGTCCTCGACGCCGTCCAGACTCTCGATTTCCGCCCCAACCAGCAGGCGCAGAGCCTGCAAACCGGCCGCAGTTGGACGGTGGGTCTGATGACCACCGACGGCATCGGCCGGTTCAGCATCCCGGTCCTGCTCGGCGCGGAGGACGCGCTGGGTGCCGGCAAGATCTCCGTGCTGCTGTGCGACACCCGTGGCGACCTGATCCGCGAGCAGCACCACCTGCGGAACCTGATGGACCGCCGCGTCGACGGGATCATCGTGACCGGCCGGCGGACGGACCCTCGCCCCCCGCTCGGCGGTGTCCACGACGGCGTGCCGGTGGTCTACGCCCTCTCTCCCTCGACCGACTCCGGCGACATCTCGGTGGTGTCGGATGACGTGCAGGGGTGCCGGCTGGCCGTCGACCACCTGCTGGCCACCGGGCACACCCGCATCGCGCACGTCACGGGACCGGCCCACCACGCCGCCGCCACCGATCGGGCGCGCATCACCGAGCAGTTCCTCGCGGACGCCTCACTTCGGCTGGTCACCGGCAAGCCCCACTTCGGCGACTGGAGCGAGGCCTGGGGGCGGCGTGTCGCGGAGATGGTGCTGCGTATGGCGCCGGACACCGATGCCTTCTTCTGCGGCAACGATCAGATCGCCCGCGGCGTCACCGACACGCTTCGCGAACGCGGCGTTCCGGTCCCCGAGCAGGTCGCCGTCATCGGCTACGACAACTGGGACACCATGACCCTCGCCGCCCGTCCACCCCTCACCACGATCGACAGCAACCTGACCGAGATCGGCCGCGTCGCCGCCCTGCGCCTCCTGGAGGCCATCGACGACAACCCCGCACCCGGTGTCCACAGGGTCCCCTGCAGGCTGGTCATCCGCGACTCCGCCTGAGCCCGCAAAGGACCTGCGGCGGATTCCGCTGGCGGAAGCGGGGGTGAGAGCTCCACGAAACCCGCGTTCCGGCACAACTGTCCCCCAATCCGGTCAAGCACAGTCGGGTCAGGCACAGTCCGGCCAGGCCCCACGGCACGCGGTCCGCTGATGGGCGTCACGAGTCGGCGAGGCGCGAGGCTCCGGCCGCCGCACCGGGGCGGGGCGAAGTTTCTTCAGAGAGCAGGGGCGACGCGTTTGAGGTAGGCGGTGACGGGGCTGGTTTCGGCGCGTTCGACGCCGTCCAAAGAGCCGATCCGGTCACTGAGGTAGGCGTAGAGGGCGTCCTCGTCCCGGCACACGGCGATGGCGATCAGGTTGTGCGGGCCGGTGATGGCGCCCACGAACGCCGCCTCGGCGTCCCGGGACAGGTCCCGGGCGACGGCGGCGAGCCGGGCGGGTGTGACGGTCAGCCAGAGCAGGCATTGCACGGTGTAGCCGAACAGCCCGGGGTCCGTCTCGACGGTGAACCGGACCGCTCCGGACCGGCACAGTTCGTCCAGGCGGCGCCGGACGGCGGACTCGGACCAGCCGACGTGGCGGGCGAGCCGTGGATAGGCGGCCCGGCCGTCGACGGCCAGAGCGGGCAGCAGGAGACGGTCGAGGTCGTGCGGGCCGACCGGAGCGGCGCCATCGGCAGGTGCGGGCGGCCGTAGCGCGACGATCTGTTCCGCGGTGAGAGCCGAGGTCCGGCCGCGCCAGCAGTCGTCCATCAGGTGGCGCAGCAGCCGATAAGCCGCCACATCACGGATGCGCGGGTGGCGGGTCAACTCCTGGAGCGGTGCCGGCCCGGGAGTGCGGAGGACGAACACGATCTCGGTCCCGCTCGACACAACGGTCACCCAGGCGGTCTCCGGACGACGTGCCAATGCCTGGGCGAGGTCCGCGGAGTCGGACGGCACGACGCGAAGGCGCACCAGCCACTCGCCATGACCGGTCCTGCTGCTGGCGACGACCCCGGAGACCCGGGCGGCACCGGTAGCGCGCAGCCGCGCGAAGCGCCGGGCCACGGTGCGGTCGGAGACTTCGAGGACTTCGGCGATCTTGCTGAACGAAGCGCGCCCGTCGAGTTGGAGTGCATGGAGCAGTTTCAGGTCGAGCGAATCGAGCGTGACCGAATCCACCTATTCAGGGTATCCCGGTGTCGGATCACGGCGTCGTATTCGTTCCTGAGGGACGGCAGACAGCGGCCGACGCAGGATGGCCGCATGAAAGGTGACATCCACGGTTTCCACCACGTCGGAATTCTGACCCGCGACCTGGAGCGGCTGGAGCAGGCCTACATTTCGTGTGGCTTCACCCTGAGCCCGCGTTCCCGGCACCTGCTGAGTGAGCGTCCCGGTGACGAGCCGGTGCCCGGGTGCACGGCCAACCGGTGCGTCCTGTTCGGCGGAGGTTACATCGAACTGCTGGGCATCGTGGACGAGACCGCGCCCGACCCCTGGCATACCAGGGAGATCGCCGACCAGTACGAGGGGTTCCGGCTCCTGAACTTCGATACGGACGACGCCGAGATTGCCGGCCTGCGGCTGACCGGCACCGGATTGCGGACCTCAGGCGTCCTGGACCTGAAGCGCGAAGTCGACACCGAGGACGGCCCCCGCACCGTACGTGCCCGCGCCCTGCACCTCGATCCCCGTACGACCTCCGAGGGATATCTCGGCATCGCCCAGCACCTCACCCGTCAGTACGTGCACCAGCCGCGCTACCTCGTCCACCCCAACGGGGCCCGGAGCCTGGACGCGGTGCTGATCGTGGCCGGTGATTCTGAGTTCGATGTGATCAGGGACCGGTATGTACGCCTGCTCAGGGCCGAGCCCCGGCAGCAGGGCTCAATGACCGTGCTGGAACTGCCGGCCGGCCGGCTGGAGATCGTCCGGGCATCGGACGCGGGCGAGGTGCTACCCGGGGAGCCCGCACCGGCTCTGTCCTACCTGGCCGCCGTGACCGTCCGGGTCGAGGACGTCACCGCAGCCCGTAAGACCGTCGAAGACGGCGGTATCACGACCCGGACGACCGGCGGAGGGTTCCTCGTGTCCGCACATGACGCCTCCGGCGCCACCGTCTTCTTCACCGCCTAGCGATCGCCGCGACGGCCGCCGCCCGGTCGGCGGCCCATCACTCGCCCCATTCGGGTCCCGCCGAGCGGCCGGCTCTGCCAAGTCATCGGCTCGGTCACACGACGACTCACCGACAGAAAGCACGATCATGCTCGTAAGCCTCATGTTTCTCCTCGCCCCCTGGCTGGGGTTTCGTCTGTTGGGCCTGCTCGGCCTCACCCGTTTCGCCACTTGGCGGATCAGCGCGGCGCACGCGCTGGCTGTGATGCTCGTGCTCACCGGAAGCGCGCACTTCGTCCCCGACACCGTTACGGTGATGCCGAGTCATGCGGACCTGACAGCCATGGTTCCGCCCTTCGTGCCGTTCCCGGATTTGATGGTCTACGCGACCGGTGTGCTCGAATTGCTCGGCGCCCTGGGGTTGGTCGTCACCGCGACCCGCTCCGCCGCAGGCGTCTGCCTTGCGCTGCTGTTCGTTGTGCTTGTTCCGGCGAACGTCTACGCCGCGATCGAGGGCGTACCGCTGAACGGCGATCCGGCCACACCCTTGTGGCTCAGAATCCCGGAGCAGATTGTCTACATCACGATCGCTCTCTGGGCGACCAGGCCCGTCGGGACCACCGAGGATCACCGCGCGGTGACGCCGCCCCTGTGGCCCTCACAGACGAGTGGCGAGTGAAAACGCCAGTGGCATGTCGTGAGGCAAGCTGATGACGTGAGTGTCCATGTGCCCCCGGACGATGTCGGAGCCCCCCGGGCGCAGGCCGGTCCCAATCCGCAGCACCTGTTGACGACCTTGCTCGGCGAGTACCTCGACTCCTCGGATGCGGGCCTTCCCTCGATGGCGGTGGTCGCGATGCTCGGGGAATTCGGCATCAGCGAGCCCAGCGCGCGGGCCGCGTTGTCCCGCCTGACCAAGCGTGGCCTGATCGCCGTGCGGGGATCCGGACGGCCGCCCGTGTATCACCTCACGCCTCAGGCGATCGCCAGGCATCGCTCCCGCATGGATCACTTCCTGAGCTTCGGCGCACGCCCACCGCAATGGACCGGCGACTGGGTGACCGTCTCCTTCTCGATCCCCCAATCCGGTCACGCACAGTCGGGTCAGGCACAGTCCGGTCAGGCCCCACGGCACGCGGTCCGCAAGGCGCTGGGCTCGCTGGGTTTCGCGCGGCTGTACGACAGCGTGTGGATCCGGCCGGGAACCGACTCCGGCCCGGTGACCCAGGCGCTGCACGCCATCCTGGACGACGTCGACGGTGGTCGATGGTCGGTGATGCACACCCGGTTCGACGAGGAGGCCGGCCCGCACGGTCCGGCCGCCGCCTACGATCTGGCCGGCCTCGCCTCGGCCTACGAGGATTTCATCGCGCAGTACTCGGACCTGCGTACGGCCGTCCGCAACGGGCAGATCGACGCGACGGGGGCGCTGGTGGCCAGGACCTCCGTCATGGATTCCTGGCGGAAGTTTCCGGACATCGACCCGAACCTTCCCGAGCATCTCCTGCCGGCACCGTGGCCCCGCCAGGCTGCCAGGGAGCTCATGCTGGAGATCCATTCCGCTCTCGGCTCGCTCGCCGAGGCGCGGCTCATCCAGGTTGTGACGCCGTACTGGCCGGACGCCGCCTCCTGGATCACCCACTTCCAGGCATCGGAGAATTCAATATCGGCCCCGGCCGGCGGGGACGGCTAAAAGAAACTTTCACGCCCCCGAACGGCTGCCCGGCCGACGGGGCGCGTTTCGTGACCGCCGTGGCGTGACGGATTCCCGCCTGGCCGCCGCCCGCCGGGACTCCGCCGGAGCGTCAGCCGGCCAGGCGCTGTGACCTGCGCCGGAGCCGCCTGCACCGGTCCGTCCTCCCGGCGCTGGGCAGGGGAACGCCGACACCGGCCCGGAGGTTGACCGGCCACCCCCGGATTCGAGTGCGTCAGTGGCGTTTCCGGTCTGCGCGCGCACCACCTGACGTGCCGAGTGCGGTCGCTTGACACTTTGTATTACCGCAGTGATAGTAACTGCACGCTGTTCCCCATCGGCTCGTTCCGCCCGACACAGGCGCAAACTCGCGGTCGATGGTCCGCCATATCGATCTGCAAATCCGGTTGGCGCCGATGAGCCTGACCGCGGTGGACGTTGTCGTGCCATTGGCGGGATCCATCGGCGTGCGCCGCGCATGCCACATCCGACATAGAGCGCCGTTGTGACACCTCGGAGGGCGAAATGAGAAAACGCTCGTTCATCAGCGCAGTGCTGGCGGCCGCGGTCGCCCCACTCTGCGCCGGAATAGTGGCGCTCACCATGACGCCGGCCGCCGCGGCGGCCGGCGGCTCGGGCCCCTATCCGGCCGATTACGAGACCTCCACCAGCCTGCCCAATCACACCATCTACCGGCCCGGGACCCTCCCGTCCGAGAAGCTCCCCATTTTCGTCTGGGGCAACGGCGGCTGTTCCGCGAACGGGACGGGGCAGTTGAACTTCCTCCGCGAGATCGCCTCGCACGGGTTCCTGGTCATCGCCAGCGGCAGCCCGAACGGCTCCGGTTCGACGACGTCCCAAATGCTCACGCAGTCCATGGACTGGGCGGTCGCGGAGAACAGCCGCCAGGGCAGCAAATACAACGGCAGGCTCGACACCAGCAAGATCGCCGTGGGGGGCTGGTCATGCGGAGGGCTGGAGGCCTACGCCGTCTCCAACGACTCACGTGTCACCACGACCACCATCTTCAGCAGCGGGTTGCTGAACGACTCCGACGACTACCAGCTCCGCCGGCTGACGAAGCCGATCGCCTACTTCATCGGCGGGCCCAGCGACATCGCCTACCCGAACGCCATCGACGACTGGGGCAAGTTGCCGGCGGGGCTGCCCGCGTTCATGGGCAATCTGAACGTCGGACACGGCGGCACCTACGACCAGACCAACGGCGGCGAGTTCGGCCGCGTGGCGGTGCTGTACCTCAAGTGGCGGCTCAAGGGCGACACGACGGCCGGCGCCAACTTCGTCGGCCCCAACTGCGGCCTGTGCAACACCCAGTGGCAGGTGCAGCAGAAAAACCTCACGCTCGACGGTGGTACCTCGTCCCCGTCCCCCAGCCCGTCTCCCGGTGGCCCGTCACCCAGCCCGACCGTGACCCCGACCTCTGGTGGTGGCAGCGGGCCGATCAGGGGAACGGCCTCCGGCCGCTGCCTGGACGTGACCGGGGCGAGCACCGCGGACGGCACCCAGGTGCAGCTGTGGGACTGCAACGGCCAGACCAACCAGACCTGGACGTCCACCTCCGCCGGTGAAATCCGGGTGTACGGCAACAAGTGCCTGGACGCGGCCGGCACCGGCAACGGCGCCAAGATCCAGGCTTACGGCTGCTGGGGCGGCGACAACCAGAAGTGGCGCGTCAACTCCGACGGCACCATCCAAGGTGTCCAGTCCGGACTGTGCCTCGACGCCGTCGGACAGGGCACCGGCAACGGCACCAAGATCCAGCTGTACTCCTGCCACGGCGGCACCAACCAGAAGTGGGCCTGGACCAGATAGCCCGCACCTGTGGCCTGCGGCGCGGAACACCTCGCCGCAGGCCACGACCCGGCATCGCTGCCGCTCTCAAGAGACGGGGAGCGGCAGCAGATGACAATGGCGGTGTCGAAGCGCACCGCGCAGGCTTACCGCGGAGCTCGTGCGATCATCTGGGACGTGCCTACCGATCTGCGCAGCCGATGGAATCACAACACGCATTACCATCACCTGGCTTTGCAGGCCGTGGCGCCCGGAGCGAAGACGGCTCTGGACGTAGGCACAGGCGACGGTCTGCTGGCGGCCGATCTACGCGAGCTGGTGCCACAGGTGACTGCCATCGATCTGGATCCTGCAGTCCTCGACCGGGCTCGCGCCACAGGGGCGGACGTGGACTGGGTCGTGGGCGACGTCATGAGCACTCCCGCATTTTCATCCCCGAGCTCGATGACGAATGCGTTGGCCATGCGGGTGCGACGCTGCATCAGACTGCTCCCACCGTTCTCACCCACGCCGAGTCGTTGATCGCGTTGGACCAACTGGCCGTGGCCCCGCTGGGGGCGCCGTGGAGTCGCGACTGCCTTACTGGAGGCTGTTCGAGCCGCGGGGCGGGAGGCCGCATCCTGGCCGCCGAGCGTGATCAGTCGGAGGATGTGCTTGTGAAGAGACAACCGCAGATCCTGGCATGTTCGGGGGTGCTGTATCCCCCTGAAGGCTTCCGGCATCCAGGCGTTCAGATTTGGCAGGCGATGCAGTTGGCAGGCGTACGCAAGCCGCGAATGTGCCTTATCGCCACGGCTGTCGGGGACTCACGAGAGCACATCGATAGTTGGTACGTGCGGGGGAGTTCATTCGGAGACGCGGACCTGACTCATCTTCAGTTGTTCACTCAGCCGAACGTCCCCGACGTACGGTCCCATCTTCTGTCCCAAGATGTGATCTTCGTAGCCGGGGGCAGTGTGGTGAATCTGCTGGCGGTGTGGCGGGCTCACGGCCTCGATGCGATCCTGCGAGAGTGCTGGGAGGCGGGTGTGGTGCTGGCCGGTCAGAGCGCGGGCAGCCTGTGTTGGCACCTGGGCGGAGTGACCGACTCCTTCGGGGACGACCTGGATCCCATCGATGACGGTTTGGGCTTCCTGCCGTTCAGCAACGGCGTCCACGACGATTTGGGCGACCAGCCCAGGCGGTCTCGTTTCCGCCGGCTCATCGGCGAAGGCGTTCTCCCCGCCGGTTACGCAACTGAAGACGGCGTCGCTCTCCACTATGTGGGCACCCGGCTTCATGATGTCCTCAGCGTCCTTCCCGGCCGGAACGCATGGTTCGTCGAGGCCGACGGTGAAGGAAAGCACCGGGAAACAGCCATTCCCGCACGTTGCTGGCTCCCCTGAACACAGGGTGCGTCAAATCTGAGGCGTGCCTCACCGCGTGGACGGGTGGATAGGGCGAGGTCTGCGCACGGGACGGTCCGGGCCTCTGACGGCCGGGGCCGGCCCCCAGACATCCCATGCGCTCAGATGTCAAGCTGCAATCTCGATGTCTTCTTCGGTTCGCCTCCCGCGCGATGCGACCACGCGGTTGCTTCGTCGTATTTGGCGCCTGTTTTCAGGCAACCGTGGAGGATTCCCACCAGCCGGTTGGCGAGTTGGCGGAGAGCCGCATGATGACCGACCTCGTGTGCGTGAGATGTATGCGCGGCCAGCTGTTCGCCCGGACACCTCAGCGCTCCTCTCCGGGTTCGCCGTCGCCCTGTTGCTAGCGGTCGCGAGATCGGTTCTTCTTGAGGTGGCGCCAGAAGATCTTGAAGTGATGCCACCAGATGTAGGCGGCGGCGGTGCCGCCGATTACTCCCCCCACGAAGTCGTCGCCGGCCAGGAGATCGTGAAGGCAAACGAACAAGACAACTGGGCCGCCGATGAGAATGAACCATCCCGTCCATGCGTCATCACAGCGGCCCTGCTTGTGCCCGGATTCGTCGGAGGGGTCGGCCACAACAGCAATCTAGCTGGCGCTGATTGACTGTGCACTGGCCGCCGAGCCGTCCAGGTCAGGCTGTCGGCATGTGGGCCGTGCTCAGGACGTCGGCACGCGAGGATGACCCGCGGCGTCGCCTCTCAAGGTTGTACAGACTTTTCGTCGGACCCGCATGCCAGAATCCCCATGATCTGTCTCTAGAGAGAACGGGATTTTCATGAGCGGCTACGACTGGCTCGATGACGATGCGTTCTGCGCGACATTCGTCCGCGGCCTTACCCCGCACGAGGCGCTGGCCCGCCTTGGCATTGACGTATTCGACGGCGATGACGAGGAAGGCGAAATCGAGGAGGGCCTCATCTCTGCCCGGTCAGCCGAGGGTGGCACCATTCTGAGCGAAGACAACGGCTACGCCGGCACGCTGGACGAGGTGCTGCGATCCTTGTCGGCCGGGACGGTTACGGCGAGCGTCTTCGTCAACGTGAACAGGCTCGCGTCCTTCGAGCATTACGCCGACGGCCGTAGGATCCTGTCCTTCGATCCGCTGTTTCCCGGCGACGAGGACGGCATCCCGGAGGACTACCTGGCCGACCGGCTCGAGTTCGGGCTGGTTGGTGACGAGTCGGAGGGCGGGCTTGCCGCTGCGCTGCTGCTGGCCGAGCGCATCACCGAGGTGCGGCCTAACGCGTCGAGTGACATCGTGGCCGCTCACGGCGTTCTCGAGTACTGAGCCGCTTCCGCCCTGTTTCCACGGCGAACACAAGGTGCACGATATGCCCGTGACCGGAGGATCTCGGTTGCCGCCGGGGCCCTTCGCTGTGCTCGGGAGGGCTCGGAATCAATCCGGAAGCTGCCGGGATCCGCCTGGCGACCTGTGGAAACGTGGTCAAGATCATCCGGATATGTTCCGGGAGTGGTCGCCTGGGGCTGCATCCGGCGGCGTACGGCTGCGCATGCGATCAGGGCGTGATCAAGCGCAGAAGCCCAGCTCAGAGGGCATCTGGGCTGGATGGAGGAGCGCGCCCTGAGGGATTCGAACCCCCGACCGTCGGATCAGAAGTAGATCGCCGTTCCTCGCCCCCATGGCGGTTTGACTTGCGGCAGGTCTCTCGCTTCCACCCGGCTGAGGGCAGATCATTCCGAGTATGTTCCGGATCTTGCCGGATACACCTACGCGTAGAAGCCTCGCCCGTACTCCTCCCGAGACTTTCCGTAGCCCGATGTGACGTCAAAACTGCTCGCGTTCCCAGGACGGTCCCGCAATGTTCGGCGGCGTAGTCACCCAGCCCTTGACGCAATGCCAAGTGGCGGGCCACTCATGAGGAGGACGCGCCAGGATCTCGCAGACCTCGCGCGCCAGTTCGGTCGGGCTGCGGCCGCGCCAGGGAGTGGCGACGAAGATCTGGTAGTCATCCTCGCTCTCAAGCCAGACCTCGAACAGATCAGGATCTCGGGGGACGGCTCTCTTGGCGCTGAGGCCGTAAGTCAGCAGTCGGTCATGGTCAATGGTCGTCAGGACCAGCCGCCCCGCGGTGCGCATCGGGGTCTCCCACGAATGATCCGCGGCGACCCGCGCGACCTCCAGCTCGTACTGAGTGGCCGAGAAGCAGGCGCCTCGGTCCGCGGGCACCTCTCTCGACCATTCCCAGCGCACCAGGTCCCCATCACGGGTGATGGTGACGTCCGTACCCCCGCAGTCGTAGACGCCGCATGCGCCGCAACGAGCGATCGCGACAGTGTGCGACCGGGCATCGGCCAGCAGTCGATCGGCCGGGACCAGAACGTCGTACGGATCCATTCCCAGCCCCGCCCCGGCGGAGGTCATCTCCGCTCCGTTGACGTAGACCTGCAGCTGGAATGATTCGCTGCCTGGCCTGCTGGACGCGGGCGCGACCGCCAAACGGAGAAGGTCGACGCCCAGTTCTCGGCCGCTCCCGTTCACACCACTCATGATCCTCCATCACGACGGCCTGACCGTCCGCTTTCAGCGATAACCCCTGGGGAGACGGCTCGCGGCAGGACTGGGAGGAGCGGAAATCGACTGGCCCCGGCTTCAGCGTCAAGTCATCGAGCCGTTGCGGGACGGGCGCAAAGCAGCTTACGAGCGATACGACTGGCCAGCCGATTCGCTTGCCGAGACGCTGACTGTATCAGCTCGGGGATACATCGTTATCGAAGGCGTCTCGGTCACCCGTGAAGAGCTACGCGGTGCATACGACCTGCGCGTATGGGTGGAGGCTCCCTATGAGGTGCGGCTGGTACGCGGCACCGAGCGCGACGCGAGCGCACGGGATATATGGGAGAAGGAGTGGACCCGCCGACGCCGACAATGCGAGACGTTCCTATCCCGCCGGAACTGGTGAAGATCCTGCGCCCCCACCTGGAGACCTTCGGGATGGCGAAGGACGGCCGGCTGTTCCGGACGAGGACAGACGGCGTGATCTCGGGCTCGGCGTACGCGAAGATCTGGGAGGAGGCCCGTAGCTAGGGAAGCAGTTGGTAAGGACGAGGCTCGGGAAGAGTGCGCCGCGGTATTCCTCGTCAAGGCGGTGCACCAGCCGCCCGAGATCACGACGATCTGCGGGCGGCAGCCGACGCAGTGCGAGTTCCAGGGCGTCGCGCGCCGCTGCGGGATCACAGCATGGACACTGATATGGCGAGAGATACAGGTTGCGGCCCCGGCGTCGCAGGAAGCTCTTGTATTGATCAAGGGATTGAGCCACGAAGTCCGTCCCCAGCCCTTGGGCCTCCAGCCGCGCGATCGCCGCGAGAGTCCGGCTGGATATACCGGGAATCTGACGAGCCGATCGCTCCCGTCTCGGGACTGCTGCCTGGTGGAAGCTGGCGAAATCTGCCGGACGACCTGTGGAAACGTGGTCAAGATCATCCGAATATGTTCCGGGAGTGGTCGCCTGGGGCTGCATCCGGCGGCGTACGGCTGCGCATGCGATCAGGGCGTGATCAAGCGCAGAAACCCAGCTCAGAGGGCATCTGGGCTGGTGAGAGGAGCGCGCCCTGAGGGATTCGAACCCCCGACCGTCGGATTAGAAGCGGAATGCCGACTGCCACGCCCACTGCACCTCCGACCTGCACCGCAACCTGTCGGCAACCGATCGACCAGCGGCTCCATCCCGCGCATATCCCGCAACGGTGCCCAGCCCCCGTTACCCGGTGGGCCGGGGTCTGGCGAAGCCCCCAGCGGTAACGGCGGCTGGCGGGTGTGGCCAGACCCAGGCCGCTGCGGACCGCTGGATTGTAGGGAGGTCGCCGTGGCCATTGCGCCGACTGTGGTGAGCGCGGGCGCCGGGTGAGGTGGTCAGGGCCGCAGGTCGGCCGTCGGATGCGCGTTTGCTATCCCCTGGGCGCTCACGAGCGCTGCATGGAAGTGCACATCTTGTCAACATCCCACTTGGGAGCGAGAGTTACGGTGTCGGGTTCGTCATTGAGGGAAGAGGCGGTTGGAGTGCCAGATAAGCTACGTAAATCGTCCAACCAATTCCGGTGGCTGTGGGTATGGCTAGCATTGATCATTGGCCTTGCATCGGGCTCGTCCGCGACTGTTCTTTTATGGGGCAAAGGCACGGCTGACCACAAAGACGCCATCGACTTGGGCTGGAAGATTGCGGCGGCCGCACTAGCAATTCTTGCCACCTTTATTACTGTGCAGCGCCTACGTCTAGGACAACAGGAGCATCTCCACAAGGTCGATGTAGATCAAGCCGTCGGACATGACGCCGCTGAGCGCAGAATCACCGATCTGTATGCGAAAGCCGCGGAACACATCGGCCACGAAAAGGCAGCCGTTAGGTTGGCCGGCATGTACGCATTAGAGCGCATCGCCCAGAATTACCAAGAGCACAGACAAACCATTGTTGACGTGATCTGTGCATATCTGCGCATGCCGTACACTCCGCCACCAGGAACCAGCGTGCGATCGGTGGCAGAACGGATCTCCCCTTCCCTGGCAAAAGTAAGTAAGAACACTCAAGAGAGTGGCCAGGAAGAAGTAATCGAGGTTGTGCAGGAGCTTCAAGTCCGACTAGCTGCACAAGACATACTCTGCCGACACCTTAGATGCGAAGACTCGGAGACCTCCAATAATTCCAACTTCTGGAAGGGGATGCGAGTAAATCTAATCGGCGCATACCTAGAAGATCTGGATTTTGAGAATTGCCGACCCGAGTCAATCGAATGCAACAATGCAACCTTTGCTGGCGTCACAAACTTCAATGGAGCGCAATTTGAGGGCGACGCCGACTTTTATGATGCAGTTTTCCATAGTGCCACATGGTTTGGGGCCGCACGATTTTGCGGTACGGCTGGCTTTGGAGGAGCCAAGTTTATGCACACGGCATCTTTCATGCCAAGCACATTCTTTAAAGATGCAGTATTTACGGAGGTTGAGTTTCGAGGCGATACAGTATTTGCGAAGACGCTGTTTAGGGGCGATGCCATTTTTGCTGGCGCCACTTTCGCTCCCCATACCCAATTCGTGGTTGTGAATTTCACTAAAGGTGCAACCTTTGAAGATGCGAAAGTTGACAAGTCTGCTACATTTGAAGGAATTTCGATTTCCGGAGAATCGCAACAGATATGGCCTCTAGGATGGCGCCTCGAACCCTATCCCGACGGGCGTGATGAGCAGCACCTTGTCTATTACTCGCAGCAGAAGGAGGTCGACAGCATGTCCAATCCCTACTGAAACTCCGGTCTTGCTGTAGCCCGACGATGTGCGAACTTGGTCGAGGAATACCCGGCGGAAGGTTAGTTTTCCCTCCAGAAGGTATTTCTTGCAGATCGCGCGGTGTCCGCCGCAGCGCACCCAAACGCCAGCCGCTCAGAGTCTTCTTACATCCCTACTCGCTTCTGACCGAGACTGGCGCACCACACGACAAGACGACAGCGCGGTTGCGGCGTTGACATCTAACCGTCACCTTGGCTTCAACCTCAGCCGGGCATCTCGGTGGGCCGGGACTGAGGAACGAAGTCCCGGACCTTCGATCGCCCCTAATCAGGTGCGGAGACCGGCTATAGCAGGGCGATCGTAAGGGCCGCATGAGACGGCGGCGAGGACCTCAGATATGGGCCAGTGGGAACAGATGGTGCGTGCGCCTGGCGTGGCTTGGAGCCGCCGGCGGCCGGGACCGGCCCCCAGGCCGCACGCCCGGCCGCCGAGCGGGCGTAGGGCCGCGAGGCGGCGCGAAGCGCCGCTCTTGATATCTATGAGTGTAATTCGGCAACACCTAGGCCCGATACTTGCCCTGTCCCGGAACATACTTGACAAGTGCCGTGTTCGGTCTTGCTCAGCCTCGGTACTCGGTAGCAAGGCCGGATGGAGAAAGGCCGCGCGGCAGCACTCTTATCGCCCGTACAGCTACGGATGAGAAGGCGTAGCTAGGCCACAGTCATCCATGGCTGAGTCACGACTCCACAGAAACATTGTGATCAACGCCGAGTTGGCGGAGTCCTTCGTTAACCACCAGGTCGAGAGTCTGACGCGAGATCCCTCCAGCAGCGTCGGTAGTGATGGTGAAGTTGATCTCAAGAGTCGCTCCTTGAGCCGCGAGTGGCAGCACGGCGACCTTGAGCACGTCTCGCGCTTTGTCTGCTGGCACGTGGTTTACCTGGATGGTCAACCGCGTCGGATCAGCAGAGGCTGGCGGAGGGGAAGGAGCCGGCCCAGTGTCCGATCCTGGGCTACCAATGGCAGGCCCGCCCTCTACTGGAGGCTCGTTCACGGTAGGAGGGGCTGGGGGAGGCGATACCGGCGGCTCGGGGGCCCGCTGTTCGAGGAGTGTCTTGGCCACAGTGGCTCGGATGAGCCAGGTTCCTGGCTGGAACTGGACCTCAGTGGGATCTACGTGGGTGCCGAACTTAATGATCGAGTCGTCGGCGTCCCATGCCGATCCTGATGCTAAGGCGAAGACCTTCTGCTGGACACCGTTGATGAGACAGGTCCGCAGAACCTCTGTCGAAGCGATTTTGGGCAGGCGCGGGTACCTGTGAAATGCGTCAAGAAGCTTTGAGATCTCGACAATCTTTTGGTCGGCAGGCACGAGCGCGAAGCGTTCGGAGAGTAGGGCGGCAGGTGCTAGCCCATCGAGAAGCCTGTCGGTGGCTTTTAAGTGTTCAGTTACCCTGGCTGGGATCGTGTCATTCACCTTGGCTGGGCCGAGGTCAATGTGGTCGACGACGACCCCTCCGCTTCCATTTGTATCTGCGGCGAGTACTAATACGTGCCGGTAGGCCATCACCAACTGTGACGGGAGCCGGTCCTCGTACTTCTTGATGCGCGATAACAGGTCCTCGCGCTGTTCCTCGTTGAACCTCTTGAGTCGGTGCTTGTCCTCACGCAGGTCTATCATCGCTGCTAATGTGCGCGCTGTGGCACGGGCTTTGGATAGCGCATTGCCGTCGGCAGCGATGAGGACGCTAGCGTTCTTGTTAGTGCGCCCCGCTGGGCCGCGCTGGGTCAGGACCGTTTGGGCGTGTGCCTTAGTTGTTTCGGTGGCACCGATGCCAATGGTGTGCTCGTAGTCGAGGACGCCCAGAAAGAGGCGGCCTTCATCGGGGAGGTCAGAGCTCTCATCGACATGGAGCTCTACTCGCCAGGGGGCCTGGCTAGGGGCCACTCTTGATAAGGCGCGGTTGAGAAGTTCGACTATCGGCTCTTCGCCGATTGCTCCTTCCCGTTCGACGATGACCTTGTTGAGATTGGGATCAGTTGTGAATCGGTATCGGCCCCCTTCGTAGCGCATATACCACGCGGCGTTCTTGAAGGCGTCGCGCACGTCCTCGATTACACCTCGCGACAGGCCAGGCCGTCCGACTCCGAGTAGCATCTGGGGCGCGGACGCGCCAACAACTCGGTCGGCGCCAAACGAGTTGAGGAAAGCAGTGGTGCCTAGTCCCACGGCAATGCGGTTTGCGGCGACCTCACCACCACGCCGCTTGTCCTCCTGGACGGCCCGCGAGTCATCCCGGATGAGGTCGGCGTTCAGGGCAGCCTTGTAGGACTCACCAGCGAAACGAATCACCTCGGCGCGGACCCCAGCGTCGCGCAGCGGGACATCGCCGGGATGGATGAGTGGGGCTTTGTGCTTGGCCTGGGCGAGCGCCTTGACCGTGTGCGCGAGGGAGCGCAGGGCACCCCGTGTGCGTTGGAAACCGGAGAGCGATCCCCAGCGATTCGTGAGGATATCGATCAATTCTGGATGGAACGGGTAGGCCGCTTCGATCCGGTCTCGATATTCCGCATCTCGGAAGGTCGAGGGAAGCACATCGCCGAGCTGCTCATAGTAAGCGCCATAGGCATCGGCCACTGCACGGCGATCCTTGGGGTCACCGACGGTGTCGAACAGCCGCGTGTGCAGGATCGGGAAGATGTCGTCTCCCTCGACTGGGGTGACGATGCTTTCGGTACGGCCCACCACCTTGGAAAGACGCTCCTGCATTTCCTGGCCGGCAACAGTCGCGTAATCCTCCATACGAGATGAGGTCAGCGTTGCTAAGAGGCAGGCACCCTTCACGTTGGACGCCGCGGTAGCGAGTTCCTTGATGACCGTTAGTGTGGTGGCCGCCAGCGACCCTTCGTGGCTGCGAGCTTCAAGCGCCTTGTTGAGGTACTCCAGCGTCTCGTCCATAAGGATCAAGCACGGTGAGTAGCGCTCAAGAAGTTCGACCATCTGCGCGGTGGACGTGCCACGAAGTCCCTCATCCTGTGCCTTAATAAGCGCGAACCCATCAGCGCCGCCAAGCTGCCAAGCCAAATGCCCAAGGAACGAGTGGACAACGGTGCCATCGGGCATAGTCTCAGGATCAACAAGCATCGCGGAGCCATCGAGGACCACTGTCTGGGCCTTCGGCAGTGTCCCCGTCTTGAGCAAGGCCGCGAGGCCACGGGCGAGCTTGGTGTGCGCAACCTTGTCGGGTGAGTGAAACAGGTGATAGGCCGCGAGCAATGTGTGCGTCTTTCCGCCGCCGAACTCCGTCTGCATCCGATGAACGGCTGCCGCCGAGGGGTCGCCGCCGAGGCGGTTGCCGATCTCGACTAGGGCCGCCCGCAGGTTGGCAGTGAGAAACGTCTTGGCCGCGAATAGCGCTGGATCAAGGTAGTCGATAGGGCCCTTGCCTCGCGCAACAAGCCCAAGGTCCGCCGCGAACAGGGATTCGTCGAACGATCCGTCAGCGATATCTCCATGAGGTACTGCGACGTTCAGCCAGCTCTTCAGGTTCGCCATGATGATCTCCGTTCAGAACAGCTGATTGTCGGAAGGCCCGACATGCTTGGCCGCCGCTTCCGACAAACCCTCGCGATTGCCCCCCAATCCGAGTAATAAGGTACGTTCTCGATCGCCTTCTGGGAGGGCCTGCGTGATCGCCGAGACCATCGCCCAGAAGCCGGGTTCGTTGCCGGCCCCGGTAGCACTCAAGAGCTCCACGAGTTCATTGCGACGTCCTTGATCGTGAAGTTGGGCAGCCAGATGAAGCACATCCACCAACGCTGGAGATGGGCCAAGCACAATCTTCTTGCGCTCGTCCGGGCCAGCCAGGCGGTAGCTGACGTCCTTACCGGCACCCTGCTTCTGGACGAGACCGTTGGGACGGGTGAGCTCTTCGAGATCGATCTCAAAGGCGCGGCAGAGCATGTACGCCTCGTCAGCTGGAATGGCAATGCCGTCGTAGGCCCAGCGCCAGGTCAGATAAAACAGCGAGCGGCTGTCGAGCGCTACGAGCGACTCACCGCCAAGAAGCCGCCGCATGGCATGCCGGGCCACCGCTTGACGTGCGAGCACCATGAGCTGGTCGACATCGACCTCCTCGCCAGACAGGCGCACCACGCGGGAATACCGAGCGAACACCTCGAAGGCGGGGCCAACTGCCGAGACGAAATAGTCAGCCCCGGAGAGCTGCATCTCCTCGAATGTCGCCAGGCGCTGTTCCAGACGGGCTTCGAGCTCACGGACGACGTCGTCGTAGAACCCTTCCTGGCGCGTACCGGCCTTGCGACATACGAGCACGACGGAGGATCCCAGGACGGACCCAACATTGGCCGTCGTCCGCCCTTCCCGCTCGGACTGCATCGGCCATGACGTCGTAACGACAAGCCCTGCACCACGGAGGGCTTTAAGAAGTCGCTCCCATGCTTCGACATCAGTGTGCGCGAAAACGATAGATACGATGCCGTCGTCCTTGACGACGCGGGCGACCTCATTGAGCGCGTTCTGGAGACGCCGCTCAAACTCTTCGTGTGAGATGTACTCAGGCGATTTCTTGTCTGCCCGGTTCTCGATGATCTCGGCCTGCTTAGGCGTCAGGGGGGTCAGGAACAGATCTGGATAAAGATGTCCGATGCTCCGCTTGAGCCAGACATAGAAGAAATCGGACAGGTCGCCATACTGGAAGGCGTCATAGTAGGGCGGATCGATGATGACCGCGTCGAACTCTCCATCCCGGAATGGTAGATCTTGGGCGTTGGCCCGCTGCACACGGGATGGGTTGCCCAGGGTTGCATTGGCGCAGTGGACGAGTGCCTTAAGAATCCAATCAATGGCACCATCCCAGTTGCTTGGTCCGTCGGCCATCGGATCGATCTCTGTGAAATCCCAAGCCATTCGAATGGATTGCTGGGGAAAGGTGCTCCTGGGAGCTTCCACTGTAGGTCGCCACGAGGTAAATGAGGAGTTGTAGTCAGCGACTCGGTCCACTGCTAGGCCAAGGTATGTCGTAAGGGCCTTAGCGCGGTTGGCGGCCATTCCCTCGTTGAGCATCTCCTGGTGTGCCTTGCGAACGGTCTGTGCCAGGACCGCCGAGGTGTAGCACTGTCTGGGGGTGTACATCGCCGCCCAGGTATCAATGCCGTAGGTCAGAGGCCGGAGTGTCCTGTATTGCGACTTGACCACGAGCTCATCAGGGACAGCGGTTGTGCCCTCGGGATACTCATCAAGTTCCTCAAGAAGAAAAGTTGCCTTGTCTACAGCATCGATCTCTTCCTTAGTTGGCTCGCGATAAGAACGGTCCCCGTTACGGATCTCCATGATGGCGTAGAGATAGCGCCCGAAGCCGTTCTCCCGGGCATAGCTTCGCAGTTCTTTGTCGGGCCACGACGCCGGGCAGACAGGGCAGGACACGGTGACGGTGGAGCCGCGGCTCGTCTTCGTCCCCTTGGACCAGTCGGTGCCGTCCTCTGGTGCTCCATCTGCCAAACGCAGCTCGACGCGGTCGGGCAGCACGTCGTAATCCACGCGAACCTTGCGACGTGATGAGTCAGCCAACTTCCGGGACGAGATGATAGGGATGATTCGCCCACAGTTTAAGTCTGGGCACGGGATGGTACGCGCCCAAAAGTAAGCCGCTACACGCGCGCCATCGCCGCCCGTACGAGGGAAAACAGTGGCGAGCCGTTGATCCGCCTTCTTCTTCACCCATTCGGCCCAGCGAGTGAGGTCGTCGACAAAGGGGCGTGCCCCATGTTCGTCGACGTCACCGTACAGAGCCGGGTACTCAAGGACACAACGCTGAATCAGATGGGCCACGGGGTTGATGTCGGTGGCGGTGACGTCACACCCGAGCCGAGAGGCTTCAAGCGGGATAGCACCACCCCCAGCGAAACAATCCAGGACTTTGGGGCGCGCAACCGGCCATGCCTTATTGAGAGCCTCACGAAGGGGTGCCATACGCCCACGATCTTGGTTGGCCGCCTCGAATGAGGCGGTGTGTGCGATGGCATGGAGCAGGCCCTTTCGCTCCACCTCGTCATCGGGATCGGGAACGAGACTGGCGAAGACAACTGTCCGTGACATGGCGAGCGGACGACGTGCCCACCACAGGTGCATCGTCGAGATATTGCCGTGTCGAAGATGCTTCTCTCGTCCGGACTGCGCGTTGACCTCGACAAGAGGAAGCTTCTCCTCGATGAGTGCACGTTTCATTCGCTCTCCGATGCGTCGATCACAGGTTGGGGGGCTACACCGAAGCGCACGTCAAGATGAGGCTTGATGCTCCCGCTGAGGGTCTTGGCGGGGTTCTGCACGCGGTAGAGCCGCGGGTTCTCGCTTGCGCAGTCGAGGACGACGTAGAGCCAGTAGTCGTCACCAAGCTCGACCGCCTTGGCATACTCCGACCACGTGAGTACGACGTCCCCCACGCCGCCGCGCCCCTTGACCTCAATGCAGCGACGCTGGATCCCGCGTACGGAGAGCACGTCGAAGCCGACGTTGTCGGCCTCCACGGACTTGATCAGGACAGCGCCGTTCGCATGCTCGTGCGCCATCGTGATCTGGACCGCGATCTGTTCGACTTCCTCATTGCTCATGCCGCGGTCTGGAGTCGTCGAGGCTCCACTCTCATCCGTCTGGTGCGGCGTGATCAAGCATGTAGCGACCACTCGGACAGGCCCACGGCGCACGGTGCGCCCCCGGAGAGCCTCGGCTAGGCGCCGATCGCGCCGCTCCTGGGTCTGGGCTTTGGCGATTTCAGCCTTTCGGAGCCTGCCTTCGGCTCCGATCACACCGCGTTCGACGTCGTCCTCAATGCTGAGGATCTCCTGATCTTGACGTGCTAGGACCGCCTGAAATGATCTGGTGAGGAAATCGTCCTGCACGGCTGCGACCTGGTCGCGCTCCGCCTTCGCCTGCTGGTATCGGTGCTCGAAAAGGTTCCTGCGTGCCCATGCCACAAGACCGTCAGATCCTTCTGGAGCGGGCTCATTCCCTGTTAGGGCTGTCTTGTTGGCGGTGACAAGATCGTAGAGAAACTGCCGGGAAACGTCATAGCCAGACGCTGTCTCAGTAATCGTCGCTAAGGCCCTGTGGACAAGCTCACCATTGCCATCAACCGCGTCGCCGGTGATGACATGTAGCAACGTTGCCTCGCGAGCGTCAGGATCTTGGAAGACACAGCCGCGGTCGAGATCGTGTTCGGTTCGCTCGATAACGAAGTCAACGAGCGCATCGAAGAGCGGATGACCGGGGCCGCACAGCTCAGCTTGGGGGGCGCCCTGATCTCCGTTCGCACCTGGAGGGCGCATGGCAATGGACTTCTCAAACGTGAGACGCGCGTACTCGGGAGCCACGCGCCGGGTGGCGTTCCCGACTCGAGAGCGGGCGACCAGCATGTCCGGCGTGCGGGTCACACGCAGCGTTCCGGGATCCAAGCGCTCCGCGACCTGTCCGCCGGCATAGGTAATTGCGTCGCGGAAGAAGCGCTCCAGGTAGTGAGGGGGCAGACGACGCTCTTCAGCACGGTTCGCTCGATCGCGTTCTGCCTGCCAGTCGATGTGCTCGGTGGCCAGCGCTCGGTCCAGGAGCTCCCGAGCGCGGGCGACTGTGGCTGGATCGAACTCATCAGGGTCGGATCCGAAAGCGTTGACGGCGTCGGCCATGGAGACAGATCCTGCGATCACGTCTTCCAGAAGATCGCGAAGGCGGTATCCGTCGAAGATCTCGCCGATCACATCGAACACCGGGTCGCCTAGCGACTGGCCCATGCGCTCCAGCTTGCGCAGCAGCGTGGCGAGGACTGCGCCTTCTCGCGTGTTGCTCGCGACCAGGTTGAAGATGTGAACATCCTGGGTCTGGCCGATCCGGTGGATGCGGCCCATGCGTTGTTCGAGCCGGTTTGGGTTCCACGGGATGTCGTAGTTGACCATCAGGTGGCAGAACTGGAGGTTGATGCCTTCGCCTGCCGCCTCGGTTGCGATCATGATCTGTGCGCGCTCGCGGAAACGGCGCTCGGCCTCGATCCGTTCGGGAAGCTTGAGACCGCCGTGGATGACTGCCACGTCGAAGTCTCCTGAGAGCTTCTCGACCAGATAGTCGAGCGTGTCCTTGTGCTCAGTGAAGATCAGCAGTTTCTTGGATGGGTCGTCGCGCAGGCCCTGCTCGGTGACAACATCGAGAAGTTCGTTGAGTTTGCGCTCCACGCCACTTGCTTCGGTCTGCTGCGCCTGGATCAGCAATGGCTCCAGGGCTTCAAGCTCCATCCGCAATTCGGTCTCGGTTTGTGGAAGCCACTCCTCCAGAGCGCGCTCCTCAAGGGCCCACCGTTCATCTTCGGTGAGGTCTCCGGACTCCTCGGTCCCGTTGGCAAGTACGGAATCACGGAAGTCGCGGCGTCCACGCAGGTACTGCGCAGGGTCCTCCAGCGCTTTCTCCAGGCGGTCGACACGGCGCTGTAGGGTGCGGCTGATGGCACGCACCGATGACGCCAGCCGGCGCTGCATTGTCGTGAGGGCGAATCCGGCGGTGGAGCTGCCATTGCCCTCACCCCGGATTTCGGCAAGTTCTCTGGAGACGAAGTTGGTGACCGCGCGATAGAGGTCCCACTCTGCGCCCTTGAGGTCGTAGGCGACGGTGTGCGGGTGGCGCGGCTTGAACAGACGCTCGCCTCGCAGGTCGACCATCTGCTCCTTGGAGGTCTTGGAATAGTGGCGAGGGCTGAGCTCAATACGTTTGGGGCACCGGTCTCCGTACGCGTCGGAGTCGAGCAGACGAAGAAGTCCCCACAGCGATTCGTTGCGACCAGAGTGAGGGGTGGCGGTCAGGAGGACGAGCCTGTGCGCGCGGTCGGCAATCTGCTCGGCCGCCTTGTACCGCTCTGACTTCTTCGAGATCAACCCTTTAGCGTCCACCTGCAGGGTGAACCCGTGGGCCTCGTCAATCACAGCGAGGTCCCAGTCCTTCTCGGCTGCAACGAAAGCCGACAAGACCTCCTCGGAGCGCATAAAATCCCGCGAGACGATGACAAAATCGTGAACGTCCCATGGGTTCTGCGTTGGGGCGGAATCGAACACCGCCCGGTCGAAGAGGACCGCATCGATCTGGAATCGCTCCGCCAATTCGCGCTGCCACTGGGGACGCAGGTTGGCGGGAGTGATGATGAGGACGCGGTCTGCCGCCCGGCGAAGCTGAAGCTCCTTGATGTAGAGCCCCGTCATGATCGTTTTACCTGCGCCCGGATCGTCACCGAGCAGGAATCGAAGGCGGGGCTGCTCAAGGAAGTGTCCATAGACCGCCTCCAGCTGATGTGGAAGCGGCGTGATGTTCGAGACTGCAAGAGCCGCCATGTCGTGTTGGAACCCGATTCGGATACGGCGGGCTTCGACTCCAAGGCGAAAGGAGTTGGGGTCTGCATCGAACGAACGAGCGTCCCCGGCGTCCACGAGCTGGACGTCATGAAGCTCATCCTCGGCAAGGGTGACCTCACCGAGAACGCCCTCCACGTCGCGGTACACGAAGTCCCAAAACGGGCCGGGCTTGACTTGCACCAAGGTCACAGGAGTGATGTGACCGGGAAATCGAACACGTGCGTCGGCACGAAGTCGGGCTGGATCGTGCACGCCAGGTGACCCCACACATGCTCCCTGAGGGCCTAGTCAGACAAAACGTGAGCCGCCGGGGGCCGGTCTGCGTGACGATGGCACGCTCCAACCAGCTTCGGCCCGGCGGCCTCTTTGAGGCAGTTCAAAACAGTGTTATCGCATCCTTTCCCATTTGGAACACAGGTTCAACACAGTTGCATATCATAAGCCACCTTGTCCGGAAATGGTCTTTCGGGCTTCCGTAAATGCTGCCCAGGCTGCCCGGAATCCCAAGGAAGGCGCCGTCAGGCCACCTTGAAGGTGATGGGCGACGGCATCAAACAAACGAAATATTGGCCCACTGTCAGACTTGGCTCTGCCTATCCAAATAGGACTTCAATTCCTATATCTATGCAAATCTCCTACGCGAGGTAGTAGGAGAGGTGGGCATCCCTCCTCCGGACGTGCTGAAGATCGACACGCTAGCTGCCAGAGGTCCTGTCTGATCCGTCGGCGGTGCCGTCGATGTTCCCGTGTACGTCGGTGATGTTGGGCGGTAGCTTCGCTGTGTGGCTACCAACGAAGAGCGGTCGCGGTGGGTCGTGCATGGTGAGCGGCTGATCTACGACAACGAGTGGATCCGGCTGGGCCTGGTCGACGTCGAGATCCCTGATGGGGAGCGCTTCGAGCATCACGCGGTGCATCTGGGCCGGGCCGCCATGACGGTGCTGGTAGATGACGAACAGCGCGTGCTGATGATGTGGCGCCACCGCTTCCTCTTTGATAGGTGGGGCTGGGAGCTGCCCGGGGGCCTGGTGGAGGTCGGTGAAGACCCGAAGGACACTGCCGTCCGTGAGGTGGAAGAAGAGACCGGTTACCGGCCTAAGGAGATCGAGCACCTGATCACGTTTCAGCCGATGGTCGGCATGGTCGACTCAGAGCACCTCGTGTTCCTCGGCCGTGGCGCTGAACTCGTCGGTGAGCCGGTCGGCGAGGTGGAGGCCGATCGGCTGGAGTGGATCCCGATGAAGGAGATCCCGGACATGATCGCCCGTGGAGACGTTTGGAACTCCGGGGTGTTGATCGGGCTGTTGTACGCGCGGGAGCGCCTCAACGGGCCGCGCGGGTAGCCGCCCTGGTCAGTTCAGCGATGCGTCGCGCGTGTCGGCGAGACCCGATCATCGTGGCGAGTTGCTCGGCTCGGTAGAGGTGTGGTTGCGCGGCGTCCGGCTGCCCCATGGCCAAAAGGGCGTGGGCAAGGTCGCAGCGCAATCCGGCCTCGGCCCGGTTGTAGGTCCCGTCCATGCCTGCGAGGGCTGAACGTAGGTCCTCAATGGTCTCGGGGTCACCGAAGCGGACGAGGCAGTTGCCGCGCCACCGTGCGAGGTGGTGACGGTTGAGGGAGACGTACGGCAGGGTCGGATCGGCGTCCCCTTCGGGGAGCAGTGCGGCGGCCTGGTCGAGAGCGGTCCGGCAGGTTGTCTCGTCCCCCAGCATGGCGGCGGCCTCTGCTTCAGCGGCTGCAAGCCACGTGCGTAGATGGCCGGGGACGCGGCGATCATACGAGGCCCGGGTGTGCTGCAGTAGTTCGGTGGCCTCTGCCGGCCTTCCAAGATCAACGAGAACGTATGCCTGCTGGCCGCAGGCATAGGCGAGTAGCGCCGGGTCTTCGGCTTCGCGTGCTGCGGCTATTGCACGCTCGTGGTAGTCCCAGGCGTCTTTCAGGGCACAGGTGTCGATGGCCTGCCATCCGGCGAGAGCCGCGGTTTCGGACAGCACATGCGCCAATTTCGCCCGTATGCCGGGTCGTATGGCGTGATGGTGGGCGCGCTCTATTTGGGAGATCTGGGCGCGCATTTTGTCGGCGATGGCGGCGCTGCCAAGTCGGCGATCGAGCAGGCGCAGGTTGTTGGTGTCGGTACTGAGGATCATCGCCATGGCGGCGTCGATGGCGGCGGCGGCCTCGATGCGGGCGGTGAGTTCCTCGGTCTGCTCCTGGTGCTCGTCGCCGCGGTTGCCGGTGGGTGAGGCGATGTCGAGTGGGGCCAGGCCGAGCAGCATGCGTGCGTGGTCGGGTAGGCCGAGGCCGGCGGCGATGCGCTCATAGACCTCAAGGTCGGTGACCTGGCGCTGCCCGCGCATGAGCTGACTGATCCGGCCCTGGGCGATGCCGGTGGCGGCACTGAGGCGGATCTGACTGGCACCTGCGTACTTGACGGCGAGGTTGAAAACCCCTGCCATGTCACGTTTCTTGAGGATTTCCCTGCTTTCGTCTCGGTCCCATACCCATTCGGGTAGCTGGATCGGCTCGAAAGCGTTCCCGTGCATTCCGGCCTCCGGTTGTTCGCCCAGGCTGGTGGTGCATGGCTCGTGCTGAGAACTCTATATCTCCCGGTGATATATCCCGTGGGAATAGGACTGGAATCGTCTGCGATCCATTCTTTCCGGCATGACCACACCAGTTGAGTGCACCGCGTGCGACGGTCGCGGCTGGAAGATCGTCACCCGGCGCGGGCAGGTCGCGGCCGTGTCGCTGGGCCTGGCGACCTCGTCTCGGGAGGACTGCCTGTACTGCGACGGCGGCCAGGTGCCCGTGGAGATGTTCGAGTGGGAAGTCTTCCTCACAGACAACGGGACCGACGAACTCGGGCCGTGCGGCACCAGCGCCGGACAGGCCACCTCGATGGACGAGCTGCGCAAGGCGCTGCGCCGGATGGACCCCGCCCGGCAGCCGTGGGGGAGGATCACGCACCGGGTCTACGACTTCGGCACCGTGCCGGACGACTGGTCCCGCCGGATCATCTTCCGGGCCACCCTCGACGCGGCCGGACAGGTCCGCTTCGAACGGACCGACCGGTGAGCAACCGCACCCCGGCATGGGGCGGGCCGTGCCCATCCCCGCATCTCCCGCCGTTGCGGAACGGGGCCACGCCGCTCGTCTGGCACAAGCCGGGGCGGTTCGCCTGGTCGCGGGTGCTGGCCTGGACGTGCCACGAGCACCGCAACACCTGGTATGAGCTGTGCGCGGCTGGCGGCTTGGCCTACATCCGCCGGTTTAAGGGAGATGTGTTGAAGCCGGAGGTAGCGCACACCCACGCCTGGCGGGAGGCCGAGGCGCGGGCGGTGTGGCTGGCGCTGCTGTCCGGGCGAGCTCAATAGCCTTCCCGCTGGTGGCTGAGGTCCTGACAGGCCTGTACTTAGCCGCTACTGTGCTTATGCAGACAAGTGGAAAAGTGATTGGGCGCTTAACATGAGCATGGACTTCGCCCCGCCGAAGTACGCCCAGGTGATGACGGCGATTCAGCAGCGTATCCGGGACGGGGAGTACGCGCCCGGTGACATGCTGCCCTCGGAGACGCAACTCGTCCGGGAGTTCGGCGTCGGCCGCACCACCGTTGTGCGGGCGCTTCAGACCCTTGCCATGCAAGGCTGGATCGAACGCGAACACGGCCGCGGCTCGTTCGTGAAGGGCCGCCCGGAAAGCCCCGCCGAGCGGGTACGGCCCGGCCTGTCGACGGTCGAGCATCCCGAGAGCGCCGAGAACATCGTCAGCGTTGCCCGGGTGCCGGCCCCCCGGCACGTCGCCAAGCTGATGGGCGTCGACGAGCGAACCCCCGTGATCGCCCGCCACCGTGTGATGCGTCAGGGCGACCGGGTCTCGGCGGCGGAAACGCTGTGGTTCCCCCTGGAAGTCGCCCTCGGCACCGACCTGGACAAGCCCGATCCGCTGCGCCATGGGATCCGTCAGCACCTCCAAGCGGTCAAGCATCTTCGGGTCGACCACGTCACCGAACGCCTGACCGCACGGAAGCCGACCAAGGAGGAAGCCGACCTCCTCGGCTCCTCGTCCCCGGTTCTCGGCGTGCTGGCCACTGTGCACGACCCGGGCGGGACGGTACTCCTCGTGATGAGCGTGGCCTTGCCTGGTGATCTTCATGAGCTAGAAGATGTCTATCCCGTGACATAGACCGACTTCGGGAGGTGCCGTGAAGACTGTGTCCTCTGCCGTGGGTGAGAAGCCGATCATCAAGCGGCCGTTCTGGCGCAGTCGAAAAGGGGCTTATGTCTTTGTGTCGGCGCTGATGATCCTTCTGCCTGCGGTTGGGCTGTTCTTTCTGGTGAAGATCCCTCAGTGGGCGGACGACGCGAAGCTGGCCGCCCTGGTGGACCGGTTCGAGAGCTATCCGCTTCCTCCGAAGACGGAGCGACTGGACTATAGCGAACCCGATGCTTCGATCGCCCTTCGCGGGAATGGCAATCATTGCGACTATCGCGCCAGATGGACATTCAGGACCCAGCTCACCGGCCCTGAGCTCGCCGAGTACTACGAGCACGCCAGGATCGAGGGGGTCGAGAAGAGGGCGCCGAGCATCACGGTCTGGCTCGCGGAGCCGTCCAAGCGATCGGCTTACCCGGGCGAGTCGGTAGCGATCGTGGAACTCTACGACGGGACCAGCGCAGGGCTCGACCTTCGCTGCACCTGAGCGTCGGGCTAGTCCAATGGATACCTAAGTCTTACCGCGCTCGTTTCACTCGGTTACTTGTGCGGACGAGTGGATAAGACTTACAGTGGAACTCAATCGGACAAGTGGACGAGCGTATGAGCTGCTCGTCCCGAGAGTAAGGATCACTTCTCATGGCCATTGCAGGACCCATCCCGATCGCCTTCGAGCACGTCTTCCCGCACGGCTGCTACCTGGTGGGGGAGGTGGAGCAGGTCAAGGACTTCACCGCCTCGACCGGCGGGCGCACCGTCTACGCCAAGGACAAGACCACCGGGGAACTGGTCTGGCAGGTCGCCGTCATGGACGCCGACCGGGCCGCCAAGATCGCCCAGAAGACGGTCGCGGTGAAGATCATCGCCCCGGTGCAGCCGGTCCCGCCGACCCCCACGCCCGGCCTGCCCATCACGCCGGTCGAGTTCGAGGGGATGACGGTCACCCCGTACGTCCACCAGACCACCGGACGCCTGGCCTACTCCCTGCGAGCGAGGGCGATGCGCGCTCCCCGCACCGCGACCGCCTCGACCAAGCAGACCGGCGCGGCCGGTAAGGAGGTGGCGGCCTGATGCTCCGCAACCCCTACACCTACGTCACGCTCTCGCTCAGCCCCGGCAACCCGGCCAACGTCGGCATCTCGTTCTACTCGCCCGAGCTGCGGGCCGGGGCATCGGTGCTGGACTCCGGGCGGCCCTACTTCGCCATCACCAGCCCGAGCGTGGACGTGACCGTCTCGACCACCGCGGCCGGGCCGGTCACCCCTAGGGACGTCGAGATCGCCCGGCAGATTTGCCAGGCCGCCTCGCGCTACCTGGCCGACTGTGAGCGCCTCGTCGAGCAGCAGCCGGCCGACTCCGATCAGCTCGCCCTTCCGGTCGGCGACTCGGCGGCCTGACACGCAAGCGGGGCCGCTGGAAGCGGCAACTTCCGGCGGCCCCTCGGATCTCCCACGCACGCCAATGCTTGAGAGGACTCCAGCCTAATGCTGAGAAGACTGCCCGGAGACGAGGCGCGTAACCTCGTCTCCACCACCCCCGACACGGCCGTCGTCTTCCGCCCGGCCGTCATGCAAACCCCCGCCATCGTCACCATCGTGATCTGGCTGGCCCGCCTGCTACGCGGGCTGATCCGAACCCTGTGGCGGCACCCGATCGCCTGCACCGCCGCCGTGTCCCCAGCCGTGGTCACCCTGACCTACGGCTGGCGCATGGCCGTGGTCCTGGCCGGGTTCCTGCCCGCGATGGGCCTGTCATGGGCGCCGCTGGAGCGGGACTCCTTCCTGCGCGTGATCGGCTGGCCGCTGCTCGCCTGGTGGCGCCTGGTCTGGGTCTACCGGCGGCACTGGCAACCCGTAATGATCGTCTCCGGCCTCGGCCGTCACCTGCGCGGCCGGGCTACCTGCCCCGCCTAGTCAAGGTGCGGTGTACCTCCTGGGCCGACCTGGTCACCGTGAAGATGCTCAACGGGCAGGCGGTCAAGGACTGGACCGACCGGGCCGACCACCTCGCCCACGGCTTCGGCGCCCGGAGCTGCCGGGTGTCGATCGCCCGCGCCGGTCGCCTGGTGCTGACCCTGCCCCGGCACGACCCCCTCGCCGAGCCGTTGCCGGCCGTCCCCATCCCCGAGACACCTTCGGTGGGGCCGGTCGAGATCGGCCGGTGCGAGGACGGCACGCCGTACCGGCTCAAGGTCCACGGCACGCATGTGCTGATCGCGGGCGCGACCGGGGCCGGTAAGGGCTCCTACCTGTGGTCGGCGATCCGCGGCCTGCTCCCGGCGATGCGGGCGGGCCTGGTGCAGGTCTGGGCGCTCGATCCCAAGCGGATGGAGCTGTCCTTCGGCCGGGCACTGTTTGGTGCCCGCTACGCGGCGACACCTGCTGAGTGCGCCGACCTGCTTGAGGCGGCTGTAACCGTGATGCAGGAGCGAGCCGACCGGTTCGGCGGCAACCAGCGCTCCCACACACCTACCGTGGCGGACCCCTTCGTCCTGGTCGTCGTCGACGAGGTCGCCTTCCTGACCGCCTACCAGTCAGACAAAGGACTCCGCGAGCGAACCAAAGCGGCCCTCGCCACGCTCACCACCCAAGGCCGCGCGGTCGGCGTCGGCGTCATGGCCGCACTCCAAGACCCGCGCAAGGAGGTCATGAACATCCGCAACCTGTTCCCCGACAAGATCGCACTCCGGCTCGACGAGTCCGAACAGGTGGACATGGTCCTCGGCGACGGCGCACGCGACCGGGGCGCACTCGCCGATCACATCTCACCGATCCCCGAACTCGGCGCGGGCATCGGCTACGTCCGGCTCGAAACCTCACCCGACCCGATCCGCGTCCGCGCGGCCTACGTCTCCGATGAGGACATCCGCGCCATGGCCGCCACCTTCTCCACCGGCAGGGCGGGGGCGCATGCCCGTGGTTGAAATCTCTCATCTCCTGGACGAGCTCACCTGCGCGGCCTGCGGCACCCGCAACGCGCTGTGGCTCTACCCCATCCGGGGCGTCGTCGAGTGCCGCGAGTGCGGCGAGAAGGCAACCGTGATCGTCGAGCCCTCCGGCGGTGACCAATGACAGTCACCAGCGACAGGGCCACCCCGCGCGCCGTCCGCATGGCGATGCCACTGGCCCGGGACGTCGTCGAGGAGATCGCCAAACAGTACGGCGTGTGCATCCGTCCGGTTCCGCTCCGGCGGCAGGACATCCTCACCGGGCAGGCTGAGGTCATCGACGTGCCGTGCGGGGCAACGTTGGAGAGCAAGTGCCCGCCGTGCGCCAAGCGCAACCGGCAACTCCGTAGGGCGCAGTGCCGGGAGGGCTGGCACCTCGACCACGAGCCGGTCAACCTGCCGGACAACGCTGATGAGTATCAGCGTCACCTCGTGGAGCTGCGGGCCGACGCCCAGGCGTGGCGGGATGAGGTGGAAAAGGCCGGCGGCGACACCACCGACCTGGACGCCGCGATCGAGGACCTGGACGAGGAGATCAACCGGGCCGGGATGCGCGGCAACGTCCTCGGCCGTACCTCCGGCAAGCGCTCGCGGTCCACGAAGCGGCGGCAGGACGCCCCGGACCTGCCCAAGTGGCAGATGACCAAGAGCACGTTGGGGCGGACCTTCACCGGGTCGGACGGCAAGACCTACCGGCCTTCGATGTTCGTGACCCTGACTCTGCCGTCCTATGGGCGGGTACTTGAGGGTGCGCCCCTCGACCCGGACCGATACGACTACGCACGGGCGGCCCGCGACGCGCTGCACTTCTCCAAGCTTGTCGATCGCTTCGTTCAGAACCTCCGCCGCGTGGCGGGCTATGACGTGCAGTACTTCGCCACCGTCGAGCCGCAAAAGCGGCTCGCGCCGCATCTGCACATGGCGATCCGCGGCACGCTCCCGCGTGCGGAGCTGCGGCAGATCATCGCCGCCACGTATCACCAAGTGTGGTGGCCCTCGACCGATGTCGTGCGGTTCGAGGGTGACCACGCGCCGGTCTGGGAGGACGGGGCCGGCTACCTCGACCCCGAGACCGGGGAAGTGCTGCCGACCTGGGAACAGGCCCTCGACCAGCTCGACCAGGACGACGAGGCCGAACCCCTGCACGTGCTCCGCTTCGGCGACCAGCTCGACATTCAAAGCGTCCTCGCGGGCACCACGGACGCCGACCAGCTCATCGGCTACCTGTCGAAGTACCTGACCAAGAGCCTCAGCGACGCGCTCGGCACCGACGATTCCCGCCGGAAGGCTCATGCGGAGCGGCTGCTGGAGGCGTTGCGATTCGAGCCGTGTGCGCCTACCTGCCCGAACTGGCTGCGGTACGGGGTTCAGCCCAAGGGCGCCAAGCGCGGGATGGCCCCGGGCCGGTGCAAGGGCAAGGCGCACAAGCCCGATCACCTCGGCTACGCGGGCCGCCGGGTCCTGGTCTCAAGAAAGTGGTCGAACAAGACCCTGACGGAGCACAAGCAGGACCGGCGCACCTGGGTCCTGGAAGCCCTCGGCCTCGAAGACGAGCCGGTCGACCCCCACCGCTACATCTGGAAGCCCGTCAAGCCCGGTGATCCGGACCTGGCCCCGATCGGCGTCCGGCTACTGCGGTCGGTCCACGAGCGCCAGCGCTGGCGCAACCACCTCGACCGGCTCCAATACGAGGCAGACGCACAGCGTCTTTCGGCAACTGAAGGGAGGGCGGCGTGAAGAAGGACGACAAGCTGATGACGGTTCCCGAGATCCTCGCCGAGCTTGGCGGCATCTCCCGCCGCACCTTCTACCGCTGGCGCGAGATCGGCAAGGCCCCCGAGGGCTTCAAGCTCCCGAACGGTGAGATCCGCATCTATCGCAGTGAGTTCACCGCCTGGCTTGAGAGCCTCCGGGAGGCCGCGTGAACGCCTCCTATGCCGTGAAGTTCTGGGAGACCAGGCGGAACAAGTCGAGCAAGAAACCGTCGTACGAGGTGCGCTGGAAGGTCGGCGGCCGGGAGAAGTCCAAGAGCTTCGGGACCAAGGCGCTCGCGGACAACTGGCTGTCCGACCTCCGGCAGGCCGCCAAGCGCGGCGAGGCGTTCGACGTGGAGACCGGCCTCCCGGAATCCATGCTCAAGGCCAAGAAAGCGCGCACCTGGTACGCCTTCGCCGTCGCCTACGTCGAGACCCGCTGGCCGCACTCGGCGGCCAAGAGTCGAGAGGGCATGACAGACGCGCTGTCCAACGTCACGCCCGTGCTCACCAGCGACAGGCCGGGCCGCCCCGATGACGAGACCCTGCGGCGTGCGCTGCGGGAGTTCGCCTTCGTCCCGGCCGACCGTCACCCGGCCCCCTCGCCAGAGATCGCGGCGGCGATGCGCTGGCTGGAAGCGGCCTCGCTGCCGTTGACCGCGTTGGAGGAAGCCAAGCACGTCAGGGCGGCCCTGGAAGCCCTCTCGCTCCTCCTCGACGGCAAGGCCGCGGCGGCCTCCACCTTCCGGCGGAAGAGAGCCGTTTTCCATCACGCCCTGGAGTACGCCGTCGAGCTGGAAGAGCTTTCGGCAAATCCGCTCGACCGGGTGAAGCTGCGAAGGACCAAGACGAACGGCGAGATAGATCGGCGCGCCGTCATCAACCCGGCCCAGGCGCGGGAGCTGCTTGTCGCGCTCACCTACTGCGGCCGTAAGCGCGGGCCGATGCTCGTGGCGATGTTCGCCTGCATGTACTTCGGCGGCCTGCGTCCGGCTGGGGCCTGCTGACGCTGGAGAAGACCCGGCCCCAGAGCAACAAGCGGTTCACCGACTCGGGGGAGGGCCACGACGAGCGGGGACTTAAGCACCGGGATGACACGACGACGCGAGACGTTCCCATCCCGCCGGAACTGGTCGCGATCCTGCGCACGCACCTGGAGACCTTCGGCACAGCGAAGGACGGCCGGCTGTTCCGGACGAGGACGGACGGCGTCATCTCGGGCTCGGCGTACGCGAAGATCTGGAAGCAAGCCCGCAGCTACGCCTTCACTCCCGAGCAGGTCGCCTCGCCACTCGCGGCCCGGCCGTACGACCTACGCCACGCGGCCGTGTCCCTCTGGTTGAACGCAGGTGTCCACGCCCCGGAAGCCGCCGAGCGGGCCGGTCACGGGGTGGACGTCATGCTGCGCGTCTACGCCAAGTGCATCGACGGGCAACGCGAGATCGCCAACCAGCGCATCGAGTCCGCTCTCGTCGCATGACCGCTCTTGTGGCATCGTCTCAGGGTCTCGGATCGCTCCGGGGCCCTTCGGCGTCCTCTGAGCGGTCTCACCCCAAGGGACCGGAACAACAGCGTGACCTGTGGAAACCTGATCAGCACGGCGCGGAGGGGAGCACTGAACGTCTGTCTAATCGAGATGTTCCGACTATGCGTCTCAGTCGCATCTGTTAGAGTGTAGGCGGCGTTATCGGTCGGCAGTCTGTGCCAGATACCCGGTCAAGTTCTGGCGGGCGGACAAACATCCGATGCAGTCATTTACGTGGTACACCATCGTTCGTTCGATTACGACTGAGGCCGGGCAGTCCTGATCGGAGTGCGATGGCTCCCCTGCCGCAACTGTCAGAGGTCCCAATCCCGTCGAGTGCGTGGGCTGGCTACACGAGAGCCATAGTAGCTGTTCTGGCTCATGTGCCCCTTCTGCTGATTGTCGTGCTCTTCGCGCCTGCCCTCGTCGTCCTGCCTTTCCTGAAAAGCCGGCGCCGCGACCTCAAGACTCTGATCGAACTTCTCCGCGGCTGGAGTAGGGATATCCTCGACCGCTGTTCGCCCCTGAGAGTAGATCGATCGTGAGTGCTGCGCCGATCCTGTCTATGGCAAAAAGGCGAGCGTTATACACCGGCGAGCCCCACAGCGCTGCCCTCCAAGAGCTTAGAGGCGCCGAAGTTCATGCCAAGCCCATACCTCGTGCCCATGACCCTCAACAGCTACTCCTTGAAACAAAGTTCCTCCTCGCGATGAATCATACGATTTGGGGGGTGGGTAGTTCGGGAGGTGATGTTACCTCCGAATTCGATGGCTTGATGCTAGTGTCATATGTTATTCCGAGAACGCAGTCCTTAACTATCGCCATCGAGCCGTCGAGATTGTCGGGTATATTGGCCGCGATACTCCCGTGTTCGGAAGGTCCTTCGGACAGTAACGTGCTAGGCATACCTGGGCTGAGAATTGAGATACTTGAAAAAAAGATGCGATTATATAGGCCTGGACATGCGGGGGAGATATTCCTACGAGGTGGTCGCACTAGCATCGCCCGCTCTGAATGGAAGAAGGCTCTCCGAAGGTACCGTGAGGAGTTCAGCGGTGCCTACTACATCTGGGAGCGGTCGCCAAGTGTGTGGACGCGAGAGGAGCAGGGCGTGGAGGAATTATTCCACCGTCAGGACAGAAGTTCTTGGATGTGCAGCGGCATCATCCGTCGAATGAACGTATTTCGTGACTCCAAAAGTCTCGGCCCCGCCTGGGTTGATGTTTGGGATAGCGGGAAAGAGCTTAGAGGAGTTAGGCTTCAGTTAGAGTGGGTTAACGGCCGACCGCCTGGCGATGTTCGTGAATTACTTTTGGACCCTATTTTTGGCATGCGTTTGAGAGCTGTGTCTGAGTCTGCTGATCGAATTGAGCTGGAAGGGGATGGTAGTAAACTTGTCGGCGGAATAGATCTGCGCTACAACCGTGTTCTCAGCCAATAAGGCTGCTGGCTTATGGCGAAGGTCCTGCGCCTCTGTTTGAGGTGTCCCCGCTCGAACGTGCTGGGCATGGCGTTGACGACATGCTCCGGGTCTACACGAAGTGCATCGACGGGCAACGCGAGATCGCCAACCAACGGATCCCGGATGCCCTTGCTGGATGAGGAGAAGGTAAGGGGCGCTGAAAAGCAGGGGTCGGCTCACACCGGGACCCCTGCGCCATGTCCTGACTCGATCAAAGTTCAGAGATCCGGTAATACCACCACGCACCGGGTTGTCGTGGGAGCACGTGCGGCTGCGGCTCTGGGATGGTCCGGCGGTGGAATTCCTGATCCAACCTCGTCACAAGTCGTGCAAGCTCTGCGCGTTCAAGAGCCGGGAGGCGTCGGAGCGTGTACTCCAGAGCGTCTCGGGCGTCTTTCGGATCGCAGCAGGGGCATCCCGCGTTGGGAAGGTAGAGATGCCGGCCGGGTTGTCGGACGAAACGTTCGTACTCGGCGAACGCGCCGACGATGGCGCCGGGCCAGAGACGCTGTTGCTCTATGCGAGCGATGGCGGCACAGGTCCGACTCGACAGTCTCGGGATCTTGGGGGCCGGGCGGTAGCGCCGCCGATTGACCCAGAGCTGCGCACGCAGTGCGCTTGGCCGTCTACACGGCATCAGGCCTTCGGGTGGTCATGGATCGTACGGTGCCACGTCTCTGGCCAAGCAACCAGATGCGGTCTGGTCGAGCTCGAAATCCTTCCGGCAGCTCGTGAAATCTCTGAGCTGACCTGCGGAGACGTGACCAACATCATCCCGTGTATATCCCGCGACTGGCCACAAGCGGCGGCTCTCGGCGGCGTACGGCTGCACACGGCGTCACGGCACGATCAAGCAGAAGCCCAGCTCAGCAGGCAGATCGGCTGAGGAGAGGAGCGCGCCCTGAGGGATTCGAACCCCCGACCGTCGGATTAGAAGTCCGATGCTCTATCCAGCTGAGCTAAGGGCGCTCGTGCCTAATTCTGCATGATCCGGGGACCGGGTACACACCCGGTTTCCCCGACATGGGCCGGAGCGTGCCTCGTGTGGGCCTCCGAACCTGGTGGCCGTGCCCGTCAGGGAGCCGCTCGGCCTGCGCCGATGCGCTCACACGCGTGCCGTGAGGAGCCGCTTCAGCGACCGTCGCCGGCACTCGCCGGGCCTGAGCCCAGGTGGCGACGTCGCCCAGCCATATCACGCAGGTGGTGCTGGATCCGTGCAGCAGGAGCGGCGGCGGGGCCTCCGGAGAGCCGGAGGCGATGATGAAGGTCTCACCCTCCCGGGTCGGGATCCGCAGGCGCTCGCTCGGGACCCGGCCAGCGGGTGAGGAGCTCCCGGTGCCGCTCCCGCAGCTCGCGCTCGCCCTCGCTCGTGACGTAGATGCCGGTGGCAGTCACACCGCCGTTCCCTCCAGGACCAGGGGCGGTCGCAGAACCACGAGAAGATTTCTCGCTATATGGACGATCGTCCGAGAGGCGAGACGTTTTGTCGTCGTTCACGCCTTCGAGCGGAAATCTGATCGCCCGCGGGGCTAGACTCCAGCGCCATGTCCGTGCGCGAGATCCCCCTCATCGGAGACGTCTCCGAGGGGGTCGTGCGGGCGGGAGCGACCGTACGGCGGCCGATGCGTCGCACGTCGCCGTCGGTCCACGCGCTGCTGCGGCATCTGGAGGCCGCCGGGTTCGACCGGGCGCCGCGGTTCCTCGGGGTCGACGAGCGGGGCAGGGCGATCCTCACGTACGTCGAGGGCGTGGTGCCCGCGCATCCCCTGCCGGCGTACGCGGTGAGCGACGAGGCGCTGACCGTGCTGGCCCGGCTGCTGCGGCGCTTCCATGACGCGGCGGCCTCCTTCACCCCGCCTCCGGGCGCCACCTGGGAGGACGGCTCGGCCCCCGAGGGCCCCGCCGAGCTCGTCGGCCACTGCGACGTCACCCCGGCCAACGTCGTCTTCCGGAAGACGACGCGGGAGCTCCTGCCGTACGCGCTGATCGACTTCGACCTGGCCAGGCCGACCACGCGGCTGTTCGACGTGGTCACCACGTTGCGGCACTGGGCCCCGTTCGCCGATCCGCTGGACCGCGACCCGCTGCAGCGGTCCCTGGACGCGGCGGCCCGCGTCCGGTTGTTCTGCGACGCGTACGGCCTGCCGGCGCGGGACCGGCTCATGCTGGTGGAGACGGCCAGGATGCGGTTCGGCCGCTCCTACGCGCTCATGCGAGACCGGGCCAGGACGCTCGGCGGCGGCTGGGCGCGCATGTGGGACGGCGGCGCGGGCGGGCGCATCAGGCGTGCCGCGGCCTGGCTCGACGCCAACGAGGACGCGATCCAGCGCCGTCTCCTCGGCGAGGATCCCGTCCCCTGACAGAGGGCGGCGATCCCGTCCCCTGACGAAGCGACAGAGCCCGTCCTTTGACGAAGCGGCGATCCCGGCTCATGCCGAGGCGACGAGCCCATCGCGTGACAAATGCGCATGTACGGCAGAATGCGTGCGTGACCCGGATCATGGACGGTGCCACGGCGGCGGGGCTGCTCGCCGGGGCCGCGATCGACGCCGCGGTGGGGGATCCCCGGCGGGGTCATCCCGTCGCGGTGTTCGGCGGCCGGGCCGCCTCCCTCGAAAAGCGCATATATCGAGACTCGCGGGTGGCGGGCGTCGCCTACACCACCGTCTGCGTCGGCGCGGCGACGGCCGTGGGAGCGCTCGCCGCGCGGATGACCCGGTCGAGCCCCGTCGCGCGGGCCGCGGTCACCGCCGCCGCCACCTGGGCGGTCCTCGGCGGCACGACGCTGGGCAGGGAGGGCACACTGATGGCCCGGGCCCTGCGCGACGGCGACCTGGCCGCGGCCCGCGCACGCCTCCCGCACCTGTGCGGGCGCGACCCGTCCGGGCTGGACGCCGCGGAGCTCGCGCGGGGCACGGTCGAGTCGATCGCGGAGAACACCTCGGACGCCGTCGTCGCCCCGCTCGTGTGGGGCGCGCTCTTCGGCGTGCCCGGCCTGCTCGGCTACCGCGCGATCAACACGCTCGACGCGATGGTGGGCCACCGGTCGCCGCGCTATGCGAGATTCGGCTGGGCCTCGGCCCGGCTGGACGACGTGGCCAACTACGTGCCGGCCCGGCTGACGGCCCTGCTCACCGTGGGCCTCGCCGGTCTGGCCGGCGGCTCCCCGCGCCGCGCGGCGGCCGTCCTCGCCCGGGACGGGCACCGCCATCCCAGCCCCAACTCCGGACGCTGCGAGGCGGCCTTCGCCGGTGCCCTCGGCGTACGCCTCGGCGGGGCCAACGACTACGGCGGCAGGGTGGAGCACCGCCCGGAGCTGGGCGAAGGCCCCCGCCCGGCAGTCTCCGACATTCCCAGGTCCGTACGGCTAGCGCGCGCGGTGTCCTACGCGTCGGTCGGCCTGGCCGTCGCCGCCCGGCTCGCCCTCACCCGGAACCGCCGAAGGGATCGATGATGACTGCACTCGTCCTGCTGCTGGCCGTCGCGGTCGTCTTCAGTCTCACGGTCGCGGTGATCCTGATCGTCGTGCTGGCGGTGCGCGCGTCACGGCGGCCCGCGCCGCCACCACGAGACCGGAATGATCCGTCCCAGGATTGGTAGGTTCGACGGCATGGGCGGAGAAAGCGGAAAGAACCGGGTCCTGCTGGTCTTCGACGGCGACTGCGCCTTCTGCCAGACGTGCGTGAACACCGGGCATCGGCTCCTGCCGTACATGCCCGCCGTGCGGGCCTGGCAGGGCCTCGACCTCGGCGCGGTGGGCCTGACGCGCGCGGAGGCCGAGACGTCGGTGCAGCTCCTCGGTCCGGATGGACTGCGCGCCCACGGCGCGCGCGCCGTCGCACTGCTCCTCGCCCTGCAGCCGCGCGCGGCCTGGCGCGCGGCCGGCCGGGTGATGCTGACCCCGCCGGTGAGCTGGCTCGCGGAGGCGGGCTACCGGCTGGTCTCCCGCTACCGCCACCTGCTGCCGGGCTCGACCACCTGCGGCACGTCTTGACCTCCGCTTTGCCGGGAGTGGGAACGAACACGACCGGGAAGTGTCCGGAAGCGGGCATACCCCGCGCCTGACGGGAGCGCCACCATTGCGGCATGACAGCAGTGGTGGAGACCGAAGGACTGACGAAGTTCTACGGTACGAGACGGGGCCTCGAGGACCTCACCCTCGAAATCCGGCCGGGCGAGGTCTTCGGCTATCTGGGCCCCAACGGCGCCGGCAAGACGACGACGATCCGGCTGCTCCTCGACGTGATCCGGCCGACGTCCGGCCGGGCGACCGTCCTCGGCGCCGGCACCCGCGACCCGCGCGTACGCGCCCGGATCGGCTACCTCCCGGGCGAGCTCGCGCTGGAGGGCAGGGAGCGGGCCCGCGACTACCTGCAGTTCCTCGCCGACGTACGCGGCGGGGTGAGCCGCGGCAGGATCGACGAACTGGCCGAGCGGCTCGACGCCGACCTGTCGGTCAGGATGGGCGAGCTGTCGAAGGGCAACAAGCAGAAGGTCGGGCTCATCCAGGCGTTCATGCACGAGCCCGAGCTGCTCATCCTGGACGAGCCGACGAGCGGGCTCGACCCGCTGGTGCAGCAGGAGTTCCTGGCCATGGTCCGGGAGGCGCGCACCGCCGGTCACACGGTCCTGATGTCGTCGCACGTGCTCGCCGAGGTGGAGCACGTGGCCGACCGGGTGGGCATCGTGCGCGCGGGCCGCCTCGTCGCGGTCGAGGACATCGCCGCGCTGCGCGAGCGAGCCGTACGGCACGTGGAGCTCCACTTCGACGCGCCGATTCCGAAGGAGTCGTTCGAGGGGCTCCCGGGCGTACGCGACGTGGTCGTCCAGGGCGCGAGCCTGCGCTGCACGATCGACGGCAGGCCCGACGCGCTGATCAAGGCGGCGGCCCGCCACACCGTGGTCCACATGGTCAGTGCCGAGCCGGACCTGGAAGAGATCTTCCTGACCTACTACAGCGAGGAGGAGGGCCGTCATGCCCACGCTGGTGCGTAAGAGCCTCGGGGAGTACCGCCGCGCCCTCATCGGGTGGACGGTCGGGCTGTGCGCGTTCCTCGGGATGTACATCTCGATCTACGCGAGCATGATGAACGACCCCGAGACGTTCAGTAAACAGGCCATCGCCAAGTATCCCGGCGCGTTCAGGGACCTGATGGGCGGCATGTCCGACATCGCGACCGGGCGCGGCTATCTGCAGGCGGTCGCCTACCAGCTCCTCGGCCCGCTGCTGTTCACCATGTGCGCCGCGATCCTCGGCAACCGGGCCATCGCCGGCCCGGAGGAGGCCAAGACGCTGGAGCTCACGCTGACGCTGCCGATCGACCGCAGGCGGCTGCTGCTGGAGCGCTGGGCCGCGCTGGCGCTCGGCCTGCTCGCCGTGGCGCTGGTGACGCTGGCCGTCGCCACCGGGGCCTCGTCCGCCGCCCACATGGACGTGCCGTTCGGCGGCATCCTCGCCGCGCACACCGGGCTGTTCCTGCTCGTGCTGTTCTTCGGGACGCTGACGCTGTGCGTGGGCGCGGCGTTCGGGCGCAAGCAGATCGCGCTCGCCGTGGTCGGCGTCTGGGGCGTGGGCGGGTACATCGTGGAGACCATGGGCAGGAGCATCGACGCGATCTCCTGGCTGCGCTGGCTCTCGCCCGTCCACTACTACCTCGACGGCCGCCCGCTCTACCAGGGCTGGCCGTACGGCGACTACCTTGTGCTGCTGGGTGCGACGGCCGTCCTCCTCATGACGGCGCTGCTCGCCTTCGAACGGCGTGACGTAGGGGTCTGATGGACAGCGTTCTCGCTCGCGTGAGCGAGGCGACCGGGGTGCCCGCCGACTTACTCGGCGGGTTCCTGTCGGTCCTGGCCGCGTCGGCCGCCACCGGCAGGCTGCCCGGCCGCGCCGACATGGACGGCCTGCGCGAGTGCGGCGCCCTCGCCGCCGAGCGCGGCATCCCGCTGCGGGTGCTCGCCGACGCCTGCCTGCACGCCGCCGAGATCACCGCCGGTGGCGCCTTCGGCGCCGTACGCCGGGGCATGGCCGCCTACATCGAGGGATACGAGGAGGCCCAGCGCGCCGCTCTCCGGCAGGAGGAGGAGGCGCGCCGCCTGTTCGTCGACGACCTGTTGCAGGGCAGGGCGGACGCCGAGCGGGCCGAGCACTTCGGCCTGCGGCTCGCCGGGGCGTACGTCGTGACCGTGGTCAAACCCGGCAGCCCGCTCACGCCGGGCGACCCGCTGGCCGGGAGGATCGAACAGGCGCTGGTGGCGAGGTTCGGCTCGCACAACATCCTCGTCGCCGTCCGCGACGGCCTGCTCGTGTGCGCGTCCCCCGGCGAACTGACCGCCGCGAGCGGTGAGTTCACCCACCACGTACGGTCCGCGCTCACGGAGTGGCGGGCAGGGGTGGGCCGCCCCCACCAGGGCCCCGGCGGGATCGTCACCTCCTACCGGGAGGCGGCGGGCGCCATCGACCTCGGCGAGCGGCTGGGCCTGCGGGCCCAGGTGCTGAAAGCGGCCGACCTGCTGGTCTTCCCGGTGCTGCTGCGGGACAGGGAGGCGATCGTGGACCTGGTCTCCACCGTGCTCGGGCCGCTCACCTCCGCCCGCGGCGGGCCGGAGCCGCTGCTGGAGACGCTGGAGGCCGTCTTCGCCTCCCAGGGCAACCACACGGCGGCGGCGCGCAGGCTCGGCATCAGCACCCGGGCGATCACCTATCGGCTGGAGCGGATCCGCAGGCTCACCGGCTTCTCGCCGAGCGACCCGACCCAGCGGTTCACGCTGGAGACGGCCGTGCTCGGGGCCCGGCTCCTGGAGTGGCCGGCCCACCCTCTGGTCTGATCGAGAGCACCCCCGCCACCTTCAACGTATAGGGGACGGGGGGACTTGCGGCAAGACCCTGGTGACGGCGCACAATCGGGGGCCGTGAGCCGGGCCGGTCCACGGCGGACGCCGTATCGAGCCGCGAGCACGCTCACCTCATCCACGCCATTCCAGGGCAAGACACAGGGGAGTGCACATGCGCGTGCTGTTGTCCACGATCGGGACGCGGGGGGAGGTCCAGCCGATGGTGGCGCTGGCCATGGAGCTGCGGGAACTCGGGCAGGAGGCCCGCCTGTGCGTGCCCCCCGACTTCCGCGACCGGATCGAGGGCCTCGGGTTCCCCGTCGTGCCCATCGGGCCCGAGCTGCGCCCGACCGCGTCGGCCGCCCCACGGGAGCAGGCCCCGCCCACGCCCGAGCAACGCCGGCGGATGATCGACGGCACGGTCGCCGTCCAGTTCGCCACCATCTCCGCGGCCGCGGAGGACTGCGACGTCATCGTGGGCGGCGGGGCCATGTCGATGGCGGCGCACTCGGTGGCGGAGCGGCTGGGGATCGGCTACGTGTACGTGAGCTACTGCCCCGTAACCCTGCCGTCGCCGCACCACGCACCCGTGCCCGTCTGGGGGCAGGGGCCGGTGGACGGCACGACCGACAACCGCGCGCTCTGGGCCGAGGACGCGCGGCGCTGGAACGGCACCGTCGGCGCCGCGCTCAACGCCCACCGGGCCGCGGCCGGTCTGGCTCCGGTGGCGGACACGCGAGGTCACATGGTCACCGACCGGCCGTGGCTGGCCGCCGACCCGACGCTGGCGCCCTGGCCCGAACCCGCCGAGCTCGGCGTGGTGCAGACGGGCGCCTGGATCCTGCCGGACCGGCGCCCGCTGCCGCCGGAGCTGGAGAGGTTCCTCGACGACGGCGAGTCGCCGGTCTGCGTCGGCTTCGGCAGCGTCCGCGCTCCCCGGGACATCGCGCAGGTGACGGTCGAGGCGGCCCGCGCACTCGGACGCCGCGTCATCGTGCTCCGCGGCTGGGCCGGCCTGTCCCCGGCGGACGACGGACCCGACTGCCTGGCGATCGACGAGGTCAACCAGCAGGCGCTCTTCCTCCGGGTCGCCGCCGTCGTCCACCACGGCGGCGCGGGCACCACGACCGCCGCCGCGCTGGCCGGGACACCGCAGGTCGTCCTGCCGCAGCACTACGACCAGCACTACTGGGCGGGGCGGGTCGGCGACCTCGGGATCGGGGTCGCGCACCCGCCCGCCGAGCCGACCGCCGAGTCGCTGACCGCGGCTCTCCGCCGGGTCCTCCACCCCGACGTGGTCGCCCGTGCCGGGGCCGTCGCGGGCGAGGTGCGCACCGACGGCGCCGCGGTCGCGGCGCGGCGTCTGATCGCCGCCGCGGGACGGCAGCCGGAGTGAAGACGAGCCGTCCCCGACGCGGGCCCTAAGGCGCGTGGCGGAGGGACGCTCAGGGGATCAGCAGGAGCTTGCCGGTCGTCCGCCTGGCTTCCAGGTCGTCGTGGGCGCGGCGGGCCTCGGCGAGCGGGTAGCGCTGGGACACGTGCACCTTCACCGCGCCGGAGGCGACCCAGCCGAGCAGGTCGTTCGCCCGCGACAGCAACTCCTCGCGGGTGGCCGTGTAATGCCCGAGCGTGGGCCGGGTCAGGAACAGCGAGCCGCCCGCGTTGAGCCGCTGCGGGTCGAACGGCGGGACGGGCCCGCTGGCCGCGCCGTACAACGCCATCATGCCGCGCGGCCGCAGCGACGCGAGCGACCCGTCGAACGTGGCGGCGCCGACCCCGTCGTAGACGACGTGCACTCCGGCGCCGTCGGTGATCTCCTTGACGGCCTCGGCGAAGCCCTCGTAGGCGACGATCTCGTCGGCGCCCGCCTGCCGGGCGAGCTTCTCCTTCTCGGGGCTGGAAACCGTGCCGATCACGCGGGCGCCGCGGAGCTTGGCCATCTGGACGAGCAGCAGGCCCATGCCGCCTGCCGCCGCGTGCACGAGCACGTCGTCGCCCGACCGGACCGCGTACGTGGAGTGGGTCAGGTAGTGGGCGGTCAGCCCCTGCAGCAGCACCGCCGCCGCCAGGTCGGGTGACAGCCCGTCGGGCAGCCGGACCGTCTTCTCCGCCGGCACCACGACCTTGGTCGCGTACGAGCCCATGACGCTGGCCCAGGCCACCCGGTCGCCGGGCACGACGTCGGTCACACCCGGCCCGACGGCCGTGACCGTGCCGGCCCCCTCGTTGCCGGGCACCAGCGGGAGCGGCATCGGGTAGCGGCCCTCGCGGTGGTAGACGTCGATGAAGTTGACGCCCGTCGCCGCGACCTCGACCAGCACCTCACCGGGGCCGGGCTCGGGGTCGGGCCGCTCGGCGTACTCCAGCACCGAGGAATCACCGTAGGCGGGGATGACGATGGCATGCATGCGCGGCTCCTGTTGTCGTCGGCTCGGCTCCTGTGGTCCCCAACCGGCCGGGCCTCATCCGTTGTTCCCGTCCATCCGCCCGGAAAGATCAGAAGCCCGTGAGAGTGATCTTGCCGATCGCGGTGCCCGATTCGAGGATCCGGTGCGCCTCGCGCAGGTTGGCGGCGTTGACCGGGCCGAGGTCACGGGTGGCGGTGGTGGTCACGACCCCGGCGTCGACGAGCCGGGCGACCCGGTCGAGGATGCGGTGCTGGTTCACCTGGTCGCGGGTCTGGAACAGCGAGTGGGTGAACATGAGCTCCCAGTGGAAGGCGATGCTCTTCGGCTTGAGCACGCCGATGTCGAGGGAGTCGTGGTCGTCGATGGCGACGATCCGGCCGAAGGGGGTGAGCGCCTCGGCGTAGGCCGCGAGGTTGCGGTCGGTGCCGGTCGTGCTGAAGACGTAGTCCACGCCGTCAGGCGCGACCTCGGCCAGCTGCTTGGCCAGCGGGGCGCGGTGGTTCACCACGTGGTGGGCGCCCATCCTGCGGGCGAACTCCACCGTCTCGGGGCGGGAGGCCGTGCCGATCACGGTGAGCCCGGTCAGGGCGCGTGCGAGCTGCACGACGATGGAGCCGACGCCGCCCGCGGCCGCGGTCACCAGCAGCGTCCCGGTCTGGTCGAGTGCGTCGCCGCGCAGGCCCAGGCGCTCGAACAGGCCCTCCCAGGCCGTGAGGGAGGTCAGCGGCAGCGCGGCGGCCTCGGTGAAGGACAGCGTGGCGGGCTTGTGGCCGACGATGCGCTCGTCGACGACGTGGAAGCGGGAGTTCGCGCCGGGCCGGTCGATCGCACCGGCGTAGTAGACCTCGTCGCCGACCTCGAACAGCTCCACCTCATCGCCCACGGCGACGACGGTGCCGGCCGCGTCCCAGCCGAGCACCTTGGGCTCGCCGCCCGGATCGCTGCCCCGCCGGACCTTGTAGTCCACCGGGTTCACGGCGACGGCCTCGACCCGGACCAGCAGATCGCGCGGGCCGGGTTGCGGCACCGGCAGCTCCACGTCCAGAAGGCTTTCCGGGTCGTCGACGGGAAGGCTGCGCCGGTAGGCGGCGGCGGGCATGACGGCGGGAATGTCCGTGCTCGGGTGCTCACTCATGACGGTCCTCTCGCGCAGTGGCGGCCGGTGTGGATCGCAGGCCGGCCGCGATGACGATCGGACGGTACCCGCTGGAGCCTGGTTACCCGCAAGGGATACGAGTACCCATCGGGAACCATCCAGGTCGAGGCGTTAGTCGGCGTGGGGGAAGCGGTCGATGTTGCGCTCCACCCACGTTCGCAAATGGGCGAGCGGAACGTTGGCGTCCCGGCCGAGCGGGGTGAGGCTGTATTCCACCCGCAGCGGGACCTCCGGATACACGTCGCGGTGGACGAGTCCGTGGTCCTCCAAACGGCGCAGGGTCTGGGTCAGCACCTTGGGGCTGACGCCCTGGAGCCGGGCCCGCAGTGCGCCGAAACGCTGCGGCCCGTCCTCGAGGGCGCCCAGGGCCAGCGCGCTCCACTTGTTGGCCAGCAGGTCGAGCATGTTGCGGCACGGGCAGGCGGCGGAGTAGACGTCCTTGGGGTCGTCGCAAACGGCGCTCATGGTGTTCATGCTGCGACGATACCCAGAAGAAACTTAGGGTCGCCGAGTGACCGCCGCGGGATCGGGGACGAGTCCGCGCAGCAGCGGCAGGTCGACGCTCTCCAGCGTCGGCACCGCCGTCACCCCGCTGACGGCGCCCGCGGGGCCGACCACGATGACGGCGCACCCGGCCGACCGGGCCGAGGCGACACCGGTCGGGCTGTCCTCGATCGCCACGCACGCGGCCGGGTCGACGCCGAGCCGCGCGGCGGCGGCCAGGTACGGATCGGGGGCCGGCTTGTTCCTGGCGCTGTCCCCGGCGGCCACCGACAGCCGGAAGCGGTGCCCGCCGACGGTCTCGAGCACCAGGTCCACGACCGGCCGGGGGGAGGCGCTGACCAGCCCGGCCGGGATCCCGGCCGCGCGCAGGGCCTCCAGCAGCGCGACCGCGCCGGGGAGCATGGTCACCCCGCTTTCGAGCCGGGTGGTGAACGCGTCGGTCAGCATGGCCTCGACGGGCCGCGCCTCTGAAGCCCCGGCGATGTGCAGGGCGTTGGTGATGTGCAGGGCGGCGTCCTCGACCGACAGGCCGAACAGCGCCTCCCGGTCGGCCTCCCCGAGAGGAAGGCCCAGGCCGTCCGCGACCTCCACGCAGGCGTCCCACCACAGGCCCTCGGTGTCCACCAGCGTGCCGTCCATGTCGAACAGGACCGCCGCCGGGCGGTCACCGGACGACATCGGGTCAGACGACATCGGGTTCGGGGACCGCCGCCGCGGCTCCGGCCTCCGAACGGGCCGACACGAGCACGGGCCGCTCGACCAGCCCGACCCGTACGGCGGTGCCCGGGGCGAAGCGCGCGGACTCGTGGCCCGGGACGTCCGCCAGCACCTCGGTGCCGTCGCCCAAACGGACCCGCAGCCGGGCGGTGGAGCCGCGGAACGACGACACCATGACGATCCCGTCGCCTTCGGGGGTGACCAGCACGGCCTCGGGCCGCACCAGCACGTCCACCTGCGCGGTGCCCGGCACCGGGCCGTCCACGGGCAGCGTCTGCCCGAGGACCGTCACGCGCTCGCCCGACACCAGGCCGGGCAGGTGGTTCATCGCCCCGACGAACTCGGCGACGAACGGGGTGGCCGGCCGGTCGTACAACGTGGCGGGGTCGGCGACCTGCTCCAGGCGGCCGTCGCGCAGCACGGCGACCCGGTCGGCCATCGACAGCGCCTCCTCCTGGTCGTGCGTCACGAAGATCGTCGTGATGCCGAGGGAGAGTTGCAGGCGGCGGATCTCCTCGCGCAGCGTGACCCGCACCTTGGCGTCGAGCGCCGACAGCGGCTCGTCGAGCAGCAGCACCCTGGGCTCCAGGGCGAGCGCGCGGGCCAGCGCCACGCGCTGCTGCTGACCGCCGGACAGCTGGTGGGGGTAGCGGTCGCCGACCGAGGGCAGGCCGACCAGCTCCAGCAGCTCCTGCGCGCGGGCGTGCCGCTTGGCGGCGGGCACCTTGCGCACCCGCATGCCGAAGCCCACGTTGTCGCGGGCGTCGAGGTTGGGGAAGAGGCTGTAGGACTGGAAGACCATGCCGGCGTCGCGCCGGTTGGCCGGCACGCGCGTGATGTCGGCGCCGTCCACCAGGACCTCGCCCTCGTCGGGCTGCTCGAAGCCGGCCAGGCAGCGCAGCGCGGTGGTCTTGCCGCACCCCGACGGGCCGAGCAGCGCGATCAGCTCGCCGGGCTCCACCGTGAGGTCGAGCCCGTCCAGCGCGACCGTGCTGCCGAACCGCCGCCGCAGGCCGCGGAACTCGACCCGGGCGCCGTTCATGATCCACTCCTTTGCCTCGCGCCGGCGGTCGACAGGGCGAGCAGCAGCAGCCAGGTGATCAGCAGGCTGAACACCGAGACGGCCACCGACACCTGCGCCTGTGAGCCGGAGATCCGGTAGATCCAGTTGGGGAAGGTCTCGAAGCTGAGCAGCCGGGCGATGGTGAACTCCCCGAGCACCAGCGCCAGCGTGAGGAACGACGCGCCGGCCATGGCCGACCGCATGTTCGGGATGATCACCCGCAGCAGCACGTGGGGCCACGACGCCCCGAGGTTCCTGGCCGCCTCCGACAGCGTCCGCACGTCGATCGCGCCCAGGCCCGCGTCGAGCGAGCGGTAGGCGAACGGCAGCGCCAGCACGACATAGGCGAGCACGAGCACCACCGGGAAGCCGGGGTTCTGCAGCGCGATCACCGTTTGGTAGAAGGGCGTGCTCGCCAGATAGTCGGGCCCCCACCGCAGCACCGTGCTGATCCCGGCCACGAACGTGATCGGTGGCACGACCAGCGGCAGCGTGCAGACCACCTCCAGCACCGGCCGCAGCCGCGGCGCGCCGAGTCGTACGGCCACCGCCGCGGGCAGGGTCAGCAGCAGGACGAGCACGATCGTGGCGACCCCGAGCCCGAGCGACAGCAGGAGGCTGGTGCCGAAGCCCTCCGCCGAGAAGATCTGGCCGTACGCGTCGAGCGAGAGGCCCTGATCGGGCACCTTCACCGTGAAGACGAACGACGCGATCAGCGGGACGAGGAAGTAGACGGCGGCGAGTACGAGGACCACGCCGCGCCACACCCGGGGACGCCGCGGCCGCCCCCCGCGCGGAGACGCGGGCTCGGGAGTCACCTGTGTGGTTACTTGGGGGGTCAGCGAAGCCATCGGGCGCTCCTTCGCTGCAGCGGGAGGTAGACGGCCATGACCAGGCCCGCCACCACGATCATGTCGAGGCTGAGGGCCAGCGCGACGTTCTCGTGGCCGATCAGGACGTTGCCGGTGAGCGCGTCGGCGATCTTCAGCGTGACCAGCGGGACGGTGGACCCGACCATGGCCTGCGCCGTGGCGTAGGCCGAGAACGCGCCGCCGAACAGCAGCACGACCCCGCCGAGCAGCGCCGGGGTCAACACCGGGATCCCGACGTACCGCCAGAACTGCCAGGTGCTCGCGCCGTTGTTCTGCGCGGCCTCACGCCACTGCGGGCGCAGCCCGTCGAGCGCGGGCACGACCGTGAGCACCTGGAGGGGGATGGAGAAGTACAGGTAGACCAGGGTGAGACCCCAGAAGTTGTACAGGCTCCACCCGTGCTGGCCGAGGCCGAGCGTGGTGGTGACGACGCCCGAGTTGCCGAGCGTCGCGATCCAGGCGAAGGCCAGCGGCACGCCGCCGAAGTTGGCCAGCACGCCGGAGGCGGTCAGCACCGCCTCGCGCAGCGCCCGGAACCTGGAGGTCACCACGGCCTGGGCGAGGAAGGTGCCGAGCACCCCGCCCAGCACCGCCACGAGCGCCGAGATCTTGACGCTCCCGAGCAGGGAGGTCAGGTACGCGCCCTGGAGCGACTCGGTGAGGTTCGCGGTGCTGAGCGTGCCCTCTTTGGTGAACGTGCCACCGAGGAGGACCAGCATCGGCACGCCGAAGACGATGACGACGAAGACCAGCAGCGGCACGGCCGCCCACCGGTTCTTCGATCGCGTACGGCTGTCGCGCACGATCTCAGCCCGAGACCGCCGCGCCCCACCCGCTCGCCAGGACCTCCTTGGCCTTGTTGACCTGGTCGGGCGTGGGGAACGTGGGGGTGCCCTCGACCTTGGGGAGCTGGTCGACCATGGCGGCGTCCGCGCTGCCGTCCTGCTGCATGGAGGGCAGTAGCACCGGGCGGGCGTAGCCCTTCAGCCACAGGTTCTGGCCCTCGGCGCTGTAGAGGAACTCCTGCCAGAGGCGGGCGGCGGCGGGGTGCGGCGCCCACTTGTTGATCGCCTGGGCGTAGAAGTTGGCGTACTGCCCGTCCGCGGGGATGGCGATCTTCCAGTCCACGCCCTTCGACGCGAACTCCTTGGCGTAGCTGGCCTGCAGGTAGTCCCAGTCGAGGGTGATCGGGGTCTCGCCCTTCTCGACCGTGGCGGGGGTGGCCTCCACAGGGTTGAAGTTGCCGTTCTGCTTGAGCTTCTTGAAGAAGTCGATGCCGGGCTGGATGTCGTCGAACGAGCCCTTGTTGGCGAGCGAGGCGGCGTACACGCCCGCGAAGGCGGCGCCCGCCTTGGTCGGGTCGCCGTTCAGCGCGACCTGGCCCTTGTATTCGGGCTTGAGCAGGTCGGCGAACGTCTGCGGGCAGGTCTTGACCCGCTTGGCGTCGCAGCCGATGGAGATGTAGCCGCCGTAGTCGTAGTACCAGGCGCCGCCGGTCTCCTTCTGCCCGTCGGGGATCTTGTCCCAGCTCTGCACCTTGTAGGGCGCGAACAGGCCCTCCTGGGCGCCGCTGAGCGCGAAGGCGCTGCCGAGGTCGAGCACGTCGGGGGCGCGGCCCTGGCCCTTGAGGGTCTTGACCGCGTTGATCTCGTCCTGGCTGGAGCCGTCGGGGTTGTCATTGGTGATCTTGATGCCGTACTTGGCCTCGAACGCCTTGACGACCTCACCGTAGTTGGCCCAGTCCGGCGGCAGCGCGATGGTGTTGAGCTGCCCTTCCTTCTTGGCCGCCTCCACCAGCTTGTCCAGCCCGCCGAAGTCCTGGGCGGAGGTCGCGGAGGCCGCCGTGAAGTCGCCCGGCCCCGAGCCGCCGCCGGTGGTCGTGGGGGCGGCGCCGCACGCCGCGATCACTGAGGTGGTTATCGTGAGCGCGGCCACGAGGTCGGCGGTACGTGTGGACAACGGTCCCTCCCACTATGGTGCGTGGATCGAACTTAAGCGAACTTGTACAAACAAGCCATAGGTAGTAAGTCGCATATCGATGTCGGTCGCGTGAACGGAAGGGCTCAGCACGATGGCGCGCTACGAACAGATCGCGAGTGACCTGCGGGACGCCATCGTCAGGGGGGACTATCCGATAGGCGCCCAGCTCCCCTCCGAGGCTGAGCTGGCCATTCGGTACGCGGCCGCCCGCGGCACCGTCCGCCAGGCCGTCGCCCTGCTCGCCTCCGAAGGGCTGGTCGGGTCCCGGCAGGGCGCGCGGCGCATCGTGCTCGGCAGCGAGCGCAGCCAGAGCTTCGCGGAGTTGCACAGCTTCGCCCAGTGGGCGAGGTCGATGGGCTACCGCGCCAGCGGCTCCGTGCTGGCCTCCCGCCGCCGCCCGTGCTCGTCCTCCGAAGCCGTACGGCTGTCGCTGGAGCCGGGGGAGGAGGTGCTCGACGTGCTGCGGCTGCGGCGGCTCGACGGCGAGCCGGTGCTGGTCGAGCGCACCGTCTACGCCGGCTGGATCGCCCCCGCCGTCGAGAGGCTCGACCCCGACTGCGAGTCGGTGACCCAGGAGCTCTACGAGTCGGTCGGCCTCGTCTTCGCCTACGGCGAGCACCTGATCGACGCGGTGGCGGCCGGCAGCGAGGACGCCCGGCTGCTCGGCGTGCGGCGGGGCAGCCCGCTGCTGCGCCAGCGCCGTGTCACGACCACCCAGGAGGGCCGTCCCGTCGAGTGCTCCGACGACCGTTACCGCGCCGGCAGTGTGACCTTCAGCATCCGCAACTCCACCGCCGCCAACCCCCTCGTCCGCCGCGCCGGAGACTGACCGGAGCGATCCGCCGGGTGTTCGCCGGCCGGCCCGCGGGAGATGCCGTCGAGGGGGCCGTGTGCGGCCACGGTCACTTCTGCGATCGCCGGCCGCCGGTCACCCGGAAACGGATCCGCTGCCCGGGGCGGGCCTGCGCCGCCCGGTCGACGTCGTCGTCGCGCAGCACCGCGATCACGGGATACCCGCCGGTCACGGGGTGATCCGCGAGGAAGAGCGTCGGCTGGCCGGACGGCGGCACCTGCAGTGCGCCCGGAACCATGCCCTCGCTCGGCAGCTCGCCGTCGCGCGCGCGTTCCAGGCGCGGCCCGTGCAGCCGCATGCCCACCCGGTCGCTGCGCGCGGTGACCTCGTACGGCTCGGCGCACAGGGCGGCCAGCGCCCCGGGCCTGAACCAGTCGTGGCGCGGCCCCGCGATCACGCCCAGCAGGAGGACGCCGGACTCGGGCACGGGCACCGGGGCGAGATCGGCCACGGGAAACCCCGCCGGCGCCGGTCCGACCGGCAGCACCGACCCGGGCGCCGGGCGTTCCGGGCCGAGCCCCGAGAGCAGGTCGGTGGCCCGTGACCCCAGCACCTTCGGGACGTCGATCCCGCCGCGCACCGCCAGGTAGGTCCGCAGCCCGCGGGACGGCACGCCGAGCCGTAGCGTGGCCCCGTCCGGCAGGCGCTCGACCGACGCGTGCCCGATGCCGCGCGTGCGTCCCCCGGCGTCGGTGACGGTGGCGGGACAGGGCGCGCCGGTGAGCGTGACGAGCAGGTCGCCGGTGGCGCGCACCTGCAGCCCGCCCAGGGTGACCTCCAGGCAGGCCGCGTCCTCGGGATTGGCCAGCAGCCGGTTGGCCAGCCGCAGCGCGCCGCGGTCCGCGGCGCCGGAACGCCCGACGCCGAGATGGCCGTGCCGGCGCCGCCCGAGGTCCTGGACCGTGGTGAGCGGGCCTGGAGCCAGCACCAGCAGCGCCCGCCGGGGCTCGCTCCCACCGGCGCTCACAGTCGCCTCACTCACCGGGCCTCCGTGAACCGCACCCGGACTCCCGGGCGCAGCAGGGCGGGCGGATCGGCCGCGATGTCCCACACCACGGTCTCGGTGCGCCCGATCAACTGCCACCCGCCCGGCGACTCGCGCGGGTAGACGCCGCTGAACTCCCCGGCGAGCCCCACGGCGCCGGCGGGCACGCGCACGCGCGCCTCCGGCCGCCGGGGCACGGCCAGCCGGGGGTCGCCGCCGATCAGATATCCGAAGCCGGGGGCGAACCCGCAGAAGGCGACGGTCCACGGCGTCCCGGTATGCGCCGCCACGACCTCGCGTTCGGTGAGCCCGGTCAGCCCGGCCACGTCGGCGAGGTCGTCGCCGTCGTACACGACGGGGATCACCACTTCCCCGCTCGTCGCGCCGCGGCCCCCGGCCGGTCGTACGGCCAGGACGGCGGACTCCACCGCGGCACGACAGGCCGGCGGCTCGAACCGCACGAGCACGGTCCGCGCCGCGGGGACGACGTCGACGACTCCCGGCGGGGGATCGGCCGCGAGGGCGTCGTAGAGGGCGACCACCTCCTCGAGACGGTCGAGCTCGACCAAAACCGCATGTTCGCCGCAGCGGTGCACCCGTGCGTTCATCCGTCGCCCTCGACGAACGGGGCCAGGCCGATGCCGTTCGCCCTGAGCGCGTCACGGACCCCGACGGCCATGGCGACAGCGCCGGGGCTGTCGCCGTGCACGCAGATCGACTCCGCCGTGACGGTGATCTTCGTGCCGTCGAGGGCCTCGACCGGCTCGCCCCTGGCCATGCGCACGCTGCGCTCGGCGACCTGGGCGGGATCGTGCAGGACGGCGCCGGGCACGCCGCGTGGCACCAGCGTGCCCTCACGTGTGTACGCGCGGTCGGCGAAGCATTCGGCGATCGTGGTGAGACCGGCGCGGCCGGCCTGGCGCAGCCACGCCGAGCCGGGGAGGCCGAGCACGGGCAGGCCGGGATCGTAGGCCCGCACGGCCGCGACGACCGCGGCGGCCTGCGCCTCGTGGTGCACGATCGCGTTGTAGAGCGCGCCGTGCGGCTTGACATACCTGACCCTGGCGCCCGCGACGCGCGCGAAGGCGTCCAGCGCCCCGATCTGGTAGATGATGTCGTCGGCGAGTTCGACGGGCGGCACGTCGACGAAGCGCCGCCCGAAGCCCGCCAGGTCGCGATAGCCGACCTGGGCGCCGATCACGACCCCGCGCGCGGCCGCGGTCTCACAGGTGCGCCGCATGATCACCGGGTCTCCCGCGTGGAACCCGCAGGCGACGTTGGCGCTCGTGACGATCGACAGCAGCGCCTCGTCGTCTCCGAGCTTCCACTGGCCGAAGCCCTCGCCCAGGTCGGAGTTGAGGTCGATACGCATGGTCTGATAGGGCAACGTCAGCTCCAGAGTGCGCTGATCCCGCTGAGGGAGTTCCAGCCCAAGTAGATGGTAAGCGCCCAGGCGAGCACGCCGGCGCCGAGGAGCCAGGCCGGGTAGCGGTACCCGCCCATGAGATCGCGGCGGCGCGCGGCGACCCAGAGGATCACGGCCAGACCGACGGGCAGGATGAGGCCGTTGAGCGCTCCGGCGAGGATCAGGAGGTTGGCCGGGGCCTTGCCGAGGAGGAGGAAGACCGCGGTCGAGACCAGGATGAAGGCCACCGTGATCCACGAGCGGTAGCGATCCGTCCGGGACGAGAAGCTGGCGAGGAACGAGACCGAGGTGTACGACGCGCCGATGACCGAGGTGATGGCCGCGGCCCACAGGACGACTCCGAACAGCCGCAGGCCCAGCTCGCCCGCCGCGCTCCGGAAGATGTCGGCGGCCGGGTTCGCCGCGTCCGCGGCGAGCCGGAATCCTCCGGCCACCACGCCGAGCGCGGCGAGGAAGAGGATCCCGCGCATGAGTCCGGTGACGAGGATGCCGGAGACCGAGCCGCGGGCGATCTGCCCGGCGTTCCGCGGACCGGTCACGCCCGCGTCGATGAGCCGGTGCGCCCCCGCGTAGGTGATGTAGCCCCCGACCGTGCCGCCGATCAGCGTCGTGACGGCGAGGAAGTCGACGGTGTCCGGCAGGACCGTCTGCCGCAGGGCCTCGCCCACCGGCGGGTGGGAGACGACCGCCACGTACAACGTCAGCGCCACCATCACGACACCGAGGACGACGACGATGCGGTCGACGGCCGCCCCGGCCTTCCCGCTGAGGAAGACGGCGACGGCGATCAGGGCGGACAGGACGCCGCCGATCTTGACGTCGATCCCCGCGAGGGCGTTCAGGCCGAGCGCGGCGCCGCCGACGTTGCCGATGTTGAACACCAGGCCGCCGAATGCCACGAGGACGGACAGCACGTACCCCGAACCGGGCAGCACCCGGTTGGCCAGCGTCTGGGCGCGCATCCCGGAGACACCGATCACCCGCCAGACGTTCAGCTGGACGGCGACGTCGACGAGGATCGACGCGACGATCGCGAACGCGAACGCCGCCCCGAGCCGCGCGGTGAACGTCGTCGTCTGAGTGATGAAGCCGGGGCCGATGGCGCTCGTGGCCATGAGGAACATCGCGCCGAGCAGAGCCGCGCGGGGTCCTCCGCTTCTGGTGCCCTCGGGGGCGGCCGCCTGGATCTTGGGGGGTGGGTTCATTGGGAGACTCCTCTGCTCACCTCCTCGTAAAATTAGAGGATTGTTCAACGATCCATCAATACTCTTGTGGGTTACCTCCGCGCCACACCATGCTGTGAACTCCCGACGCTCGGCGATGATGAGCTCGCTGACGCCCGGCCGACGCGGTTCCGGCCGCCAGCCGCTGCCTAAACTTGGAGTAATCCGGCGGTCGAGAAGGGGTTGCGGATGACGGCTACGGCTGGCTGGGCAGAGCGGCTGAGCGCGGCTCGGCCGGTGCTCGATCGGGCCAGCGCCGCGGAACTGGTCGCCGACGTCCTGCGGGAGAACGTCATCGACGGTTCCCTGCCTCCGGGCACCCGCCTGTCGGAGGAGACGATCGGCAACCTCCTCGGCGTCTCCCGCAACACGCTCCGGGAAGCGTTCAGGCTGCTGTCCCATGAGAACCTGCTGGTGCACGAGCTGCACCGCGGCGTCTTCGTCCGCAAGCTCGCGGCGGCCGACGTGGCGGACATCTACGCGATGCGGCGCGTCCTGGAGACGGCGGGCGTGCGGGCCGTCGTCACGGCCCCGCCCGAGGCCGTACGGGAGGTGGGGCGCCACGTCGAAGAAGGGCAGGCGGCCGCGGACGCCGGCGACTGGGTGGCCGTCGGCACCGCCAACATGCGGTTCCACCGGGCGATCGCCGCGCTGCTCGCCAGCCCGCGTGTGGACGCGACGATGGCGCGCCTGCTCGCGGAGCTGCGGCTGGCCTTCCACGTGATGGGCGAGCTGAGGCTCTTCCACGAGCCCTACTTGGAGGACAACGCGCGCATCGCCGCGCTGCTGGCCGCCGGCGACCACGAGCGGGCCGAGTGGGAGCTGCTCGCGTATTTCGACACCGCGCAGGCCCAGCTGCTGGCAGCCTTCGCCGAACGCGAGGCCTGAGCCCCTCATCCTCAGGGGCGGAATCCCGGCCCGCCCGCCCCGTGCGGCCCCGGCAGGGAAACGGGGGTGTCTTCCCCGGCGGCCGTGCTGCGGAAGTTTTCAAGACGGGCGGTGAGGCGGCGCTCCGCCGGGGCAGCGGGATTTGGTCCCTTCGGCACCCGCTGCCGGACGCGCTTCCTGGGCTTTCGCCCCCCGGAACGGGCCGCGCCGACTTGCGTTCGATCTCCTGGGAACGTATGTTCGAAGTAGCGGCGATTCTGCCCGAATCATCCGCCCGTCTTCCCCCGGGTGGCCAGAAAGCCACAGGGAGAAGGAGTCTTGAGCAGACTTTACGGCGATCCGATCGAGGTGTGGGTCCGGGACGGCCACCCTGCTCAGTTCGTCTGGCGTGACCGGCTCTACACCGTCCGCGAGATCCAGGACCACTGGGTGGTCGCCAGGGAATGGTGGAAGACCTCGGACGCCGATCCCGGCGAACGGCGGTTCTGGCGACTGGGGGCCGCGGCCGGCAAGGAGGTCGGGACCTATGAACTGCGCTTCGACACCGCCAGCGGCGGCTGGCTCCTGCTGAGGGCCTGGGACTGATGGGAACGCTCCAGCCACCCACGATGACCGGGGGACGGGCCGCTGGAGGACGGAACGCCGTACGGGCCGGGGGACGGACGGGGGGACGCCGGTGACGGAACCCTTCGTTCACCTGCACGTGGCGTCCGCCTTCTCTCTGCGGTACGGCACCGCGTTCCCGGCCGCCCTCGTCCGGCGGGCCGCCGAGCACGGCATGGACACACTGGCGCTGACCGACCGCGACGGCCTCTACGGCGTGATCAAGCATGTCATCGCGTGCCACGAGAGGGGTGTCCGCCCGGTCGTCGGGGTCGATCTCGCCCTCGACGGCGCCTCTTCCGCACCTGGCTCTTCGACACCGGGCTCTTCGACGCCCGACGACCTGTTCGGAGGCGGCCTGCCGTCCGGCCGCCGCACCGGACACGGGCATGGGCACGGCCGGGGGACGGCGACCGGACCCGCGCGGGTCGTCGTGCTCGCGCGCACCGGCGGCTGGGCCGCGCTGTGCCGCCTGGTCACGGCCGCCCACCACGCGGGGGAGCGCGGCGAGCCGTACGTCACGCCGGGGATGGTGGCCGAGCACGCGTCCGGCCCGGACGGGGAGCCGCGGCTGACCGTGCTGCTCGGGCCCCGCTCCGGCGTCGGCCGCGCGGTGGCCGAGCGGCGCGACGACCAGGCCCGCGCCCTGCTCGCCGCCTGGCGCGCGGTGGTCCCCGACCTGGTCGTCGAGGTGTCCGACCTGTACGGCTACCGCGACGCGAACACCGCCGCCCGCATGATCGGGCTGGCCGACTCGGCGGGCGTGCCGGTCGTGCTGACCAACGCGGTCCGCTATCTGGACGCCGCCGACCACCAGGTCGGCAACGTGCTCGACGCGGCGCGCAAGCTGGTGCCCCTCGACGGGCGGCATCTGGACGACCCCACGGCCCACGCGTACCTGAAGGACGGCGCCGAGATGGCACGGGTGGCCGCGCGGGTCTGCGGCGGCGACACCGGCCGGGCGGCGCGCCTGCTGGCCGAGACCCGTCGCGTCGCCGAGCGTTGCGTGCTCGATCCCGTCGAGATCGTGCCCCTGCTCGACCCCGAGCGGCCCCGGCTTCACCTGCCGGAGGCCGGCGAGGACCCGGTGCCGCTGCTGCGGCGCCGCTGCGAGGAGGGGCTGGCCCGGCGGGGGCTGGAACGCTCGTCCGAGGCTCGCGACCGGCTGGCCGCCGAGCTCCACGTCATCGAGAAGAAACGGCTGTCGGGCTACTTCACGTCCGTCGTCGGCATCACGGACATGATCCGGGCGATGGGCGTGCGGTGCGCGATCCGCGGCTCGGGGGCGGGCAGCCTGGTCAACTACCTGATCGGCATCGGGGAGGTGAACCCACTCGAACACGGCCTGCTGATGGAACGCTTCCTGTCGGAGGGCCGCAAGGGCCTGCCCGACATCGACATCGACGTGGAGTCGGCCCGGCGCCTCGACTGCTACCGCGCGATCCTCGGCCGGTACGGCGAGGAGCGGGTGGCCTGCGTGTCGATGATGGAGACCTACCGCGCCCGCAGCGCGATCAGGGACGTCGGCGCCGCGATGGGCCTGCCGCCGCACGAGGTCGACGTCATCGCGAAGGCGTTCCCGCAGGTGCGGGCCAGGCAGATCAGGGCCGCGCTGTCCGACCTGCCCGAGCTGCGCGACAGCGGGCTGAACGACCGGTCGCTGCAGACCGTGTTCCGCCTGGCCGAGCGGCTAGACGGGCTGCCCCGGCACATCGCGCTGCACCCCTGCGGCGTGCTGATCGGCAACTCGACGCTGCGCGACCGCACGCCGGTCGAGCGCAGCCTGCTGGACTTCCCGATGTCGCAGTTCGACAAGGACGACGTCGAGGAGGCGGGCCTGCTCAAGCTCGACGTGCTCGGCGTGCGCATGCAGTCGGCGCTCGCCTACGCCCTCCAGGAGGTCGAACGGGTCGAGAACCGGAAGATCGACCTGGACGCCGTGCCACGCGACGACACCGAGACCTACGACATGATCCGCCTCAGCCGCACGATCGGCTGCTTCCAGATCGAGTCGCCGGGGCAGCGCGAGCTGGTCGCCAAGCTGGAGCCGCGCACGATGCACGACCTGATCGTGGACATCTCGCTGTTCCGCCCGGGACCGGTCAACTCCGACATGGTCACGCCCTACCTGGAGACCCGGCACGGCTTCCGTGAGGCGCGCTACCCGCACGAGTCGCTGCGCGAGGCGCTCAGGGAGACCAACGGGGTGGTCGTCTTCCACGAGCAGGTGATGAAGGTCATCGACATCATGACGGGGTCGGGGCTGTCGGAGGCCGACCGGGCCCGCCGCGCCCTCGGGACGCCGGAGGGCCGCGAGGCCGTGCGGGCCTGGTTCGTGCCGCTCGCCCGGGAGAACGGCTATGCCCCCGACGTCGTCGAGCGGGCGTGGAAGGTGCTCGACGCGTTCGGCGGGTTCGGGTTCTGCAAGGCGCACGCGGCGGCGTTCGCGCTGCCCACCTACCAGTCGGCCTGGCTCAAGCGGCACCACACGGCCGCGTTCCTCGCGGGCGTGCTCACCCACGACCCCGGCATGTACCCGAGCCGGGTCATCCTCGACGAGGCCCGGCAGTGCGGGGTGGACGTCCTGCCCCTCGACGTCAACCGTTCGGGGAAGACGTGGCTGGTCGAACGTATGGACTCACCGCGGAGCGGTCCCGGGGAGTTCGGCCGCGGATACGGCCTGCGGGTGCCGTTCTCGGCCGTCCGGGGGGTGAGCGAGGCCGAGGTGGACCGGATGGTCGCCGGCCGGCCGTACACCTCGCTGGCCGACTTCTGGGAGCGGGCCAGGCCCTCACGTCCGGTCGCCGAGCGGATCGTGGAGGTCGGCGGGTTCGACGCGCTGCACGACCTGCGGCCGGGAGAGCCGCGCTGGCGGCCGGGACGCCTGACCAGGCGCGACCTGATCGCCCAGGTCGGCGCGCTCGACCGAGGCTCTCCGGTGGGCGCGGCGGGGCAGCTCCCGATGGGGTTCACCGAACGGGTCACGCCCGGCGAGCTGCCGGAGATGACCGAGGCCGAGGCCGTCGAGGCCGAGCTGGCGATCCTCGGCATGGACGTGAGCCACCACGTCATGGACTTCTACCGCGACCTGCTCGACGCGCTGGGCGTGACCCGGGCCAGGGACCTGCTCAGGCACCGCAACGGCGCGGAGATCCTGGTAGCGGGGGTCAAGGTCGCCACCCAGACGCCCGCCGTGCGGTCGGGGCAGCGGGTCGTCTTCACCACCATCGACGACTCCACCGGCCCGATCGACCTGACGTTCTTCGAGTCGGTGCAGGCGCACACGGCGGCGACCGTGTTCGGGTCGTGGCTGCTGGCCGCCAGGGGAGTGGTGCGGCGCACCGGGGTCAGGGCGGTCTCGCTGCGCGCCGTGCACTGCTGGAACCTCGCCGACCTCGACCGCGTGTGGCGCACGCAGGGGCTCGACGCCGTACGCGCCGTGATCAGCGAGGTGCCCGTGCCCGGCGCCGGAGTGGGCGGACGTCCCATCGAGTACGGCAACGGCTTCCGGGTGTCGCCCTACTCCGACAACGGCGCCCCGCCGGCCGTGCGCGAGGGGCGGTTCCTCGGCCATCCGGAGGAGCCCCAGCGGCGGCTCTGGCACGCCAGCTCCGGCAGCTCGGGCCCGCCGCCCGGCCGGTGATCCTCCCCGCCCTGCCGGTGTTGTCTTCCCGGCGCTTCCGGGTGCGGGACCGGACAGCGCTGTCCGGTCCCGCCGTGTGTTCAGCCGAAGTTGATCCAGGCCCGGGTGGAGCCGGTCTGGGGGTCGACGTCGAGGTAGTCGGCCCGGCCGTCGGCGTTGAGGTCGGCGAACTGGATCCGGGTGCCGTCGACGCCGACACCGCTGGCGATCTGCCCGCCGGGGAACCAGTACCAGTCGCCGCCGCTGGGCTTGGGGCCGCCGTTCTGCCAGACCTGAACGGAGCTGTCGTCGCCCATGAGGATGTAGTCGGCGGACCGGGTCCCGTAGAGCGGGGCGAAGCGGATACGGCTGCCGGGTGCGCCGACGCCACTGGCGATGGTGCCTTGCGGCCACCAGAGCCAGTCGCTGCCAGTGGGCTCCTTGGGGTTGGGGCCGCCGTTCAGCCAGGCCTGCACCGAGCTGTCGTCATTGACTTTCACGTAGTCGGCCTTGCCGTCGCCGTTGAGGTCGGTGAAGCGGATGTTGCCGCCTGGTGCGCCGACGCCGCCGGCGATGGTGCCTTGCGGCCACCAGAGCCAGTCGCTGCCAGTGGGCTCCTTGGGGTTGGGGCCGCCGTTCAGCCAGGCCTGCACCGAGCTGTCGTCATTGACTTTCACGTAGTCGGCCTTGCCGTCGCCGTTGAGGTCGGTGAAGCGGATGTTGCCGCCTGGTGCGCCGACGCCGCCGGCGATGGTGCCTTGCGGCCACCAGAGCCAGTCGCTGCCAGTGGGCTCCTTGGGGTTGGGGCCGCCGTTCAGCCAGGCCTGGACGGAGCCGTTGGAGTTGACCTGGAGGTAGTCGGCCTTATGGTCACCGTCGATGTCGGCGTAGACGACTCTGCCGGTGGCTCCGCCGAAGGTCCCGGACGCGATCGTGTTCTGGGGAAACCAGCCCCTGACGGGGCCGCCGGCCGGGGTCCCGCCGTCGGATGCCGCTATCCATCCGGCCCGCCCCACGTCCACCAGGCCGCGGTAGAACAATGCCGCCATCTTCAGGTAGCCGGAGTCGTTGGGGTGCAGGAGGTCGGCCAGATCGGTGAGCGTCACCGGGTTCATATTGACCATGTAGACGTGCTTGCCGGCGACCCACCGCGCCCCTATCTCCGACCGGATCGCCTTGTTGAACCGCAGGATCCGCTCCTGGGTCGGCCCCCAGTTGGACGGGACGATGGTCGAGACCAGGAGGGTCACCTTGGGGTCGGCCCGGAAGATCTGGTCGATGAGGCCGCCGAGCCTGGCCGGCGCGCCGTCCGGGTTGTCGTTGTTGTTCATGTCGTTGGTGCCGATGTGCAGCAGCACTACGTTGGGCCGATACGTGGCCATCGCCGAGTCCGTGATGCCGGCGATCTGGGAGATCGTCCAGCCGGAGTGCCCCTCGTGGGCGTCGGGCGCCGGGCCCGAGTGCTGTGAGCCGACGAACGTGACGGTGGCCCCGTCTTCTCTCAACATGGTGCTGAGAGCCGGCCGGTAACCGCCTCCGTTCGAACTGCCCGCGCCGTACGTGATCGAGTCGCCCAGCGCCATGATCCGCAGATTCCGCTGAAGGTTCGAGGAAACCCCGGCCCATGCAGCCGTCTCTTCGGCGATGAGGTCTTCCAGCTCCTGGAACCGCCAGCCGAGCTGCTCCACCCTCTGGGCGACCACGCCTCCGAACCAGGAGTCGACCCAGGGCACCTGGGACCTGATCCAGGTGCCGGCCCTCTTGATGGCATCGGCGAGATTGGCCTTCGCCCACGGAGAGAGGTATCTCTCCCAGATGTAGCCCCCGGCCAGTCCGAGTATCCCGGCGATGATGATGTCCCTGGTCGCCTCAGGGGAGCCCAGGTCTCCCGCGAACGCGTGCGACACGAGCGCCGCCATGATGCCGGTGACGGTGGTTTGAAGGGGGGTGCAGATCAGCGGGATGGTCGCGGCGAGCACCCCGCTGGCTGTGAAGGACGCGATGCACAGCATCCTGAGCCCGTATCCGACGACCCAGGCGATCGCCGTGGTGGCGACCTGCTGCCAGAAGCTGGAGGTGGTTATCTCCGCGGCCGGGATGGTCAGGACCAGACCGGCGCCGTCGGGAGTCACGTTCACCGTGCCGCCGAAATTCGGCCACACCGAGGTGTCGACGGTGGGACTCACGGGGGTCGGGCTGTCCGCGACCGCCTCCTTGAGCGTGTCGCCCAGTCCGCCGTGCTCTCTGATCTCCGCCTGCATCTCCGGGACCATGTCCCGAAGGACGGAAGGGGTCACCCCGAGGTCGGAGGCGTTGAGTGTGATGGTGAGGTCCCGGGCCGCCGCTCGCGCCGGAGTGACGGGAGCGAGGGACACCACCATCGCAGTGGCCACCACGATGGACAGCACGGAAATAAGGACACGACGGGACGATAATGCTAATCGGCGTGTGCGATACATATTCCACCTAAAAGAGGGGCATTCTGCCGGTATAGGTAACTGTGGTACATACCGGGACAATGGCTACCCGTGGAAAGGTATCGCTGTTCAACTGACGGCGATCATGCGTCGGATGACCACGATGTGAACCCTGTCTGACGTAAGAGATCTCGGCTCGTCAGCGGCACGACAAGCCGGCCCGGCCCGCGAGAGGCGCCATTCACCGAAAGGGCGATACCGAGGCTGGAAAGCCGAGGTCGGCCCACACCCCCCGGCCGGGTTGAGCTCGGGGCGTGGGCGGGCAGGCGGAAGACGGTCAGCCACGCGTGCGCCTCGACGAAAGGCACGCATGGTCAGCCTGACGTGCGCACCCTGGTTGTCCCACACCGCCGCGATCGGCCCGCCGGGCAGGTGTGCTCGCGCTTGGCGCGGCGGACGCGGGCAGCAGGGTCAGGCCGTCCCCGTCCGCGGCCAGGCGCGCGGCGACGGTCGCGTCGCGGCCCTGGTAGCGGATGCCGGGCCGCGGCCCATCGAGTACGGCAACCGCTGCCGAAATGTCGCCCTACTCCGACAACGGCGCCCCGCCGGCCGTGCGCGAGGGGCGGTTCCTGTGCCGTCCGTCCGCGCCCCAGCGGCGGCTCTGGCACGCCGGCTCCGGCAGCTCGGGCCCGCCGCCCGGCCGGTGATCCTCCCCGCCGTCCGCGCGCCCGGCGTGTGCCGCGCGGGCGGCCGGTGCCGCCGCGACGGGCTTGCCGGACGGCCGTTCGGCCTGGTTGAGGGCAGGGGCGAGGGCCTGGTGGCGGGCAGGGTTGAGGTGGACCTGCGGCCGGGTCGCGGGCCGCGCCGGGCGGCCGTGCCCCGCACCCGTGTGCCGGGCGGTGACCTCGCGGACGGCCGAGGCGCACAGGAGCGCCGCGACGGCGACCGCGGCGGCCTGGGGCATCCCGAGGCCGGTCAGCCCGTCCCCGGCCGGGCCGGCGAACACCAGCCCGAGCGCCGCCAGCCAGCTCACCCACCAGCAGGCGAGGATCGCCAGCCACCGGGTGCGCTCGGCGGAGCCGTCGCCCGGCTCCCCCCGGTCGCGGCCCCGGGGCGCGGGCACGGTGATGCCGCCCGTGTCGTCGCCCGTGGTGTTGCCCGTGGTGCTCCTCGCGACGACCGAGCCGTTCTCCCGCCGCGTACCGTCCGCCGGGCGACCGTGCCGCGGCGCGGGAGCCGCACGCCAGGCCAGGTCGGCCAGGAACGGCGGGGCCACGAGATTCACCCCCGGCACGAGGCACGCCGCCGCGAGCACGGCGGGTGGCGTGGCCGGGCGCACCTGCCGCAGCCAGGACAGGTAGGCGAGGGCGGCGGTCATGGTGGCGGTGAGGAGCGCGAGGACCAGCACGGCGAACGTCGTCGCCGCGCCGCTGACGGCCCGCGCGGCCGGAGAGGCGGGATCCCCGCCGAAGGCCGCGATCTGCGAGGCCAGCCGGCTGCCCCGGGACTCCTCGAACACGGCCAGCGCGGCCACCGAGACGACCTGGGCGGCTAGGGCCGCGTACACGCCGGCCGCCGCCCGGCTCACCGCTGACGACGTGGACCGCATCTGTTCTCCCCCCGCGCCGGGTGTGTGACCTGCCTCACTCTTATCCCATCCGCGCCGCCGCTAATCCGATCTTCGTACGGCCGTGGAAAAGGGCCTCACCCGACCTTCGCGGCGTGCCGCCGGAACGTTTCGGCGGGCGTCGAAACAGCCTGGCCCTAGCCTGCGCGCACACCTGTTCACACGCTTGGAGGCCGCACATGACGGACGCCCCGCTGACCGACGACCGCGAGCCCGCGCTGGTCGTGACCGGGATGATCGACCACGTTCTCCGCCTGGCGGAGACCTGGACCGCCTGGGACGGCCGTCCGGTGTCCTCGGGCGACCGGATCTACACCCCGCACAAAGCGATCCGCCGGGTGGCCGACCATCTCGTGGACCACCTGGCGGAGATCGAGGACCGGCTGGCCGGTCGCGTGCCCCTGCCCGACCACTGGCACGCTTCCATGATCACCACTGCGGCCGACCTCGCCCCGTTCACCGAGCAGGACCTCGACGAGGCCCGCAGCAGGCTCACCCGGCTCGCCCGGATCTGGACGGCCCGCCTGGAGGCGCTGACCCCGGACCGGCTCGACCACTCGCCCGGCGAGGGCTGGACGCTCCGGCAGGTCGCCTTCCACCTCGGCGGATCGGTCTACTACGCGGACGCCGTGGGTGATCTGTCGCTCACGAGGTGAGCGTGCGGACGACCTCGGCGGCGGGGCCGGGCGGCAGGGCCGCGTGCACCAGTTCGACCCGGTGGACGATTCTCGGCGCCGGCAGCGGCACCCGCACCCCGCACCTCGCGGCGGACGCGGGTAGCAGGGCCGTGCCCGGCCGCGGCGAGGTGTGCCGCGACGGCCGGGTCGTGGCCCTCGTGGCGGATGCCGGGCCGCAGCCCGTTGAGCCGTGCCACGGCGCGCAGGCGGTCGAGCGGCATCACATCCGCGGCGTCCACCCACAGGGCGTCCGCCAGGTCGTCCAGTCGCAGGCCGGCACGGCTCGCCAGCGGATGTCCCTCCGGCAGCACGACCACCAGCTCCTCCTCCCGCACGCCGACGGCGGTGAGCGGCCCCGCGTCCGGGAGCTGCAGCGGGTCGGAGGGCGCCGCGGGGCCGTTCACGAGCGCGAGGTCGGCCTCGCCCGAGGCCACCATCGCCACGGCCGCCGCCGCCCCGGCGACGCGCAGCGGGCTCGGCTACACCCAGCCCGCGGTCTCCCAGCAGATCGCGGCGCTGGAGGCCGACGCGGTCGGCCGCCGCCGAGGACGACTCCGCGGCGACCACGGTCACGAACGTGCGCAGCAGATGAGGGTCCACGGACATAGCGAGCGGGGCGCGATCACGGCGCGCGGACCGCCAGGGAGAACGCGCTCCCGCTGCTCGGCACCTGCGCGGGTTTCCAGCACGCGCTGCTGGAATACGCCCGCCACGTTCGCGGGCTGACCGTGAGCCACGCGGAGAACGACCCGGGCGCCCCCAACCCCTTGATCAGGCAGCTCGCCTGCTCCCTCGCCGGTCACGAGGCGACGGTCCGGCCCGTCCCCGGCTCGCTCGCCGAGCGGATCGTCGGCGCGGACCGGACGGTGGAGCGGTACTTCTGCTCCTACGGCCCGGATCCCGCCTACCTGGAGACGCTGGAGGCGCACGGCCTGCGCTTCACCGGCCACGACGAGGAGGGGGAGGCGCGGGTGGCGGAGCTGCCCGGCCATCCCTTCTATCTGGTCACGCTGTTCCAGCCCGAGCTTGCCGAGCGCCCGCCCCATCCGCTCGTGCGCGCGTTCGCCGAGGCCGCCGCCGAGCGGGCCGCGTTCAGCCGAGGACCAGATCCCGTACGGCTCTGAGCGTGGGCTCGTCGCGGGGGCCCATGACGAGCAGTGTGGTGACCGGGCTGCGCCGCCACAGGTCCAGCCGCTCCCGGATGCGGCCGAGCGGCCCGAGCAGCGCGATGCCGTCGGCCAGCTCGTCGGGGATCGCGGCGAACGCCTCGTCGCGGCGGCCGCTCAGATACAGCTCCTGGATGCGGCGGGCCTGCTCGGCGTACCCCATGCGGCCGATGATGTCCGCGTGGAAGTTGCGGGTCTTCGCCCCCATGCCGCCGATGTAGAGCATCAGCATCATCTTCACGCCGTCCAGCGCGGCCCGCAGGTCGTGGGTGACGACCACCATGACCATGGCGGCGACGTCGAAGCCGGGCTTCGCGCCGGCCAGCGCGTCGCCGTACATCGCCTCGATCTTCTCCGGAAAGGCGAACAGCGGCAGCCAGCCCTGCCCGATCTCGGCGGCGAGCGCGACGTTCTTCGGGCCCTCGGCGCCCAGGTAGACCGGGATTCCTGGCCGCAGCGGATGAGTGATCAGCTTGAGCGGCTTGCCGAGGCCGCCGGGCAGCGGCAGCGGGTAGTGCGGGCCGGGGCTGGTCACCGGCTCCTCCCGGCGCCATACCCTGCGCATGATCTCGACGTACTCACGGGTGCGGGCGAGCGGCGCCGCGAACGGCTGGCCGTACCAGCCCTCGACGACCTGCGGGCCCGAGGCGCCGACGCCGAGCAGCAGCCGCCCGCCGGTGAGGTGGTCGAGCGTCATCGCGGTCATCGCGGTCGTCACCGGGGGCCGGGCGGACAGCTGGGCGACGCTGGTGCCGAGCTTGATGCGGCTGGTCCTCGCGCCGTACCAGGCCAGCGGGGTGAACGCGTCGCTGCCGTACGCCTCCGCGGTCCACACCGAGTCGTAGCCGAGCCGCTCGGCGGCCAGCACGAGATCGGTGGCGTCGGCGGGGTCTCGCTGCCAGTAACCAAGGTTGAGCCCGAGTCTCAGATCGTCGGCCACACGCGTGATTAGAACACGTTCTATGTGGACGGGCCAGAGCGGGGACAGCGCTCGGCCGTCCGAAGCGGACGAGGGGAACGAGGGCCGGCCGCCGGGAGGTCGCGGGCGGTGGACCCCGCTATCGGGAGACGAGCGCCGTGCCGATCGCGATGACCAGGATGGCCTCGGCCAGCGTGAGCGCGGCGACCACACCGATCCAGATCGTCCCGAACAGGCGCCGTGACCGTCCGGGCCTGCGCCCGAAGCCGGTGTTCCTCGCCGACGAATACGCGGCGGCGACGACGATGACGCTCGCGAGCACGGGGCCGGGGAAGACCTGCCATTTCGAACCGGTCTCCGTGACCTGCCCTCCGCTGTCGAAGTGAGCCGGAACCGTGTCAGGGCTCGCCGTCAGGTCGTAGACCATGAGTGCCGCTTGCAGAGCGAGCAGGATGAGGCTGGTGACGAGGAGTCCGCGCAAGGGCCGCTCCGTCTCCTGCCGGGGCCGCCGTGCCGGACTCCCGCCGGCCGCCGTCGTCGTCCGCCGAAGTCACCGAGACGGCGAAGCGGTGAGCACGCCCGCCGGGACCGGGTCGGTGATGAGGATCCTCTGGTGCAGGGATGCCAGGTGGTGGCTCGGCTCGACTCCGAGCGCCTCCGACAGGACGGCCCGGCACTGCGCGTACGCCATCAACGCGTCACCGCGGCGCCCCTCCTGGCAGAGCGCGACCATGAGGTCGCCCCACAGGCTCTCGTTGACCGGGTTGCCGGAGACCGCGACCCGAAGATGGTCGATCGCCTCGGGGCCGCGGCCGAGCCGCAGGAACGTGGACGCCAGCGTTCTGACGACCGTGATCCGCCGCTCGTTCAGCATCTCCGCCATGCTGCTCAGCACGTCCGAGCCCTCGACGATGTCCTGCAACGCGGATCCGCGCCACAGGCGCAAGGCGTCGCCCAGATGCCCGACCGCCGCCTCGTCGTCCCCGCCGGCGATGCTCATGGTCCCCAGTTCGCGAAGCGCGTCGAACGACGCGACGTCGAGATGCCCGGGGGAGAGGTCGAGCCGATAGCCGTTCGGCACGGTGACCAATGAGGCGCCGGTGCCGGCAAGTTTCTCCCGGAGCATCGAGACATATGTCTTCACGTTGCCCCTGGCGGAGACTGGCGGCAGGTCGCTCCACAGCATCGTCACAATGCGGTCGACTGTCAGGGCGACCCCCGAATTGAGCAGCATCAGGGCCAGAAGCTGACGTACTTTCAGCCGTGCGAGATGAACAGGAGTGCCATCGTTCCGGTGAATCTCCATCTGACCTAAGAGGAGAAATCTCACGATTCCCTTCCTGGCGTGCGTTCTGGTCTTCGCATTGCGAAGCTGGTTGTCGTGCCGGTCAAGGGGAGGCTTATATCCCCTTGGCCGGGAGGGTAGCACCGGCGACTAGATAAAAACTATATGAATATATCGAGCGGAAATCGTGATTGCGGCGCCACGCTCGGTGGCTGTTTCCGTGGCCGGTCCCGGCCGCGCTCGGCGGCCGCTTCCCGCTCCTCGTGTCGTCGCCTCGGGCCCCGGGCGCATCGGAAGCAGGGGTGCAATCGGAAGCAGGGGCGCGGCCGGTACGGCGCCGGCCTGGTCGCCGTCGGCGCGCCGCGGCGGAATCGCGTGAGGAGACGTCGTCGCGCTCCGCCATTCATTCTCGCTTCTCGCATAAGCGATATATGCTGAATTTCCTGCGAAGAATGCCCATCCTCGTGGAAGGATCTCAGGAGCCGGCGCATTCTTGAAGGGAATGCCGGTGTGCGCCGCGACGGCGAACCGGCCACCGTTGCGGAGCCTGGCGGAGGGATTCGCGAAGAATCCGGGACCGCGATCCTTGACGGCTCCGCCCGTGCCTCATCGGCGACGAGCCGATGGGAACACGTTCTATGCGGGGAGGCCGGAATCCGGATAGGCGCGGGCCAGGTGCGCGGCGACCGCGGCCGCCGCGGCTTCGGCGTCGCCGTCCTCGATCGCCCGGTGGATGCGCCGATGGTCGTCCTGCAGGCCGCCGGTGTCGCCGAGCCGTACGACGGCGTCCACGGCGTAGCGGCGCAGGACGTCGCGCAGCGCCCGCATGACCGCCACGGTCAGCCGGTTGCCCGACGCCTCGGCAAGGGCCAGGTGGAACGCGATGTCGTGCTCGACGAACTCGACGGGGTCGCGGGCGGCGTCCATGGCCGCGATCGCCTCCGCCATCCGCGCCGTCGCCGTTCCCGCCGTCGCCGTGCGCGTGGAAGCCGTGTCCGCGGAAGCCGCCGCCCGGGCCGCGGCCAACTGCTCGATCATCAGCCGGGTGTCGATCACCTCGTCCAGCGAGACGGCGGCGAGACCGAGATGCAGCCGGAGCAGGTCGGTGAGGGCGCTTCCCGGGCGGGAGGTGAGCACCGCGCCGGCGTCGGGCCCCCGGCCGGCCTGCGACGCGACCACCCCGAGGGTCTCCAGCACGCGCAGCGCCTCCCGGACCGACGACCGGCCGACCCCGAGCTGCTCGGCGAGCTGCCGTTCGCCCGGCAGGCGGTCGCCCACGGTCAGGCCGTCGGCCGCGATCCGCTCCTCGATGCGGGCGAGCACCTCCTCGAAGGCGCGCGGGCGGGCGTCCGGACGCCGGCGTTCTTCGGTGGTCACCGCGGCTCCTCACGATGCCGATGTCGCCCGGGGCGAACCAGGATGTATGGTCTGACCATATTTGGTCTGACCATACACGCCGGGAGGGCACGTGCGGGTAGCCCTGTTCGTCACCTGCGTCAACGACACGCTCTTCCCGGACACCGGGCGGGCGGTCGTGCGCCTGCTGCGCCGCCTCGGCGTCGAGGCCGACTTCCCCCGCGCCCAGACCTGCTGCGGGCAGATGCACGCCAACACCGGCTACCGGGACGAGGCCGTACGGCTGGCCCGGCGCAGCGTGGCGGCGCTGCGCGGCTACGACGCGGTCGTCGTCCCCTCGGGCTCGTGCGCGGCCATGATGCGCGAGCAGTACCCGAAGCTGGCCGGGCCGTCCGGACCCTTCGCGGAGGCGGTGGCACAGGTCGTGCCCAGGACGTACGAGCTGACCGAGTTCCTGGCCGACGTGCTGGGGGTGACCGACGTCGGGGCCTACTTTCCGCACCGGGTCACCTACCACCCGACGTGCCACTCGCTGCGCGGCATCCACCTGGGAGACCGCCCCCTGACGCTGTTACGCCAGGTCAAAGGGCTGGAACTGGTGCCGCTGCCGGGCGCCGAGGAGTGCTGCGGCTTCGGCGGCACCTTCGCGGTCAAGAACGCCGACGTGTCGGCGGCGATGTGCGCCGACAAGGTGCGTGCCGTCCTCGACACCGGCGCCGAAGTGCTGTGCGCTGCCGACAACTCCTGCCTGATGCACATCGGCGGCATGCTCGGCCGGCAGAAGTCCGGCGTGCGGGTGATGCACCTGGCCGAGATCCTCTGCTCGACCGAGACGGCGGGGGCCCGATGAGCGTCACCTTCCTCGGCATGCCGGCGGACCGCCCCTTCTCCCGCAACGCCGCGAGAGCCGTACGGGACTCGCAGCTGCGGTTCAACCTCCGCAAGGCGACTCAGGCGATCAGGACCAGGCGGGCGAGCGTCGTGGCGGAGGCGCCCGACTGGGCCGGGCTGCGCGAGGCCGGCCGGGCGATCAAGGAGCACACGCTCCGCAACCTCGACAGATACCTGATCCAGCTGGAGGAGGCCGTCACGGCGGCCGGAGGCCACGTGCATTGGGCCGCAGACGCGGCGGAGGCCAACCGGATCGTCGCCGACCTGGTGAAGGCCACGGGCGAGACGGAGGTCGTCAAGGTCAAGTCGATGGCCACCCAGGAGATCGGCCTCAACGAGGCGCTGCTGGAGCAGGGCATCACCGCGTACGAGACCGACCTCGCCGAGCTCATCGTGCAGCTGGGCGACGACCGGCCCTCGCACATCCTCGTCCCGGCGATCCACCGCAACCGCGCGGAGATCCGCGAGGTCTTCGCCGAGCACATGGCCGGCTGGGGCCGCCCCGCCCCCGACGATCTGACCGACGACCCCGCGGCGCTGGCCGAGGCGGCCCGGCTCCACCTGCGCGAGCGCTTCCTGAAGACGAAGGTGGCGATCTCCGGGGCCAACTTCGCGATCGCCGAGACCGGCACGCTGGTCGTGCTGGAGTCCGAGGGCAACGGCCGCATGTGCCTCACGCTGCCGCGCACGCTGATCAGCGTGGTCGGCATCGAGAAGGTGCTGCCGGCCTGGCGCGACCTGGAGGTCTTCCTCCAGCTCCTGCCGCGCAGCTCGACCGGGGAGCGGATGAACCCCTACACCTCGACGTGGACCGGCGCGACGGAGGGCCAGGAGTTCCACCTCGTGCTGCTCGACAACGGCCGCACCGGCGTCCTCGCCGACGAGGTCGGGCGGCAGGCGCTGCGCTGCATCCGCTGCTCGGCCTGCCTCAACGCCTGCCCCGTGTACGAACGGACGGGCGGCCACGCGTACGGGTCGGTCTATCCCGGGCCGATCGGGGCGATCCTGACGCCGCAGCTTCGCGGCATGGGCTCCGAGCTGGACCGCTCGCTGCCGTACGCCTCCTCGCTGTGCGGCGCCTGCTACGAGGTCTGCCCGGTGGCCATCGACATCCCGTCCGTACTGGTCGACCTGCGGGCCCGGGCCCGCCACCCCTGGCCGGAGCGCGCCGGAATGGCGGCGGCCGGATGGGTGCTCGAACGGTCGGGACGGCTGGCGCGTCTGCAGCGGGCCGGAGGACGGCTGCGCCGGTTCGTGCCCCGGCGGCTGCCGGGGCCGCTCGCCGGGTGGACCGACACCAGGGACCTTCCCGAGGTGCCGGGAGAGTCGTTCCGCGAATGGTGGGACCGCACGGACGGAGGACGCCGATGAGCTCCCGCGACCTGATCCTCGCCCGGGTCCGCCGCGCCCTGGCGGGCGTGCCCGACGCCGAGATCACCCGCGACTACCGCGGGCCTTCGCGGACGCCGGGCGACATCCGCCTGTTCGAGCAGCGGGTCCGCGACTACCGCGCCGTGGTCCACCTCGTGGACGAGGCAGGCGTGGCCGGGCGCGTCGCGCGGTCCCTCACGGAGCGCGGGGCGCGGCGGGTCGTCGTGCCCGCCGGGTTCCCCGCGTCGTGGCTCGCCGCCGCGGACGTGGAGACGGCCGCCGACGACCCGCCGCTGAGCGCCGCCGGCCTCGACGCCGTGGACGGCGTGCTCACCACCTGCGCGGTCGCCGTCGCGGAGACCGGCACGATCGTCCTCGACGCCGGGCCCGGCCAGGGCAGGCGGGCGCTCACACTCGTGCCCGACTATCACCTGTGCGTGGTGCGGGCCGCCCAGATCGTCGCCGGGGTGCCGGACGCCGTCGCCCGGCTCGACCCCGCGCGTCCCCTCACCTGGATCAGCGGCCCCTCGGCGACCAGCGACATCGAGCTCAACCGGGTCGAGGGCGTCCACGGGCCCCGCACGCTCCACGTGCTGATCGTGACCTGAGCCTCCGCCCGAGTCCGCCCGAGTCCGCCCGAGTCCCCGAGTCCGCCTGACTCTGCCCGGAGCCGTCCGGATTCGCCCGTATCCCGCCGGCGCCCCGCGAGTCAGAAGCGCAGCAGCGCGCCGATCCCGTCGGGTGATTCGAGGCGCGGGACGAACCACAGCTCGGCGTCGGTCGCGGCCACCGCCCGGGCGAGGGCGGAGTCCACGCGTTCCCGCACGGGCTCCTCGACGCCCCAGGCGGCCAGCTCCGCCGGGTCGGTGGACAACTGGGTGGGCTCGGGCCCGATCCACATCGTGGCCGTGGAGGACGGGTCGTCGTGCATCAGCACCGCCCCCACCCGCCGGTCGCGCAGCGCGCGGGCCGTCTCCGTCAGGCCGGTGACCGCGTTGCCCGCCGCGTAGGTGTTCAGCAGCTCCTCGCAGCGCCGGTCGGTCCAGGCCCGGCAGGCCCCTTCGACCTCCCGCCGGAAGTGCTCCAGGTCGGCGCCCGGGGCGCGGCTGCCGTGCTCGGCCACGGTCAGCCGTCGTACGACGTCCTTGCCGAGGTAGTCGGTCACGAGCGCGCGGGCCTTGGGATCACCGGCCAGCACCACGACCTGCGCGCCGATGCCGTGCGCCTCCTTCTCCACGACTTCGGCGACGGCCACGGCGTTGCGGCGCCAGGTCTCCTCGACCTCCCGCTCGAAGTTGCCCTGCGACCAGCCGCCCGCGCCGGTCTTCTGGATCGGCCCTTCCGTCGCCTCCACGGTCAGCTCGCGCCGCCGCCCGTCGGCCACGACGGCGACGTCGCCCCCGGCCCGGTCGGCCAGCACCTCGAGATGCGGGACGTGCTCGCCGCGTTGCGCGAGCAGCGGCACCACGTGGGGGAGCGGCGACCACCGCGCGGTCTGGCGGCGCGGCCGGTGCGCGAGCGGCTCGGTGAGCACGATCTCGCCCTCCCGGGAGAACGCGGCCCGCCCGGGCGCGGCCCACACGGGATCGAGCATCAGCTCGCCGATGGGATCGAGGGCCGAGGGCGGCGCCCCCTCCTCGGCGAGCCGCTCCCTGAGATGGGCCCACCGGCGCTGGATCACGTTGGACGCGCCCTCCGACGACCGGTCGGTGTCCACGTATACCGAGGCGTACGGGCCGTTGCGCGCGTACAGCCCGCGGATGAAGTCCAGTCTCACGGGCCCTCCTCACCAGCGCTGGCGTTCCACTCCGAGTCCGAGTGCCTCGGCCACCTCCGCGATGTTGTGGAAGGTCATCTCGGGCAGCCGCCGTACGGCGTCGACCACGGCGTCGGGGGCGTTCTTGCGTTCGGCATGGGCGAGCAGCTTGGCCGGATCGGCGGGGAAGCCGGCGTCGCTGAGCCAGGTGGCGAGGTGGCTGCGGCGCTCCACATCGGCGGGGGTGATGCCGAGCGGCGTGCCGGGCTCGCGGCCGGGCGGGTGCCGGCGAGGCGGTGACATGTCCTCTTCGGGCTGTTGCGTCGGCTCGGGCTCGCGCCACTCCTCGACCCGGGTGCGTCCGGCGCCCTGCACGAGGCCTTGCGTCTCGTGCTTCTGCTCCTCGTCGAGCCGGCGGCCGTGCTTGTCGCTGCCGCGTTGGATACTCATGACCTCACCTCCCGATTAGGGTCACTGACGTGCCTCGTACCCGGACCGCCTGCCCCAAACATCGAGAGCGGTGAGGCCGATGTCCCACATAATCTGCGGCGGGCGACGAACTCGCTTGTGTGATGGAGTGACGCATTGTTCGACGAGCGGCTGACGATCAACACCGAACGGCTGATCCTGCGGCCGTTCGGCCCCGGGGACGCGGGCCAGGTACGCGCGATCATCGAGGACGGCGCGCACCTCACCGCGCTGCCGCCGGGCGCGCCCGGGCACGCGTCCGGCATCGCTCAGTGGCTGTCGTACGGCGTGCACGAGCTGTGGCGCTCGGGCCAGGGCATCCACCTCGCGATGCACGCGCGGCACGGCGTGGTCGGGTCGATCAGCGTCTTCAAGGCCCAGTGGGGCACGGGCACCGCGGAGGTGGGATACGGCGTGCATCCCGCCTACCGCCGCAGGGGATACGCGACCGAGGCGGTCCGCGGGCTCACCGGATGCCTGCTCGGGCAGGGCCCGCTGCGCCGGATCGAGCTGCGGGCCGACGCCGGCAACCTCGCGTCGATCAGGGTCGCGGAGAAGGCCGGCTTCACCCGCGAGGGACTGCTGCGCGGCGCCGGATTCGAGGACGACGGCCCGCGCGACCTGGTGGTCTTCGGCCGGCTGCGCGGTGACGAGAGGCTCGTGCCGCGCCGCAGGATCGAGAGCGAGCGGCTGGTCCTGCGGCCGTTCGCCCGCCAGGACGCGTTCGACGTCGTGGACGCGGTCAAGGGCGATCCTGAGATCGCCCGCTGGATGACGTGGGCCGAGGGCTACACGCTGGAGCGCGCCCTGGAGTGGTGCACCCGGCTCGCGCACGCCAACGGTCCCGGCTATGGTGGCAACTTCGCGATACAGCCGAAGGACGGGGAACGGCTCGCCGGAGCCATCGGCGTGCAGCGCGAGGACCACGAGCGCGGGGACGCCGAACTGGGCTACTGGATCGCGCCGTGGGCCCGCCGCAAGGGGTACGCGGTGGAGGCCGCGCGCCTGGCCACGGCCTACCTGTTCGACCTCGGTTTCCACCGGGTCCACCTGCTGGTCGCGACGGGCAACCGCGCAAGCCAGGCGGTCGCGAGGAAGGCCGGGTTCATCGAGGAGGGCATCATGCGGCAGGCGCTGCCGGTTCCGGGAGGCTGGGCCGATGCCGTCCTGTTCGGCATGCTCAACGGGGAAATTTCCTGGCAATAGGTAAAGAATCCCCCTAGTCGCTGGGCCCATCGGTCAAGTGGCCACCATGATTGAGGGCCGTAAGGCTATCCTCGCCAGCCGTGAGCCTCCCGCCGGCCGGTGAGCGCGCGTCCTCGATGCGGGAGACCCCTCCCCGGCATGCACACGGGCGGCGCCGGCCCGACCGGGGCGAGGGATCGCGAACGACACGCAGGTCAACTGCAGGGAGATCAGCCAGATGAAACCGCCGCTGCTGCTCATCGGCCACGGCACCCACGATGAGACCGGCGTCGCCGAGTTCGGCAGGTTCGTTCACCGCCTCCGCTGCCGCCTCGACGGGCTTCCCGCCGAGGTGAGCGGTGGTTTCATCACGAACGCCCGCCCTCCGCTCGGCGACTCCATCGCCTCGCTCGTGGCCCGGGGGCACCACCACCTGATCGCGGTGCCGCTCAGCCTGACCGGCGACCGGCGCGCGCTCGGGGACATTCCCGGCACCATGGCTCTCGAGCAGGAGCGGCACCCGACGCTCGAATACGACCTCGGCCGCCCCCTCGGGCCCGACCCGCGCGTGCTCAAGCTCCTCGCGGAGCGGCTCGCCGACGCTCGCGCGGAGATGCCGCGGTTCGTGACCGACGAGCCGCCCGCCGAGATCTCGCCCGGCGAGACCGCGGTCGTCCTGGTCGGGCACGGCTCCACCGACCCCGCCGTCAACGCCGAGGTCCACCGGGTCTCGCGGCTGTTCTGGGAGACCCACGCCCCCGACCTGCTGACCGTGGAGACCGCCTACGTCTCGCACACCCGCCCCGGCGTGCCCGGCGGCCTGGAGCGCTGCCGCAGGCTCGGCGCCAAGCGCGTGATCGTCCTGCCGTACGTGCTGTTCGCGGGCGGGGTCCTCGAACGCATCTGGGCGCAGGCGCTGGCGTACGGCGCCAACCACGAGGGCCTCGACATCCGCTGCGCCGAGGTGATCGGCGACTGCGAGGGCCTCGCCGACGTGGTGATCGACAGATACGAGGAGGCGCTCGCCGGGGGCGGGCAGTCCTCGGCGCCGGCCGTGCAGGAACCGTCCGCGGTGCTGACCGCGACCCGGCCGTTCCCCGCGGGGCACGCGCTGGACGTGGCCGCGGCGGCGGGGACCGGCGCCGGGCTCGTGACCGCCGTCGCCCCCCGGCTGAACACGATCCGGGCCGTCCGCCCCGAGCCGCTGAGCTCCGATTCCCCGGAACTGGAGTCCCTCGACGTGGAGTCCCTGGATCTGGAGTCGCCGGAGCTGGAGGCGCTCGACGTGGAGGTCTTCGAACCGGAGACGGAAGGCGAGATCGAGGCCGATACCATGATCGGCATGACCGGCCGCGGCGAGGCGGGGGACAAACCCCGCGGCGATGCGCCGGACGGGCCGCTCGCTCAGCCCGGAGTCGCCAGCGTGGTGTAGGCCACCGCGCAGAAGGAGAGAACATGACGTCCCTCGGCGAGACGATCGGCGCCATCCGCCCGGTCGAGCCCGGCCCCATGGCGGAGGCAAGGGCCCACCAGGACAGGCTCACCAAACCGAGCGGCTCGCTCGGGGTGCTCGAGGACGTCGCGGTTCGGCTCGCCGGCATCGCCGGGACGTGCCCGCCGCCGCTCCCGGCCCCGGTGGCACTGGCGATCTTCGCCGCCGACCACGGCGTGCACGCGCAGGGGGTGAGTCCCTGGCCGCAGGAGGTCACCGCGCAGATGGTGGCCAACTTCACGGCGGGAGGAGCCGTCGCCAACGCCTTCGCGGCGCAGGTGGGCGCGTCGGTCACCGTGGTGGACGTGGGCGTCGCGGCCGACCTGCCGCCCGCGCCCCTGCTGCTCGCCCGCAAGGTGGCGTACGGCACGGCCGACCTGTCGCAGGGCCCCGCGATGACGCGGGAGCAGGCCACCGCCGCCCTGACGGCGGGGATCGAGGTGGCCCGCGACCTGGTCGAGGCGGGCGGGCGCTGCCTGGTCACCGGCGACATGGGCATCGCGAACACCACCGCGTCGGCCGCCCTGATCTGCGCCTTCACCGGCAGGCCCGCCGCCGGGGTCACCGGGCGGGGGACCGGCGTCGACGACGCCACCTACGAGCGGAAGATCGAGATCGTACGGCGGGGGCTGCGGGCCAACGGGATCACCGAGGCGGAAGCCGTACCGGACGGGCCGGACGAGGCGCTGCGCGTGCTCGCGGCGGTCGGCGGGCTGGAGCACGCGGCGATCGCCGGTTTCGTGCTCGGCGCCGCCGCGGCCCGGGTGCCGGTCATCCTCGACGGGGTGATCGCCGGAGCGGCGGCCCTGGCGGCCGGCGCGCTCGCGCCCGACGCGATCGGCTACTGCCTGGCCGGGCACCGCTCGGCCGAGCCCGGCCACGCGGCCGCGCTGGCCCATCTGGGCCTCGAACCACTCGTCGACCTGCGGCTTCGCCTCGGAGAGGGAACCGGCGGGCTGCTCGCCCACCCTCTGGTCAGCGCGGCGGCACGGGTCATGCACGAGGTCGCCACCTTCGACTCCGCCGGTGTGGCGGACAAGAGGGAGTGACCTCCGGGGACCGGCCCGTGGACTCACAAGTCTCAACTGGCGAATGTCGCCCGAGCCCACCGGGTAGGTTTGCCTCCTAACAATGCACGTTTGACGCAATAGGGAGACTGGGGTCATGGCGCCCTACCTGCTCGGCCTTCGCCTCGATGGACGGCGTGTGCTCGTGGTCGGCGGCGGACGCGTCGCTCAGCGACGGGTTCCCGCACTGCTCGACGCCGGAGCCTCCGTGACCCTGATCTCGCCCAGTGTCACCCCGGCGCTGGACGACCTCATCGCCGCCGGGCGGGTGATCTGGGAGCAGCGGCCGTACGAGGTCGGCGACTGCGACGGCGCCTGGCTGGTGCACGCCTGCACCGATCACCGCGACGTCAACACCGCGGTGGCCGCAGAGGCAGAGGCCAAGCGCATCTGGTGCGTGCGGGCGGACGACAAGGACGCCTCCGCGGCCTGGACCCCCGCCAGCGGACGGGTGGACGAGGTCGGCGTGGCGGTCACCGCCGGCGGCGACCCCCGCCGCGCGGCCGGCATCAGGGACGCCATCGTCGGCGCGCTGCGCGACGGCACCGTGGACGCCCGGCGGCACCGCACCAAGCCGGTCGGCGTCGCGCTCGTGGGCGGTGGCCCCGGCGATCCCGGCCTGATCACCGTCCGGGGACGTCAGCTCCTGGCCCAGGCCGACGTGGTCGTGGCCGACCGTCTCGCACCGCGCGCGCTGCTGGACGAACTGTCCCCCGACGTCGAGCTGATCGACGCCGCGAAGGTGCCGTACGGCCGGTCGCTGTCCCAGGAGAAGATCAACGAACTGCTCGTCGAGCACGCCCGTAAGGGCAGGTTCGTCGTACGGCTGAAGGGCGGCGACCCGTTCGTCTTCGGCCGCGGCGGCGAGGAGATGATCGCCTGTGCCCGGGCGGGGATCCCGGTGACCGTGGTGCCCGGCATCACCAGCGCGGTCGCGGTTCCGAGCGCCGCCGGAGTCCCGGTCACCCACCGCGGGGTGAGCCAGGAGTTCCACGTCATCTCCGTGCACGTCGCGCCCGGCGACCCCAGGTCCACCGTCGACTGGTCCGGATTGGCGCGATCGACGGGAACCCTGATACTCCTCATGGCCGTCGAACGGATCAAGGAGATCGCCGAAACGCTGGTTCGGGACGGACGTTCCCCGGAAACTCCCGTGATGGTGGTACAGGACGGTACTCTTCCGACCCAGCGAGCCGTTGCCGCCACGTTGTCGACCGTGGCGGAACGGATGACCGCGGCCGGAGTACGGCCTCCGGCGATCGTGATCGTCGGCGAGGTCGTCAAGGTCGGCCAGGAGATCGAGATGGTGCGAGCGGAGCGGGTCCCGTGAGATCGGCAGCCAGGAACACGCCCGACCACGGGACCGGTGCGGGTTCCGGCGACGCCGTGACCGAGGAGCCGGACGCCGAGGAGCCGGACGTCAGGGCTCCGCACATCGGGGGGCCGGGCCTCGGGGAGCACCCGGAGTCGCCCGGGGAGCAGACCATCGCGTTCCGCCCGATCCGCGACGACGAGCCCGCGCCGAGATCCGCACCGGAACCCGCCACGACATCGGCCGCGGAGTCCGCTTCGCGTCCATCGGGCCCGCGCGGGCCGCTGCCCGCCGCGTCCGCGACCGTTTCGGGAGGGACCGCGGACGACGTCGTACGGCCCGGTGGGGATCGCGAGGGCGAGGCGGCGGACGGCCACGGCGAACAGGACGCGCAACGTGAGGACGCGCGGGACCTTGAGGACGACTCCGAGGGTCCGGAGGGCGCGAAGGACGCCGAAGGCGCCGCGGACGGCGAAGACGCCGACGGCGCGGAGCACGCCGGGAACGCCGAGGACGCCGCGAACGCTGGCCGTGCCGAGCTTGATGACACGGACGACGCGGAGGACGGGGATCGGGTCCGCTCGTTCCCGATGCCGGAGCCGGTCTCGGCGGCGCTGACCGAAGCGCTCAACCAGCTCCGCACGGCCGTGAAGGGCCTGCACTTCGGTCTCGACGTGCCGGGCTCGGAGGAGGCGCGCAAGGCGCAGGCGGCGGTCCTGGCGCAGCTCGACGACTACGTCATCCCGCGCGTGCACATGAGCACCGCGCCCGCCCTGATCGTCGTGGCCGGTTCGACGGGGGCGGGCAAGTCCACCATCGTCAACTCGCTGGCCGGGCGGAAGGTCTCGGCCACCGGCGTGCGTCGCCCGACCACGGCGACGCCGGTGCTCGCCTGCCATCCCGACGAGTACGAGTGGTACGCACGGGGCGATCTTCTCGGCGGCCTGAACAGGCTCGACGAAGCCACGCGGGACGCCCCGCCCGGCAGCGTGGTGCTGACGTCGAGCCCGTCCCTGCCCCGGGGACTCGCGCTGCTCGACACGCCCGACATCGACTCCGTCGTGGAGGAGCACCACGAGATCGCGCACCGCATGCTGGACGCCGCCGACCTGTGGGTGTTCGTCACCACGGCGTCCCGGTACGCCGACGCCCCGTCCTGGGGCCTGCTGCGCCGGGCCAAGGAACGCGGCGCCCGCCTGGTCATCGTGCTGTCCCGCGTGCCGCCGAAGTCCCGCGAGGTCGTCGTCAAGCACTTCGGCCGGATGCTGAAGGAGTACGGCCTGGGCGAGGTCGAGTGCTTCGTCATCAACGAGACGGTCGTACGGGACGGGCACCTGCCCGAGATCGAGATCGCCGATCTGCGCATGTGGCTGTCGACCCTGTCGGCCGACGACGAGCGGCGGGAGACGGCGGTCAAGGCGACGCTCAACGGCGTGCTGAACAGCTTCCGCACCCGGTTGCCCGCGCTCGCCCGGCATCTCGAGACCCAGGTCGCCCTGCGCGCCGATCTGCGCTCCGACGTCGACGCGGCCTACATGGGCGCTCTGACGCGGATCGACGAGGCGACCAGGGACGGCTCGCTGCTGCGGGGCGAGGTGCTCGCGCGGTGGCAGGACTTCGCCGGCTCGGGCGACCTCATGCGCACGCTCCGGTTGCGCCGCGGCGCCAAGGGGCACCAGCAGGGGCCCGAGCGGGTGGCGGGGCTGAAGGCCGCCCTGCGGGCGGGCCTCGAAGCGCTGGTCAATTCGGCCGTTCAGCAGGCCGCCGAGGAAGTCGTGGCGCGCTGGCGGCAGCGGGCCGGCGCGGGCGACCGGCTGGCCACGACACCGGGGCTCGGCCGCCCGTCGGAGGAGGTCGCCCGCAGGACCACCAGGACCGTCACCGCCTGGCAGGACCACGTCACCGAACTGATCCGCACCGAGGGCGTGACCAAGCGGTCGGTGGCCAAGCTGGTCTCCTTCGACGTGGAGTCGCTCTCGCTGATCTTCATGATCGCCCTGCTCGGGTACGGCGCCACGGACGCGCCGGCGGGCACGGGGGCCGGCGCACTGCCGCAGCGGCTGCTGCGCGGCCTGCTCGGCGCCGAGTCGCTGCGCAACATCAGCGCCAAGGCCCGCAGCGATCTGCGCGCCCGCGTCGGCCTGCTCTTCGACGAGGAGACCCTCCGGTACGTCGACGCGCTCGACAGCGCCGGAATCCCGGACGAGGCCGCGGCGACGCGGCTGTACCAGGCAACCTACAACCTGGAAATCGCACGATGACGGAGCCGATCCGGCCAGACCCGCTCGGGTACGCCTCGGGCACCACGGTGAGGAATCCATGACGGCTGTCAGCACCGCCGAAACGCAGCACGGGCTCGGCTCCAGGCTCGCCGCCCTGGCCAAGATCGTCGAGTTGGGGCAGGGCCGCCTCGACCCGGCGCTGGTCACGGAGGCGGCCCAGCTCCTGCTGCGCGCGGGTGACCGGCTCAAGCTGTCGTCAGGCCACACGGTCGTCGCGCTCGCCGGTGGCACGGGCAGCGGGAAGTCGTCCCTGTTCAACGCCATCTCCGGGCTGGAGCTTTCGCCCATCGGGGTACGCAGGCCGACCACGGCGCGCACCCACGCCTGCGTCTGGGGGATCGACGGCGCGGGCCCGCTGCTCGACTGGCTGCAGATCCAGTGGCGGCACCGGTTCGCCCGCGCCAGCGCCCTCGACAAGGGCGAGAGCCAGTTGCACGGGCTGATCCTGCTCGACCTGCCCGACCACGACTCGATCCGCGCGCTCACCGACCACGAGGCCCACCGGCTGATCCAGGTGGCCGACCTCGTCGTGTGGGTGCTGGACCCGCAGAAGTACGCCGACGCCTCGGTGCATCGGCGCTACGTGGCCGAGCTGACCGGGCACGACGCGGTGACGGTCTTCGTGCTGAACCAGTCCGACCGGCTCTCCCCGGAGGAGCAGGCCGAATGCGTGACCGATCTGGAGGATCTCCTCCGGCGTGAGGGCATCGCCCATCCCCGGGTGGTCGCGACGTCCGCCACCACCGGCAAGGGCGTGGACGGCCTGAAGGCCGTTCTGGCCGAGTCCGTCGCCGCCAGGCGGGCGGCGTACCAGCGCCTCGAAGCCGACCTCGACCGGCTGGTGCTGCGCCTGGTGAAGGACATGCCGAAGTTGCTGCGGGTGGAGCCCGCGGTGGACGGCGCGCGGCGCTCCGGCCTGGTCGAGGCGCTGTGCGACGCGATCGGCGTGTCCGCTCTCGGCGAGGCCCTCGAGAACGTGTACGCCGTCCGCTCGGCCGACTGGGTCGGCTGGCCGTACGCGCGCTGGGCGGCCCGGCTGCGGCCCGATCCGCTCAAGAGTCTGCGCCTCGGGGCCGTGAAGGACGACATCCGCGGCCTCGTCGCGAGTTCGGTAACCGCTCAGCCCGCCGAGGTGGAAAACGCGGTGCAGACGCTCGCCGACGGGCTCACGGCCGGCATGCCCGAGGTGTGGCGCAGCGGTGTGCGCGAGGCCGCCCGCTCCCGGGCGGACGAGCTTCCCGAGGCGCTGTCGGACGAGTTGTCGCAGGTCGCCCCGCCGCTCGACCGGGTGCCCGCCTGGTGGTGGCTGCTGAAGCTCTGGCAGTACCTCCTTGTGGTCATGTTCGTGGCGAGTCTCGCCTGGGCGGGCGCCATCGTCGCGTACGGCGTGTTCAAGGCCGGCAGGCCGCCGGCCGCGGTCCTCGGCGACGTGGCCGTGCTGCCCTGGGTGGGACTGATGGTGATCAGCGTCCTCGGGCTCGGCCTGTTCTCGGCCATGGCGAGCAGGAATTTCGTGGTGCTCGCGGCGGGCAAGGAACGCGACCGGCTGGAGCATGACATGAGACGCCGGGTGGGCGTCCTGGCACAGGACATGGTCGTCCAGCCGGTCGAACGCGAGCTGAACCGCTACAACGAGTTCTTCGGCGCGATGGCGGCCACCCGGCGCTGAAGGCCTTCCTGCCCGTGCGCGGACGACCCGCGCCCACGGCGGACCGCCGTTTCCGATGCGTCGGCCGGGAGCGTCGTCCACAGGCGCGGGTTCGTCCACAGAACGCGTTTCTGGGCCGTGCGAGGGTGCCGGCGGCGGCCAGGGTGTCACCCGGGCCCGGCGAGTGACCGGGCCGGGGAGGCACTTCCATGAACGACATCTACGTCACGCTGAGCGGGAACGTCACCGACGACCCCCGGCAGTACCAGTTCCGCGACGGGTCGCGTGTCACCTCGATGCGGATGGCCGTCAACAGGCGCGTCCTCGACCAGCAGACCAACACCTGGCAGACCAGGGACACCACTTACTACACCGTGCGCTGCTATCGGGGCCTGGCGGACAACGTGCAGCAGTCGGTACGCAAGGGACACCCGATCGTGGTGTACGGCAAGCTGCGGATCAAGCAGTTCGAGCGCGACGGTGAGCAGCGGTTCTGGGCGGAGATCGAGGCCGGGTCCGTGGGCCATGACCTGAAGTGGGGCATCGCCACGTTCGAGAAGCCGATCCGGGCCTACTCGGCGGGCGCGCCGAGCGACGGCGAGCGCCGAGCGATGGAGGACGCGACGCGGGAGTGGGAGCTGACCGGCCCCTCCGACCTCGGCGCGGCGCCCATCGCCGACGGGGGCGCCGACGGGGGCGGTGATGGGGGCGGGGACGAGGCATTCGACACGCTCGTCGGCGTACGAGGCACGAACGACGCCGCCCTGCCGGCCGCCGGAGCGTGGGGATTCGCCGACACCCGCCATGACGCCGACACCCGCCACGCCGGCAGTGCCCGGCAGGCCGGCGACGCGCGACGAGCCACGGGAACGAGCGAGACGGACACGGTGGACGCCCCGGAGGCGACGCCGGAGGCGGCTGCTCTGGCCGACTCGGCCGGTCCGGCACACGCGACGGACGGGCCCGATCCGGGACACGCGGACGACGACGCCCAGGACGGCGGGGGCGCCTGGGTCCCGAGCACTGTGGCTGCCTGAACCATGCGGGCCCATGAACCACGGCGACCGCCTGAACCATCAGGGCTGCCTGGGCGCTGTGGTATTCCGAACCACGCGCGCCGCGTGAACCACTGGCCGCCTGAACCACGCGCGCCGCGTGAACCATGGAGGCCGCCTGAAGCACCAGCGCTGCCTGAACCACTGTGGCCGCCTGATCACTTCCGTCGGCCGCTGCGCGCCGGGAGCGGTCCGCGGGCAAACCGCCGCAGACGCCCGCCGGCCCCTCAGATGCAGATGGCCAACGTGCCAAGGTAGTGGTTCCCGTCGCGCATGGCACACTCCGCAACTATTGTGTTACTCATCGTGAGAAGGAGCTGTGGCTACTGGGGGGCGCGATGACGGCAACCGGTCAGACCTCGGCCAGGCCGCGAAGCGCGATCTGCTCGCGAAGTCGCTGGCCACTGCTGGCCCAGCCGCCTGCTCTCGTGTCCTACGTGTGCGCGATCGTGGCGCTCGACGTGGTCCTGATCGCGGTGCTGGCGAAGTCGACCGCGTTTCACGCCCCCCACCTCGCCATGTTCGGCGCGCTCACGGTGTGCGGTGCGGTGTGCATCGAGGCGACCCGCCGCCTCGGCATGCCCGCCGGCGTGTCCCGCGACCTGCTGTCCGCCTGGTGGTTGCCGGTGGCGTTCCTGCTTCCGCCGGTCTTCGCCCTGCTGGCGCCCATCCCGATGCAGATCCTGCTGCAGCTCAGGGTCCGGGCGACCGTGCTGTACCGCCGCGTGTTCAGCGCGGCGGCGATCGGGCTCGCGGCGGCCGCCGCCTCGGCCGTCTTCCACCGCTGGGTCCCCGTCCCCACGCATCTGTCCTCGGGGGAGGGAAGGCCGATCGCCGTCGCGGCGGCCTGCGCGGTGCTGTTCACGGTGCTCAACACCGCGCTGATCGCGGTCGCGGCGCACGCGTCGGACCCGGAGGGCCGCTGGGGGGAGGTCCTGTGGGACCGCGAACGCGTCCTCCTCGACGCGGTCGAGCTCTGCCTCGGCGTGCTCGTCGCGGTCGTCTGCGGGCTCAACCTGGCGCTGCTGCTCCTCGTGTTGCCGCCCGTCGTACTGCTCCAGCGGAGCCTGCTGCACGCCCAGCTCCAGGCCGCCGCCCGTACGGACCCGAAGACGGGCCTGCTGAACGCCGCCGCCTGGCAGCGGGAGGCGGACACGGAGATCGTCAGGGCCCAGCGGACCGGGGACGCCCTCGCGCTGGTCCTGGTGGACATCGACCACTTCAAGAAGGTCAACGACACCTACGGCCACCTGGTCGGCGACCAGGTCCTCGCCCAGGTGGCGGCCACCCTCCGCACCCAACTGCGCGAGTACGACGTGGTGGGGCGGTTCGGCGGCGAGGAGTTCGTCGTGCTGCTGCCGGGCGCCGACGTGCACGAGGCGCGGCGGGTGGCCGAGCGGCTGCGCGCCCGGGTGGGCCGCACGGTGATCCCCGCCGAGCAGGCGACGGTCACGGTCACGGTCTCCGCCGGGGTGGCCATCATGAACGTGCACGGTGAGGATCTCATCGAGTTGCTGGCCGCCGCCGACCTCGCCCTCTATCGCGCCAAAGAGCTCGGGAGGGACAGGGTCTGCCTCCCCGCCGCTCCCGTGGCCCCGCCTCCCCGCAGCGCGGACGGCGCTGCCGGTGCTATCCCCTAGGCTTGAAGGTATGCCGGAGTACATCTACACGTTGCAGCGCGTGCGCAAAGCGCACGGTGACAAGGTGGTCCTCGACGACGTCACGCTGTCGTTCCTCCCGGGGGCCAAGATCGGTGTCCTGGGCCCGAACGGCACGGGCAAGTCGACGCTGCTCAAGATGATGGCGGGGCTGGAGCAGCCGTCCAACGGCGAGGCCCGGCTGATGCCCGGCTTCACGGTCGGCATCCTGCTGCAGGAGCCGTCGCTCAACGAGTCGAAGACCGTGCTCGGAAACGTCGAGGAGGGCGTCGCCGAGACCAAGGCGATGCTCGACCGGTTCAACGAGATCGCCGAGCAGATGGCCACCGACTACAGCGACGAGTTGCTGGAGGAGATGGGCCGCCTGCAGGACGCGCTCGACCACCGCAACGCGTGGGACCTCGACAGCCAGCTCGAGCAGGCCATGGACGCGCTGCGCTGCCCGCCGCCCGACGCCGAGGTGACCACGCTCAGCGGTGGCGAGCGGCGCCGGGTCGCGCTGTGCAAGCTGCTGCTGGAGCAGCCCGACCTGCTGCTGCTCGACGAGCCCACCAACCACCTCGACGCCGAGAGCGTCCAGTGGCTGGAGCAGCACCTGGAGAAGTACCCCGGCACCGTCCTGGCCGTCACCCACGACCGATACTTCCTCGACAACGTGGCCGGCTGGATCCTGGAGCTCGACCGCGGCCGGTGCTACGCCTACGAGGGCAACTACTCCACCTACCTTGAGGCCAAGGCCGCGCGTCTGAAGGTCGAGGGCCAGAAGGACGTCAAGCGCAAGAAGCGCCTGGAGGAGGAGCTGGAGTGGGTGCGCTCCAACGCGCGCGCCCGCCAGACCAAGAGCCGAGCCCGTCTCCAGCGCTACGAGGAGATGGCCGCCGAAGCCGACAAGTACCGCAAGCTCGACTTCGAGGAGATCCAGATCCCGCCGGGCCCGCGCCTGGGCACGACGGTCATCCGGGCCGAGAAGCTGAGCAAGGGCTTCAGCGACCGGCTGCTCATGGACGAACTGTCCTTCGACCTGCCGCGCAACGGCATCGTCGGCATCATCGGCCCGAACGGCGTCGGCAAGACCACGCTGTTCCGGATGATCACGGGCTCCGAGACTCCGGACACCGGATCCATCACGGTCGGCGAGACCGTCAAGATCTCGTACGTGGACCAGGGCAGGGCCGGCATCGACCCGAGCAAGAACGTCTGGCAGGTCGTCTCCGACGGGCTCGACCACATCAAGGTCGGCAACGTCGAGATGCCCTCGCGGGCGTACGTCGCGGCGTTCGGCTTCAAGGGCCCCGACCAGCAGAAGCTCGCGGGCGTCCTGTCCGGTGGCGAGCGCAACCGGCTCAACCTGGCGCTCACCCTCAAGCAGGGCGGCAACGTGCTGCTCCTGGACGAGCCCACCAACGACCTCGACACCGAGACGCTGTCCAGCCTCGAGAACGCGCTGCTCGACTTCCCGGGCTGCGCCGTCATCACCTCGCACGACCGGTGGTTCCTCGACCGCATCGCCACCCACATCCTGGCGTGGGAGGAGGGCTCGAACTGGTTCTGGTTCGAGGGCAACTACGCCGACTACGAGAAGAACAAGGTCGAGCGCCTGGGCGCGGAGGCGGCCCGCCCGCACCGCGTCACCTACCGCAAGCTCACCCGCGACTGAGCCGCGTTTCCTTCCGCGGGCCTTCCGTCTGCGTCCCCCGCCGCCCGGCGGGGGACGGGCGCCCGTTAGGTTTGACCGGTGACCGAGCTACACCATTCCCCAGAGCAGCTGACCCGTTACGTCTTCGAACGCAAGGTGCGCTTCGCCGACATCGACAGCTTCGGCCACGTCAACAACGTCCGGTTCTTCGACTACCTCGAAGACGCGCGGGTGTCCATGCTGTGGGAGCGGCCGCGTGAGGTCGACGGCCGCCGTCAGGACCTGGTGGTCGCCCGGCATGAGATCGACTACCGGCGGCCGCTGACCTTCCGCGCCGACCCCGTACGCGTGGAGATGTGGGTGACCGAGATCTCCAGTGTTCGTTTCACTCTGGCGTACGAGATCCGCGACGACGAGACGCTCTACGTCGAGGCGCGCACCGTTCTGGTCGCCTACGACGCCGCGGCGGCCCGCCCCCGCAGGCTCGACGAGGACGAGCTCGCCTTCCTCAGGCGCTTCTCCGCCGTCGCCGTGTGACCGGCCGCGACGGCCGGAGCCGGGGCCGGTCGGGGCACGGCGAGGTCAGGCGGTGAGCAGCCAGGCCGCGGTGTCGGCGGGAAGGGCGGTGCCGTCGAGCGGGCCACTGCTGATCAGCACCTTGTCGTGGGGCGGCAGCGCGACCGCGCCTTCACCGCAGTTGATCACGCAGATGAGCCGGCCTCGCTGGAAGAACAGCGTCTCCTCCGGCGACTCCAGCCAGGTGATCGCGTCCGGCAGCGTGCCGCGCAACTCCCGCCGCGTCTGCAGCGCCCGGCGATAGAACCACAGCGTCGAGGACGGGTCGGCCGCCTGCCGCTCGGCCGTGAGGTCCGCCCAGTCCCGCGGCTGCGGCAGCCAGGACCCGCCGGATCCGAAGCCGTACGGCGGCTCCGTGCCCGACCAGGGCAGCGGCACGCGGCAGCCGTCGCGGCCCGGCACCTCGCCGTTCGAGCGCGCGAAGATCGGGTCCTGCCGGGACTCGGGGGGGAGATCGGTGACCTCCGGCAGCCCGAGCTCCTCACCCTGGTACAGGTAGGCCGAGCCCGGCAGGGCGAGCATGGCGAGCAACGCCGCGCGGGCCCGGGCCAGACCGGCCCCCGGGTCGAGCGACCCCTGGCCGTAGCGGGTCACGTGCCGTACGACGTCGTGGTTGGACAGCACCCAGGTCGGCGAGGCGACGGCGACGAGGGTGTCGTCGATGACCTTCCGGAAGGCCGTGGCCGACCAGGGGGCCTCCAGCCAGGCGAAGTTGAAGCTCTGGTGCAGCTCGTCCGGCCGCACGTACAACGCGAGGTCCTCGGCCGAGTCGGTCCAGACCTCGCCGACGGCGACGCGGACGCCGGGGTAGGAGTCGAGCACCCGCCGCCAGTCGCGGTAGATGTCGTGCACGCCCGGTTGGCTCCAGATCGGCGACTTCGAGGTGAAGCCCGGGTCGGTGTCGGGCAGCCCGTCCGCCTTGATCAGGCCCATCGCGACGTCGATGCGGAAACCGTCCACGCCCCGGTCGAGCCAGAACCGCAGGATGTCGAGGAACTCCTCGCGCACCTCCGGGTTGCGCCAGTTGAAGTCGGGCTGTTCGGGCGCGAACAGATGGAGGTACCACTGCCCGTCGGGCACCTGGGTCCAGGCCGGGCCCCCGAACGTCGACAGCCAGTTGTTCGGCTCTCCGTGGCCGCTTCCGCCGCCCTCGGGGCCGCCGTCGCGGAACATGTACCGCTCACGCTCCTGCGAGCCCCTGGGGGACGCCAGGGCCTTCTGGAACCAGGGGTGGGCCGACGAGCTGTGGTTCGGCACGATGTCCACCATCAGCCGCAGGCCGTGCGCGTGCGCGTCGGCGACCAGGTCGTCGAAGTCGGCCAGCGACCCGAACAACGGATCGACGTCGCGGTAGTCGGCGACGTCGTAGCCGCCGTCGGCCATGGGGGAGGGGTAGAAGGGGGTCAGCCAGATCGCGTCGACGCCGAGCTCGGCGAGGTACGGCAGGCGGTCCCTGATTCCCGCCAGGTCGCCCGTACCGTCGCCGGAGGCGTCGGCGAAACTGCGGACGTAGATCTCATAGACAACGGCATCACGCCACCAGGGGGTTGCTTCCATGAGTCTTGGGCTGCCCGCTGTTTCCGTTACTTATGCGTTGACCATGCTGTGGGCGGCGTAGACGAGGTAGTCCCACAGCTGCTTCTCATGCTCGGCCGGCAGGTCCAGGGAACGCACGGCGTCGCCCATGTGCCTGAGCCAGGCGTCCCGGGCCGCCTCGTCGATCACGAACGGCACATGGCGCATCCGCAGCCGGGGATGGCCGCGCTGGTCGCTGTAGGTCCTCGGGCCGCCCCAGTACTGCATGAGGAACAGGCGCAGCCGCTCCTCCGCCCCGGTGAGGTCCTCCTCGGGGTACATCGGACGCAGCAGGGGGTCCTCCGCGACGCCCTGGTAGAACCGGTGGACGAGCCGCTCGAAGGCCTCCTCGCCGCCGATCGCCTCGAAGAAGGAGAGGGTCTGCTCGCTGGTCACGGTTTCAGCCTAAGGCAGTTACCGATCGGTAAGGTCAGGCCGCGAAGGCGAGGCTCTTGTCGTCGAAGGCCCGCTTCACCCGCAGGCGCAGCTCACGGGCGACCTCCAGATGCCGCGCGGGCACGGTCTTGGCGCTGATCCGGAAGATGACGGACGAGCCCGACACCGATTCCAGGCCGAAGACCTGCGGCTCCTCGACGATGACGACGTCGCGGTACTCCGGGTCCTCCCACATGTCGCGCACGATGTCCGTCAGGAGCTCGCGGACCGTCGCCACGTCGCTGTCGTACGGCACCGGCACGTCCACCAGGGCCCTCGACCAGCCCTGCGACTCGTTGCCGATCCGGGTGATCGTGCCGTTGCGCACGTACCAGACCTTGCCGTCGGCGTCGCGCAGGCGGGTGATGCGGAGCGTGACGGCCTCCACCGTGCCGACCGCCACGCCGGTGTCGATCACGTCGCCCACGCCGTACTGGTCCTCCAGCAGCATGAACATGCCGGCGATGAAGTCCTTGACCAGTTCCTGGGCGCCGAACCCGACCGCCACGCCGATGATGCCGACGCTGGTGAGCAGCGGCGCCAGCTCGACACCGAGCTTCGCGAAGATCATCAACGCCGCCGTGCCCAGGATCACGACCGATGCGAGGCTCCGCAGCACCGAGCCCATGGTCTCGGCGCGTGCCCTGCGGCGCTCCGTCATGATCGCCGCCGCGGCCTCCGTGCTGGTCAGCACACTCTTGCCGCGCAGCCGTTCCGGCAGCACGCCGACGCTGGCCCGCACGGTGAGCCGGGTGATCAGCCGGTGCACGACATTACGGATGATCAGCGCTCCGGCCAGGATGAGGGCGATCAGCAGCAGCACGTCCACGATGCCCGCCACGAGCTGCACCCAGGCGGGGAAGTCCTTCTCGGGGAAGGCGCTGTTCAGAACCGTGCAGAAGATGCCGTCGTTGTTCTCACACGCTTTCGCCACCTGCTGTCCGATCACTTCGAGATCCGGCACGGACGGGTCTGGACTGGGCGTCGCGGGTGACAGCGGCAACACGAGGTGGATCCCCCCCGGATCGGATCAACGGCAGTTTTGAACGTAGCCAATACTGCCGACTGATCCGGCCTCCGTCACATCGCCGGGGAAGACGGAAGTGTGTCCCGTCCGGGGCCGCGGAGGGCGGACCGGACACGCTCCAGTGACGGTGTGGCAGGGCGCGGGCGCGCACCCGGAAGCGCGCCCGGCGTCGTTCTCCACGTGGGGGATCCCCCTCGATCGCCGTCCGGCCCCACCTGCTCGACGGGGCCGGACGGCGGTCCATGACGACCGGCGGGCCGAGGGCCGCCGGTCGCGCCACGGTGCGGACGAGGTCGGGGCGGGCGGGACGCCGCAGCGTCGCCGTCATGCCGGGGCGGCACGACGGCCACGCTCCGCACCGGACGTCCAGCCCGCCCCCCGAGGCCGCGGTGGATGCGGCGGCCCACAGCGAGAGCGCTTTCACCGTGCTTTCACCATGGGGCCCGCCGCCTTCCCCTACTCGCTCACCGCGGCAAGCACGCGGGCCACCTTCGTGGCCGCTCCGGCGGGGTCGTCCGCCCGGTGCATCCGCTCACCCCACGACCACCAGTAGTCGGACGCCTGGCAGACCACGTTCTCCGTGAGGCTCGTCGCGTCGGGGTTGATCACGCGCACGTAGGCGCGGCCCGACGGGGTGCGCACGACTCGCGCGAGCAATCCCCGCGCGTCGAGTTCGGCCACCAGATGTTCCAGGCGCCGGAAATCGTCCTCCCCCACCGTAGGTCCTCCTTCATTTCCGTTGCGGGCGGAATGTGTACTTTGCGTTCCCGTCTGTTCACTGTGGTGCGCCCAAGATGGCTCACAGAAGTGCTCGGGTCAACGAGGGCGAGAAGCGGCCGCGGTGAAGGAAAACCCCTGTTGGTTGAAAGAAAACCCCTATCGGGAGACGATCCTTAGTCGGCACGTTCAAGTTGGGGACTTGGCCGCACCAACCTTGGTCCATCATTATGGTGAGGGCGGAGCGCGACGAGCAGATCACTCTCCGTCACCAGTTGAGGACCGGTCGAGACCACGGGCTGCGAGTGCGGCCGGCCACGAGAGAGGGGCCGGAATGTCCGGCAGGCAACACAGGGAGACGGAAATCGCGCGCCGCATCAGGGCGCGGGGCCTGGCCGCCGGGCGCGGCCTGGCCCAAATCGCCGAGGAGATTCACAACGACTGCGGGCCACAGTTCGGCACGACCCGGATCAAGGCACATCGCCTCTCGCACGGTGTGGCGCTCGCCGACGTGATCGAGCAGGTGCGCGCTCTCTTCGAGAGGGACGGAAAACCCGTTCCCGGCATCGGCGAGACGCTACTGTCCGCGTACGAGTCGGGCATGAAAAGGCCCGGCCCGGAGTATCTCCACTACCTGTGTTCGGTCTACCGGGTAGAACCGCTGGCCCTCGGATTCGAAAGCCCATGCATCTGCGGCCACGGACACCTAGCCGAATTAGGTGACGGGGCCCCAGAGAAGGACAGACCTGACACTTCACCCGTTCCGTGGGGTGCACCGGCACCCTGGGGCGGCGGCACCCCTTCGGTGGACGGGGGCGAGGAGGACGAAAACGTGCTAAGGAGGACGCTGTTGAGGCTCCTCGCCGGCGGCACCGTCGGGGCGGCTGGGCTCAAGGAGCTCAACGCGGAGGTGCTCGGCGCGGTGGAGAACCTTCGGCGGCGGATGGACGAAACCATGGTGACGGCCACCGTCTCGCCGGCGATGCTCGACCAGTGGGAGCAGGCCACGGCCGGCTTCGGGCGGCAGTACATGAACACCCCGCCCGTACGGCTGCTCTGCGACGTGATGCTGGAGTTCGGCGCCGTACGCAAGGCACTGGACCGCCGCCAGCCCGTCGACGTGCAGGAGCGGCTGTGCCGGATGGCCGCCCAGCTCGCCGGGCTCTCCGGCATGATCATGATCGACCTGGGAGACCAGCGGATGGCGCGCTCGTTCTTCCGTACGGGCCGGCTGGCGGCGGACGAGACCGGAGACCGGGCTCTGCGTGCCTGGGTCACCGCCCGCGAGGCGCTGGTCCCGCTCTACTACGGCGACCCGCGCGAGGCGCTCACGCTGGCGAAGAAGAGCCGTGACCTGGCCGGCCACACCCCCTGCGCCGCGCGGACCATGGCGCCGGTCGTCGAGGCGAGGGCGCTGGCGAAGATCGCGGGCGTCAACGGTTCGCGGCACGAAGTGGTCGAACAGGCCAAACGGGCTCTGCATCGCGCCAGGGCGGCCTTCCAGCAGATGAACGACAGCGACCGGGAGGACCCGGCCTTCGGCTACACCGAGCGGCAGCTCTACTTCTACCAGGGCGACGTCCTGGTGAAGCTGGGGCAGACGGTGGAGGCCGACGTGATCCTGGAGCAGGCGCTCGCCAAGTACTCCGACGAGGACCTGCTCGACCAGACGCTGATCCGCTTCGACCAGGCGCAGTGCCGGCTGATCGAGGGCGACGTCGACGCCGCGCTCAAGCTGGGGCAGGCGGCCATCGAGATGGTCGACAAGGATCACCGGACCGACCTCCTGCTCAAGCCCGCCTACGACCTGGAGAAGGCCGTTAAAGCGAAATTCGGCGATTCGCCCCAGCTCAAGGCCTTCCGCGAAGTGATCAACCAGAGCCGGGTCGAGATTCCGCCCGGCCTGTTCCAGGACATCGGGTGACGTGGGGACCGAGGAGGACGTGTGGCAGGAGACGCGCCGGCGGGAGATCCCGAGCCGGGGGATCCCATGAGAGGCGGGGAGAGCGGGATCGCGCCGCTCCGGATCCGGCGCTACCGCTGGTCCGACCTCGACGCGGTGTGGTCCCTCCATCAGATCGGTCTGGCCCAGGTGGGCGTCGTTCCGGGTGACGGCGTCTACTACGACGACGACTTCCCCCGGATCACCGAGGTCTATCTGGCGGCCGGGGGGGACTTCCTGATCGGGGAGGTGCCCGGGGCGGGGCTCGTCGCGATGGGCGGCCTGCGGCGCATCGACGCCGACACCGCCGAGATGTGCCGGCTCCGGGTCCACCCGGAGCACCAGCGGCGCGGCTACGGCGCGCGGATCACCCGTGAGCTCGAGGATCGTGCGCGCCGGCTCGGATACACGACGTTGCGCGGTGACACCACCCTGCGCCAGGTCGCCGCGCTGGAGCTCTACCGCAAATCCGGGTGGCGGGAGTTACGGCGCGAGGTTCGCGGCGACAATGTGGTGATTTATATCGAGAAGCAGCTAAATGCCGTGGTCTCCCCACTTTTCCCCCGATAGATAATGCTTCCATCCCTTGGCGGATAGCTGATCCCTGCCAATACTTGTGCCTTGTCCGCAAGAGTGGGGAAAGAGGCATGATGAAGAAGATCATTATCCGTAAGCCGGGAACTACCAAGCTCAGCGGCACCTCGAGCGTCATCCACAAGGGGTGAGGGACCACCCGAACCACATCTGGGTCCGGGGAGGCCTCTCCCGGGACCGCGTGGCGGCCCTCCATGCGCTTGCTCTGGAGGTGCCGCCTCCCGTGGCGCCCGTCGTCAACGGGCACCGCAGGCTACGCGGTCCGTACACGGTCGGTGGCGTGATCCTGCGCGCCCTCGTCCCGGTCGCCTTGGAGCGTTCCCCGGGCCTGGTGGCGGAACACGACATCGAGATCCGCGCCGTCGCTCCCAGCCTGCGTCCTCTGGTGCCGCCGCGGCGGCAGATCATCGAGGCCCGCCTGCCGGAGGACGAGCGGATCCTGGTGCCCGCGCCGCGCCGCACGCTGCGGATCGCCAACGGGATCGCCGAGTTCGTCCGCGACTGCCTGGACGGGCCGCGGACGCTGCTGGCCGACAACGTGCACGAGGCGGATCCGGCCGATCGCGAACTGCTGCGCGTCCTCGCGCGCCGGGTGCCGGATCTGACCCTGGCCCTGGGATCCCCGCGATCCCCTTGGGAGGGGATGCGGCCGGTGGAGGCGCCGGCCCTGGGCGGCCCGCCCGACGACTACGTCGCCTCGGACTGCACCTCCGACGACCCGCGGGCCTACCGGGCGTACCTGTCGCTGCCGACGGAGGAACGGGCGCGCCGGCACGACCGGCGCGCCGCCGAGTTGCTGGCCGACGCCGAGTCGGCGGAGCACGCTTTGGGCGCGGTGCCGTACCACCTGGAGCACGGCGCGGACCTGGACGCCGCGGCGCGGGCGCTGTGGACGGCGGTGGACCACTGCGTCACCGAGGGGTTCCTGCACGCGGTCGTGGAGTTGGGCTCGCGCGGGCTGCGGCTGGTGAAGCCGGGTTCCGACCTGTGGTGGCGCTTCACGCAGCGCACCGCGACGGCCCTGGCCGGCCTGGGCCGCCGCGCGGACGCGCAGGAGCTGTACGACCAGGCCCGGAGGGTCAGCGTCGATCCGGCCGTCCATGCCGCCGCCGCGTACGGCACGGCGATGCTCGACGCGCGCGACCGCGATCCCGCCCGGCGTGACCTGGTCAGGGCCAGAGCCTGGATCAACGAGGCGATAGCCATCTCCACGCTGCTGCCCGACCGGCGGACGCGAGCCTTCAAGCTCGGGTTCGACCAGAACGGCCGTGCGTTGATCGAGCTGCGGGAGGGACGGGCCGACGAGGCGCTCGGCCTGGTGCAGTCGGCCATCGACCTGGCCGAACGCGACCTCGAGCCGGACGCCCACCCCGTGCACCGGATGGTGCTGTTCGCCAACCGCGCGCAGCTTCTCGCGCGCCTGGGCCGCACGGAGGAGGCGCTGGCCGACTTCGACCGGGCCATCGCGATCGACCCCGGCTTTCCCGACCATTACCTCGACCGGGGCAACCTGCTGTTCGAGATGGGACGGGCGGACGAGGCGCTGGCCGACTACGAGACCGCGATGCGGGTGAGCCCGCCCCTGCCGGAGGCGTACTACAACCGGGCGGAGCTTCGCCTGGCCGCGGGGGACCTGGACGGCGCCCGGGCCGACCTCGACCACGTGCTCGACCTCGACCCCGGCTATCTCGACGCGTACGTCAACCGGGCCGGCGTGCTGGAGATGCTCGGCGAGCACGAGGCCGCCAGGCGCGATGTCGAGGCGGGGCTCGCCCTGGACCCCGGCAACGCGCACCTGCACGGCGTGCTGGGACAGCTGGAGACGGAGGCCGGCCGCCACACGGAGGCCGCCCTGGCCTTCGACGCCGCGCTGGCCGCCGACCCTCGCCTGGCCTCCGCCTGGGCGAACCGCGCGACCCTGCGGTTCGAGACCCGCGACGCGAGCGGCGCGGTCGACGACCTGACGAGGGCGCTCGAACTGGGCGAGGACGCGGCCCTGTACTTCAACCGGGCCACCGCCCTCAACGCGCTCGGCCGCGGCCGGGAGGCATTGGCCGACCTGCGTCGCGCGCTGGCCATGGCCCCCGGCGACCCCGACGTACGCGCGGCGTTGGAGCGGCACGAGAAGGAGGGGTGAGGGGAGGGCGGTGGACGCCGCCGCCTGCCCTCACCTTTCCACTCTCTGGCCCTACCCTTGAACCCGACACCGTCACCCGACGAGGATTCGAGCATGAGCGCTGAATTTGTGCTGACCCTGTCCTGCCCGGACCGGCCCGGAGTGGTCGCGGCCGTCTCCGGCCTGCTGGCCGGGAAGGGCTGCAACATCATTGAGAGCCAGCAGTTCGGCGACCCGGTCGAGGAACGGTTCTTCCTGCGCGTGCAGTTCTCCGGCGGGAGCGCCGCCGACGAGCTGCGGGCGGAGTTCGCCTCGCTCGCGGCGGAGTACGCCATGGACTTCCAGCTCTTCGACCTCGCGGTGCGGACCCGGGTGCTGGTGCTCGTCAGCCGGTTCGACCACTGTCTCAACGATCTGCTCTACCGGGTGCGCTCGGGGCTGCTGCCGATCGAGATCGTGGCCGTCGCGTCCAACCACCCCGACTTGCGCCCACTCACCCAGTCGTACGGTGTGGACTACCATCACCTGCCGGTCACCGCGGAGACCAAGCCGCGGCAGGAGGCGGAGATCCTCACGCTGGTCGACCACTACCAGGCCGACCTCGTCGTGCTGGCGCGGTACATGCAGGTGCTCTCGGAGGAGATGTGCGCCAAGCTCGCCGGGCGCGTGATCAACATCCACCACTCGTTCCTGCCGTCGTTCAAGGGCGCCAAGCCGTACCACCAGGCGTACTCCCGGGGCGTGAAGCTGATCGGCGCGACGGCGCACTACGTGACGCCCGACCTCGACGAGGGGCCGATCATCGAGCAGGAGGTCGCGCGGGTGAACCACACCCACTCGCCGGAGGACCTCGCCGCGATCGGCCGTGACCTCGAATGTCAGGCGCTGGCCCGGGCCGTCCGCTGGCACGCCGAGCACCGCGTGCTGCTGGACGGCCACAAGACCGTCATCTTCCCGCGCTGATCTGCGCCTCAGCCGAATCTGCGCGCCTCAGCCGACCTTCAGGCCGGTGTGCCGGGCCAGGAACGCGAGCTGGTCGGCCGAGAGCTCGACCGACCGGCTCACGGCCCGGGCGCCGTGCCCCACCTCACTCTCGTTGCGCAGCAGGATCGGGCGGTCGCCCGCCTGGGCGTGCTGCAGGGCCGCGGCCATCTTCCACGCGTGCAGCGGGTGGACGCGGGTGTCGGAGGCGAACACCGCGAACAGCGTGGCCGGGTACGACACCCCCTCACGGACGTGGTGGTACGGCGAGTATCCCCACAGCCAGGCGAACTCCTCCGGCACGTCGGCGGAGCCGTATTCCACGTTCCACGTCGCGCCGAGACCGAACTTCTCGTACCGGACCATGTCGAGCAGCGGGGCCGAGCACACGACGGCCGCGTACAGGTCGGGACGCTGGGTGAGCGCCGCGCCGACGAGCAGGCCGCCGTTGGAGCCGCCGGAGATGGCGAGCCGGTCCGGGGTCGTGACGCCGGTGGCGATGAGGTGCTCGGCCGCGGCGTGCAGGTCGTCGAAGACGTTCTGCTTGTTCCCGAGCATGCCGGCCCGGTGCCACTGCTCGCCCTCCTCGCCGCCGCCGCGAAGCTGGGCGACCACGTAGACGCCGCCCGCCTCGACCCACGCCAGCGTGGTGGCGGAGAACCCCGGGTTCATCGGGACCCCGAAACCGCCGTAGCCGTACAGGATGGTGGGGCGGGGCCCGGAGCCGGGGCGCGAGGTGATCAGCATGCGCACCTCGGTGCCGTCCTTGGACCGGTAGACCACCTGCTCGGTCGTCGCCTCGGGCACCTCCACCGCGCCGGGAGGGGCCTCCCAGAGCGTGGTCTCACCGGTGAGCGCGTCGTAGTGGTACACCGCGGTCGGGGTGATGCCGTCGGTGTAGCTGAACCAGGCCTCGTGCCCGCCCTCCGGGCGCTCGAAGATCCCCCCGATCGAACCCAGCCCCGGCAGCGGGACCTCGCCGATCCGCTCGCCGGACTCCAGGGCGTGGACGGAGATCTCGCCGATCGCGTGCCGGGTCCAGCCGACGAGCAGGACCGGCTCGGCCATGCCGTCGAGGATCGCGAAATCGGACAGCACCGCCTCGGCGTCCTCGGGGATCAGGTCGCGCCAGTGCTCGGGGCCGGGTGTCTCCGGCGAGGTGACGCAGACCCGCCCGCGCGAGGCGTCGAGGTCGGTGAAGACGTAGAGCCGCCCGTCGCGGCCGAAGTGGAGCCCGGTCTGGGCGTCGACGTCCTGCTGCACGGTGATCAGTTCCGGCGCCTCCGGCGACGAGGCGACCAGGTCGGCCATCCACAGGTCGTTGCGCGGGGCCGTTCCCCGTGAGGCGGAGACCGACAGCCACCTGCCGTCGAGGGAGACCGACACCCCGTAGTAGTTGGTCTTCTCCAGGCCCTCGCCGAAGATCAGCACGTCGTCGTCGGGAGAGGTGCCGAGACGGTGCAGGTAGACGCGACGGTGGAACTGCTCCTCGCCGGCCGGGAGCAGCGAGGGCGCCAGCCTGCGTACGTAGTAGAACGCCTCGCCGCCGGGCAGCCAGGCCACGGGGGAGTAGCGGCAGCGGTCGATCGGCCCGTCGACGATCTCTCCGGTCGCCACGTCGACGACGTACAGGCGTGACTCCTCGTCGCCGCCGACGGAGATCTGGTACGCCAGCCGGTTGCCCTCCTTGTCCGGCTGGTAGGAGTCGAGCGTGGTCAGGCCCGAGGGGTCCAGGGCGGTGGGGTCGAGCAGCACGCGCTCGCCGCCCCCGTCCGCGACGTACAGGACCGGGTGCTCCTGATCGGGCGCGCGGCGGGTGAAGAAGCGGCGCTCGCCGCGCCAGGAGGGCGTCCCGACCGACCCGGAGCGCAGCAGTTCGGCGACGCGCTCGCGGAAGCGGTCGCGCCCCTCGAGCTCGGCGGACCTGAACAGGATTTCCTGCGCGTCCAGCCACTCCTTCGTCGCCGGATCGTCCGGGTCCTCCAGCCACCGGTAGGGGTCGGGGACGGGCGTTCCGTGGAGATCGTCGACGATGTCGTCACGGCGGGCTGGCGGGTACGGCACTCGGCTCATGCAGGCACTTTAAAACAGCCGGACGACTGCCATGGTCCATCGTCCGTACCCGGCCAAGACGGGAATAAAGGGATGATCGGCTGGGCATAGAAGCAGCAGGCGTTCCCGTCGTTCACCTCCACGACCCTTTTATGGGTGGCGAAGGGGGCGCCGAAAAGGCCACACTTTTGCTGGAGGGCGGTGCCGTGGTGACGATCCGCTGGGCCGTCCGGCGGAGGTCCCTGTGACGGAAGCACCAGGGTCCCAACAAACGGGGCCACAACCCAGGCGCACAGCCGAGACCGCTGTGGAGGCCGGCTGATGCGCCAAGTCCTGCTACTGAACGCCACATACGAGCCACTGACCACACTCTCCCTGCACCGGGCCGTCATCCTGGTGCTGAGAGAGAAGGCGGACGTCGTCCACCGGGACGGTCGGGGCGCGGTCCTGCGCTCGGCCACCCGCACGCTCGACGTCCCGTCGGTGATCAGGCTCCGGCGCTACGTCCGCATCCCCTACCGGACGCGCATCCCGCTCACCCGGGCGGCGCTGATGCGCCGGGACAACTTCCGCTGCGCCTACTGCGGCCAGCGGGCCGAGACCATCGACCACGTCATCCCGAGGTCCAAGGGAGGCCCTCACACCTGGGAGAACTGCGTCGCCTCGTGCATGCCGTGCAACCACCGCAAGGCCGACAGGCTGCTGGAGGAGCTGGGGTGGGCGCTGCCTGTGGCTCCCGCGGTGCCGCACGGCGCGCACTGGCGGCTCATCGGCGCCCAACTCGACGGTGATCCGCAGTGGGCTCCCTACCTGTCGGAGACCGCGGCGTGATCTGGTCGTTGACCGCCGACGCCGCGGAGTTCGCGGCGTCGGCGGAGTCCTGGCTGCTCCGGGATCCGGTGCGCAACACGGTCATGCTGACCGTGCTGCGCCGGCTGCGGAGCGGCCAGTTCGCCGAGGACCCGCTGTTCGGCTGGGCGACCACCGGCGACGGTGCGGTCGTGGGGGCGTTCTGCCACACTCCGCCGTACCCGCTGACCCTGGGCGAGGTCCCGCCCGGGGCGATCGCCCCGCTGGTCCGGGAGCTCATCGAGGCCGACCGGCGGCTGACGGCGGTGCGCGGACCGGTGAGCGCCGTCGAGGCCTTCGCCGCCGCCTGGTGGCGGCCGGAGAGCGGGCGGCGCGCCGAGCGCCTCTATCTGCTCGATACGCTGCGGCCTGCTCCGGCGCCGGGAAAACCCCGGATCGCCGGGCCCGGCGACATGGATCAGGCCGCCCGGTGGTTTCGGGAGTTCGAGGCGGAGGCGCACATCGAACGCGCCGTCGACGTCACTCCGCTCGTCTCCGCGCGGATCAACCGCGAGGAACTGGTCTGGTGGGAGGACGAGGGGCGGCCGGTGTCACTGGCCGGCGTCTCCGCGCCCATCAGTGGCATGTCGCGGATCGGCCCGGTTTACACCCCGCCCGCCCTCCGCGGGCGCGGGTACGGCAGTGCCGTCACGCACGCGGCCACCAGGAAGGCGCTCGACGACGGCGCCACCGAGGTGTTGCTGTTCACCGACCTGAGCAACCCCACGTCGAACTCCGTCTACCAGCGGCTCGGCTACCGCCCCATCGCGGATCACGCCACGGTTCATTTCGCCTGACCACGTGTGGCGCCCGGCCTCGGGGCGACGCGCAGCAGGGCCATGACTCGCCGGGCAGACCCAGGTCGCCGCGGAGTCGTAATCTGGACGCATGCCTCGCTATGACTACCGTTGCCGCGCATGCGGATCGACGTTCGAGCTCAACCGTCCCATGGCCGAGGCCGGAGACCGGGCGGTGTGCCCCTCCGGCCACGACGACACCGTGAAGCTGCTGTCCACCGTGGCCGTCACGGGGAGGGCGTCCGGAGCTCCCGCCGCCCGTCCGTCGGGTGGCGCGGGCGGCGGTTGCTGCGGCGGTGGCTGCTGCGGCGGCTGAGCCGATCTGATCGGTGTCCGGCCCCGGACGGGCGTACGAACGAGGGCAGAGGTCAGGCGGCCGACGGACGCCTGACCCGGGACCGGCGCTGGAACGGCAGATAACGCTGCGGCAGGTGGGGACGGGCCGGCAGGTCGGTCGGCTCGACCGCCAGGATCCGGTCGAAGCGGAAGGCCCTGATCGACCGGCGCATTCGGCACCAGCCGACCAGGTACCAGAACTCGCCGTGGACCAGACAGGTCACCGGCTCGACGTCGCGGACGGTCACCCGGCCGGCGGCGTCGTGATACTGGATGCGGATCACCAGGCGCGCGGTGATCGCGTTGGCCACCGCCCGCGCCCGGCGGGCGACGTCGGTGGGCAGCGGGGTGGTGAGGGTGGTCAGGGTCGTGGCGATGACGTCGTCGTCCAGATCGAGGTGCTCGAAAGCGTGGCGCAGGCCGCGCCGGGCGGTGACCGACTGAGGGCCGGCACCGAGGTGAGCGAGCGACAGGGCGAGGGCGGCGAGTTCCTCGGCGGTCAGCGAGTGCCGAATGACGTTGGCCATACCTCGACAATAATGACGAGGACTGACATTTTTCCGAACGCTCGCTCGGATGGTCACCCTGATGTGGCTATCATGTCAGCCATCACTTCCCTGTTCGGTGGCCGCGGGCGGTTGCCGGGGCTTCGACGCGCCCGCTCGGTGACGCCTCAGCCTTTCGCCGTTTATGGCGAAAGTTCGGCGCTTACGACACTATCTTTCGCCTGAGTTGGCAGTTAGTCTCTGCGGCAGAGACAGCGCGCTGATCCGGACGATTCCTCCCACCCCCCGGCCTTTCGCAGCGAGGTGAAGCTTGCCCGCCCTCCTTCCGTCTCTCCGGAATGTTCACAGAAAACTCGTCGCGTTCGGTCTCGCCGGCACGTTGACCGTTCCCCTCTGGTTCGCCGCTCCCGCGAACGCGTCCGGACCCGCCCGGGCCGAGGCCACGCCCCGCCCGTCCACCGCGACCGGCGCCGGCGTCGCGAACCCCGCGCTCACGGGACCGATCGCCCGCACCACGCCCGTCGGGGATCCCGCGCACGGCTACCCGTTCCTCGCCACCGACGTCGACCTCAAGGCGGCGGGCTATGTCGAGCAGGAGTTCTTCATCTCCGGCACGGCGACGGGCTACGCGACCCGCGGCACGGACACCGCGGCGGTCGTGAGCACCGGCAGCCCTTACACCACGCGCATCGTCGTGCGCCGCCCGGTCTCGGCCCGCACGTTCAACGGGGTCGTGATCGCCGAGTGGTACAACGTCAGCAACCAGTGGGACCAGGAGGTCGACTGGTTCCAGTCGCACGAGCACCTGATCCGCGAGGGGTACGCGTGGGTCGGCGTCTCCGCCCAGCGCGCCGGAGTGCACTCCGCGACCGGGCTCAAGGCGTGGAGCCCGGACCGCTACGGAGCCCTTGACGTGACCGCGGGTGGGACGATCAACGACGACAGCCTGTCCTACGACATCTTCAGCCAGGCGGTGAAGGCCGTCCGCGCTCCGGCGGGCACCGATCCGCTCGGCGAGCTTCCCCCGCCCCGGTACGTGATCGCCACCGGCCACTCGCAGTCGGCCGGTCGCCTCGCGAACTACTACAACGGCGTCCAGCCGCTCGCGAACGTCCTCGACGCGGTCGTCCTGCACGGCGGCGGCGGCGTGCTGCGCACCGACCTGACGACGCCGGTGTTCCGGATCAACTCCGAGGGCGACGTGAGCAACGGCATCCTCTCGGCGGCGGCTCGTGCTCAGGCCGACTCGGCCGTTCTGACCAGCTGGGAGGTCGCCGGCGCGTCACACGGCGACTGGAAACTCATCCGAGACTACGGTCCGTTGCGCAAGCGCGACATCGGCACGTACCCCGGAGGCTATCCGGGCGAGCCGCAGACGTGCACGCTGCCCTCCTTGTCCCACATTCCTCAGCACATGGTGCAGAACGCCGTCTACGACCACACTGTCGCCTGGGTCGCCTACGGCGTGCGTCCTCCGGCGGCTCCCAAGATCCGGATGACGGACACGACTCCACCGCAGGTCGCGCGTGACGACCTCGGTGTGGCGCTCGGTGGCATCAGGCTCGCCCAGCAGGAGGCGCCACTGCGCGTCAACAGCGGCAGCAACACCGGCCCCGGCTTCTGCTTCCTCGACGGAAGCTCGGTGCCGCTGGCCGACGCGCAGCTCGCGAAGCTCTATCCGACCGTCCGCTCGTACGCGGACAAGGTCGTCGCGACGACGCTGGCCGATGCCGAGGCGGGGTACATCCCCCGGTCGTTCACCCGCGACCCCGCCTGGTACTCCGGCATCCGCGACCTCATCGGCGAATACGTCGCCGCCGGTCGTATCGCCGAACCTGTGGCGTCTGCTCTGGAGGACCGTCTTCAGCACGCCGAACGGTCCGGTCTCGCAGGAAACGAGCCTCCCGCGATCGCCCACCTGCGGCAACTCGCCGAGCGGGCGGACGGACGCATTCGGGACGATGCGGCCAGGGCCGGGGTGCTGCGGGTGACCCAGGCGCTCATCGCGCTCCTCACCGAGGCGCAGAAGACGGAGCACAAGGGCCGCTAGCGGGGCATCCACGAGACCTTGGGCGGGTCGGTCACCACACCGGAGGAACTTCGGTCCTCGCTCCCTTCCGCTCCGCTCCCTCGACCCCGGTGAACATGAGCGGAACCGCAGGCGTGTCGCACGCGCCTGCGGTTTCGCGCACCCGTGCCGGGTGCTGAATCTTTCACCGAGCCGGTTCTGCTTTAAATCCCGCCGGGTTTCGCATTCGCGGTATTTCGGCGTAGCGCCGGCATGGACGTCGCGATTTCCGCTGCGTAGGGAATCGCGACGACCGGGCCCGGCCGTTTCCGGGTTTCCGGCCCCCGGTGGTGTGCGGTTTTCGCCTGCCGGGAGGCCCGGCCTTCCGGTCCCGCCGAAAACGCCGGTCATTGACGGCGTCCTGGTGAGGTGATGCATTCGCTGTGGCCGGTGTCGGAGGCGGGAGAGGGGATACCCATGTTCGCGGTGAATTCAGCCAGACGGGTGCTCGCGATCGGTGCGACGCTCGTTACGACCGGCGTGCTGAGCATGGCGCTCGCGCCCAGCCCCGCCGCGGCCGACGCCGTCACGCTGCACGCCACCGTGGATTGCTCCAACTACAACTCTTTCGGAGACACCAGGGACTGGTACCCCATCGGCCCGAGCGTCGGCGCCTCGCCGTACGGGGGAGGGGGAGCGGTGTCCTACGCCAACATGACCGCGGTCCCGGCCACGCACTCGTGGCAGTTCACGCAGACGCTCCCCAGCGGGACGACGTCCGTCAGCGTCTCCGCCAAGTGCAGCGAGGGCCATCAGTACGACCTCTCCGGCTCGGCCGGCGGCGTCACCGTCCCCGCGGGCACCACCACGGTGACGGCCACCTGGAGTTGCTACACGGCCCCGGTCTACCCCGGCCCGTGGATGACCGACTGCAGCGTGCAGTCGGTCTCGTACAGCTGATCGCTCGTCCGCCGGTAGGCCAAATCACTGTAGTTTCTCCGGTGTGCATCCCCCCATCGAGCCCTACAACAGGGCCGGGCGAGCGGGCGGCGACCGCGCCGTACACCCCCGGAGAGCCTCCGGCTCCGTAGGGCCGCGAAAACGCCTGACGGGCCGCCGCGCCGGGTGTGGCCGCGGCGGCCCGTCATGAACCGATCATCGCGAGAGCTGGGAGAGATCCCGCGAGGCGCCGGTCGAGGCCGAGGTGGTCAGCGCGGCGTACGCCTGCAGGGCGGCCGACACCGGGCGGTGCCGGTCACGCGGCCGGTAGCCGCCGAGGTCGGCCAGCAACCGCTCGCGGCGGGCGGCCAGCACGTCCTCGGCCACCTTGAGCTCGATCGAACGGCCGGGGATGTCGATCTCGATGATGTCGCCGTCCTCGATCAGGGCCATCGTGCCGCCCTCGGCGGCCTCGGGAGAGGCGTGGCCGATGGACAGGCCCGACGTGCCGCCCGAGAAGCGGCCGTCGGTGATCAGCGCGCACGCCTTGCCCAGGCCCTTGCCCTTGAGGAAGCTCGTCGGGTAGAGCATCTCCTGCATGCCCGGGCCGCCCTTGGGGCCCTCGTAGCGGATGACGACCACGTCGCCGGCCTTGACCTTGCCGCCGAGGATGCCCTCGGAGGCCTCCTCCTGCGACTCGAACACGACCGCCGGGCCGGAGAAGCGCCAGATCGACTCGTCCACGCCGGCCGTCTTGACCACGCAGCCGTCCTGCGCGATGTTCCCGTACAGCACGGCGAGGCCGCCGTCCTTCGTGTACGCGTGATCGAGGTCGCGGATGCAGCCCTCGGCGCGGTCGAGGTCGAGCGACTCCCAGCGCGCGTCCTGGGAGTACGCCTTGACGGTGCGCACGTTGCCGGGCGCCGCGTGCCACAGTTCGACGGCCTCGTCGGTGACCTCGGGCGACTTGGGGTCCCACTTGGCGATGTATTCGGCGATGGACGCGGAGTGAACGGTCGGCAGGTCGCGGTGGAGCAGGCCGGCCCGGTCCAGCTCACCGAGGATGCCGGGGATGCCGCCCGCCCGGTGCACGTCCTCGACGTGGTACTTCATCGTCGCGGGGGCGACCTTGCACAGGCACGGCACCCGCAGCGAGATCTCGTTGATCTCCTTGAGCCCGAAGTCGACGCCCGCCTCGCGCGCGGCGGCCAGGATGTGGAGGATCGTGTTGGTCGAGCCGCCCATCGCGACGTCGAGCGCCATCGCGTTCTCGAACGCCTCGCGGGTGGCGATGCTCCGGGGCAGGACGGACCCGTCGTCCTCCTCGTAGTAGCGCCGGGCGAGGTCGACGATCTGCCGTCCCGCGTCCTCGAACAGGGCCTTGCGGGCCTTGTGGGTCGCCAGTGTGGTGCCGTTGCCGGGCAGCGCCAGGCCGATCGCCTCGGCGAGGCAGTTCATGGAGTTGGCGGTGAACATCCCGCTGCACGAGCCGCAGGTCGGGCAGGCGTTCTCCTCCATCTCCAGGAGGTCGGCGTCCGACACGCTCGCGTCGGCGGAGGCGATCATCGGGTCGATCAGGTCGAGCTTGCGGCCCGGGATCTTGCCGGCCTCCATCGGCCCGCCGGACACGAAGATCGTGGGAATGTTGAGCCGCATCGCGGCGAGCAGCATGCCCGGCGTGATCTTGTCGCAGTTCGAGACGCAGACCAGCGCGTCCGCGCAGTGGGCGTTGACCATGTACTCGACCGCGTCGGCGATCAGCTCCCGGGACGGCAGCGAGTAGAGCATGCCGCCGTGGCCCATCGCGATGCCGTCGTCCACGGCGATCGTGTTGAACTCCCGCGGGATGGCCCCCGCCTCGCGGACGGCGCCGGCCACCACCTCGGCGACCTCGCGCAGGTGCACGTGGCCGGGCACGAACTGGGTGAAGCTGTTGGCGATGGCGACGATCGGCTTGCCGAAGTCGCTGCCCGCTACGCCCGTGGCCCGAAGCAGCGCACGGGCGCCGGCCATGTTTCTGCCGTGAGTGACAGTGCGGGACCTGAGAGCGGGCATCGAGGGACCCCCATCCGGAGACTACTGAGTCTTCAAATGGTACGGCCAGTGCCCGGCTGCCGAGACCCGCTGTCCACGTCTCGGGACGGCGCGTCGCTCTACTCGGGGTACCGCGCCGGCAGGACGCGTTCGGCGGCCCGGTAGATCGCGTCGATCTCGGCCGTGGTGAGCGACCTCTCCCGCTTGGTGATCCACTTGCGCACCAGTCCGCCGGAGAAGACGTCGACCTCGCGGATGTTGAGGATGCGCCAGGGGATCGGCGGGCCGTAGATGGCCAGGGACGGCACCACGGTGATCTCCCGGCCGAGCGCCTTGCTGATCAGGTCGCTGGCCTGCGCCGCCTCCCACCGGGCCTCGTCGAGCCGCGGCTTCTGGTTGAAGGGGCCGTGGAAGAGCTTGCGGTGCGACTGGACACGTACGGGCAGCCGCTTGTCCCACTTCTCCGAGTCCACCGCGTACACGCCGGTGGGCCCGACCACCAGGTGGTCGATCTGGGCCTCGCTGCCGGGGATGGCCCGGGCGTGGAGCGTCTTGTAGCCGTTCCGCTCCAGCTTCTTGAGCTGGGCCTCCGTCTGGCGCTCCGCCGCGGAGGCGCGCCGCCACGCGGGGATGGTGGAGACCGTCCTCGCCCGGTAGACGGCGTCGGCGACGCATGCGAGGATCGCCGCGGTGAGCCCGAGCCGCCAGCTGCCGAAGACCACGCCGAACACCACGCCCGCGACGACCGCGATCACGGCCCGGCGGCGCAGGTGGCGGTATCGCGTGTCCTGCCACAGGCTGCTCAGCGACGTGCGCTGGACCGGAGCGTACGTGGGAGACGCCGGCGCCTCAGGGGGCGCCGAAGGGCGTTCCGCCTGCTCCGATGATTGGTCACCGACCCAGATGGGTGACGTATCGTGACCGTCTTCTGGCGCTAGACCGGTATCCACATCACTCACGGTAGTTGAGCCGTCAGCGGCTTGCCTAGTGTTGGATGGTTCATACTTTTGTGGCCTGCTTGCGCTGATTCGTTGCGCGGAAGTGGGGGTATCTTCTCTAGATATCCGCGGTCCGGGGGCCTACCGTTCGGTAGCGTGGCGCACATTCACGATCTTACCGCCCTCGAGCAGGCGGCAGCCGTACGTACGGGTGAACTTTCTCCCGTCGAGATCACCGAGCACTACCTGGAGCGCATCGAGCGGCTCGGCTCCGGCCTGGGGGCGTTCGTCACTGTGACGGCCGAGCGGGCACTCGGCCAGGCCCGCGAGCAGGAGGCCCGGATCGCCGCGGGCGACACGGAGGACCTGCCCCCGCTGCTGGGAGTGCCCGTCCCGATCAAGGATCTCAACCTCGTCAAGGACGTGCCGACTTACTTCGGCTCGGCCACGTACGAGGGGTTCGTCGCGCCCGCGGACGACAGCGTGGTCGAGCGGTTGCGGGACGCGGGCACGATCATGCTGGGCAAGACCTCCACCCCGGAGTTCGGCCTGCCCTGCTACACCGAGACCTACCTGCACGAGCCGGCCCGTACGCCGTGGGACACCACGAGGTCGGCCGGCGGGTCGAGTGGGGGAGCGGCGGCCGCCGTCGCGGCCGGCCTCGCGCCGGTCGCGCAGGGCAGCGACGGCGCGGGCTCGATCCGCATCCCCTCATCCGTTTGCGGCCTGTACGGCATCAAGCCCAGCCGCGGCCGGATCTCGTTCGCCCCCATCGTCCCGGATCTGGCGGGTCTGTCGACCAACGGGCCGATCGCGCGGAACGTGGCGGACGCGGCGGCGCTGCTCGACGCGATGGCCCACAACAACCCCGGTGACATGTACTGGGCCCCGCCGCCCGCGCTCGGGTCGTTCTCGGCCTACGCCGGCCGGGAGCCCGGCCGCCTGCGGATCGCCAGGTTCGCCACGCCCGCCGTGCCCGGCGCGGAGGTCCACCCCGAGGTGCTCGCGGCGTACGAGAGCGCCTCAGCGGTGCTGGAGTCGCTCGGCCACGAGGTGGAGGAGATCGCGCCGCCCTTCGGCCCCGACGTCGTGCCCGAATTCGTCAAACTGTGGTTCAGCTTCGCCTGCATGCACCCGGTGGCCAAGGAACTCGAGCCGAAGATGCGCCCGCTCACCGCCTGGCTGCGTGAGCGGGGTCATGCCGTGTCGGCCCCCGAGTTCCTGCAGGCGCAGTCGGCGCTCCAGCTCGCCACGCGGTTCGCGCTCCTCGTCACCGACGCCTATGACGCGGTGCTGTCGCCGACCGTCACGCAGCCGCCGGTGCCGGTCGGCTGGTTCGAGGACGCCGAATCGCCCGAGGAGACGTTCGAGCGCATGATGCGTTTCGCACCCTTCGCGGCCATCTACAACGTGAGCGGCCAGCCCGCGGTGAACCTCCCGCTCCACTGGACGCCAGAAGGCCTGCCCATCGGAGTGATGCTGGCGGGCAGGTTCGGCGACGAGGGGACGCTCATCTCGCTGTCGTCCCAGGTGGAGGCGTCCGTCGGCGGCTTCTGGGGCGACCGCAGGCCGGCCATGTGGTGACGCCTACCGCATCAGTTCCACGACGTGCGCGGCGACGTCGGCGAGCAGCGTGGCCGGTGCCAGCGGCGCCGCCGCCACGGCGGAGAACAGGGCGGGCAGGCCCGGCAACGGGAAGCCGTCGTCCGCGGTGACCGCGGCGGCCGCCTCGTGCTTGGACAGCGCGGCGCGGCTGCGGTCCCACGCCTCCAGCACCTCCTCGGGTGACGGCACGCCGAAGCCGTGCCCGACGGGAGCGGCGTGACGCAGCCGTACGAGCGGGGTCTCGGCGAACGCCAGCGCGACCCGGCAGCGGGCGGACAGGTCGTCGAGGTCCGGCACCCAGGCGAGGGCCTGGCAGGGGGTGCGGCACCGGCCCGCGCAGGTGGCGAGGGCCCCCGCCACCTGGCTGTGCTGCCGGTCGAAGTAGGCCCGCCAGCCCGGCGGCGGCTCCACGGCCACCCGCAGGGTCCGCTGGGCCGCCGACCGCTCCGCCCTCGTGTGGTCGCACTCCCGGTCGGGCATGACCCCGAACCGGCTGCCGGGGGCGCGCAGGCCCTCGGGCCAGCGGACCGGGTCGCCCGCGTGGCCGAGCGCGGGCTCGAAGGCCAGCAGCGGGAGATACTCGCTGCAGATGTGGACGGCCGCGATCATCGGGCTGAGCTCGCGCCGCCGCCAGCGGACCTCGATCACCTCGAGGAGCAGCGCGTACGCCGGCCGCAGTGTGTCGAGTGCTCCTCGCGGCTGCTCCTTGGGTGTCTGCGGCATGTGGCACGCGCGGGCTCGCCTGCGCAGGTCGCCGGGCACCGTCTGGGCGTCGATCTCGGCGGCGAAGTCCTCCGCGTCGAGCGTGAGCAGCCGCTGGCCGAACTCGCAGACCGACGCCACCCGCGCCGCGTGCGCGCCCTCCCCGAGCACGTCGGGCGCCAGCGCGCCGACGTCGCCGAACGAGTACCTCCGGGCCAGGGCGATCAACAGGTCTCGGGCTGAGTGCACCCGACGACCTTACTGACCCGGGCGGGCGGCGGTCGTGCGGGCGAGCTCGATCAGCGGGGCGGGCGGCGACGGGCCCGGCGCCCGGGCACGATCCGTACCCCGCCGAGATTCCGTGAACGCCGCGGGCTTCCGCGAAACGCCCGAGGGCCCCGGCGGTGTGCCGGGGCCCTCGGGATCGTGCGTGGTGCGGCCGGGAGGCGGATCAGGCGGAGGCGTCGCGGGCGCGGGCGCGCAGGGCCCGGCTGACGCCGTCCGCGCCCTCCAGCAGCAGGCGCCGCAGCGCGTGCGGCGGCTGCCTGTCGCTGATGTGGTCCTGCGTGCGGGCCACGGTCTCCGGACGGATCAGCAGCGCGGGGTAGCAGCCGATGGCGAAGTTCTGCGCCATGTCGGAGGTCCACTCGCTCCAGATCCGCCCGACCTCCTCGAAGTACCGGTCGCCGTACGGCTCGAGCAGTTCGGGGTGGTGCGGGTCCACGAAGCCGAGGATCGTGGAGCGCAGGAGCGCGCCGCTGAGCTTTCCGCCCACGATCGTCGTCCAGGTCTCGGCCTTGGCCTCCGGAGTGGGGATCGCGGCCCGGCTGGTCGCGGCCGAGCGCTCGCCGGTCGCCGTGGCGTCCCTGGCCAGCTCCGCGTCGATGTCGGCGGCGCCGAGGACGCCACCGGAGACGAGCGCGTGGATGAGCGTCCAGCGCAGGTCGGTGTCGACGGCCAGGCCCCCGGGCGCCTCGGTGCCGTCGAGGATGCCCTTGAGGAACGCCAGGTCCTCGGCCGAGGTGGCGGTCGCGGCGAAGGCGTTGACGTAGGCGAGCTGGTGATCCGAGCCCGGCTCCGCCGCCGTGATGAGGCGGCGCAGGGCGCCGGCCAGCTCGGCCAGGCCGGTGGCCCGCCACGTGGGGTCGGCGTACTGCTGCACGGCCTGGCGGGCCTGGCGCAGCACGGTCTGCAGGACGGTGATGTCGCGCACCGAGTCGATGCCGGAGACGACCAGCCTGACGTAGTCGCGGGTGGCCATCTCGGCGTCCCGCGTCATGTCCCAGGCGGCCGACCAGCACAGGGCGCGGGGCAGGGACTCGGCGAACGCGGTGATCCCGCCGCCGACGAGGGTGCGCAGCGACCGCTCGTCGAGCCGGATCTTCGCGTAGGTGAGGTCGTCGTCGTTCACCAGCACGAGGTCGGGCTGCACCTCGCCGACCAGCTGGGGCACGGCCGTACGCGCCCCGACGACGTCGAGCTCGACCCGCTTGGTCCTGGTCAGCACGCCGTCGCGCAGGGAGTACAGACCGATGGCCACCCGGTGCGAGCGCAGCGTCGGGTGCTCCTGCGTGGCCTCCTGCAGCACGTCGAAGCTCGCGAACCGGCCCTCGTCGTCGACGGTGAACGACGGCCGCAGCGTGTTGACGCCGGAGGTCTCCAGCCACTCCTTCGACCAGGAGGACAGCTCGCGCCCGGAGGTGCGCTCCAGCGCCGACAGCAGGTCCTGGAGGGTGGTGTTCTTCCAGGCGTGCTCGTTGAAGTAGTCGCGCACCCCGGCGAGGAAGTTGTCGAGCCCCACGTACGCGACGAGCTGCTTGAGCACCGAGGCGCCCTTGGCGTACGTGATGCCGTCGAAGTTGACCTCGACGGCCTGCATGTCCGGGATGTCGGCGGCGATGGGGTGGGTGGAGGGCAGCTGGTCCTGCCGGTAGGCCCAGGCCTTCTCGACGTTGGCGAACGTCGTCCACGCGCCCTGGCCCCACCGGGTGGCCTCGGCCTGGCACAGGACGGACATGTAGGTGGCGAACGACTCGTTCAGCCACAGGTCGTCCCACCAGCGCATGGTGACCAGGTCACCGAACCACATGTGCGCCATCTCGTGCAGGATCGTCTCGGCCCGGCGCTCGATGATCGCGTCGGTGACGCGGGAGCGGAAGACGTAGTCCTCCAGGAACGTCACCGCGCCGGCGTTCTCCATGGCGCCCGCGTTGAACTCGGGCACGAACAGCTGGTCGTACTTGCCGAACGGGTAGCGCAGGCCGAAGACGCGGTGGAAGAAGTCGAAGCCCTGCTTGGTGACCTCGAAGATGTTGTCGGCGTCGAGGTACTGCGCGAGCGAGCGCCGTACGTAGATGCCCAGCGGGATCCCGTCGTGCTCGTCCCGTACGACCGCGTACGGCCCCGCGATGAGCGCTGTGATGTACGTCGACATGACGGGGGTCGGCGGGAAGTGCCAGCGCCTGGCGGCCTGCAGCGTGCCGTGCCGCCCGCGGTGCTCCTCGAGCGCCTCGACCGCGTCCGGGGCGGCGTTGGACACCACCTCCCAGTCGGCGGGGGCGAGGACGGTCAGCTCGAAGGTCGCCTTGAGGTCCGGCTGGTCGAAGCAGGCGTACATGCGGTGCGCGTCGGCCGTCTCGAACTGGCTGTGCAGGTAGACCTGCTGGTCGACGGGGTCGACGAAGCGGTGCAGGCCCTCGCCGGTGCGCATGTAGGAGCAGTCGGCGTCCACGCGCAGCTCGTTCTGCTCGGCCAGCCCGTGCAGCGGGATGCGGCCCTTCTCGGCGTCATAGGTGCTGACGTCGAGCTCCCTGCCGTTGAGAACGACCTTCCGCACGTGCGCGCCGTGCAGGTCGATGAACGTGTCCGCCCCCTCGCGGTCCGATCTGAAATGGACCGTCGTGATGCTTTCGAACCGTTCCTCGCCCTCCGTCAGATCGAGCTCGACCTGGTAGGACTGGACGGAGAGCAGCCGAGCGCGCTCCCGAGCCTCGTCCCGTGTCAGATTCCCTGCCACACCCGCTCCTCATCGCATGATCAAGCCCCCGATCCCCGCCGCCCCGTCGCGTCAGGGATGCATGAATCCTGCCACGCCGCGACGACATGGCGGATTCGGGACCGCTCCTATCTGGAATAGCAGCTTTCCTGTCCGGGTTGAGGACCGAGGGAACCATAGTTCGTTCGAGAGGGTGCCACAGTGTCCGATCGCAAGCTTGCCGATTTCTGGTTCGACCCCGCCTGTCCGTGGGCGTGGATCACCTCACGGTGGATTCACGAGGTGGCGGCGCTCCGCCCGATCGACGTGCGCTGGCACATCATGAGCCTGGCGGTGCTGAACGAGGACAAGGACATCTCCGACGACTACCGCGAGCGGACGAGGCGCACCCTCGGCGCCGTACGGGTGCTGGCGGCCGCCTCGGCCAAGTACGGCGAAGAGGTCCTCGGCGACCTCTACACCGAGATCGGCAGGCGGTTCCACGACGAGGGGCGCGACCGCGACCAGGCCACCATCGCCGAGGCCCTCACCGCGGCCGGACTCGACCCAGCGCTGGTCGCCGCGCACGACTCGGACGAGTACGACGAGGCGATCCGGCGCTCGCACGGCGAGGGCATCGAGCTGGTCGGCCAGGAGGTCGGCACGCCGATCATCGCCGTCGAGGGCACCGCGTTCTTCGGCCCCGTCGTCTCGCCCATCCCCAGGGGCGAGGCCGCCGCGCGGCTGTGGGACGGAGTCCTGCTCGTCGCCGGCACCGACGGCTTCTTCGAGCTGAAGCGGTCCCGGACCCGCGATCCGATTTTCGGCTGACACTTCACAGGCTCCTTCACTCTCCCGCGAATTGAGCGGAAAGGTTTCGGCCGGAAGGCTCGCCATCTGACAGCCGAGACGCAAGGATGAGTGACATGCGTCACCTCTACGTGAACGGAGCCTGGGTCCCCTCCTCCTCCCGTGAAGCCGTCGACGTCGTCAATCCCGCGACGGAGGAGGTCGTCGACCGGGTGCCCGCCGGGTCGCCGGCCGACGTCGAGGCCGCCGTCGCCGCCGCCCGCGCCGCCTTCCCCTCCTGGGCGGCCCTGGAGCCGGCCGAACGCGCAGAGTTCCTTGGGGCGGCGGCCGGGCTGCTCAAGGAGCGCGCCCAGGACATCGCGGCGACGATCGCCACCGACATGGGCGCGCCGCTCACGCTCGCGTTGAAGGTGCAGACGCTGATGCCCGCCGAGGTGCTGGCCTCCTACGCCGATCTCGCCAGGCGGTACGAGTTCGACGCCGGCCGCGTGGGCAACTCGCTCATCGTGCGGGAGCCCGTCGGCGTGGTCGGCGCGATCACGCCGTGGAACTACCCGCTCCACCAGGTCGTGTGCAAGGTGGCCCCGGCCCTGGCGGCCGGTTGCACGGTCGTGCTCAAGCCGAGCGAGGTCGCGCCGCTCGCCGCGTACGCGCTGGCCGGCATCCTGCACGAGGTCGGCCTTCCGCCCGGCGTGTTCAACATGGTCAGCGGCCACGGGCCGGTGGTCGGCGAGGCCGTCGCCGCCCATCCCGGCGTGGACCTGGTGTCGTTCACCGGCTCCACGAGGGCCGGGCGCCGGGTCGCCGCGCTCGCCGCCGAGACGGTCAAGCGGGTGGCCCTGGAGCTGGGCGGCAAGTCGGCGAACATCATCCTGCCCGACGCCGACCTGGAGGCGGCGGTGAAGAACGGCGTGGCCGGCGCCTACCTCAACTCGGGACAGACCTGCTCGGCGCTGACGCGGATGCTCGTCCACTGGGACCAGTACGACGACGCGGTACGGCTCGCCGTGAAGGCCGCGGAGAAGTACGTCCCCGGCGATCCGTTCGCCGAGGGCACGAGGCTCGGGCCGCTGGTGTCCGCCGCCCAGCGCGACCGGGTCGTGAGATACATCAACCGCGGTCAGGAAGAGGGCGCCCGCCTCGTGCTCGGCGGAACCGACAACCCCATGGATCGGGGCTACTACGTCGAGCCCGCGATCTTCGCCGGTGTCTCGCCCGGCATGTCCATCGAGCAGGAGGAGATCTTCGGCCCGGTTCTGTCGATCATCCCGTTCGCGTCGGAGAACGAGGCCGTCGAGATCGCCAACGGCACGCCGTACGGGCTTTCGGGGGCGGTGTGGGCGGGCACCGAGGACAAGGCGCTCGCGGTGGCGCGCCGCCTGCGCACCGGGCAGGTGGCCGTCAACGGCGGCCGGTTCAACATGATGGCGCCGTTCGGCGGCTACAAGCACTCCGGGGTCGGCCGCGAGCTCGGCGAGTTCGGCCTGGAGGAGTTTCTGGAGGTCAAGGCCATCCAGCTGTGAACGGGGTCAGGGCGCCTGCAGGAGGATCCTGCGGCGCTCGTCCTTGCCCAGCCGGTCGACGTACAGCGTGCCGTCGAGATGGTCGAACTCGTGCTGGAAGCACCGGGCGAGCATGCCCCTGGCCTTGACGGTGACGGGCCGGCCGAGCTTGTCGACGCCGCGCACGGTCACTCCGGCGGCGCGGGCGGTCGGGGCGTACAGCGGCTTGCCGGTCTCCTTGCCCGGCACCGACAGGCAGCCCTCCTCCTCGACGACCTGCTCGGGGTCGTCGATCGTGAGCTCGGGGTTGATCAGGTGACCCTTGCGGTTGCTGATGTCGTAGACGAACAGCCGCCGGCCCACGCCGATCTGCGGCCCGGCCAGCCCCACGCCGTCGGCCTGATACATGATCGCGAACATCTCGTCGACCAGGCGGCGCAGCTCGCGGTCGAAGTCCGTCACCGGTTCCGCGGGGGTACGAAGGATCGGGTCGCCCACGTAACGAAGCTCGCGCATGACACTCCTGTCAGGTCGGAGGGTGTAAGGGACGCGGACCCCTTTCGCTTATTACCTTAGTGGAGCCCGGGGTCGTCTCCGCCAGAGGCCTTCTGGGAAACTTGTGCCGTGCGTGTCTACATCGGTGCCGACCATGCCGGCTACGAGCTGAAGAACTACCTGGTCTCCTGGCTGAAGGAGCAGGGCCATGAGGTGGAGGACTGCGGCCCCCACGTCTACGACGCGGAGGACGACTACCCGCCGTTCGTGCTGCGCGCCGCGCAGGGCGTGGCCGGCGACGCCGGCAGCCTCGGAGTGGTGATCGGCGGTTCTGGGAACGGCGAGCAGATCGCCGCCAACAAGGTGCGGGGGGTGCGCGCGGCCCTCGCCTGGAACGAGGACACGGCGAAGCTGGCCCGCGAGCACAACGACGCCAACGTGATCAGCCTGGGCGCCCGGCAGCACACGCCGGAGGAGGCCGCCCGGTTCGTCGGGCTCTTCCTGGCCACGCCGTTCTCGGGGGCCGAGCGGCACGCCCGGCGGATCCGCCAGCTCGCCGACTTCGAGACCACCGGCGAACTGCCGCCGCTGCCCGCCTAGTCCAGCCCGCCCAGTCCAGTCCGCCCAGCCCAGCCCAGCCCGCCTAGGTCTGCGCTCGGCGGTTGTCCTTGTCGCGTCCCCGGCGGGGCTCCCGCCGGGGCGCCTCGTCGCGCAGCGGCCGCTGGTCGGCCGCCTCCTGCTGCTCGGACGTCGGCCGGGACACGTCGCGGGCCCGCATGGCCGTGATCGCGGTGATCTGCAAGCTCTGCAGCGCCATGCCTGCAGCCTACGCGCCGATCACCGATCGCGGAGCGCCGAACGTGGCGGAACCGGGCGGCAGGGGGCTCCGGCAATGGCCGGCGCCTGCTCAGAAGATCCGGCAGCTCCAGGGCGCCGGATCCCACATCATGGCGGCCGACAGCTCGCGCAGGGCCCCCGGCCGATGCTCGCGCACCAGTCCGGCGTCCGCCGCGGCCCGCATGGGCCGCCCGCCGAGAAACGCCGCGCCCAGCACGCCGACCGGCAGGGTGAGGTCGGCGGGCGCCTCGCTCCGCTCGCACGACGACTCCCCGCCGGTCGTCCTCAGCCGCCAGCGGCCGGCGTTCCACGGGCAGAGCTCGTCGTCCACCTCGACGACCAGGTCGGCGGGGGCCGCGTACGCGCGGGAGACCAGGGCCCGGTCCACGTCCACCAGGCGGACCCACAGATCGTCGATCCAGACGGCGTTGAGCTGGCGGGGTTCGGCCAGCAGGTGCATGATCGGGTCGTCCATCGGCCGCCGCTCGGCGTGGACGACCGCGCACAGGTCCCGGTCGAGGACGCCGCGCCAGACCAGTGCGTACGCCGCCGGGTCGGAGGCGAACAACTCCAGGAGCCGGACCTGCCCGTCCGGCACGCCGTGCTCGTTCCAGCCGGACTTCGCCCGGAACAGCGCGTAGCCGCGGGGGCCCGCCGCGTCCTCCGCGATCAGGCAGCGCAGCGGTCCCATCCCGCCCCGATCGTGCTCGGTGTCCGGGAGGATCTCGGCCCGCCAGTACGTCTCGGACCTTCCATACAGGCCGGGACGGCTGGGCTGTACGGCGTCGTAGACGTGCCGAAGGCCGGCGAGCGCGTCGGCGGGGGTGGCCACGCGCAGGCGCAGCGCCGGATCGACGGGGGCCGAGCGTGTGAAGGCCGATCCGTGTGTGGGGATACGGAAGTTCAGAGTGTCGGCGGCCCTGCCGTATCCGAAACGCCCGTAGATGCCGGCCTGGCTGGCGGAGAGCGCGGCGACGGCCTCACCCCCGTTCTCGTGCAGGTCGTGCAGCTGACGGGTCATCAGTGCCGTCAGCACGCCGCGGCGGCGATGCGAGGGGAGCACGCCCACCGCGGTGACGCCGGCCACGGGGATCGGCCCGCCGGGGACCGTCATCTCGAAGGACAGCGCCGCGGCGCAACCGACCATCAAGTCGTCGTCGAAGGCGGAAATCTGGCGGTCGATCTCCAAGACCTCACGCCACCGGTCGGCGATCTCCACGGGGAAGGTGTCGCTGAACGCCTCGTAGTCGACGGCGACGAAGTCCGGCCACTCGGATTCCTTGATGGGACGCACGGTGATGCTCATCGAGCCACCGTAGAAGTGGGCCGCTGCGCGGGGCGACCCAATATCCGTGCCGGGTGATCTAGACGTTGGTCAAGCAGGTGCCGCCACCTGGGATGTCCGGATACAGTCGAGGCCATCATGACTTCCCGTCCGGCGCCGCTGATCCCTCCTCGGCTGCGCGCGCTCCTGGCGCGCGTGCCGTTCCTGGTGCCGTTGGTCCGTTTTGTTCGGAAAGTGTGGTCGAAGGACCGATACCTCCTCATCGCTCTCGTCATGGTCACCATCGTGATCGGCGTGCTCGACGCGGAGGTGTCGGCGTACTGGTTCTCGCCCTCGTTGCTGATCCTCTTCACGCTTATCGGCGGCCTCCAGCTCCGGCTGCGCAGCCTCGCCATCCTGCTGTGCGTGGTCGTGGCCTCCCTGGCGTACATGGGACCGATCGCGGACGTGCCCAGCGTCGGACCCGGTCTGCTGATCACGATGGCCTTCACCGCCGCGCTGGCCTGGACGATGGCGCGGACGCGGGGCAAGCTCGGCGTCCAGGGCCTGCGCGGCGACGCGATGCTGCTGGAGTTGCGCGACCGGCTGAAACGGCAGAGCGAGCTGCCGCCGCTGCCCAAGGACTGGGGCGGCAAGGTGGTGCTCAAGCAGGCCGGGGGATCCTCGTTCGGCGGCGACTTCGTCGTCTCGATGCGGGAGGGCGACCGGGTTCGGGTGGCGGTCGTCGACGTGTCCGGCAAGGGAGTGGACGCGGGAACCCGTGCGCTCATGCTGTCGGGCACCTTCGGCGGGCTGCTCGGCTCGGTGGACGACTTCCTCGTCGCATGCAACTCCTACCTGCACCGTCAGCTCGGCGACGAGGGGTTCGTCACCGCCGTCCACGTGGAGCTCGACCTGTCGACGGGGGCGTACACCATCACCTCGGCCGGGCACCCTCCCGTGGTGCGGTTCGACTCCGGGTCGGGCACGTGGCGGGTGTCCACGGCGAAGGGCGTCGTGCTCGGCGTGGTGCCGGACCTGGCCTGCGAGACCGACAGCGGGATCCTGCGCAAGGGCGACGCGCTCATGCTGTTCACCGACGGGCTGATCGAGCAGCCCGGCCGGGACATCGACGCCGGGCTCGACCGGTTGCTGGGGGAGGCCGAGCGGCTGCTGCCGTCGGGCTTCCGGGACAAGGCCCGGCAGCTCGTGCAGTCGATGTCCTCCGGCCACAACGACGACTGCGCGCTCGTCCTGATCTGGCGCCCGTAGGCCGTGTCCGGCCGATCACGCCCTGCGGCGTGTGGGGCCGGCTACTCCCGAGCTCACAACCAGCCGGAGTCCGTGGCGATTCTGACGGCGTCGACCCGGTTGCGCGCCCCGGTCTTGACCAGGATGCGCGACAGGTGATTGCGCACCGTGCCGACGGACAGGCCCAGCTCGGCGGCGATCTCCTTCGGGCGCGCGCCTCCCGCCGCGAGCCGCAGCACCTCGTGCTCCCTCGGCGTCAGCGGGCAGTCGGCGGCCTCCAGCGCGGCGACCGCCAGCTCGGAATCGACGACCCGGCGCCCGGCCGTGATCCGGCGGATGCCGTCGGCGAGCTGCTCGGGGCCCACCTCGATGCTCAGGTAACCCAGGACGCCCGCCGCGAAGGCCCGCTTGACGTGACCCGGGCTGGGCTGCGCCGACAGCAGCATCACCCGGCATCGCGGGACCTTCTCGCCGAGCCGTGCCGCGGCGCTGAGCCCGTCCACCCCGGGCAGGTCCGCGTCGATGACTGCGGCGTCCGGCCGCACGTCCAGGGCCGCGGGCACGATGTCCTCGCCCGAACCGACGTCCGCGACCACCCGCAGGTCGCCCTCTCCGTCGAGGGACGCGACCAGGCCTCGCCGTACCAACGGAAGGTGTTCGGCCACCAGGATCCGGATCAAGATGCTCCCCTCTGGACGTCTCTCAAAGGGTGATCGACCAATTGCGTACTGTCAACGAAGTGTCCCCAATCGGTCACAGGCGGGCAAGCCGAACCCGCGCCGGAAAAGTCTTCGCTCTCGTGCGGGTGGGCTACGCTCGAAAGGTGCTTCATCTGCCAGAGCACCTTCTCCGACTCGGGGGTACGCGCTGATGAGCTGGCTCTCTGTGGCCGGGTTCGTGATTTTCTTCGTCGGTTTGCTGCTCTCGATCGCGCTTCACGAGATCGGGCACCTCGTGCCCGCCAAGCTTTTCGGCGTCCGCGTGACCCAGTACATGGTCGGCTTCGGGCCCACCATGTGGTCGCGCAGGCGGGGCGAGACCGAGTACGGCGTGAAGTGGATCCCCCTCGGCGGCTACATCCGCATGATCGGCATGCTCCCGCCGCGTCCCTCCGACGAGCCCGGCAAGCTGCGCAGCGTCTCCACCGGTCCCTGGCAGGGCCTCATCGAGAACGCGCGGGCGGTCGCCTCGGAGGAGATCCGGCCGGGTGACGACAACCGGGTCTTCTACCGCAAGCCCTGGTGGCAGAAGGTCATCATCATGACCGGCGGCCCGGCGATGAACTTCGTGCTGGCGTTCGCGCTGTTCGCGGTCGTGATGATGGGGTTCGGGGTACGTGAGCAGACCCCGGTCGTGTCCTCGGTGTCCAAGTGCGCCATCCCGGCCGCCGAGGCGGAGCACCGCGACTGCCGGGACAGCGATCCGCTGACGCCCGCCGCCAAGGCCGGGCTGCGGCCCGGCGACCACATCGTCGCCATCGGCGGCGCGCCGGTCACCAACTGGGCGACGGCGCAGCGGCTGATCCGGGAGCACGGCGCGGGGGTGACGACGCTCGGCATCGAGCGGGGCGGGCGGCGGGCCGACGTGCGGGTCGACCTGATCGCGCAGGACATGCCCTCGCTCACCGACCCGGGCAAGGTCGAGAAGAACGTCGGCTTCCTCGGCGTGAGCCCGACCACCGTCGTCGAGAAGAAGGGCCCCGGCTACGTCGTCGGGCAGATGTGGGACCTGACCGAGCGCACCGCCATCGCGATGGTCAACATCCCCAAGAAGATGGTCGGCGTGTGGAACGCCGCGTTCTCGGGGGACAAACGCGACCCGAACGGGCCGATCGGCATCGTCGGGGCGGGCCGCATCGGCGGTGAGATCGCCGCCTCGGACCTCTCCGTCGAGAACAAGATCGAAATCTTCATCAGCCTGCTGGCCGGGATCAACCTCGCGGTGGGCATGTTCAACCTGATCCCGCTGCTGCCGCTGGACGGCGGTCACATCGCCGGCGGGCTGTGGGAAGGCGTCAAGCGGGCTTTCGCGCGGGTGCGCCGCCGACCCGTCCCCAGCTATGTGGACGTCGCCAAGGCGCTCCCGCTGACGTACGTCGTGGCGGCCCTGCTGGTCGTGATGGGCGGCCTTCTCATCTACGCCGACCTCGTCAACCCGGTCCGCCTGTCCGGCTGAGCCGCGCCTGTCCGGCTGGGCTCCGCCGGCAGCCGGGCTACTCGCCGGTCACGCCGTCGACGCGCTCACGCAGCAGGTCGGCGTGTCCGTTGTGGCGGGCGTACTCCTCGATCATGTGGCACATGATCCAGCGCAGCGAGTTGTGGCGGCCGTCGCGGGTCGGGGTCCGCGCGATCACGTCCAGGTCGGCGCAGGCCGCTTCGGCCGCCCGTGCGTGCTTGATCTCCTCGCGCCAGGTCGCGAAGGCCTCCTCCGCGGACGCGGTGTCCACGTTGTCGAACTCGCCGTCGGGGTCGTCGTCGCTGTAGTAGATGCCGTCCAGGTCCTCGCCGTTCAGCCGCCGCCGGAACCAGGCTCGCTCGACGTCGGCCATGTGCCGTACGAGGCCGAGCAGCGACATGCTGGAGGGCGGCACCGAACGCAGCCGGAGCTGTTCCTCCGTGAGGCCCTCACACTTCACCGCGAGGGTCTCGCGATGCCAGTCCAACCAGGCGCGCAGCATGGTGCGCTCGTCCGCGGCGACAGGGGGATCGATACGTGTGTCGGTCATCAGGGCATCCTGCCCGGCCGGTGGCGCGTAGTCACCTCAATTAGAACTCGCCGGCCAGGAGGTTCCCGGCCGTGATTCGAGCAGGACGAGGCGCGAGACGAGGACCCCGGCCGGTTCGAGCCCGGCCTGCCGAGCATGCGGCTGTCCGCGCGTCGCGAAGATCACATATCGGTGAAGGGAACCAGGCGGGTGCCGGGCCAGGCCGGGCAGTGCCAGTCTTCGCCGTCCCAGCCGACGGCGAAGGGGACGGCGTGTGGGAGGGGAGCGCCCCAGACGTCCGCTCCGAGGCGGCACAGAGTCGTCAGGGCCGCGGTGAGGCTGGCGACGTGACCGACGACCGCGACGGTCTCTCCCGGATGCGCTCGCGCGATCACCCGGAACGCCGCGGTCATGCGGCCCACGACCTCATGACCCGTTTCGCCGTCCGCGACCTTCCGCTCAAGGTCATGGTCCACGACCCAGGCACGCAGCACTTCCGCTGTCAGGTCGTGGACGGCGGGATCGGTCGTCCCCTCGTGCCTGCCGATGCCGACCTCGGCCAACTCGGGCATCTCGACAATGGTGACGCCCGGCGTGAAGGTGAGGATTTCCGCGGTCTGCCGGGCCCGTAGCGCCGTGCTGCAATAAACGCCGGTGATCGGCTCGCCGGCGAGAACCCGGGCCGCCACGGCCGCCTGCTCACGCCCGCGTGCCGTCAGAGGCGCCGCAGGAACAGCCCCGGCAAGACCGGCGGTGACGTTCTCGGATTCGGCATGGCGCAGACACCAGACGCGCACCCCATCGCTCATCACCGCACGGGCCCGATCACGAGAATTCCCGCCTCTGCTCTCCTCGCGTGCCGGCGCTCAATCGAACGACGCCCGGCCCGTCGGTCGGCTGCCGGTGAGAGATCACCGTTCACGTAAGGACAATAGCTCGATCCGTACGAGCGCCGAGAACAAGTTGACCGGGTTCATTGGTGAAGGGCGGAACGTGACCGGATTGACTCGAATATGTACGAATTTCCTACTTGGACTTGTTCATAAGTGGCAAGCGAGTAAGAATCAGTTCACCCTTCAACTACTTGGTCGGAGGGTCACTGCACGGATGAGGAGAGGCATGAAGCGCACCATCCCCGTTCTCGCCGTCGCCGCCGGCGTCCTCGGCGCCACGCTCACCGGCATCGGTCCCGCGTCCGCAACCCCCGCAGTCGACTGCTCCACCGGCGGGTACACGCGGGTTGTGAATAGTTACGTCCCCACCAACGTCGAGCGGCCGGCGGTGGACGGTCACAGCTACAACATCGGCGGTCCGTTGGCGTACACGTACGAGGTCTGCCTCGACATCCCGGACACCTCGACATTCACGATCGAGGTGCGGATCTGGAATAACGGAACGCAGAGCGTGTTCGTGGACGACCGGCCCGGGGACAAGGTCTTCCGCTACTCGATCGGCGCCAACAGCTTCTGGCAGGTCTACGGCACGATGACCGGGCCCGGCAGCACGTACATCTACTACACGTGGAACGAGAAGCAGCTCCCGGCCTGACCCGGAACGGGCCGGCCGCCTCGCTCGGCGAGGGGGCCGGCCCAGAAGCGGCTGAGAAGTCCGGCAGAGGCCTGGAACCGGCGGTTCGGTACATCGAGACCTGATCCGTCCCCCTGAGCCTTCCGTGCCTGCCGGCGCATCACCCATGAGGGCCTGCGTGCGATCGGGAGCCGGACACTATGGGGGCAACTCCGCGGCCTGCTCGGGCGTGTGCTGGTGGGTGCCGGTGTGAAGGGCTGTGAGGTCCTGTTGCTGCGCTTCGCTGCCGTACCTCACGTACCCGAAGCTCGGCGGAGGCGATGCCGGGTCAGGACAACACAACTCTGGCGTCCGGCGGCAGGCCGAAAGTTCTGCGCGCCTCAGGGTAGATGCTGTTTTCCATGTCCCACCCGGCGCCGGCCAGCTCTATTGCCCGGGGTGCGCCCTCCGGGGAAAACAGAGCGCGCGTCGAAGACGCGTACTCGGCGCCGTCTGCCGGCTCATCGACGTGCCGCACGGCGAAGCGCCCGTTCACCGACTCCATCGTCAACAGCAGCGGCACGCCGTAGCCGGTGCCGCTGACGAGCTTGTCACCTGATCGGGCCAACTCCTCGCACCGGGCCACAAGTCCGACCAGAAGGCGAGCATCTTTCCGGCGAACCTCGATGAGATCCTCCTCGCAGAACATACGGGGATGCAAGGCCGACTGAGCAGCGGCCAGATAGTTGCCTTCGTTGCGGACGGAGTCTGTCTCCAGAAAGTGGTCGGCCGTTGCCATGAGCGCCGTACGCGTCGAAGAATCGACCGAGATGACCTGTTCTGAGGCGGTGCCCGGCAAATCCGGCCCGGACAGCCGCGGGATCAACACGACGCCTCCGGCGACCGCGACAACCAGTACGAGGATCGCCCACGCAAGCGGTCGTCTGCTCAGGCGCGTCACGGGCCTCTCTCACGATCATCAAGCTGAAACACCGGAATCGTAGCTCCTTGACGGTTCTGTCCGCCTACATCACCCACAATGATCCCTGCTCTCGTTCGTTGTCGTAGCGTGCCGGCGTTCCCACCGTCATGTGCCTCCAAAGTGTCCCGGCCCGCACATACAATCCGGACGTGTCGGACCCCCGCATTCGCCGCCGCGCTTTGATGCGTCTCGCTCTGTGGTGGGCTGCTGGTTACGTCGCCACAGCGGGAGCGCACCTCCTCGCCGACAAGGCGTCCCTCGCGGACTCCTTACTGACGAGCACGGGTACGTTGATCTTCGCCGTTCCATTCGGCATCGTCATATGGTGGCCCGAATTACGCGGCCGAGAGCTTGATGAAAAAGGCCGTTCCTCCGGCGGAGACGGTGAAGATCACACGTCGTAGGTCTGATCCGCCCTGCTGACCTGCGGCGGCTGATCCGCACGCGCGTTGAGCTGCCCTCGGAGTGCTCGCCGGTTCTCATCGTCGCGTTGCTTCTCGCGTTCATGTGCCCTGGCTGTGCCCTGGAGCCTCCCGGTACCCGCCCGCGTCTGCTGGCGCGTCACCCGTGACCGCCTGCTTGCAAACGGGAGCCGAGTCACGACGTAGAGGGCTCGTCGCTCTGCTGAAGAGGCAGTTACGGGGCCGGTGGTGTGTGGTCGAGTGAGGCGGCGTTGCTGTGGCGGTTGCTGTACGCAGCACCAGGCCGACCAGGTTCATCTCATTCAGGGGTCGTCACCCCTTCATGATGCAGTGGCCGTTCCGTTTCGCGCCGGGTCCTCAGTTGGTGCCATTCGTGGCTGCATCCGCCGACGCAGTAACGCTCACGTCGGCGCCCGTCCGCGACAGCCAGAAGCGCGATCAAAAGACGGAATGCCTTGGCGCGCTCGTTTTGTGGCAGATTGATAATCTTCGCCAGTTGCCCAGCCAGTCGCCCCCGCGTTATCAGTACCGCCGGAGTGTGGGTGAGCCGTATCCCCGCCAAGAGGACACTCTCCGGCCCATCCTCGACGACGGCACCAGCCTGAATGCAGTAGTTGGCGAGATTGCGTAGCACGACCAACTGGTCCTCAGCTGTTAGCCCCTCGAACCAGGCGACACCCCACGACACCGGACGAAGGTCCTGTGCCAATTCATTCAGAATGACCGTATGCTCGTGCACATCACCCTGACTATCATGACCAGCCCGATCGCTGTACGCGGCCCCCTCACTGAGCACCGGTTTGGGCACGCAGTTGGTCACGCATCCGAGGTAGGCGGAGCGCGGTGATGCGGACCAGTCGGTCTGTAGGCCGGGTTCAGATTTCGCACGCTCCCTACCTGCGGCGAATCGCTCCGCACCAGAAGCTACCTGCGGGAACGCTTCCGTTCGTTGCCATCGCTTGCCAGCGATTTCGGAGTGCGTGTGCCCCCGATTTGCCCCCAGCCGGGCGCGCCTTCGAGCTTCAAGCTCTTGCGAGTGAAGGTGGGCGAGTCGCCGCCCGCTCCGGGCTCGGTCAGCCATTCAGCCTACGGCTCAACTAACCTGTAATCAGAAAATGTCACGCCCCACTTATCGGGCTTTACGTCACCCTCGTAGAGGGCCGTGGCCGACGCGATCACTCCCCGATATGAGGCCCTGGTGCTCACTGCTGCGGGACTGGGCATCAGGCGGGGGGAGGCGTTCGGCCTGGCCGTTGAGGACATCGACTTCCTGCGGGGGATCGTCCATGTCCGTCGTCAGGTGAAGGTGTTCGGCGGGCCCAAGCTCGTCTTCGCTCCTCCGCAGGGCGGCAGGCTGCGGGATGTGCCGTTGGCTGAGTCCGTTGCCCTTCGGCTCTCGGCCCACCTGGCGGCCTACCCGGCGGTTGAGGCGGATCTGCCGTGGACGACGCCTGACGGACCGCCGCACTCTGAACCGTGATCGTCCGCAATGAGTTCAACCGCTTCGCGTGGAAGACGGCCCTAGAGAAGGCGGGCATCCCGACTGCGCGGGAGAACGGCTTCCACATGTTGCGGCATCACTTCGCCTCGGTGCTTCACGAAGACGGCGTGTCGATCAAGGCGGTCGCCGAATTCCTTGGCCACGCCGACCCCGGCTTCACCCTGCGGACGTACGCGCACCTGATGCCCTCCAGCGAGGACCGGATGCGCGCGGCCATCGAGAGCGCCTGGGCCAAGGGGCCGGCAGACGGTTCAAGTGCCCTCGATGTGCCCTGAGCCGTCCTGCCAGGACTGAACATGCAGGTAGACGGCTTGCGGGCTCAGTACATCGAGATGTGGACGTGGTCGTAATGGTTGGCGGTGATGCCGCCGCGATCGGACATGGTCCGCCAGCCCGGATGGCCGAGGTTGTAGATGCGCTGCTGCCAGATCACGTACATGACGCCGAGTTTCGGTCCGTTCTTGATGGCCCAGGCGGCGAGGCTGTCGCCGAGCGCCTTCATCTCGGGGGAGGGCATGGCGCCGCCCGAGCTCATCATGAAGTCGCAGGCGCGCCCCAGGGGATGCTCGCCGCTGTCCTCGGCGCGGTAGCAGCCGACCGGGAACCGCAGATCGAAGTACTTGCCGACCTCGGTACGCATGAGCCGCATCCGGGGCGTGATGTTGTCGGAGCCGCCGGGCAGTTCCGGCGCCCACGAACCACCCGACCGCTTGCCCGGGGCGACGGGGATCAGGGCGTCGAGCTTGTCCTTGATCTCGTCGATGAGATCCTCGGCGTCCTCGCGCTGTCCGGCGACCTCGGCGGCCTGCGACTTGAGCTGTTCGGTCAGCGTCTCGGCGGCCTCGGCGGCCCGTTGCCGTTCGGCGCGCACCTGGTCGAAGCGCGTGAGCCTGGCGGCCTGCTCCTCCTTGAGCTGGTAGTTCAGTGCGGCGGTGTTCATGTCGGGCAGCACCATCGCGCTCTCGGCCTGGTAGCGCAGCCCCGCCATCTGCCGCACGGCGTCCCTGGCGGCGCTGTAGTCGGCCTCCGCCTTGGCCAGCCGGCCGCGCGCCGCCTTCTCCTCGACGCGGGCCTTGGCGAGTGCGACACGTTTGGCGTTGTAGTCGCCGATCAGCCGGTCGACCTTCTTCCGCAGGTCCGACAGCTCTTTCTTGAGCTGCTTCTCCGTCGGTCTGGGATCGGCGGCGCCCGGAGCGGCCGCGCCGAACATGAAGACGGCGGCGCTGAGCACGCCGGCAGCCAGGGGGAACGCGCGGGGCAGAGCCCACTCCTCTCCATCCGCCGACCGGGTTAGCTGACGGGTTCGGGCTGGAGGAGCCCGGGCAGGCGACTGCCTTGACCCCAGGTGCGTGGTTGGGTCCCCGGTTCCCGGGCGGGGCGCCCGGGATTAGGCCTACCGGCTGTGACAACCGGTGCCAGGGATACTAGTGGTAAAGAAACAGCGCTTGCCACCCAAGTCGCAACCATCCGGAGATCAAGCCGTTACCACCTCACGGAGCATCCGGGCGGCCTCCTCCGGGAGCACGTCGTTGACGAAGGCGCCCATGGCGCTCTCCGACCCGGCGAGATACTTCAGCTTGTTCGGCGCGCGCCGGATCGTGAAGAGCTGGAGGTGGAGGTAGGCCATGTCGCGCCGGAAGACGACCGGCGCCTGGTGCCAGGCCGCGACGTACGGCATGACGACGCCGAACAGCCCGTCCAGGCGGCGCAGCACCTCGATGTAGAGCGGAGCGAAGGCCGAGCGTTCCTCCGGCGACAGGGCGGGGATGTCGGGCACCTGACGGTGCGGGTAGAGGTGCACCTCGAACGGGTAGCGCGCGGCGGCAGGGACGAAGGCGGTCCAGTGCTCGTTGGCGGCCACCACCCGCGGTCCTCTCCGCTCCGCGGCCAGGACGTCCGCGAACAGGTTGCCGCCCTGGTGGCGGGCGGCGGCGTCCAGCATCTGGCGCGTGCGCGGCGTGACGTACGGATAGGCGTAGATCTGGCCGTGGGGGTGCGGCAGCGTGATGCCGATCTCGGCGCCGCGGTTCTCGAAGCAGAAGACCTGCTCCACGCCGGGCAGCGAGGACAGCTCGGCCGTGCGGTCGGCCCACGCCTCGACGACCAGCTCGGCCTGCTCGTAGCTCAGGGAGCTGAACGACGCGTCGTGGTCGGAGGTGAAGCAGACCACCTCACAACGCCCGATTCCCGGCCGCACCTCGCTGAGGCCGCCCACCTGCTCGTACGCGCCCGTGTTGAAGCTGAACGACGGGAAACGGTTCTCGAACACCGCCACCTCGTACGGCGAGGGGATCTCCGAGCCGGGATGACCCGGGCAGAGCGGGCATTCGTCGGCGGACGGCAGATGGGTGCGGGTCTGGCGGTGGCGGGCGACGGCCACCCACTCGTCCATCAGCGGGTCGTAGCGCAGTTCGGAGGCGAGCGGACGCGGCGGCAGGTCCCGGGGGTCGGCGGCGCTGTGATCGGCGTCGTCACGCCGGTCGAAGTAGATCAGCTCACGGCCGTCGGCGAGATGGGTGATGGTGCGCTTCAAGAGCGGTCTCCAGCTTCACGGTGCGGTGTCGGTGTCCCGATGGTGTTGGTGTCGCAACCTGCTGCCGGGCGTCCGGTGAGCGTGTCCGGTGTCGTGGTTCGGCCCGGTGTCACAGTGCGGTCTCCAGCTCGGTTCCCCCGGTCTCACCGGTCTCCCCGATTTCGCCGGACGGATCGGCGAGGAGGAGCTCGCCGGCGTTCTCCGACAACGCGGTGCGTGCCTCCTCGGGCAGGCTCACGTCGCTCACGACCACGTTGGCCTCGCCGAGAGCGGCGATCGTGCTGATGCCGATCGTTCCCCACTTGGTGTGGTCGGCCAGGACCACGAGCTGCTGGGCGGCCGCGACCAGGGCGCGGTCGGTCTCCGCCTCCAGCAGGTTGGGCGTGGTGTAGCCGGCCCGGACGCTCATCCCGTGCACTCCGAGCATGAGCGTGTCGACGTTCAGGGAACGGACCGCCGCCACGGCCACCGGGCCGACCAGGGCGTCGGACGGGGTACGGACGCCTCCCACGAGCACCACGGTCTGGTCGGGCCGGCCGGCGCGGTGGAAGACGTCGGCCACCTGGACGGAGTTGGTGATAACGGTCAGTTCGGGCACGTCCACCAGGTGGTGGGCCAGTGTCCAAGTGGTGGTCCCGGCCGACAGGGCGACGGAGCTGCCCGGCCGTACGAGCATGGCGGCCCTGCGGGCGATGGCCTCCTTCTCGGCCTGCTGCCGGACCGACTTGACCGCGAAACCCGGCTCCTCCGTCGAGCCGGTGCCGGTGGCGGTCGCCCCGCCGTGCACCTTGACGATCAGGCCGCGCTCCGCGAGGACCTCCAGGTCGCGGCGGATCGTCATGTCCGAGACCCCGAGGTCGCGTACGAGCTGCGCGACGCGCACCCCGCCGGTTCTGCGCACCCTCTCCAGGATCGCCTGCTGCCGTTGCTGGGCCAGCATCCACCACTCCTGTCAACAGATTCAAACAAATTATGCCCCAGGCGCGTGGGGACATGTTGAGTTGGGGTCCCGGTAACCAGTGGGGCCGTTTTTCGGCCTCGCGATACATCCGCCCGGCCGAGGGCTCGCGCGGCAAATGATCACGAGGCATCCCTTGCCGCTCGCGGCGCGGGGGAGGACAGTGAGCGAAAGCCGTACTCGACGGAAGGCGGTCGTCATGGGCAGACGCGCACGCAAGTCGAAGGCACGCAAGAAGAAGAAGGCCAACCACGGCAGGCGGCCCACGGGACGGTAGACCCGTTCCTAGGGGTTCCTCCCCCATGCGGCGAGCAGTTGAGTCTGCTGATCGGCGCCGGCCGGAACGCCTCGTTCGTCCCCGATAACCCCTGCCTCGCGGTAGTCCTCCCGCGCCTTCTCGAACCATTCGGAGCAGGAGGCGACCAGCTCGGGGTCGAGCCGTTCCGGTCCGCCGATGGCACGCGCCAGGTCCCAGGTGTGGATCAGCGCGTCGGCGAACAGTTCGGTGATGTACTCCTCGCCCGGCACGTCGCCGAAGGACAGGTGGGCGACGCTGGTCAGGGCGCCCTCGGCGTACACCGCCTGGACGGCGCCCTGCGCGGACGCCTCGAACGCCTTGAGCGGGTCCTCGCCGAGCACGTCACCCTCGAAGGCGTCCCCCACCTCGGCGACCGTACGGCCGGACAGCAGTTCGGGGGCCCACAGGTTTTCGGCCACGACGTGGTTGACGAGCCCCCGGACGTCCCAGTCGACACAGGGGGTCGGCAGCTCCCACTGTCCGCGGCGGACGAGATGGAGGCGGTCCCCGAAACCGTCCAGCGCCCTGCGGTACGCGTCACGGATGTCGATCATGTCCCCTCCTCGCCACGAACTCCCCACTCGAACGTAACTCTTCTCAACGATCAGTCATACACGCTCGCATGGGAGGAAACACCCGGGTCAAGGGAGGTGCTGCTCGACCCAGACGATCTTCCCGTACGAGGTGGGCCGGGTGCCCCAGCGGTAGGCGAAGCGTTTGATCAGCTGGAGACCGCGGCCGGTGTCCTCGTCGGGGGTGGCGGTGCGCGGGGTGGGGGTGGCGGGGGACCCGTCGGCCACCTCGACCACCAGCGTGTGGCCGCGCAGCAGCCGCATCTCGATCGGCGGCCAGCCGTGCTTGAGCGCGTTGGTGACGAGTTCGCTCACGATGAGCTGCGTGCTGTCCACGAGACCGTCCAGGCCCCACCTGTGCAGGGTGCCGCGGACGAATCGCCGCGCGTGCGAGACGAACCGCGGATCGGCCGGCAGCGGGCAGGTCGCGACCTCGTCCGGATCGAGGTCGCGCACCCGGGCGAGCAGCAGGGCGATGTCGTCACGCTCGTGGCTCGACCGCTGGCTGCTGATGATCACATCGCACTTGTCCTCCATGTCCTCCACCGGACCGGCGAGCAGGCGGCGCAATCCCATGATCCCCGCGTCCAGGTCCCGCTCGCGGCTCTCCACGAGGCCGTCGGTGTAGAGGGCGAGCAGGGTCCCGGTCGGCAGGACCAGCTCACGCGACTCCAGCGGGTCGCTGCCGATGCCGAGCGGCAGTCCGGAGGGCAGCTCGATGATCTCCGTGGACCGGTCGGGGTGCAGCAGGACCGGCGGCACGTGCCCGGCCCGGGCGAGCGAGCAACTGCGCGTGACCGGGTCGTAGACGGCGTAGATGCACGTCGCGATCTGGCTCGGGTCGAGGTCCTGGCTCATCAGGTTGAGCCGGAACAGCACCTCGTCGGGCGGCAGGTCGAGGCTCGCCAGCGTACGCGCGGCCGTGCGAAGCTGGCCCATGGTCGCCGCGGCCCTGGTCCCGTGCCCCATGACGTCGCCCACCACCAGCGCCGTACGGCAGCCGGGCAGGGCGATCACGTCGTACCAGTCGCCCCCGACGCCCATGAGGTCGCTCGCCGGCAGATAGCGCGAGGCGATGTCCATGCCGAGGGGCTGCGGCAGTTCGACGGGCAGCAGGCTGCTCTGCAGGGTCAGCGCGGTCCTGCGCTCCCTGGTGTAGAGCCGCGCGTTGTCGATGCACAGGGCGGTGCGGGCGGCCAGGTCCTCGGCGACCACCACGTCCTGCTCCTCGAACGGCAGGCTGCCGGGGCGCCTGACGAAGACCACGCAGCCGAGCACCCGTCCCCGCGCCCGCAGGGGCACCGCGAGGAACGAGGAGTCGGTCAGGAGCGAGGCGACCGCCTCCTCCCGGTCCAGGCTGGCGCCGATCATCCGGGCGCTCTCCTTGTCCAGCTCCGGATACATCAGCGGCTTCCCGCCCGCCATGCACTGGGCCTGCGGAAGGATCGCCGGGTAGACCGTCGTCTCGTCGACGGGGAACGCCTTCACCCACGCGTCCGGGTCGGCGCCGGCCACGCCCAGGGCCACCCGGCGTACGAGGGTCGTCCCGTCCACCGGCCGTGACGACAACTCGCCGTCGGCCATGAGGCGGTCCTGCACCATCACGCCCGCCGCGTCGGCGAAGCGGGGGACCGCGACGTCCACGAGCTCCCGGCTCGTCTCGGCCAGGTCGAGAGTGCTGCCGATCCGCCGGCTCGCCTCGTTCAGGAAAGCCAGCCGCTCGTGCGCGGACGCGGCGCTGCTGCGGCGCCACTGCGCCCGGTTTCCCGGCGCGGGATCCTTGATGACGCAGTTCCGGTTCAACGAAATCTCCGGAGAGAGCGGATGGTGTTCCAGCATCGTATGGAGCTGAACCGCGCATTTCAGCCGTTTGACATGAGTGCTCCGGTCGGTATGACGGCGCGATGGCGCAGCCGTACCCGCCGGTCAAAGGACGAAACGGATATCAATGGGCAGGCGTCGCATCAGACGGCGGGCAGGTGCGCGAGGGCCGCGTCGATTCGCTCCTGCGGGAGCGTGAAATCCTCCAGGCGACCGGCGAGACGGCTCTCGTAGGCGGGCAGGTCGAAGTGGCCGTGCCCGCACAGGGACATCACGATGACCTTCTCCTCGCCGGACTCCGCGCACCGCAGCGCCTCCGCGATCGTCGCGGCCACCGCGTGAGCGGGTTCGGGGGCCGGCACGATCCCCTCGGTCCTGGCGAAGCGGATCCCCGCGTCGAAGCACTCGGTCTGCGTGACGGCCTCCGCCTCCACCAGCCCCAGCGCGTACACGTGCGAGAGCAGCGGTGACATGCCGTGGTAGCGCAGCCCGCCGGCGTGGATCGGGTCGGGTACGAACGTGTGCCCCAGTGTGTGCATCTTCATCAGCGGAGTGAACCCCGCCGTGTCGCCGAAGTCGTACGCGTAGGTGCCCCGGGTCAGCGACGGGCAGGCGGCGGGCTCCACGCTCCGCAGCACCGGGTTCATCCGCCCCGCCAGCTTCTCCCGCAGAAACGGGAAGGCCAGCCCGGCGAAGTTGGAGCCGCCGCCGGTGCAGCCGATCACCACGTCGGGGGTCTCGCCGAGGGCGGCCAGCTGCTCCAGCGCCTCCTCGCCGATCACGGTCTGGTGCAGCAGGACGTGGTTGAGCACCGAGCCCAGGGCGTACCGCGTGTCGTCGTGCTGCCCGGCGACCTCGACGGCCTCGCTGATCGCGATGCCCAGCGACCCGGTGCAGTGCGGATCCTCCGCCAGGATCCTGCTGCCCGCCGTGGTCACCGCCGACGGGCTGGCGTGCAGGGTGGCGCCGTAGATTCTCATCAGCGTGCGCCGGTACGGCTTCTGCTCGTACGACGCCCTGACCATCCAGACCTCGCAGGCCAGGCCGTACTGGGCGCTGGCGAAAGCCAGGGCGGAGCCCCACTGGCCCGCGCCGGTCTCGGTGGTCAGCCTGCGTACGCCCTCTTGCGCGTTGTAGTACGCCTGGGGGACCGCCGTGTTCGGCTTGTGGGAGCCGGACGGACTGCCGCCCTCGTACTTGTAGTAGATCCGCGCGGGCGTGCCGAGGGCGCGCTCCAGGCGCCGGGCGCGAACGAGGGGCGTAGGCCGCCAGAGGCGGTAGACGTCGAGGACTCCGTCGGGGATCGGGACGAACCGCTCGCCCGACACCTCCTGCCCGATCAGCGCCGCCGGGAAGAGCGGGGCGAGGTCGTCGGGGCCGACCGGCCGCAGCGTCGCCGGATGGAGCACCGGTGGGGGAGGCGCGGGCAGATCGGGGACGATGTTGTACCAGTTCCGGGGGATCCGGGACTCGTCGAGAAGCACCCTGGTCGGCTCGCCCATAACTCCCAGTGTCCGCGCTGGCGGCCCATCGGGAAAGGGTGTCCGCCGAGATGGCCGGACCCGGTCAGACCGTGCCTCCGGAGCGCCAGTAGACGTTGGCCTCCCGGCTGAGGAATCCCTCGTCGACCAGGTAGCGGCGCAGCGCGGCGTAGTCGTCGTGGAACGCCCGCAGCGCCACGTCGACCTCCTTCTCCGGGTAGCGCACGCCCACCTCGAAGACCTGCACGATGTAATCGAGCACCATCAGCCGTTTGGCCCTCTTGGCCGGAAGGGAGACGAGCCGCCCGTCCACCAGGAACGCGTCCATCGGGTCCGCAGGCGTGGAGGGGAGCGCGCGCAGCAGGTCGCGAAAGGTCTCGGGCCGCGCCCGCCAGTCGTCCCCCTCCCGTACGGCGAGGCCGCCCCTGGACAGCCGCTCCAGGGCCTTGGCCGCCGTCTCAGGGTCGAGCCCGGTGACCTTGTCGAGCGGCTCACCGGGACGCAGGACCAGCGCGGCGAGGACGCGAAGCGTGGCGTCCTGCCCGAGCAGCCCGAGCACGCGGGCGATGTGCTTGTCGATCACCCGTCCACGGTATTGGGTGGGTGAAGACCGTAGGAAACCTGGAGGGCGCCGTGCCCGCTCAACTGGACCACACGATCGTGCACAGCAGCGACCGATTCGAGTCCGCCCGGTTCCTGACCGGGTTGCTCGGCGAGCCCGAGCCCGGCACGTTCGGGCCGTTCGCCACGGTCCGGGTCGCCAACGGCGTGACGATCGACTACGCCGACTCGATCGTCGACAGGGACCGGATCGTCATGCAGCACCTCGCGTTCCTCGTCTCGGAGGACGAGTTCGACGCGATCTTCGCCCGCATCGCCGAGCGGGGCCTGCCGTACTGGGGCGGCCCCCACCATCAGGAGCCGCAGCGGATCAACCACCGCCACCACGGCCGCGGGGTGTACGTGGACGACCCCGACGGCCACGCCATCGAGTTCCTCACCCATCCGTACGTCGAGGAGGAGTGACTCAGCGGTTCCGCCTCCGGCCCCGGCCCGGCACCGCGCGCCTGCGGGCACCTGCGTCCCGGCCGGGCTGGGCATGCCGAGGCAGGGACCGTTGCCTGTTGGAAGGCCCCGGCCGCGGTGGCGATCGACCGCTTCATCTCCGCTCGCCGGCGTACCACGTCGGCGTATACGGCACGAGGAACGGACAAGGCCTCTCCGGTGATCGGGGGCGGCCTCCGCGATGTACGTACGCTGGTCGGGGCGACAGGATTTGAACCTGCGACTTCTTGCTCCCAAAGCAAGCGCGCTACCAAGCTGCGCCACGCCCCGTCTCGTCGGGTACGCGAGCGGTCCGAGACTCCGGTACGCTTACGCCCTGACGACCGGATGAAGTCTAGACCAGATGGACACCGGGCGCGCGCGGACGTAGCTCAATGGTAGAGCCCCAGTCTTCCAAACTGGCTACGCGGGTTCGATTCCCGTCGTCCGCTCTCACCGCGAAAGGCCAGGTCACCCCGCACGGGGAGCCTGGCCTTCGTGATCTCAGGATGATGTTTCCGATTTTCCGTGCCGCACACGTGCCACTTCAGTTCTCGATCTTCGTTCCGGCCGCCGTCACGAGCGCCTGCCTGAGCGCTTTGGCGATCGCCTGATCACGGTCCTGCGTGGGGTGCAGGTAGATCAGCGCTGTGGGATCGCGACGGGTCGACGGCAGACGAGAGATCAGGACAGGGCGCGCCTGTGGGCCATGAACGAGAATCAAGGGTGAGACTGTCACTCAATCCCAGTAGTTGAAGAGCAGCTCGCCGAGGGTTTGAGGCTTCCAATAAGCGATCTGGTCGCGTTCTGCCCTGTCGAGGTTTGACATATCGATCAAGCCGATAGGGGTGTTCAGCTCGGCCGAGGTCAGAACCCGGAAAGCTCCCAGGGTTTGTAACGCTACTTCGATGGCATCACAGCTCTCGCCAATGATCACGCCGTCAGCCAAAACCTGAGCGCTCGCAAGGACCGGTAGGTGCAGGTGACCGAGTACTGCGGCCATGGACTCGCCGTGCCGAATCACTGCTGTGCGGAAGTTGGGCGTGACCGTCGGCTGCCTGATCTCTAGAACCCTGCCGCGCACAAGCCGAGCAGCCTCGTAACAGACTGAGGCGAAAACCCGCGCATCTGTCAAGGGCGGCGGCTCGGATCTGCAATTTCGGAACCCCGTCGCACCTCGCGGCAAGGGACTCAGATCGAGACCTCTCTCAGCCGCCATCGACGCTCCCGCTTGCCTGACTGGTGTAGTCCCTCATCGTAGGTACAACCCACGGCGTGCTCGTGTACAGCTGTCCCGTACAGCCTCACATGATCACCCGCCGCCTGCCCGTAACTACCTACTCAGCAGGGTGAGGAGCCCTCTACGGCGTCACTGGCTCCTGTTTGCAAGCAGGAAGTCAGAGGTTCGAAGGCAGGCGAGAGATCAGGACAAGGCCAGGCCGGATGTTCCGGCGGGGAGCTCGCTTGCAGCGGTACCTCGAAGCAAAGCGATGTGAGCGATGCGGCACCGCACAGTCATTGACGGTTCGCGTAACCGGTGGACGAGTTCTCCCTCTCTCTCATATTCGGTCCCCGGCCACAGCGGAAACAAGACTGTGATTACGCGCGATACCTCAGGACACTTGTGCGCATGATGTCTCCCTTTGCCGCGACGGGCAGCGATAGGACGCTCATCGAGCAGCTGGCGCACGTACGGTGGATCGCCGGAGGAACAGGGACCGGCAAGAGCACCGTGGCCGAGGCGCTGGCGCGTCGGCATGATGTCCGGACCTACAACGGTGATCGGGCGGAACACGACTGGTTGGCACGGAGCACTCGGCGGCGGCATCCTCACCTGCACGCCTTGTCGGGCGCCGCCCCCGGGCAGGCCTGGGCGGGACGGTCGGCGCAGGAGACCTTCCAGTCGATGGCCGGTCTGCACGGAGAGACGATCGATTTCCTCGTCGAGGACCTTCTCGCCCTTCCTGATGACCGGATCGTCCTGGTCGACTACTTCGGCGTCCTGCCCCGGGACATCGCGCCACTGCTCGCCGGTCCTCATCAGGTGGTGTTCTTGCTGCCTTCTCCGGAGTTCCGCCGGCGTGTTCTGACCGCGCGCTATGCCGACCCCCTCCGAGCACGCGCCACATGGGGATCCCATGCACTTGAGGAGGTGCTGCACAAACGCCTCGCCCGAGACGCGCTATGGGATGAGGAGATCCGCCGTCAAGCGGCCGTCCGCGGGCTGCGCACGGTCGCGGTGGACGGCTCCCGTCCCGTCGAGGACCTCGTCACCGAGGTGGCCGCCCATCTCCGCCTGTCGTGACGCCCGGGCTGTTCCGGCACTCGCGACGGCCGCCTCGTGGCTGTGGCGGAGGGCCTACCGCCGCAGCCACCGCAGAGCCGCATCGGCGCAGTCTTCGGGGCTGCTGTTGAAGGCGATGGCCGCGTCGGGCGCGTGCCGCCGGACCAGGTTGACCACCTTCTCGAAGAGTTCGAGCAACGGCTCATGCGTGCGGATGCCGCCCCCGATCACCACGCAGGCGTAGTCACCGCGCGTCAACGCATCCGCGATCACTTTTTCGGGGTTCTCGCCGGGTGCCACCAGGCACCAGTCGGCCTCGACACCGTGATCCTCGAAACGGGCCCGGCCGCGTGCCAGCGCCGCCTGAACCGGCTCCGGGTCCCAGCCCTCAATCTTGGCGGGATCGAGACCGACCACGAGCACCTGTGCCTCTGTCATGCGTCCTCCTCGCAGAACGTGTCCACCCGGCGTGGCGGTCGAGGGTGACGCTTGAAGTCCATCGGACCCGATGCGGCGTCGCAACTCGGCCACGACGTCTCCGGGCCCGGGTGAATCGGCGGCGGGCGAGGCCGTTCCGACAAGGCGTCGAAGCACTTCGCGTCACGCGCGCCCGTGTCCCGGCCCGTAGCGGCAGCGCCAGACGCGACGTGTCAGTCGCCGGTGCCGAAGAGGGCCCAGACCGCCTTGCCGCCTTCGTCGAGCGCGTCCCAGCCCCAGGCCTGGCTGTAGGTCTCCACGATGTAGAGGCCGCGCCCGTGCTCGGAGACGAAATCAGGCTGCACGGGCAACGGCGCCTCGTCACTCGGATCCGAGACGGCGAGCAGCACGTGCGGTGCGAGGCGCAGGAGCGTCAGCGTTATCGGGTGGCCTCCGGCGCCGCTCGCGGGACACAGAGCGTAACGGACCGCGTTCGTCACCAACTCGCTCACGACCAGTGCCGCGTCGTCGCCCAGTTCCGACAGCCCCCACCGTCGCAGAGTCGTCCGGGTGACATCTCGTGCGGTCTTGACCGAGTCGGCCTGCGGGGCCAGGGGGCACATCGTCGTATCGGACGCGTCTGCCGCCCTCCGGAACCAGCCGAATCCCACGTCGCGGGTCAGCTGGCCGCCGGATTTGGGCTCGTCCGACATGGTTGCCCATACCTCCCGCTGGCCTGGATCGAGGACTGGTGCACATTTGGCCCAATATGCACCTAGACATGATGGAACAGTGGCTCCTGCTGCTGCAAGACCCAAATGCACGTGCAATTGTCATGTGCAGACGCACAAGGCGGGAGTGCTAGCCCTCAGGGACACGTAGATCAGACCTTGTCATCAGAGCCCGAAGTGGTGACACTGTGTGGGCTGGGGGTGTCGTGCGGGTCGTCCCTTGGCGGCACACAGGGCCGAGGTGAGAGGGAGGCGCCGTGATACAGATCCAGGCTGGATCGGGTCCGACGGCTCTGCGCATCCTTCTCGGTTCCCAGCTCCGCAAGCTCCGTGAGAGCAAGGGCATCAGCCGTGACGAGGCCGGCCAGTGCATCCGGGCGTCCGAGTCGAAGATCAGCCGGATGGAGCTGGGCCGGGTCGGATTCAAGGAGCGCGACGTCGCCGACCTTCTCGTTCTCTACGGAGTGGAGGACGAGGAGACGCGCGATGTCGTGATGAACCTGGTCGAGAGGGCCAACGAGCCCGGGTGGTGGCACAGGTTCAACGACCTGCTGCCCTCATGGTTCCAGGCGTACGTCGGCCTGGAGGAGGCCGCCGAGCGCATCCGTACCTACGAGGTGCAGTTCGTTCCCGGTCTGCTGCAGACCAAGGAGTACGCGCGGGCCGTCATCATGGCGGGCGCGGTCGGTGCGGCGCCCGAGGAGATCGCCAGGCGCGTGGATCTGCGGCTGGAGCGTCAGCGCATCCTCGACGGCGAGAACAGTCCCAAGTTCTGGGCTGTTATCGACGAGGCCGCGTTGCGCCGTCCGATCGGTGGCGTCGAGGTGATGAGGGGTCAGATTCAGCACCTCATCGACCTGATGAACCAGCCCAATGTGACGATTCAGGTCATCCCGTTCAGTTACGGTGGACACGCCGCCGAGGGCGGTGCCTTCAGCATCCTGCGGTTCGCCGACCCCGACCTGCCCGACATCGTGTACGTCGAGCAGCTCGCGAGCGCTCTCTACCTGGACAAACGGGAAGAGGTCGACCGTTACAGCGAGGTCATGGAACGCCTCTGCGCGGTGAGCACCACCCCGACGGAGACGGTGGACCTGCTGCGGCAGATCATGGCCGACCTCTGATCAGTCGCTACCGGGCCTCATCTGCTCTAGACTGCCCTTGGCGTTGGACACCCGCCACAGTCGAGCATGCCCGGACAGGTCGCGTGCAGGCGAGACGGTGATCCTGCGCCTCTCACGTGGGCGCGGCGCGCGTTACTGTGCCGCGGTTGCCGTGCACGACGTGCCCGCGATCACCAGATGCTGGATCAAGGAGACCACCCCGTGAAGACCGCTGTCGAGGAGCTCAGCCCTACCCGGGTCAAGCTCACCGTCGAGGTGCCGTTCAAGGAGCTCGAGCCGAGCCTGCAGGCCGCGTACAAGAAGGTCGCGCAGCAGGTGCGCGTGCCCGGCTTCCGTCCTGGCAAGGTGCCGGCCCGGATCATCGAGCAGCGCTTCGGCCGCGCGGTGGTTCTCGAGGAGACCCTGAACGACGCGCTGCCCAAGCTGTACGGCCAGGCCGTTGACGAGACCGAGGTCTTTCCGGTCAGCCAGCCGGAGATCGAGGTCACCAAGATCGAGGACGGCGAGCAGGTCGAGTTCACCGCCGAGGTGGACATTCGCCCCGCCTTCGACATCCCGGACTATCAGGGTGCCGAGATCGTCGTCGACTCCGCCGAGGTGACCGACGAGGACGTCACCGCCCAGCTCGAGTCGCTGCGCCAGCGCTTCGCGACGCTCACCGGGGTGGAGCGGCCGGCTCAGAACGGCGACTACGTCGTGATGGACCTGCGTGCCGAGATCGACGGCCGCAACCTCGAGGAGCAGCAGGCCGCCGACGTGTCGTACGAGGTCGGCGCGGGCTCGGTCCTGGAGGGCCTGGACGACGCGCTGCAGGGCATGGCCGCCGGCGACGAGAAGACCTTCCGCACCACGCTCGTCGGCGGCGAGAACGCCGGCGAGGAGGCTGACGTGATCATCAACGTCAAGTCGGTGAAGGAGAAGGTGCTGCCCGAGCTGGACGACGAGTTCGCGCAGCTCGCCAGCGAGTTCGACACGCTCGACGAGCTCAAGGACAGCATCCGCCAGCAGGTCCGCCGCAACAAGCTGGTGGACCAGGTCATGCAGAGCCGTGAGAAGGCCCTCGACGCGCTGCTCGAGAAGATCGACATTCCGCTGCCCGAGAGTGCGCTCCAGGCGGAGATCGACGCGCGCAAGCACAACCTCGAGCACCAGGTCGCCGAGAGCGGCCTGAGCCGCGAGGCGTACCTCCGCCTCCAGCAGACCACCGAGGAGGAGCTGTTCGCCGACTACGAGGCGACCTCGGCCAAGGCGTTGAAGTCCGGCTTCGTGCTCGACAAGATCGTCAAGGCGGAGGAGATCGGCGTCAGCGAGCAGGAGCTGACCGACTTCGTGGTGCGCCGCGCCATGCAGATGGGCGTCGCGCCGAACACGCTGGCCCAGCACCTCGCCGACAACAACCAGCTCCCGCTGGCGATGATGGAGATCGTGCGGGAGAAGGCCAAGACGGTCCTCGGTGACGCGGCCAAGGTGACCGACAGCGAGGGCAACGAGGTGGACATCAAGGCCATCTACGCCGAGCTCAACCCCGAGCAGGAGGCCGTGGGCGTGGAGGAGGCGGGCGCGGGGGAGCCTGCCAACGAGGCCGAGGAGAGCTGATTCCCGGCGCTCTCGCCTGACTTCTGCCGCCGGTCGGCCGGGTGGTCCGGCCGGTGCGGCGGTGACGACGAAACCCCCGTCGCACTCGGGTGCGGCGGGGGTTTTGGTTATATTCGGGCAAATCACTGCAAATTTGTTTGTCGCCGCATGCGGGGGAGTAGCCGTACCGCTGAGATCCGCGCGTCCCCGGCCTCACACCATGGGCGGCGAACACGGGCGATACGCCGCCCGGGGTCAGTCGCGGCCGGGCATGCGCCGTCAGCGAACAGTACGGCGCACGGGCATGACCTGTCTGCGTCGCGCGTTAAGGTCACAAGCAAAGCCAATCGATTACGACGCATCGGAAGGTGACGCTGTGACCAGCCCGCCGACCTTCTTCCCGACCGGTGGTTCCGGCTTCGAGGCCCGGAGCCCGGAGGGTGGCCCCTCTCGCCTCGAGGACCAGCTCTACCAGCGCCTGCTGCGCGAGCGGATCGTGGTGCTCGGCACCCAGGTGAACGACGAGGTGGCCAACCGGCTGTGCGCTGAGCTCCTGCTCCTCGCCGCCGATGACCCCGAGCGCGACATCTGGATGTACATCAACTCCCCCGGTGGCTCGGTGACCGCCGGCATGGCGATTTACGACATGATGGAGTACGTGCCGAACAACGTCTGCACGGTCGCCATGGGCCTGGCCGCCTCCATGGGGCAGTTCCTGCTCTGTGCCGGCGCTCGTGGCAAGCGGTACGCGCTTCCACACGCCCGGATCATGATGCACCAGCCGTCCGGCGGCATCGGCGGCACGGCGGCCGACATCGCGATCCAGGCCGAGCAGATGCTCTACGTGAAGAAGACGCTCGCGGAGCGGATCGCCTACCACACCGGGCAGCCGCTCGACCAGATCGAGCGTGACTCCGACCGGGACCGCTGGTTCACGGCCGAGGAGGCCAAGGACTACGGCTTCATCGACCACGTGGTGCGCAGCGCCCGCCAGGTGCCCTCCGAGGGCGCCGTCTCGTGACTGGAGCTTCCCAGATGAGTGAGCTGATCCGGCCGGGTGACATCAACGGCCGCTACGTCCTTCCCTCCTTCGTCGAGCGCACGTCGTACGGCGTCAAGGAGATGAACCCCTACAACAAGCTGTTCGAGGACCGCATCATCTTCCTCGGGGTCCAGATCGACGACGCCTCGGCGAACGACGTGATGGCGCAGCTGCTCACGCTGGAGTCGCTGGACCCGGACCGCGACATCAGCATGTACATCAACTCGCCCGGCGGCTCGTTCACCGCGATGACGGCGATCTACGACACCATGCAGTTCGTCCGGCCCGAGATCCAGACGGTCTGCCTGGGGCAGGCGGCCTCGGCCGCCGCGATCCTGCTGGCCGGCGGCACGCCGGGCAAGCGGTTCGCGTTGCCGAACGCCCGCGTCCTGATCCACCAGCCTTACACCGAGGGTGGCGGACAGGGCAGCGACATCGAGATCCAGGCTCGTGAGATCCTGCGTATGAGGTCGCTGCTCGAGGATCTCGTGGCGAAGCACTCGGGCAAGTCGGCCGACGAGGTCCGCAAGGACATCGAGCGCGACAAGATTCTCAGCGCTGAGGAGGCGAAGGCGTACGGGCTGGTGGACGACATCATCCCGTCGCGGAAGAAGCGTGCGGCGGCGGTCGCAGCTTCCTGAGGAGGTTGCCGCACCGGAACGGTGCCCATTTGGGCACGTTCCGGTGCGACTCACCGCTAGGGGGCTCACTGAGGGCCCGAGAGACGGTAACGTCGAAACCTGAGCGGGATGACGTTTTCGCACCGGATCGCGATCACCGGATCATTAGTCCGGATCGTGAACAGGGTGCGGACGGAAGCGACCGCGGCGGCAGGGGCGGTCCCACGCAAAGGAGTATCTGGGGTGGCACGCATCGGCGACGGGGGAGACCTGCTGAAGTGCTCGTTCTGCGGCAAGAGCCAGAAGCAGGTCAAGAAGCTCATCGCCGGACCAGGCGTCTACATCTGCGATGAGTGCATCGATCTCTGCAACGAGATCATCGAGGAGGAGCTGTCCGAGTCCTCCGAGCTCAAGTGGGACAACCTCCCCAAGCCCCGTGAGATCTACGAGTTCCTCGACGCGTACGTCATCGGGCAGGACAAGGCGAAGAAAGCGCTGTCGGTGGCGGTCTACAACCACTACAAGCGCGTCCAGTCCGGGGAGCGGGGCCGCGACGACGGCCTGGAGTTGGCCAAGTCCAACATCCTGCTGCTCGGCCCCACCGGGTCGGGCAAGACGCTGCTCGCGCAGACCCTCGCCAAGATGCTCAACGTGCCGTTCGCCATCGCGGACGCGACCGCGCTGACCGAGGCCGGCTACGTCGGCGAGGATGTGGAGAACATCCTCCTCAAGCTGATCCAGGCCGCCGACTACGACGTCAAGAAGGCCGAGACCGGCATCATCTACATCGACGAGGTCGACAAGATCGCTCGCAAGAGCGAGAACCCGTCGATCACGCGAGACGTGTCGGGTGAGGGCGTGCAGCAGGCCCTGCTGAAGATCCTGGAAGGAACCACGGCGAGCGTGCCGCCCCAGGGCGGGCGCAAGCACCCCCATCAGGAGTTCATCCAGATCGACACCACCAACGTGCTGTTCATCTGCGGGGGCGCCTTCGCCGGCCTGGAGAAGATCATCGAATCCAGGGTCGGCAGGAAGGGCATAGGCTTCAACGCGATCATCCATTCCAAGGAGGAGATGGACTCCTCCGACATCTTCTCGGACGTCATGCCGGAAGACCTCCTGAAGTTCGGCATGATCCCCGAGTTCGTCGGCCGGCTTCCTGTGATCACGTCGGTGCACAACCTCGACAGGAGTGCGCTGATCCAGATCCTCACCGAGCCGCGCAACGCGCTCGTCAAGCAGTACCGGCGCCTGCTCGAGCTGGACAACGTCGAGCTGGAGTTCACCGACGACGCGCTGGAGGCCATCGCCGACCAGGCCATCCTGCGCGGCACCGGCGCCCGCGGGCTGCGCGCCATCCTGGAGGAGGTCCTCCAGTCGGTGATGTACGAGGTGCCCTCCCGCCAGGACGTGGCCCGCGTCGTCATCACCCGCGAGGCCGTGCTGGAGCACGTGAATCCGACCCTCGTGCCGCGTGACCAGCTGCAGGCCAAGCAGCAGCGGACGCCGCGGGAGAAGTCGGCCTGACGCGCGACCTCGCCGGCGCGTTGTCCACAGGGTGGGTGGTGACGGCTCGGTTGGCGTCCGGACGTCCCTAGAATTGGGCAGCGTGACTACGTCTGAGCTGCCCACCCAGTACGCCCCCGCCGATGTCGAGACCCGAAGCTACGAGCGCTGGGTATCGGCGGGCTACTTCACCGCGGACCCGGGCAGCGGGCGCGAGCCGTACAGCATCGTGCTTCCCCCGCCCAACGTGACCGGGTCGCTCCACGTGGGTCACGCGCTCGATCACTCGATCCAGGACGCGCTGACCCGGCGGGCCCGCATGCGGGGGATGGCGACGCTGTGGCTGCCCGGCATGGATCACGCCGGCATCGCCACGCAGAACGTCGTGGAGCGCGAGATCGCCAAGGAGGGCCTGTCCCGCCACGACTTCGGCCGTGAGGCGTTCGTCGAGCGCGTCTGGCAGTGGAAAGAGGAGTCCGGCGGCAGGATCCTCGGCCAGATGAAGAAGCTGGGCGACGGCGTGGACTGGTCCCGCGAGCGCTTCACGATGGACGAGGGGCTCTCCCGGGCCGTCCAGACGATCTTCAAGAAGCTGTTCGACGACGGGCTCATCTACCGTGCCGAGCGGATCATCAACTGGTGCCCCCGCTGCCTGACCGCTCTGTCCGACATCGAGGTCGAGCACAGCGAGGACGACGGCGAGCTCGTCTCGATCCGTTACGGCTCGGGCGACGAGGAGATCGTCGTCGCCACCACCCGCGCCGAGACCATGCTGGGCGACACCGCGGTGGCCGTCCACCCCGCCGACGAGCGCTACGCGCACCTGATCGGCAAATACGTCGAGGTCCCGCTCACCGGGCGGCGCATTCCGATCGTGGCGGACGAACACGTGGACCCCTCTTTCGGCACGGGCGCGGTGAAGGTCACCCCCGCGCACGACCCGAACGACTTCGAGATCGGGCGCCGCCACTCGCTGGAGTCGCTCGTCATCATGGACGAGCGAGGCGTCATCACCGCCCACGGGCCCTTCCAGGGCCTCGACCGGTTCGAGGCCCGGCCCGCCGTCGTCGCCGCGCTCCGCGAGCAGGGCCGTATCGTCGCCGAGAAGCGGCCGTACGTGCACTCGGTCGGGCACTGCTCCCGCTGCAAGACCGTGGTCGAGCCGCGGCTGTCGCTGCAGTGGTTCGTCAGCGTGACACCGCTGGCCAAGGCCGCCGGCGACGCCGTGCGCGACGGCCGCACCCGCATTCACCCGCCGGAGCTGGCCAAGCGCTACTTCGACTGGGTCGACGACATGCACGACTGGTGCATCTCCCGGCAGCTGTGGTGGGGACACCGGATTCCCGTCTGGTACGGCCCGGACGGTGACATGGTCTGCGTGGGGCCCGATGAGGAGCCGCCGGCCGGTTACGAGCAGGACCAGGACGTTCTCGACACGTGGTTCTCCTCCGGTCTGTGGCCGTTCTCCACGCTGGGCTGGCCGGACGCAACGCCCGAGCTGGCCCGCTTCTACCCGACGACCGTGCTTGTCACCGGCTACGACATCCTGTTCTTCTGGGTCGCCCGGATGATGATGTTCGGGTTGTACGCGATGGACGGCCGGCCGCCGTTCCGCACGGTGGCGTTGCACGGCATGGTGCGCGACCAGTTCGGCAAGAAGATGTCGAAGTCGTTCGGCAACGTCGTCGATCCGCTCGACTGGATCGAGCGGTACGGCGCGGACGCCACGCGCTTCACGCTGCTGCGCGGTGCCAACCCCGGCTCCGACGTGGCGATCAGCGAGGACTGGGCGGCCGGATCCCGCAACTTCTGCAACAAGATCTGGAACGCCACCCGCTTCGCGTTGATGAACGGCGCCGTCTCCGACGGTCTGCCCGAGGACCTCACCGCGGCCGACCGGTGGATCCTGTCGCGTCTGCAGGAGGTGGTCACAAGCGTCGACGCGGCCTTCGAGGAGTTCGAGTTCGCCAAGGTCTCCGACGCCCTCTACCACTTCGCCTGGGATGAGGTCTTCGACTGGTACGTCGAGCTGGCCAAGGTCCAGTTCGCCGAGGGCGGCGCGGTGGCCGAGAACACCAAACGCGTGCTGGGCCACGTCCTCGATGTGCTGCTGCGGTTGCTCCACCCGTTCGTACCGTTCGTGACGGAGGAGCTGTGGCGGGCTTTGACCGGTGGGGAGTCGATCGTGGTCGCTCCCTGGCCGTCACCCTCACCCGGACTCCTCGACTCCGCGGCCGTGCGAGAGATCTCCGCACTGCAGAACCTTGTGACGGAGGTGCGCAGGTTCCGCTCGGATCAGGGCCTGAAGCCCGGCCAGCGCGTGGCCGCACGGCTCTCCCTGTCCGGTACGGCTCTCGCCGACCATGAGGACGCGATCCGTGTCCTGTTGCGCCTGGACAACCCGGCGGACACCTTCAACGCGACAGCACGGCTCACCGTCGGCACGGTGCTCGTGGAGATCGATACGGCCGGTGCCATCGACGTCGTCGCCGAGCGGAAGCGGCTGGAGAAGGACCTGGCCGCGGCGCGCAAGGAACAGGCGCAGGTCACGGCGAAGCTCGGCAACGAGCAGTTCATGGCCAAGGCACCCGAGGACGTCGTGGCGAAGGTGCGTCGGCGAGCCGAGCAGGCTGCCGAGGACATCTCCCGTCTCGAAGCCCAGCTCGCCGCGCTGCCGGCGTAGATGCGCCAGATGAGGTTTGGAAGTGCTGGAGACGGGGCAGGACTGTGAAGTTGCGGAAGTTGTCTCCAGCACCTCCCGGCTGGTGCTAGTCTTTTCAAGCGCTGAGGGTCCGGCGAGTCGGAATACCCCAAGGGGTTCGGCTGTTAGACTCCCAGTCACTCCCTCTTTCTGACCCGATCTTGGGATGTCTCGTCACGATTCGACGAGGTGCCGAGGATCAGGTAAGTTCGAGGGGTTGCCCCGGAAACGGGGCGGCCGAAATTCTCGGCAAGGAACGGAATTCGATTCAAATCGAGTTGATTTGACACGAATAACGAAACCGGCCAGAATAAAGGCACAACGAACGAAACGAAACGCCCCGGAGCGTGGGACCTTCTCGGAAGGTTTCGGGTGATGGTGGTCGCGTCCGTTTCTTGAGAACTCAACAGTGTGCTAAAAGCCAGTGCATGAATCATGCATGACCCCGTCATAGCGGC